>NZ_BAAAQG010000001.1:0-2898 GCF_039531545.1 Dietzia cercidiphylli
GCGGGTCGACCTTGCGCTCTTTACTCATACCGACTTTGCGCAGGTCATCTTCTTTTTCTGCCTCGAAATACAACGTGGTCAAGTCGTAGAGCACCAACGCCACACCGGGGCCCCCGGCGCGGTTGACGTGGGCCCAGCAGGCGGTGGCGATCAGCGCGCGGTAGTCCCGGCCGACCACTCGCTGTAGACAGTTGTAGAGCGTGTTGACGTGCGGTGGTTTCGTCCCCGATTCGCCCAGGACCCGAACCGAGTCCAACTTGCTGGTCGGCTCCACCACACGGCACAGCACCAGGTCGCGGAACACTGAATCGCCAACCACGTCGAAGCCGAGCCTGGAGTACGTACCGGTCAATCCTTGCCACAAGATCCGCGCCGTGGACTGCTGGATCCGCGCGGCTGTCGCTGCCGGCACGTCGATCACCGCGGCGCCGCGCTCGCTCAACTCCAGGTCAAACGCCTGCTGATCGCCCTGAATGCGCTGCTTGGCGACCTCGATCAATGCCGCCAACTCGCCGGGGGTGTGAGCCGAGCCCAGGTGCTCGCGCACCACCAGCCGGCCGCTGACCCACTCGACCAACTGCACGCCCGTGGCCCCCGAACCCGTCGGCACCTTCCGAAATTTCAGCCCCACAGGCCCAACCTACCGGGCCGTTTAGTGTCACAAACGCCAGCGCAGAACTCGCCCTACCAGTGCAAACCGGAATCCGGATCCCTAGAACAGCGTCAACTTGTGGAAGTCAGGTCCGAGCATCACGGCCCGGTCTCCGGTGCCCGCCGGACACCGAACCCGGCAGCACACTGATGCATCAACGCGAGCAGGTGAGCAACTGCCCCGCGCTCGGACTGAACCCGAGCAACGGTCGGACACTCCCCTCGGTGATCCCCGGCCGCGAGCCGGTGCGGAGGAGTGGAACGACACCCAGGCCGCCAGGGCTGTACTCACCCTCCCTTGCGGCACGGTCTGCCGTTCGGTGGCATGACGTCGGTAAGAACCACCCAGGCCGTGATCTTCCACGGGTACGGTGCGACGCCCGCGGACCATTGGTTCGGGTGGCTCGCAGAACAGCTCGAACACGCGGGGGTCCCCACACGAGTACCCGCCTTGCCGGAGTCCACGTCCCCATCTCCGGACCGGTGGGCGGCTACCGCCGCAGAAGAGCTCGGTATCCCGGGGAGAGACACGATCGTGGTCGCCCACAGCCTCGGTTGCCTCACCGTTCTGCGCCACCTCGCCTCCCTGACGGGACCGTGGGAGGTGGGCGGTCTCGTGCTCGTCTCGGGATTCGTCGACCCGTTGCCGGGGCTACCCGAACTGGACGACTTCATCGGTGACGGCGTGGACCTGTCCGGGATCCGAGAGAGGGCCGGGTCGCTCACCATCTTGCGTTCCGACGACGACGATCATGTTCCTGTCGACCTCACAGACCGCCTGGCCGGTCTTCTCGGCACGTCGGCTCAGGTCGTCCCGGGAGCGGGCCACTTCCTCGCGACCGACGGAGTCACGACGCTGCCCCACGCCCTCGACGCCATCGTGTGACACACGCAGCAGGCTCTCGGTGGAGTGTGCCGGCACCACCGTGGACAACCGTCGCTCCGCCCTCGCACCAGCCGAGCGCAGATAGGTGCGGTGGCCACATCCGCCGCCCCGGGACCCGTCGACACGGTGGTCCTCACAGTCCCCCGTCGGCGGACCGCTGGTCGGTCCTGAAGACCACCGGAATCAGCCAGAGGAAGGCGATCATGCCGAGGAGCTCGACCAGGGTCTGTGCCACGATCACCACTGCCGCCACCTCGAACCCCTCAGGCAGTGCGAGCGCCAGCGGAAGGACGACAAACGAATTCCGGGTCCCGAGTCCGAAGGCGAGTGTCCGGGCCTGTCGGGGCGGGAGAGAGAACGAGACCGCCAGAGCCTTGGCGGTGAGCGCGGCCGCGAGCAGGAACGCCACGAAGACCGGGACGACGACCGGGAGAACGTTCAGCGCACCGAGCACGGTATCCACCTGAGCCGTGGCGACGAGAAACACGACACCAGCGAGCAGCGGAACCGGTGCCCAGGCCCATCGATCACGCACCACAAGACGCCCCGGGCGGGCATCGACCCACCACTGCGTGAGCGTCGACGCGATCAGGGGCACGGCGACGATCAGCAGCGCCGGCGCGACCACGTTGAGCGTGATCAACCCTGTGACCTCCTCCCGCGCCATGAGCAGCAGATAAAGAGGAAGCAGGAGCAGCTGTAGAACAAGGTTGACGGGGGTCACCGCGGCGGCCCGGGGCACATCCCCGCCGGCGAGCTGGGTGAAGGCGATGAACCAGTCGGTGCACGGCACGAGCAACACCAGCAACACGCCCAGACGGATCGCGGGGTCGGCGGGAAGGAGAGACACCATCGCCCACACGATCAGGGGCATGAGTACGAAGTTGCCCAACAGGACCACTCCGGAGAACCGGAGGTCGCGCGAGGCGGAGATCAGGTGCAGCACCGGCACCTGGAGGAACGTGGCATAGAGCAACAGGGCGAGAACCGGCCACAGCAGCACCTCGGCCATCGACGCCGTCGCCGGGATGGCGCTCCCCGATGCGAGACCCGCGGCGATGGCCGCGACATAGATCCACACCTGCCGACGCTCGAGGGTGAGCCGATTCAGTCGCTTGTCCACCCCGTCGGCACCTCTCTCATCCTCCAGATCCGAGACCACGGCGGCCCCGACCACGCCAGCCAGTCCGAACCCGAGGCCGACTCCCTCCGGTCCGCCGGTCACCCGAGCCGGAGACGGGCCCGGTCCTCGTCCGCAGGCCTGCAAGCTCGCCTGCAGCCTGCCACGCACGTGGGTGGGGTGGTATGACGAGAGCCCCCGGGTCGCGTGATGCGATCCGGGGGCTCTCGTGTGAAGTTGT
>NZ_BAAAQG010000002.1:0-184997 GCF_039531545.1 Dietzia cercidiphylli
GCGGGTCGACCTTGCGCTCTTTACTCATACCGACTTTGCGCAGGTCATCTTCTTTTTCTGCCTCGAAGTACAAGGTGGTCAAGTCGTAGAGCACCAACGCGACACCGGGGCCCCCGGCGCGGTTGACGTGGGCCCAGCAGGCGGTGGCGATCAGCGCGCGGTAGTCCCGGCCGACCACTCGCTGTAGACAGTTGTAGAGCGTGTTGACGTGCGGTGGTTTCGTCCCCAGTTCGCCCAGGACCCGAACCGAGTCCAACTTGCTGGTCGGCTCCACCGCACGGCACAGCACCAGGTCGCGGAACACCGTATCGCCCACCACGTCGAAGCCGAGCCTAGAGTACGTACCGGTCAATCCTTGCCACAGGATCCGCGCCGTGGACTGCTGGATCCGCGCGGCTGTCGCTGCCGGCACGTCGATCACCGCGGCGCCGCGCTCGCTCAACTCCAGGTCTAACGCCTGCTGATCGCCCTGGATGCGCTGCTTGGCGACCTCGATCAACGCCGCCAACTCGCCGGGGGTGTGAGCCGAACCGAGGTGCTCGCGCACCACCAGCCGGCCGCTTACCCACTCGACCAACTGCACGCCCGTGGCCCCCGACCCCGTCGGCACCTTCCGAAATTTCAGCCCCACACGTCCAAGCTACCGGGCCGTTTAGTGTCACAAACGCCAGCCCCGAACTCGCCCTACCAGCGAAAACCGCAATCCCGATCCCTAGAACAGCGTCAACTTGTGGAAGTCAGGTCAGAAGGCGAACTTCTCCATTGTCATCGAGACGAGCATCTCAGTGCGTTCGTTGATCTTCTGAGCCGTCCAACTGTCAGCTGACACGACGGATTTGTTCAGCCATCGACCATTCTTGAATCCGATGTAGTTGCCCTTCGCATCTATCGCGTCGCGCTTCCTGGTGAACGCCCAGTTCGTCAAGTTGCTGTTGTATCGGGTGAACGTGAGGTTGCCAATACGGTGAACGAGTTCGGCCTGAACCTCCCGCGCTCGTTCTGCCGCATCATCCCCAGTGCCGCCTAGATCTCGAACCCACTCGCCCGCGAGGTTGTCGGATTGAGGCAGAATGTGTTCGATAGTCCAGTCATACCTGTTGCTGGTCCTCGACCAGAAATTTGCTTCGTTTTCCTTGGTGAAGTGATCTGCTTCCAGAGATGCGAAAATGAATCTCAACATATCTACGTTATCTTCGTATATTGGACCACGCAATGCCGCTGAAAACTCGGCCTCGCTGGCGGACTCCGCTACGAGCCTCGACCGAATAAAGGCTTCAATCTGTTCTTCTGGAGCACTCTTGCTTGATTCTATGATCTCCATAAACATGCGGTCGATACGGTGGGTTGGTGGAGTGTTGGTAATGTTGCGCCGCACGAAAAACGACGTCAGCAATCGAGTCACCCCAGTCAAAGTTCTCGAGGAGACAACGAGGTCATCTTGTCTTGCCATAAGTTGTAACAGGAGCATGTAGGAAGCGGCGCCCTGTGCGCGTCTTAAGGACTCGAGTTCTTTGTCAAGATCAGGCCCGTATGGGGAGTTTTTCGTGTGCCCAAGGATTACGGAATACTTCTCGCCGGCGGCCGTTATCTGATCGATATACCGTCCCACGTTCACGCTGATGAGCTTTTCGTGCAGGTCCACAAGGTTGGACCGGGTGGCGATGCGTGAGGAGTCACTGCCCGCCAAGGTGCTTCGAAACGCGTTGTAATACTGGCGGAAAAAGCGCTCCTGGGTTGAATAGCTATCCCCTAGTGACCCGAGGAGGAGCTGCCACTTCTCGAAGGCTAGGTCAGTTGAATTGCCCGCCCTAGTAGTCTCCGACAGTACGGTGTTCTTTAGAATATCCACCGGAGTGAGCGGCATTCCTCTGTTATTTAATGACTCGAAGAGTCGGAAAGCGTTGGCATGGCTGTGGACAGTAATGTTGACAATAACTGATTGGTTGATCTTCTTAAGAAGGGCGAAAACCTCGTCCAGAATTGCCGGACCAGTGAGGTCCCTCGTTATTGCATCGACGCGCCTGCGAAAATGTCCGAAAGCCAGCGCTATTCTCCTGTTGCCATGATTTACCGGCTTGGGTGCTGCCGGTATCAATCCAATAGAATGAAGAAGATAACGGTAGTCATCATTGTTGGTGTTCTGATCTTGGAGATGTAGCCTTGGGAACCCGTCCTTGGAGGACACGAGTTGCTTCTTGAGTCCTACGAAGTCGGCTAGCTGATCATCGTCGAGGTCGGCCTTGTTGTCTCGAAGGATCGCGTAGAGAGTCGCAAGCAGAACGGATAGGGAGGTTATCCGTTGCTGCCCGTCGATGAGTTCGAAGACGTGCTCATTGACGTCGCCGGATAATCTCGCGAGACTGATGATGGTGCCAAGGAAATGTCCCTGGGTACTTTCAGACTCGTAGATGTCGTCGAACAGCTCATCCCACTGGTTCTTTCCCCATGAGTACTCGCGTTGGTACTTTGGGATCACGTACCTGACTGTGGAATGTGGGCTGAGCAGCTCGATAATCGGCTGGTCATTTGCATTGAACATTCCGGTCGACATGGGAAATGTCTATCAGATGGTCCCGTCGGGCGACGTCGAACCCGCGTGTTCGAACTCACGCGAGCTCGACGATCTCCATGTACTCCTGGCTCCACAGGTCCTCGGTACCGTCGGGCAGGATGATGACCCGCTCCGGCTCCAGCGCTTCCACGGCGCCGGGGTCGTGGGTGACCAGGACGACCGCGCCCTCATAGGACCGGAGCGCGTCGAGCACCTGCTCGCGTGAGATCGGGTCGAGGTTGTTGGTCGGTTCGTCGAGCAGCAGCACGTTGGCTGCCGAGGACACGAGCCCCGCCAGCGCGAGGCGGGTTCGCTCACCGCCGGACAGGGTGCCGGTCGGCTGGTCGAGCTGCGGGCCGGTGAACATGAACGCGCCCAGCAACCCGCGCAGGTCCTGCTCCCCCGCGTCCGGGGCGGCGTGGCGGATGTTCTCCCACACGGTCGCGTCCATGTCGAGGGTGTCGTGCTCCTGGGCGAAGTAGCCGATCTTGAGCCCGTGCCCGGAGACGACGCCGCCCTCGCCGTCGGTGCGTTCCACACCGGCGAGCAGTTTGAGCAGCGTCGTCTTGCCGGCACCGTTGTACCCCAACACCACCACGCGGCTGCCCTTGTCGATCGCCAGGTCGACTCCGGCGAACACTTCGAGCGAGCCGTACATCTTGGTGAGCCCCTTGGCGAACAGCGGCGTCTTGCCGCAGGCCGCGGGAGTGGGGAACTTGATGTGCGCGACCTTGTCGGCCACGCGCACCTCGTCGAGCTCGTTGAGCATGGTCTCGGCGCGGCGGATCATCTGCTTGGCCGAGGCGGCCTTGGTGGCCTTGGCGCCGAGCTTGGCGGCCTGCTGCTTGAGGGCGGAGGCCTTCTTCTCGGCGTTCGCGCGCTCGCGGCGGCGCCGGGCCTCGTCCGTGGCGCGGGCGTCGAGGTACTTCTGCCACCCCATGTTGTAGGCGTCGATCTCCCCGCGCACCGCGTCGAGGAACCACACCTTGTTCACCACGGCCTCGAGCAGCTCCACGTCGTGGGAGATGATGATCAGTCCGCCCTCGTGCTTCTCCAGGAAGGAGCGCAGCCAGGTGATCGAGTCGGCGTCGAGGTGGTTGGTCGGCTCGTCCAGCAGCAGCATGGTCTGCGACTTGCCCGCACCGTCGGAGGCGGCGAACAGGATCCGCGCCAGCTCCACGCGGCGGCGCTGACCGCCGGACAGGGTGCCCAGATTCTGGGTGAGGATCCGGTCCTCCAGCCCCAGGCTGTTGCAGATGCGGGCGGCCTCGCTCTCGGCCTCGTACCCACCCCGCGCGGAGAACTCGTCCTCGAGGCGCCCGTACTTACGCACGGCCTTGTCCATGGCCTTGTCGTCCGGGGCGGAGACCATCTGCTCCTGGGCAGCGGTCATGTCGGCCATGAGCACGTCCAGCCCGCGGGCCGACAGGACCCGGCTGCGCGCGAGCTGATCCATGTTGCCCTCGCGCGGGTCCTGCGGCAGATACCCCAGCTCGCTGGTCCGGATGATCTTGCCCGCGTAGGGCTCACCCTCGCCGGCGAGGATCCTCATCGTCGTCGTCTTACCCGCGCCGTTCCGTCCCACCAGGCCGATCCGGTCGCCGGGCTGGACCCGCAGCGAGGACCCGTCCATGTGGAGCAGGGTGCGCACGCCGGCGCGCACCTCCAGGTCGTCGATGGTGATCACGTGCGCGGGTACCTCGTCTGCTATCGGGGGGAATCGGGCCGACCAGCCACTCTACCTGCGGTGCGACACGCGGGACGAGTCCGGTGACCTGGGTCTCCGCTCGGCCCGGGTCCGCCCGTCACCCGACCGCGCCCTCAACCGGCCCTGCCCTCAACCGACCCTGCGCCCGTACAGGTTCTGGACGCTGCGGCCGATCCGTCCCCGGTCGTCGGACAGGAGCGTGTCGGTGATGACGCCGCGACCGGGGCCGCCCACCGTCTCGGAGTCCAGATGCACCCACCCCGGCTCCGGTTCCCGGTGCAGGGAGACCACCAGGTCGCAGTTGACCGCCGGATGCGTGAGCGGGTCGGTGGCCAGGGAGATCCCGCTCGCCGAATCCGCCACCAGGATCGTGTGCTGCCACCCGGTCATCGACTCGCCGTCGACCAGGTCGAGCCGGCTCCGTCCCCACGCGCGGGCCGGCCCGAGGGAGTCGCCGTCGCCGTGGTCGAAGGAGAAGTCCACCACGGACAGGTATCCGTCCGCGTACGCGAAGGACATCATCGCCCCCCGTTCGCGCGGCGCGTCCGGTACCTCGGGACCGGTGTGGTCGCCGTGCACGGGGAAGTCCTCGGGAGTCGACCGCATCCGCCACCCGCGGGCCACCAGGGCGGGCCGCCCGCCTGCGGAGGCGGTGGCCTCGAGCAGCTCCACACTGCGGCCGGGCCGGACGGTGCGCACCTCGATCTCCAGGTCCGCCACGGGTACCGGGCCGAGAACGTCGACCGAGACCCGCGACAGCCGCACCCCGGGCCGCCGCTCGAACCGCTCCATGGCCCGCACCAGCAGCGCGCTGGGCGGGCCGGCGTGCTGTGAGTCCGGTGACCACGGACCGGCCGTCAACGGCGAGGACTCGAATCGGCCCTCGGCGACCTGGTGGTAGAACGCTCCCGGCACGTCTATGCCCTCTCGTCGGCGGTACTGTCTGTCGTGATGGATGCTACGGGGGCTGCGCTGTACGACGTCGCTGTCGTCGGTCTGGGACCGGCCGGCCGCGCGCTCGCCTCCCGCTGCGCCGCCGCGGGCCTGAGCGTGCTCGCGATCGATCCGCAGCCGGACGCGCCGTGGCGCCAGACGCTCTCCCTGTGGGCCGACCAGCTCCCCCCGTGGCTCTCGGTGGCGGCGTGCGGTGTCGACGTCCTGGCGCACTCCGTCCACGCGCCGGTCCACTACTCCCCCGACCGGGCCGTGGTGGACCGGGCCTACAGCGTGCTCGACAACGACTCCCTGCGCGAGGCACTGCCTCTCGGGGCCGGCGTGACGGTGGAGACCACGGCCGTCGACGATGCCGCGTTGGTCGCATTGACCGCCCGGGCGCACCGGGTGGTGGACTGCCGCGGCGCCGGCGGCCCCGCCAATCCCGGGCCGCTCCAGACCGCCTACGGGATCGTCCTGGATGCGGTGGACGCGGCCCCCGCCCTCGGTGGTGACCCGGCGCTGTTCATGGACTGGCGGACGGATCACGACGACGACGAGCTCGGCCCGAGCTTCCTGTACGCGATCCCCCTGGGCGCAGGCCGGGTCCTCCTCGAGGAGACGTGTCTCGCGGGGCTGCCCGCACCGGACCCCGCCGACCTCGCGGCCCGGCTGCGATCGAGGCTCCTGCGACGCGGAGTCGCCCGGTCGGCCCTCGACGCACCGCTCGAGGTGGAGCGGGTGCGGATCCCGCTCCTGCCCCGCGGGGGCGCGTCCGGAGCCCCACGGATCGAGGCGTTCGGTACCGCCGGTGGTCACGGACACGCGGCGACGGGGTACTCGGTCGCCTCGATGCTGGCGGCGGTCCCGGGTGCGGTGCACGCCATCGGTACCGGCTTCCCGATCCCGGCACCCCGGTCGCCCGCGAGCACCGCGCTGCACAAGATCGGGCTCCGCGTTCTCCTGCGCGCCGACGGCCGGACCCTGAGGCAACTGTTCGGCGCATTCGGCCGGATCGGCGGCCGTCGTCAGCAGTGGTTCCTCGACGGCGCGAGTCCCTCGTACCAGCTGGCGCTGGCGATGTGGGACATGTGGGTGTGCATGCCCGTACGCGGCAAGGTGGGGATGATCGCCGCGGTGCTCCGGCGGCGCCCCCGCCCCGCCGTCACTGCCCGATCGAGCTAACCCGACGCGCGGCGTCCCGGCCCCGGCTCTTCCGGTGACGGCGGGAATCCGTCGAAGGTGAGGGCGAGTGCCCCGGACCTCCGGGTCACGCGGAACATCGAGGCCAGCGCGATCACGGCCCACGCCACCCCGACCAGCTCGAAGGTCTCCTCGACGTACATGATCGCCACATACAGGTCGGATCTCCCCTGGTCGCGTTCCACGATGCCGGAGACGGACTCGATGACCAGCGCGCCGAGGAGGAACACCACCGCGGAGCCGATCAGCCCGATCGTCACCCGCGGACGGAGGGCGAGGACCAGGCGGAGGAGAAGCGCCGCGACCACGAACGCGACGGCGGCCCCGGGGATGACCCAGCTGTAGTAGAGATCTCCCGGCAGCGCCGACGCCACGCGGTCACCCACGTAGAAGAGGCGCTCGTGGAGCTGTGCCGCCTCGTCGGCCGAGGCGATGACGGCCACGGTGGCGAACACCCACCACGACGCCCGGAACCGCTCAGAGGTGAGGGCCGCCAACGCGGCCAGGGCGCCGACGAGCAGCCACATCGTGGCCGCGAACCAGACCGCGATGTTCCCCTCGGCCCCGATGTCGAACGCGCTCCACAGCAGGTTCCATCCCTGATCCCGGTCGTAGCTCCCGGTGGATCGGACCACGGCGTACAGAAGCCCGGACAGCGGCGCGAGGAGAAGCGAGGGCAGCAGGAGCCACCTGGCCGCCCTGGACAGGGGGTACCCGGCTTCTACCGGGCCTCGCTCGTGGTCTCGTGGCGCTCCGGGCACCATGTCATCCGCGGGTGGGGCCATGCTCCCAGGGTAAACACCCGGTGAACCGCCGGTGGCCCCGGGAGGCCGGGGGCGGCGGTCCCGTCGGTCGTCAGACCGTGAAGCCGATCGCCCGGAGCTGCTCCCGGCCGTCGTCCGTGATCATCTGCGGGCCCCACGGCGGCATCCACACCCAGTTGAGCTCGAGGTCGTTGGCCAGGTCGGAACCCACCACAGCGCTGCGCGCCTGGTCTTCGATCACGTCGGTCAGCGGGCAGGCCGCCGAGGTCAGCGTCATGTCCACCCGCGCGATGGTGGAACCCTCGGTCTCACCCGGGCGGACCCAGATGTCGTAGACCAGCCCGAGGTCCACCACGTTGATCCCGAGCTCGGGATCGACCACGTCGCGCATGGCCTCCTCGAGGTCGGCGACCAGCGCCAGGTCCTCCTCCGACTGCTCGGGACGATTGGGGTCGGGGCGGAACTCACCGTTGTAGACGGTGCCCGCCGCGGTCGCGTTCTCCTCCGCCGACGTCGCGTCGTCGACCGACGGGTCGTTGGCCGGGGTCATCTGCTCGGTCATGTCACTTCACTCCTGATGCTGTTCGGTCTGTCGGCCGAGAGCGTCCCTGTATGCCATCCACCCCAGCAGCGCGCACTTGACGCGCGCCGGGTAGCGGGACACCCCGGACAGGGCGACGGCGTCGTCGAGGATCTCCTCGTCGCCCTCGTGCTTCCCGCGGGAAGAGATCATCTCGTGGAAGGCGTCGTAGGCCTCGAGGGACTCCGACACCGTCCGGCCGACGATGAGGTCGGCCATCATCGAGGTGGACGCCTGGCTGATCGAGCACCCCTGCGCGTCGTAGGACACGTCCTCGATCGTCGACCGGTCGTCGGAGAGCCGCAGCCGCAGCGTCAGCTCGTCGCCGCAGGTCGGGTTGACGTGATGCACCTCGGCCCCGAAGGGCTCCCGCAGGCCGCTGTGGTGCGGGTGTCGGTAGTGGTCCAGGATGACCTCCTGGTACATCTGCTCGAGCTTCACGAACGCGCACCTCCCACTCCGAAGAACTCCTGGGCCCGGCGCAGCGACCGGGCGAGCACCTCGACCTCGTCGAGGGTGTTGTACAGCGCGAACGAGGCCCGGACCGTGGACTGCACGCCGAGTCGGCGGTGCAACGGCCACGCACAGTGGTGGCCCACCCGTACCGCGACGCCGTCGTCGTCCAGGACCTGGCTCACGTCGTGGGCGTGGACACCGTCGACCACGAACGAGACGGCACCGCCCCGGGCGACCATGTCGCGGGGACCGACGATCCGGATGCCGGGGATCTGGCCGAGGGCCTCGAGGGTGGCCGCGGTGAGCGACTCCTCGTGCCGGGCGACCGTCTCCATCCCCACGCCCTCGAGGTAGCGCACCGCGGCGGCGAGGCCCACGGCCTGCGACACCATCGGCACACCGGCCTCGAACCTCTGGGGCGGGTCGGCATAGGTCGACTTCTCCATGGTCACGGTGGAGATCATCGATCCGCCCGTGAGCACCGGCGGCATGGCCCGGAGCAACTCCCGACGACCGTAGAGCACGCCGATGCCGGTGGGGCCGAGCATCTTGTGTCCGGAGAACGCGGCGAAGTCCACCCCGAGTCCGTGGAAGTCCACGGCCATGTGCGGGACCGACTGGCACGCGTCCAACACGACGAGCGCTCCCACCGCCTTCGCGGCCTCCACGACGCGTGCCACGTCGGTCACCGCGCCGGTGACGTTGGACTGATGGGTCAGCGCGACGACCTTGACCGCGTCGGTCAGCCGGAGAGACTCGAGATCGATGCGTCCGTCGTCGGTCACGCCGTACCACTTCAACGTGGCGCCGGTGCGGCGGCACAACTCCTGCCAGGGCACCAGGTTGGCGTGGTGCTCGAGCTCGCTGATCACGACCTCGTCACCCGGGCCCACGGAGTACGGACCGAATCGGTCGTCCCCGAGCGCGAACGCGACGAGGTTGAGCGCCTCGGTGGCGTTCTTGGTGAAGACGAGCTCGTCCACATCGGCCCCGACGAACCCGGCGATCGCGGCGCGCGCGTCCTCGTAGGCGTCGGTCGCCTCCTCGGCCAGTTGGTGTGCGCCCCGGTGGACCGCTGCGTTGGAGTGCAGCAGGAAGTCCCGCTCCGCGTCGAGTACCGGGATCGGGCGCTGCGAGGTCGCCCCGGAATCCAGGTAGACCAGGGGCTTTCCGTCACGGACCGTCCGCTGCAGGATCGGGAAATCGGAGCGGACGGCCGTGATGTCGAGGGTCGAGGTCATGTTCTCCCAGCTGTCCGATCAGGCGTTCGCGGGCGTGAGGTACTTCTCGTACCCCTCGGCCTCGAGCTCGTCCGCCAACTCCGCCCCACCGGAGGCGGCGATCCGGCCGTCCACGAAGACGTGGACGCGGTCGGGCGTGATGTAGCGGAGGATGCGGGTGTAGTGCGTGATGAGGAGGATTCCGCCGTTCTCCTCGGACCGGTAGCGGTTGACGCCGTCCGACACCACGCGCAGCGCGTCCACGTCGAGACCGGAGTCGGTCTCGTCGAGCACGGCGATCTTGGGCTTGAGCAGATCCAGCTGGAGGATCTCGTGGCGCTTCTTCTCGCCGCCGGAGAAGCCCTCGTTCACGCTGCGCTCGGAGAAGGCCGGATCGAAGTCGAGGTCGGACATTGCCTCCTTGACCTCCTTGACCCAGTGCCGCAACTTGGGCGCCTCGCCCCGGACCGCGGTGGCAGCGGTGCGCAGGAAGTTGGCGGTCGAGACCCCGGGGATCTCGGTCGGGTACTGCATGGCCAGGAACAGACCGGCGCGGGCGCGCTCGTCGACCTCCATCGACAGGACGTCCTCCCCGTCGAGGGTGACGGTACCGCCGGTGACCTCGTACTTGGGGTGTCCGGCGATGACGTAGGCGAGGGTCGACTTGCCGGAGCCGTTCGGGCCCATGATGGCGTGGGTCATCCCCGACTCGATGGTCAGGTCGACGCCCTTGAGGATGTCGACGGTCTCGGCCGAGTCCGCGGTGGCCGCGACGCGGGCGGTCAGGCCCTTGATCTCGAGAATGGTCATTGGTGTGCTCGCAATCTTTGTGAAGTCTTCGGGGGTGGTCTCTCGGGGGCCTGGGATCAGATCCCGGAGGACTGCAGTTCCAGCTCGACGGCCTCGGCGATCCGGTCACGTACCTCCGGCACGCCGATGCGGTTGATCACCTCTCCGAAGAAGCCCCGGACGACCAGGCGCCGGGCGACGTCCTCGGCGATGCCCCTGGACATGAGGTAGAACAGGTGCTCCTCGTCGAATCGTCCCACGGCGCTGGCGTGGCCGGCGCCGGCGATCTCGCCGGTCTCGATCTCGAGGTTCGGTACGGAATCCGCGCGGGCCCCGTCGGTGAGGACGAGGTTGCGGTTCATCTCGTAGGTGTCGGTGCCCTCGGCGGCGGCCCGGATGAGGACCTCGCCGATCCACACGGTGTGGGCGTCGGGCAGGTTCGACGTCGCATCGCCTTGCAGCGCGCCCTTGTAGAGGACCCGCGACGTGCAGTGGGGTACCGAATGATCGACGAGCAACCGGTGCTCGATGTGCTGGCCGTCGTCCGCGTAGTACAGACCGTTGATGTTCACGGTGCCCCCGGGGGCGGTGAACGTCGCCAGCGGTGCGATCCGGACGAGTTCGCCGCCGAAGGTCACGGCGGTGTAGGTGAGGGTCGAGTCGCGGCCGACCTGCAGGTGATGATTGGCCATGTGTAGCGCGTCGTCATCCCAGTCCTGGATGAGCACCACCTCGAGGTGGGCCGAGTCGCCGACGATGAACTCGACGTTCTCGGCGATCGTCCCCCCGCCGCGCTGGTCCACCACGAAGGTGGCGTTGGCGAACGGCTCCAGGCGGATCTGGGCGTGGCCGTAGGCCAGCTCGCCCTCCCCCGGTCCGTCGACCGTCACGTACACGGGGTCGGTCAGGACGGTCTCCTTGGCGACGGTCAGCACCGTCGCGGTGTCGACGGAACCGAACGCCTGCGCGGCGACGCGGTCGCGGGGTGCCCCGGCCTCGCCGATCCGCTTGTCGTCGGTCCCGACGCTCTCGACCGTCAGTCCGTCACGCTCGGCGACGGAGACGAGCAGGTTCCCGGTGGCCGTGACGCGCGATCCGTCATGGATCCCGCGCAGCCGCTTGAGCGGGGTGAAGCGCCAGATCTCGTCCTTGTGGCTCGGGACCTCGAACGCGCCGACGTCGAAGGAGGAGAACTGGTCGCCCTTGGTGGCGGTGACGGGGATGCCGTAACGGTCCGTCACCGGGGTGGGGCCGGTTCCGGTGGTGGGTGTAGTGGTGTCGGTCATGGCGGTCAGCCCACCGATCCTTCCATCTGGAGTTCGATCAGGCGGTTGAGCTCGAGCGCGTACTCCATGGGGAGCTCCTTGGCGATCGGCTCGACGAATCCGCGCACGATCATGGCCATCGCCTCGTCCTCGGCCAGACCGCGGCTCATGAGGTAGAACAACTGGTCCTGGCTCACCTTGGAGACGGTGGCCTCGTGACCCAGGGTCACGTCGTTCTCGCGGATGTCGATGTAGGGGTACGTGTCGGACCGGCTGATGTTGTCCACCAGCAGTGCGTCGCACTCGACGTTCGACTTGGATCCCTTCGCACCGGCGTTGATCTGGATCAGCCCGCGGTACGCGGAACGTCCGCCGCCTCGCGCCACCGACTTGGAGACGATGTTCGAGGAGGTGTTGGGCGCCAGGTGCAGCATCTTCGAACCGGTGTCCTGGTGCTGACCCTCCCCCGCGAACGCCACGGAGAGCACCTCGCCCTTGGCGTGCTCGCCGGTGAGCCAGACCGCCGGGTACTTCATGGTCACCTTGGAGCCGATGTTGCCGTCGATCCACTCCATGGTGGCGCCCTCCTCGGCCCGGGCGCGCTTGGTGACGAGGTTGTAGACGTTGTTCGACCAGTTCTGGATGGTCGTGTAGCGGCAACGGCCGCCCTTCTTGACGACGATCTCGACCACGGCCGAGTGCAGCGAGTCCGACTTGTAGATCGGCGCGGTGCACCCCTCGACGTAGTGCACGTAGGCGCCCTCGTCGACGATGATGAGGGTGCGCTCGAACTGGCCCATGTTCTCGGTGTTGATGCGGAAGTAGGCCTGCAGCGGGATGTCCACCTGGACGCCCGGCGGGACGTAGATGAACGAGCCGCCCGACCACACCGCGGTGTTGAGGGCGGAGAACTTGTTGTCGCCGGCCGGGATCACGGAACCGAAGTACTCCTCGAAGTACTCGGGGTGCTCCTTGAGCGCGGTGTCGGTGTCCATGAAGATGACACCCTGGCTCTCGAGGTCCTCACGGATCTGGTGGTAGACCACCTCGGACTCGTACTGGGCCGCGACGCCGGCGACCAGACGCTGCTTCTCCGCCTCCGGGATGCCGAGCTTGTCGTACGTGTTCTTGATCTCCTCCGGCAGGTCCTCCCACGAGGTGGCCTGCTTCTCCGTGGACCGCACGAAGTACTTGATGTTGTCGAAGTCGATCCCCGACAGGTCCGAACCCCATCCGGGCATGGGCTTCTTGTAGAACGTCGCCAGCGCCTTGAGTCGCTTGGCAAGCATCCACTCGGACTCGCTCTTCTTGGCGGAGATGTCACGCACCACGGCCTCCGAGAGGCCGCGCTGGGCTGTGGCACCGGCGGAGTCGGAATCGTGCCAACCGTAGTTGTACTGACCGATCGAGGCGATCCGCTCCTCATCGGTGGTCGGCTCGTGCACGGTGACGTCGGCCGTCACCTGATCTGGGGTGATGGTCATCGCACAGTCCTTTCGGGGGTCGGAACCGACGCGTCTGCGCCGGCCGCTGCGGGGATGGTCGCCGCCAGGTCACCGGCGGTCACCATCCCCGTGGGGATGTTCGTGGTGCAGGCGCAGTTGCCGCCGGCGATGGTGGCGAGGCGCTGGACGTGGGTGCCCACGATCTCGGCCACCACCTCCTGCTCGGCCTCGCAGAGTTCCGGGAACCGGGAGGCGACGTTCCACACCGGACAGTGGTGCTGGCAGATCTGGAGGCCCGCCCCGGCGTCCTCAATGGACGCGGCGTATCCCGACTCCGAGAGGGCGACGGCGATGTCCGTCGCCGCACGCTCGACGTCCTGCGGTCCCTCGGCGGGCCGGACGTGTCCGATGACCGAGCGGACGCGCTGGCGGGCGAAGTCCGCGACGGCGGCGGTGCCGCCGACGCGTCGCAGGGCGGACAGGGCCTCCACCGCCAGGTGGTCGTACCCGTGCTGCGCGGACCTGCGGCCCGTCGCGGTGACCTGGAACGCCTTGGCCGGCCGACCGCGGGTGCCGGCCGGGCGGGTCCGGGTGGCCTCGACCTCGCCGGATTCGACCAACTGGTCCAGATGTCGGCGGACACCGGCAGCGGTCAGCCCGAGCTCTCGTCCGATCTCTACGGCGGTCAGCGCTCCTCGTTCCAGCAGGAGTTCACGGACGGCCGAGCGGGTGTCGGGCCGCGTGCTGCTCTCGTACGCGTGCTGCACGCTCATCTGCCACTCCCTTCCGGCTATGCTCGGTGCGCCCCGTGCGGGACGCACCACCTCATATTACGCAACACTTCCGTGACGGAAATATTCCCACCCCCCGCGAGTCCGGCGGTGCCGTCGAAATGTGATCTGCGACACCCACTGTGGAGAGAGGCCGAAATCAGTGGCACCCAGGTTCCCGGTACGCGGTGCGGGGTCCGTCACTGCCCGACTCCATACCGAGGAGCGGTTCACCGGGGCCCCACCGTCTGCTGAACTGGCCCGACTCCGCCGGATCCGCAGGATCGGCACCACCGCGGCCGTCGCGATGGCGGTGGGTGCCCTGGGCGCCGGCGCCCTGCCGGTCCTGCAGAACCCCGTCGCGGGCGAGCGGTTGTTCGGCTTGTGGCTCAGGGTGCAGCAGTCCTCCATGACCGTGGTCATGACCGGGATGGTGGTGGTGACTCTCTGCTGGCTGTTGCTCGCCCCGTACGTCCTCGGCCGGGATCGCCGGGGACGGCTGAGCGGCCGCATCGACAGGGCCACACTCGACCGCATCATCGCGTCGTGGGCGATTCCGCTCGCGCTGGCCCCGCCCATGTTCAGCAAGGACGTCTACAGCTATCTGGCCCAGGGCGCGATCGGCAACACCCTCGACGACCCGTACGCGCTGGGTCCCGTGTCGGCGCTGGGCACCTCCCACGCCCTGACGGTCAACGTCCCGGACATCTGGCGGGACACCCCGAACCAGTACGGCCCGCTGTTCCTCGGCGTGCAGAAGGTGATCCACACGCTGACGGGGGACGACGTGGTGGTCGGCACGATCCTGCACCGCGTGGTGGCCATCCTCGGGATCCTCATGCTGGGATGGGCGGTCCCTCGGTTGGCCGAGTACTGCGGGGTGTCGGACGTGGCGGCCCTCTGGCTGGCGGTGGCCAATCCGCTCGTGCTGTTCCACCTGGTGTCCGGTATCCACTCCGAGTCGCTCATGATGGGACTGCTGGCCGTCGGGCTCGTGTTGGCCCTCCGCGCGGTGGACTCCCCGGACTCCGGCCGCCGGACCGCGGTTCTCTTCGTCGTGGGGACCGTCCTGGTCACCGGGTCGGCGCTGGTGAAACTGCCCACGGTCGTCGCCCTGGGTTTCGTC
This sequence comes from Dietzia cercidiphylli, assembly GCF_039531545.1. NCBI lineage: Bacteria > Bacillati > Actinomycetota > Actinomycetes > Mycobacteriales > Dietziaceae > Dietzia > Dietzia cercidiphylli. Next base: position 14,811 of record NZ_BAAAQG010000002.1, read on the forward strand.
GGGATGGCGCTCGCCCGTCGTTGGGGTGGCGGCTATCTCGCCACCGTGCGGGCGGCTCTGGTGATGCTGGTCATCAGCGGTGCCACCACCGGCCTGGCCATGCTCGCGACCTCCTCCGGTCTCGGGTGGATCACGAAGCTCGGGGCGGCCACGTCTCTGCGCAGCTGGCTCTCGCCACCCACGGCCCTGGGGGTGATCGTCGGCGGGATCGGACAGTACCTCGGCCTGGGCGACCACACCGCCCAGATCCTGGTGATGGTGCAGACCGCGGCGCTCGTGATCGCCGGCGTGTTCACCGTGAGGATGCTGTTCGCGGTCTCCGCCGGGCGGATCGACCCGGTCGGCGGCCTCGGGGTGTCGATGGCGGCCATCGTCCTGTGCTTCCCCGTCGTCCAGCCCTGGTACGTCCTGTGGGCCCTGATCCCGCTCGCGGCGTGGGCCTCGCGGATGGAGTTCCGGATCCCCGTCGTGGCGGTCAGCGCCGTGCTCGCCTGCTTCACACTCCCGCCGGGAGCGGGCCTGCCGCCGTTCGTCACCGTCCAGGCGTGGGTGGCCACCGGCGTGGCCGTGACGTTGCTGCTGATCGCGATGTTCCGCTGGCCGGGGCTGTTGCGCTTCCGGTAGTCGGGGCGGCCTAGAATGCTCCCGTGACCTCACGCACCGACTCCCCCGCGCTCCACGTCGAGGGACTCGTCAAGAGGTTCGGGGAGACCACGGCCGTGGCCGGGCTGGACCTCCGGCTGGAGCGCGGTGAGGTGATGGCGCTCCTCGGCCCCAACGGCGCCGGCAAGACCACCACGGTCGAGGTCTGCGAGGGATTCCTCCGACCTGACGGCGGATCCCTGCGGGTGCTGGGGCTCGACCCGGTGTCCGACCGTCAGCGGGTCCGCAGCCGGATCGGCATGATGCTGCAGGGCGGCGGGGCGTATCCCGCGGCGCGTGTCGGGGAGATGGTCCGTCTGGTCGCCTCCTACTATTCAGACCCCCTCGACCCGGACTGGCTCCTCGCCGAACTCGGCCTCAGCGACCACGTCTCCACCCCCTACCGGCGTCTGTCCGGCGGCCAGCAGCAGCGACTCTCGCTCGCCATCGCGGTCATCGGCCGACCCGAGCTGGTGTTCCTCGACGAGCCCACCGCAGGACTCGACGCCCAGTCCCGGCGGGCCGTATGGGACCTGGTCCGGGCGATGCGTCGCGACGGAACCGCCGTACTGTTGACGACGCACCTCATGGACGAGGCCGCCGCCCTGGCCGACGAGGTCGTGATCATCGACCACGGCCGCCGTGTGGCCGCAGGCTCGCCGGCCGAACTGGCTCGGTCGGGGACGTCCGAGGGCGTGACCCTGGTCGTCGACGGCGAGGTCTCCCCGACTCTCCTGGGTCACGCGATCGGTCCGGACCACACGGTGACGACGGGGGCCGCGGCCGGCGTCCTGGAGGTCCACGGCCCGGTCTCCCCCGAACTCATGACCACTCTCTGCGCGGCGCTCGAGAAGGCCGACGTCCAGCTCACCTCCCTGGCGACCCGCGCCAGGAGCCTCGAAGAGGTCTTCCTCGACCTGACCGGACGGGATCTGCGATGACCGACACCCAGACCGGTGCCAACCGCTTCGCGCCGGGCACGTTCGCCCGCCCGTCCGAGCCCGCCCCGCTCGTCCGGATGGCCGCGTCTCAGACCCGGATGGAGCTGACGCTCTTCCTGCGCAACGGTGAGCAGCTCCTGGTCGCCCTGGTGATCCCCGTGGCCGTGCTGTTCGCGCTCACCGCGATCGAGTTCGGTTCGATCCCACAGCCGAGGATCGACTACGCGATCACGGCGGTGTTGACCCTCTCCGTCATGGGTACCGCGTTCACCGGTCAGGCCATCGCCGTCGGCTTCGACCGTCGTTACGGGGCGTTGAAGAGGCTCGGTGGCACCCCGCTCCCACCCGCGGTCATCATCGGGGGCAAGATCCTGGCCACGCTGATCCTGGTGGCCGGTCAGGCGGTCCTGCTGGGTGTGATCGCGGCCGGGCTCGGCTGGCGCCCCGGTGCGGCCGGCCTGGCGGTGGGCGCGGTGATCATCGCGTTCGGGTCGGTCGCGTTCTCGTCGATGGGGCTCCTGCTCGGGGGGACCCTGCGGGCGGAGATCGTCCTGGCGCTGGCCAACCTCATCTGGTTCGTCCTCATCGGCGCGGCCGGTCTGGCGATCGGTGTGGCAGCCCTGCCCGAGTGGCTGCACGACCTCCTCGTCGTCGTCCCGTCGTACGCGCTGACCAGCGCACTGGTCACGGCGATCGACGGAGGGTTCCCCGCCGTGGCGGCCCTGGTCCTGGTCGGGTGGACCGCGGTCTGCGCCGGACTGGCCGTGCGGCACTTCTCCTTCACCTGATCGCGGAGCCGTCTGCGCGCCCGCCTAGAATCGGGGGCGTGACCTCGACTTCGCACGCCCCGAACCCCGGCAGCCATGCCACGAGCGAACCCCCCGGACCGACGGGACCGTTGTCCCGTCTGCCGATGCCGTCGATCCGGCTGCAGAAGGGCCTCGCGCTGGCCAACGTCTTCGCCCAGATCGGCATCATGACCACCGGGGTCACCGTTCGGGTGACCGCCTCGGGGCTGGGCTGCGAGACCTGGCCGCGGTGCAACCAGGACAGTTTCGTGCCCGTCGCCGGCGCCGGACCCGCGATGCACCAGGCCATCGAGTTCGGCAACCGGCTCCTGACCTTCGTGCTGGTCGCGATCGCGGCGGCCCTGCTTCTCGCGATCCATCGTGCCGGCCGTCGCCGCGGGCTCAAGGTGCTCGCCTGGGCGATGCCCGCGGGGATCCTGGCGCAGGCGGTGATCGGGGGCATCACGGTCCTGGCCGGCCTGGTGTGGTGGACCGTCGCGCTCCATCTGCTCCCGTCCATGATCCTGGCCTGGCTCGCGGCCGTCCTGTTCGTCCGGATCGGGGAGGCCGACGACGCCCCCGCCCGCCGTGTCCTGCCCCCGCCGTTGTCCTGGCTCATCGTCCTGTCCGCGGTGCTCCTGGCCGGTGTGCTGGTGACCGGCACCATGGTCACCGGGGCCGGGCCCCACGCCGGTGACGCCCGCATCGAGGCCGCCGACCGCCTCCAGATGCCGATCCAGTGGCTGGTCCACTTCCATGCCGAACTGATGGTCGGGTACGTCTGCCTGCTCATCGGGCTGGCGTTCGGTCTTCTCGCGTTGCGCGCTCAGGGACCGGCCATCCGGCGCTGCCTGATCCTCATCGCGCTGATCGCGGCACAGGCCGTCGTGGGGATCACCCAGTACCAGCTGGGGGTGCCCGAGGTGCTGGTGGTCCTGCACGTGACGCTGGCGGGGGCCATCACCGCCGTGACCGGCGCACTCTGGGCCTCGGCGGTCATCAGGGACCGGGCGGACGGGAGTCCGCGGCCCGCGTAGTCCGGCCGGCGGCAGGGCCCGCCTGACGCGAATGCGGAACGGCCCCGCCGTGGCGGGGCCGTTCTCGTCCTACCGGGGTCTCAGAGCAGGGATCCGGAGCCGGCCATGCGCTTCCAGTGGCCCGCGGGCACATCGGTATGGGAGACCAGTTCACGGGTCCAGTCCGAACCGGTGAGCCCGGGAACCGAATCGCGCACGGCCTCGGCCTCGGCGAGGGTGTCGACCATGTAGTCGTCCATGACCCCGTCGGCGCCCACGAACGTCAGACGGATCCCCGTCCGACCGGTGGGCTGCAGGACGAGATCGGCCGCGCCGCCATGGCGGGCGAGGAACTTCTTGACGAACTTCACGGCGCCCGGGGGCGGTGTCGGGCCCGCCGGAACGCGCTCGACCTTGATGGGATCGATCTTCTCCGACGGCGCCTTCTCCGCCGCCTGCTTCTCGACCGACTTGTCCTCGGCGGCCGGCTCGTCCGCCGGAGGAGTCGCGGCGGGCTGGGACGCGGCAGGGGCGTCGGCGGGCCGGGAGGCGGCGGAGGGCGCGGCCTCCGTCCCGGTGGTCGCCGCGGGCTCCGTGGGCGTGTCCGCGGACTCCGCAGCCTTCGTGTCCGCTCCGGGTGCGGCGGCGGCGCCGCCTAGCGACAGACCCGCGGATCCGCCGCCGGGGGCCTTGGCCTTGGACCCGCCACCCAGCGTCAGGCCGCCCGGCTTGCCGCCTCCCGGGGCCTTGGCGCTCGACCCGCCCCCGAGGGAGAGTCCGCCGGACTCCTTCGCCGCCGGTGCCCCGTCGGTGGACGCCCCGTCGGCCGGAGTCGTGTCGCCGGTGTCGTCGGCCCCGACGTCGGTGGGCGTAGCGGCAGCCGATCCGTCGGTCTGTGCCGAGTCGGCGGCCGCGGCCGCACCCGCGCCACCGCCCAGGACCAGCGCGCCGACGGACTTGCCACCCGGGGCCTTGGCCCCCTGGCGGCCACCCAGCGTCAGGCCGCCCTTTCCGGGTGCAGGTGAGGCGCCCTTCCCGGCGGGCTCCGAGGTCGTGGACTCCGCCTGCGGCGCCCCTGATCCGGACCGGGCCGGCTCGGACGAGGGCGCGGGGGTGCCGGTCGCGGGCGCGCTCCCGGTCTTCGGCTCCGCGTCCGCGGCGACCGGGGTGGTGCCGGTCGCGGCGGCGTCCGCCGGGGAGGAGGTCCCGCTCCCCTCGATCTCCGAGATCCGCGATCCGTGCAGGGATGATGCGCCGCCACCGGGGGCCTTGGGGGCGCGGCGCCCCAGGCTGAGCCCCCCGCCGGAGGAGTTCGCCGACGCGGCCGCGGGAGCCGTGCGCGGGGTGGGCTGCTGTGCCGGCGCCTCGTCCGCCGGTGCGTCGGTGTCGGGAACGGCCGGGGTGGCGGCCTCGTCCACCGGTGCCGCGGTCTCGCCTCCGCCGGCCACCTCGTCGACGGCGGCGGGCGCCTGATCGGATTCCGACACGGCACCGGACCCGCTGGTGGTGACGGCGGGCCGACCGGTCGCCCGGACTCGCGGTCCCCCGGCGTACTGGGAAAGGATCTGCAGGCTCATGGGGGTAGCCTATCGCCTCCGGTGTCCCCGGTTGCCCGCCGCTCCCGGGGTGCCGCCACCAGACCGCGCGATATCCGGGCGGCGAGGGCGCGGGCTGTGGCGGATACTGGGCCCATGCGTGCAGTCCGGATCTCAGAACACGGTGGCCCCGACGTCCTCGAGCCTGTCGAGCTGGAGACTCCCTCACCTGGTCCCGGGGAAGTGCTCGTCCGGACCACCTCCATCGGCGTCAACTACATCGACACCTACTTCCGGGAGGGCATCTATCAGACCGCGTTGCCGTATGTCCCCGGCAGCGAGGGCGCCGGGGTCGTCGACGCGCTGGGGGTGGGCACGCCCGACCTCGTGACCGGGGACCGGGTGGCATGGTGCCAGGTGCCCGGTTCCTACGCGCAGTACGTGGTCGCCCCGGCGGAGGCCCTGGTCGCCGTCCCCGACGAGGTGTCCGACGGCGTCGCGGCGTCGATGCTCCTCCAGGGGCTCACCGCGCACTACCTCATCACCGACACCCATCGTGCGCACGGCGGGGACGCGGTACTGATCACCGCCGGCGCCGGAGGGGTGGGGCAGCTCCTCATCCAGATGGCGGTGGCCCGTGGATACCGGGTCATCACCACCACCTCGACCGAGTCGAAGGCGCAGATCTGCAGGGGCCTGGGTGCGCACCACGTCCTGCTCTATCCGGAGGCGACGCCCGAGAGGATCCGCGAGCTGTCCGGTGGCGGTGTGGCGGTGGTGTTCGACGGAGTCGGGCGGGACACCTTCGACACCAGTCTGGCCTCGCTCGAGCGGCGCGGCACGCTGGTGCTGTTCGGGGCGGCGAGTGGCCCCGTGCCGCCGGTGGACCCGCAGCGGCTCAACGCGGCCGGATCGGTGTTCCTGACCCGGCCCAAGCTCGGCGACTTCATCGCGACCACCGAGGAGTACCGCGACCGTGCGGCCGAGGTGATGGAGGGGCTGGTCGACGGGTCGCTCGTCCTCGACGTCGGGGCGACCTTCGGACTCACCGACGCGGCGCAGGCGCACCGGGCGTTGCAGTCGCGGCGCACCACGGGGTCGATCACGCTCGACCCCTCCAGGTGACCGATCAGAACAGGGAGAACGCCGCCGACAGGGTCTCGAGACCGAGAACGGCGTCGATCGACAGGGCCACGAACACCGCGGCCAGGTAGTTGTTCGACAGGATGAACAGCTTGAGGGGCTTGACCTCGACACCTCGGCGCACACCGGCCTCGAGGCGGTGGGCCATGACGATGAACCACACACCGAAGCCGATCGTGCCCGCCGCGTAGATCCATCCCGCCGCCGGGATGAGCACGAAGGTGCACAGGACCGTGGCCCAGGTGTAGAGGGTGATGCGTCGGGTGACGCCCTCCGCCGACATGACCACCGGCAACATCGGTACCCCGGCGGCCTTGTAGTCCTCCTTGTACCGCATGGCCAGGGCCCAGGTGTGGGGCGGGGTCCAGAAGAAGATGATGAGGAACAGGACGATCGCCTGCCACCAGTTGCTCGGTTGACCCTCGGGCAGGTGGTCGGTGATGACCGCCCACGAGACGAGCACGGGCATACACCCGGCGGCGCCACCCCACACCACGTTCTGGGCGGTGCGGCGCTTGAGGATCATCGTGTAGACGAAGACGTAGAAGCAGATCGTCAGCAGGATGAACAGGGCGGCGAGCCAGCTCTGTGCCAGGAGTCCCAGCCACAGCATGCTGGCCGCGCCGAGCACCAGGCCGAAGACCAGCGCGGCCCGGGGGGTCACGGCGTGGCGGGCCAGCGGGCGCCGTTCGGTCCGCTTCATGACCTTGTCGATGTCGGCGTCGACGACCATGTTGAGGGTGTTGGCGCTGGCGGCGCCGAGCCAGCCACCCACCAGCGTCAACAGCACCAGGCCGAGGTGGACCTGCCCGCGGTCGGCCTGCAGCATCGCGGGGATGGCGGCCACCAGGAGCAACTCGATGACGCGCGGCTTGGTGAGGGCGATGTACGACATGACGACGTCGACTACGCGGGCGCGCCCGCTCGCCGGAGCCGGCCGCCCCGAGGACTCTGGAGGGGAGACGGACGGCCCCCCACTCCGGGTCGGGGTGGAATCGTGCACCGGAACTCCTCGCAGCAGATGTCAACGCACTACCCGGCCGATACTACGTCCCCCCTGCACGCTCCGCGAAAGAGCGGGGGCGGGGACGGTCCGACCCCGGGCACCGGTGACCACTAAGGTGGTCCACGACATACGCGCGGATCCGCGCCGCACCCTCGACCCGGGAGAACCACAAGTGACCAGCGCGTCGGAGATCACCGAGCTCACCACCGCCCGCCACCCGTCCGACTGGACCGAACTGGACACCCGGGCGGTCGACACCGCTCGTGTCCTGGCCGCCGAGGCCGTGCAGAACTGCGGCAGCGGTCACCCGGGCACCGCCATGAGCCTGGCGCCCCTGGCCTACACGCTCTACCAGCGGGTGATGCGACATGACCCGTCGGACCCGAAGTGGGTGGGGCGTGACCGTTTCGTCCTGTCCTGCGGCCACTCCTCCCTCACCCAGTACGTCCAGCTCTACCTCGCCGGATTCGGGCTGGAGCTCGAGGATCTCAAGGCGCTGCGCACCTGGGGATCCAAGACCCCGGGTCATCCCGAGTGGAACCACACCGACGGGGTGGAGATCACCACCGGGCCGCTCGGCCAGGGGCTGGCGTCCGCGGTGGGTATGGCCATGGCCGCCCGGTACGAGCGGGGGCTGTTCGATCCGGAGGCACCCGCCGGGAAGAGCCCGTTCGACCACTTCATCTACGTCGTCGCCTCGGACGGGGACGTGCAGGAGGGCGTGACCGCCGAGGCCTGCTCGCTCGCGGGGACCCAGCAGCTCGGGAACCTCATCGCGGTCTACGACGACAACAAGATCTCGATCGAGGACGACACCCAGATCGCCTTCACCGAGGACGTGGCCGCCCGCTACGAGGCCTACGGCTGGCACGTCCAGACGGTCGACGGGGGTGAGGACATCGAGGCCATCGAGGAGGCGATCGCCGACGCGCGCGCCGTCACGGACAAGCCCTCGATGATCGTCCTGCGCACGGTGATCGCGTACCCCGCCCCGACGAAGATGAACACGGGGGCCTCGCACGGTTCGGCGCTCGGGCAGGCCGAGGTGGACGCGGTCAAGGAGGCGCTCGGCATGGGCGGCACCGAGCCGTTCACCGTGGACGACGAGGTGATCGCCCACACCCGCGCGGCACGCGACCGTGGCGCCCGCGTCCACGCGCAGTGGAGCGACATGTTCCACGCGTGGGCCGAGGCCAACCCCGAGGCGAAGAACCTCTTCGACCGCCTCTACTCCGGCCAGTTGCCCGAGGGCTGGGACGCCGGGCTCCCGAGTTGGGAGGCCGACCCCAAGGGTGTCGCCACCCGCAAGGCCTCCGCCAAGGCCATCCAGGCACTCGCCGGGACCCTCCCCGAGCTGTGGGGTGGGTCGGCGGACCTGGCGGGGTCCAACAACACCCAGATCGAGGGCGCCGACTCCTTCGGCCCCCCGTCGATATCGACCGGGATGTGGACGGCGTCCCCGTACGGGCGCAACCTGCACTTCGGCGTCCGCGAGCACGCCATGGGAGCGATCCTCAACGGGATCGCGCTGCACGGTCCCACCCGGCCCTACGGCGGGACCTTCCTCATCTTCAGCGAGTACATGCGCCCGGCCGTCCGGCTCGCGGCCCTCCAGGGCAGCAACGCCTACTACGTGTGGACCCACGACTCGATCGGTCTCGGCGAGGACGGCCCCACCCACCAGCCGGTCGAGCAGCTCGCGGCGCTGCGGGCCATTCCCGGCCTGTCCGTACTGCGGCCGGCGGACGCCAACGAGACGGCGGCGGCGTGGCGCGCGATGCTCATCGCCCTCGACGGTCCCAAGGGGCTGTGTCTGACCCGCCAGGACATCCCCGTCCTGGAGGGCACGGCCGAGTCGGCGCGCGAGGGCGTCGAGCGTGGTGGCTACGTGCTGGCCGAGGCGTCCACCGGATCCCCCGAGGTGATCCTGATGGGTACCGGTTCCGAGGTCCACCTGGCGGTCGAGGCGCGAGAGGCCCTCGAGGCCGAGGGCGTGCCGACCCGGGTGGTGTCGATGCCGTGTGTCGAGTTCTTCGACCAGCAGGATCCGGAGTACCGCGAGTCGGTCCTCCCCCGGTCGGTCCGAGCCCGGGTGAGTGTCGAGGCCGGGATAGCGATGCCGTGGTACCGCTTCCTCGGCGACGCGGGTCGGGCGGTGTCACTGGAGCACTTCGGTGCGTCCGCCCCGTACCAGACCCTGTACTCCGAGTTCGGAATCACCGGCGACGCCGTGGTCGCCGCGGCCCGCGACTCGCTCGCGGCCGTCAACGGGGAGGCATCATGACCAACGCCAATCTCGCCGCACTGAGCGCCGCCGGCGTCTCGGTCTGGCTCGACGACCTGTCCCGCCAGCTGCTCGCCTCCGGCGAGCTCGAGGAGCGGATGTCCACCTACTCGGTCGTGGGAGTCACCACCAACCCCGCGATCTTCCAGGCCGCCCTGGGCGACTCGTCGGCCTACGAGGCCGCGCTCACCGAGGCCGTCCGCGCGGACAGGGATGTCGATTCCGTCGTCCGCGCGCTCACCACCGCGGACGTACGGGACGCCTGTGCGGTCCTGGCCGACGTGTTCGAGGCCACAGACGGCGTCGACGGACGCGTCTCACTCGAGGTCGATCCCCGGCTGGCGGACGACACGGAGGGGACGGTGGCCCAGGCCGTCGAGCTCTCCGCGGTCGTCGACCGGCCCAACCTCATGATCAAGATCCCGGCGACGTCCGCCGGGCTCCCCGCCATCACGGAGGTGATCGGCCGGGGGATCGATGTCAACGTGACCCTCATCTTCTCGGCCGACCAGTACCGCGCGGTCGCGGAGGCGTACCTGGCGGGACTGGAGCGGGCTGCGGAGGCCGGTCACGACCTCTCCCGCATCCATTCCGTGGCCTCGGTGTTCGTCAGCCGACTCGACACCGAGATCGACTCCCGTCTGCCGGCGGACTCCGACCTGCGTGGCAGGGCGGGGCTGGCCAACGCGCGGCTGTGTCAGGACGTCTACGACGAGGTCTACGACACCTCCGGTCGTTTCGGTGACCTCGCCGCCCGGGGTGCCCGTCCCCAGCGGCTGCTCTGGGCGTCCACCGGCGTCAAGGACCCCGCCTACCCCGACACCATGTACGTGAGCGGCCTGGTCACCCACGGCACCGTCAACACCATGCCGTTCGCGACCATGGAGGCGTTCGCGGACCACGGCGTCCTCGAGGGGGACACCGTCCGGGGCACCGGTGGGGACTCGCGTGAGACCCTCGAGGCGCTGCGTGCGGAGGGGATCGACCTCGACGAGGTCTTCACGCTGCTCGAGCAGCAGGGCGTGAGCAAGTTCGTCAGCGCGTGGGACGACCTCATCGCCACGGTGACCTCGCGTATCGACGAGATCCCCTCGGGGTCGTGACCGACCCGGACAGTCGGCCCTCCCCGCCCGTCGGCGACCCCGTCGGCGGCCCGGAGGGGTCGGCCAACCCGCTCCGCGATCCGCGGGACCGGCGGCTGCCACGGATCGCCGGCCCGTCCGGGCTCGTCATCTTCGGCGTCACCGGCGACCTGTCCAAGAAGAAGCTCATCCCCGCCGTCTACGACCTCGCGAACCGGGGTCTGCTCCCCCCGGGCTTCTCCCTCATCGGCTTCGGTCGACGCCGGTGGACCCACTCCGAGTTCGCCGGGTTCGCCCGTGAACACGCCCGGGAACGGTGCCGTACCCCGTTCCGGGAGGACGTCTGGGAACAACTGGCGGCGGGACTGCGGTTCGTCACCGGGACCTTCGACGACGACGAGGGGTTCGATCACCTGGCGGAGCAGCTGACGGCTCTGGAGGTCGACCGGGGCACGGCCGGGAACTACGCGTTCTACCTGTCCGTCCCCCCGGACGACTTCCCCACGGTCTGTCGGCACCTCGACCGGACCGGATGCACCAGGGCGGTCGACGGATCGTGGCGCCGCGTGGTGATCGAGAAGCCCTTCGGTCACGATCTGGCGAGTGCCCGCGAGCTCAACGCGGTGGTGGGCGCCGTCTTCCCAGAGGACTCGGTGTTCCGCATCGACCACTACCTCGGCAAGGAGACGGTCCAGAACATCCTCGCCCTGCGCTTCGCCAACCAGCTCTTCGAGCCGGTGTGGAACGCCAATCACGTCGACCACGTGCAGATCACCATGGCCGAGGACATCGGTCTGGGCGGCCGCGCCGGCTATTACGACGGGATCGGGGCGGCGCGCGACGTCATCCAGAACCACCTCATCCAGCTCATGGCCCTGGTGGCCATGGAGGAGCCGACGGACTTCTCTGCCGCCGCGCTGCGGGCGGAGAAGACCAAGGTCCTCGAGTCCACCTCGCTGGCGCTGCCGGTCTCGGAGACCGCGGCCCGGGGTCAGTACTCCGGTGGGTGGCAGGGGTCCGAGCAGGTGGTGGGGCTCAAGGACGAGGACGGATACGATCCGTCCTCCACCACCGAGACCTATGCCGCGATCACCCTCGAGGTCCACAACAGACGCTGGGCCGGGGTCCCGTTCTACCTGCGCACCGGCAAGCGGCTGGGCCGACGCGTCACCGAGATCGCGGTGGTCTTCCGACGCGCGCCGCACCTGCCCTTCGACGCGACGATGACCCAGGAACTGGGTCAGAACGCCCTGGTGATCCGGGTGCAGCCGGACGAGGGCGTGACGCTGCGGTTCGGGTCCAAGGTGCCCGGGACCGCGATGGAGGTCCGCGACGTCAACATGGACTTCGCCTACGGCGAGGCGTTCACCGAGTCCTCCCCGGAGGCGTACGAGCGGCTGATCCTGGACGTGCTGCTCGGCGAGCCGTCACTCTTCCCCGTCTCGCGCGAGGTGGAGTTGAGCTGGATGCTCCTCGATCCCGTCCTCGACGAATGGTCGGCCGGCGGCACCCCGGAGCAGTACCAGGCCGGGACGTGGGGCCCTCGTGGCGCCGACGAGATCCTGGCCCGCAGTGGCCGCGCATGGAGGCGACCGTGATCATCGACCTGCCCGACACCTCGACCCGCGAGATCTCCAAGAAGCTCGTGCAGATCCGCGAGGACGCGGGGCTGAGCACCATCGGCCGTGTGCTCACGCTGATCGTCCTCACCGACCACGTCCGCGGCAGCGAATCCGCGATCGAGGCGGCCAACGAGGCCAGCCGCGAGCACCCGTGTCGCGTGATCGTGGTGATCCGCGGCAACCGTGCCAGGACGGACCGGCTCGACGGTCAGATCCGGGTCGGTGGCGATGCGGGAGCGGCCGAGGTGGTGGTCCTGCGGACCTCGGGGGCGATGGCGTCCCAGTCCGCCTCGTTGGTCACCCCCCTGCTCCTGCCGGACACCCCACTCGCGGTGTGGTGGCCGAGGCATTCGCCGACACTGCTGTCCGAGGACAAGGTGGGCCGTCTCGCGCGTCGCCGGATCGTGGACTCCGACGCCGAGGGGCACCCGACGGACGCACTGGCCAAGCGGGCGGCCGGATACTCCCCGGGTGATACCGATCTCGCCTGGGCCCGGGTCACGCACTGGCGTTCGCTGCTGGCGGCCACGCTGGACCGGCCGCCGTTCGAGACGATCACCGGCGCCACGGTGTGTGGCCCCGAACGGGCCGCGTCCGTGGACCTCGCCGGTGGGTGGCTCGCCTCCCGCCTCGGGATCGACGTCCACCGCGCGGTGGGGCCGCGGATGGTCGTCCTGGAGCGTGCCTCCGGATCGATCGTCATCGAGCAGGTGAGCCCCACCTCCGCGGAGCTGCGGATCACCGGCCACTCCCCCACGCGGGTGACGCTGGTGAAACGGAGCGTGGCGGACTGCCTCGCGGAAGAGCTGCGACGTATGGACACCGACGGCGTGTACGCCGACGCACTCGCGAACCACGATCGCGTGATCTACACCTCGGCCTCCGTCCGCTGAGCGGGGCCGCCCACCGACCGGACCACCGAGACCCGACACCACAGGAGGACCGATGTCCCACATCCGTCATCTCGTCCACGCCGACTCCGACGCGCTCGCTACCGCGGCCGCCCGGGCGGCGGTGGAGCATCTGACCGAGCGGATCGCCACCGCCGGACGGGCGAGTCTGTCGCTGACGGGGGGCTCGGTGGGGGTCAAGACCGCCGCCGCACTCGCGGACTCGACCGTGGAATGGGAGAAGGTCACGATCTTCTTCGGCGACGAACGCTTCGTTCCCGCCGACCACCCGGAACGTAACGACGGCCAGCTGGATGAGGCGCTGCTCGATGCGCTCGGCGACCGTCCGACCGTGCGCCGGTGGCCTGCCCGGACCGAGGACCTCGTCGACGTCGACGTCGCCGCCGCTCGCTTCCTGGAGTCGCTGGACGTGCCCGCCGGCGACGAGCCCCTCTTCGACGTGACCATCCTGGGCATGGGGCCCGAGGGGCACATCGACTCCATCTTCCCCCACACGCCGGCGGTCGCCGAGACGGAGCGGTTGGTCGTGGGGGTCCGCGACTGCCCCAAGCCGCCTCCGGAGCGGCTGACGTTCACCCTCCCGGCGGTTCGTCGCTCGCGGCACATCCTGGTGGTGGCCGCAGGTGAGGGCAAGGCGGAGGCGGTCGCCGAGGGAATCGGCGGGGCCTCACCGTCGGACTGGCCGGTGGCCGGCGCAGTGGGCACCGAGTCCACGACCTACCACCTCGACGTGGGCGCGGCGTCCGCACTGAACTGATCCGCGGGCACCCTGGTCACCGGGGACCCGTCTCTCGGCCACCGACAACCGGGTGTCCACGACGACAGGGTGCGCCCCTCCTCGCGGAGGTGCGCACCCCGTGTCGACGCGCCGCGCGGCGCGACGGTCAGACGGTCAGCCGAACCGGACCAGGAGTCCGACGGCGACGATGGCGATGAGCCACAGGATCGCGACGACCACGGTCACGCGGTCGAGGTTCCGCTCCACGACGCTGGACCCGGAGAGGCTGGACTGGACGCCACCGCCGAACAGCGAGGACAGTCCGCCCCCCTTGCCGCGGTGCAGCAGGATGAACAGCATCAACAGCAGGCTGGTGGCGACGAGGAAGATGTCCAGGGCGAGCTTCATGTGCGGATCGGGCCTTACGTCAGGTCGGGGTGGTCGGAGGACGACTGGTCCAGACTACCCGGTGAGGTCTCCAGGGCGAATCCCGGCGCGCCCGCCCGTCTCGGGGCGGCCACGCCGGGCCTGTCGACTCAGGGCAGTGGACCGCCGGCGGCGATGGCCGAGAGCTGGGCGAACTCGTCGGGCTTGAGCGAGGACCCGCCCACGAGACCGCCGTCGACGTCGGGCTGCTCGAGCAGCTCGCCGACGGTCGAGGAGTTGACGCTCCCGCCGTACAGGACCCGCATCTGATCCGCGATCTCGGGGCCGGCCAGCTCGGTGAGGGCCGCGCGGATCGCCGCGCAGACCTCCTGCGCATCCGCCGCCGAGGCGGTCTTCCCCGTGCCGATGGCCCACACGGGCTCGTAGGCGATCACGGTGGAGGCCAGTTGTCCCTTGTCCAGACCCGCGAGGGATCCCTTGAGCTGCTCCACGACGAACCCCACGTGGTCACCGGCCTCGCGGGTCTCGAGCTTCTCCCCCACGCAGACGATCGGGCTGAGGCCGTGCTTGTGGCACGCCGCGGCCTTGGCGGCGACCAACTCGTCGGTCTCCGAGTGGTACTCGCGACGCTCGGAGTGGCCGACCACGACATAGGTGCACCCCAGTTTGGCGAGCATCCCCGCCGAGATCTCACCGGTGTACGCACCGGACTCGTGGACCGACACGTCCTGCGCTCCGTAGGCGAAGCCGAGCTTGTCCCCCTCGATCACGATCTGTACACCGCGGATGTCGGTGTACGGAGGGATGAACGCCACCTCCACCTTCTCGAGGTACTTCTCGGGCAGTGCGAACGCCACCTTCTGCACGAGAGCGATCGCCTCGAGGTGGTTGAGGTTCATCTTCCAGTTTCCGGCGATGAGCGGGGTGCGTGCCATGACGTCTCCTGTGGGTCGGCGCGTGCGGATCAGTTGTTACTGCGTTCGAGGGCGGTGACCCCCGGGAGTTCCTTGCCCTCGAGGTACTCGAGCGACGCTCCGCCGCCGGTCGAGATGTGCGAGAAGTTCTCCTCGCCGAGCCCGAGCGTCCGGACGGCTGCCGCGGAGTCGCCGCCGCCCACCACCGAGAACGCACCGTTGCGGGTGGCCGTGATGATCGCCTCGGCGACGCCACGGGTACCGGCCGAGAACGCCTCGAACTCGAAGACGCCCATCGGGCCGTTCCAGAAGACGGTCTTGGCGGCGGACAGCTTCTCGGTGAACAGGGCCACGGACTCGGGACCGATATCGAGCCCCATCCGGCCGTCGGGAATCGCGTCGGCCGGCACCGTGGTGTGCGCCGCGTCGGCGGCGAACCCGTCGGCCGCCACCACGTCGACCGGCAGGGTGATCACGTCGCCGAACTTGTCGAGCAGGTCCTTGCAGGTGCCGATCATCTCCTCCTGAAGGAGCGAGGACCCGACGCCGTGGCCCTGTGCGGCGAGGAAGGTGAAGCACATACCGCCGCCGATGACCAGGGTGTCGACCTTGGGGGCGAGGGCCTCGATCACGGCGAGCTTGTCCGAGACCTTGGAGCCGCCGAGGACCACGGCGTAGGGGCGCTCGGCGTCCCCGGTCAGACCGGCGAGGACCTCGACCTCACTCTGGACCAGGTCACCGGCGTAGGCGGGGAGCACCTCGGCGATGTCGTAGACCGACGCCTGGGCGCGGTGGACCACCCCGAACCCGTTGGACACGAACGCGCCGTCCTCCCCCACGAGGCTCGCCAACTCGGCGGCCAGAGCAGCACGCTCGGCGGGGTCCTTGCTGGTCTCACGGGGGTCGAAGCGGATGTTCTCGACCAACAGCACGTCGCCGTCGGTCAGCCCGTTGGCGCGCTCACGGGCATCCGGCCCCACCACGTCGCCCGCCAGCTGCACGTAACGGCCCAGCTCGTCTCCCAGCTTCTCCGCGACGGGGGCCAACGAGAACGCGGGATCGGCCGCACCCTTCGGCCGGCCCAGGTGCGCTGTGATCACCAGTGCGGCGCCGGCGTCGAGGAGGGAGTTGAGGGTGGGCAGTGAGGCCGTGATCCGGCCGGAGTCGGTGATGGTCGATCCGTCGAGCGGGACGTTGAGGTCGCAGCGGACGAGGATCTTGCGACCTTCGACGCCGGCGTCGAGCAGGTCCTGGAGAGTGCTCACTGCCATGGGGTGGGGCTCCTGTCGGGAGGACGGTGGTGGTGTGGTGCGGGTGGTGTGGGTCGACATCGGTGGTGCGGGTGATGTACCTCGGGCCCGGCCGGGACGCTCTGGGCGTTCCCGGACCGGGCCCGGTGTGATGCAGGGTCGTCAGGCCCGAGGGCTCTTACAGCGACTTGCCGACCAGGCCGATGATGTCGGCGAGGCGGTTGGAGTAGCCCCACTCGTTGTCGTACCAGGACGCGATCTTGATCTGGCCGTCGATGGCCTTGGTTAGCGGCGCGTCGAAGATCGAGGAGTGCGGGTCGCCGACGATGTCGGAGGAGACGATGGGGTCCTCGGTGTACTTGAGGATGCCCTTCATGGGGCCCTCGGCCGCGGCCTTGATCGCGGCGTTGACCTCGTCGACGGAGGCCTTCTTCTCGAGCTCGACCGTGAGGTCGGTGAGCGAACCGGTGGGCAGCGGGACGCGCACGGCGTAACCGTCGAACTTGCCCTTGAGCTCGGGCAGGACCAAAGCGACCGCCTTGGCGGCACCGGTGGAGGTGGGCACCATGTTGATGCCGGCGGCGCGGGCGCGACGCATGTCGCTGTGGGGGGCGTCCTGCAGGTTCTGATCCTGGGTGTAGGCGTGGATCGTGGTCATGAGGCCCTTGATGATCCCGAACTCGTCGGAGAGGATCTTGGCGACCGGCGCGAGGCAGTTGGTGGTGCAGGAGGCGTTGGAGATGATCGTCTGCGAGCCGTCGTACTCGTGGTCGTTGACGCCCATGACGATGGTGATGTCCTCGTTCTTGGCCGGCGCCGAGATGATGACCTTCTTGGCGCCACCCTCGAGGTGGCCCTTGGCCTTCACGGCGTCGGTGAAGATGCCGGTGGACTCGACGACGACGTCGACACCGTAGTCACCCCACGGCACGGACGCGGGGCCCTCCTTGACCGCGAGGGCGCCGATCTTGGTCCCACCGACGGTGATCGACGAGTCGTCGAACGTGACGTCCTTGCCCAGGCGGCCGAGGATCGAGTCGTACTTGAGCAGGTGAGCGAGCATGTCGTTCGTGGTGAGGTCGTTGACGGCCACGATCTCGATATCCGTCTTGCCCTCGGCCTTCAGTGCCTCCACCGCGCGGTAGAAGTTGCGGCCGATACGTCCGAATCCGTTGATGCCTACGCGCACGGTCACGTGATGTCTCCTTATAGGTGGTGCGAGAAAAATACCCCTGAGGGCTGGGTGGTGCCCGGGGACGTGACCCAGACTACCCGCCCCATGTGGGGGCTGTGCAGGGTCCACAGACCACGGATCAGTCTTCGTCGAGCATGTCCTCGGTCACGACGGACTCGGTGTCCGGGATACCCAGATCGGCTGCTTTGCGGTCGGCCATGGACAGCAGTCGGCGGATCCGGCCGGCCACCGCGTCCTTGGTCATGGGTGGGTCGGCGAGCTGGCCCAGTTCCTCGAGCGAGGACTGACGGTGTTGGACGCGCAGCTCACCCGCGGCCAACAGGTGGTCCGGGACGTCCTCGGCCAGGATCTCGAGAGCGCGCTGGACGCGGGCGGCCGCCGCGACCGCGGCACGGGCCGATCTGCGGAGATTCGCGTCGTCGAAGTTGGCGAGCCGGTTGGCGGTCGCCCGGACCTCCCCGCGGGACCGTCGCTCCTCCCAGATGTCCCTGGTGGCGGAGGCGCCCATCCGGGCGAGGAGGATCCCGATCGCCTCCCCGTCCCGGATCACCACCCGGTCGCCGCCCCGGACCTCGCGGGCCTTCGCGGTGACCCCGAGCCGACGCGCGGCCCCCACCAGGGCCATCGCCGCCTCGGCGCCCGGAGCAGTGACCTCCAGGGCCGACGACCGTCCGGGTTTGGTGAGGGAACCGTGGGCGAGGAACGCCCCCCGCCACGACGCCTCCGCGGCCGCGACGGATCCGCCGACCACCGCGGCGGGCAACCCCCGGACCGTGCGACCGGCGGTGTCGACCAGGCCGAGCTGGCGGGTCAGGTCCGCGCCGCGGTCGATCACCCGCAGAACGAACTTCCGGGCCGGCTTGCCGCCGGATCCCCCGATCGGGTGGATCTCGCAGGGGACCGAGAACAGCGAGTCGAGTTCCCCGGACAGTCGGTCGGCGATCTCGCCCGAATCGACCTCCGCCTCGATCACGAGGCGTCCCGAGAGGACCTGGAGGGTGCCCGCGAACCGCAGGAGCGAGGCGATCTCCGCCTTCCTGGTCTCGGAGTTGCCCACCGGCACCCTCACCAGTTCGGACTTGACCTGTGCGGTCAGTGACACGCCCTGCTCCTTCGTTCTCCGGTCATTCATCGGCCCCCGCCGTCACCGTGGCGGCGAGCGCCCGGGCGAGCAGTGCGGGGTCGTGTACGGGTCTCATCGTCCCATCCGATGTCGTCCTGGCGATGTCCGCCACCATGACCCGCGCGCCGAGGCCCGCCGCGGCGCGGTCGAGGTGCTCGCGTTCGGTCCCGCTGAGCGGCATCCGGGGGTCCACCAGGACCACGTCGACGTCGACCTCGGGCGCGTGTTGGCGCAGGACGTGGAGGTGCTGCTCGGCGGAGAACCCGGCGGTCTCCCCGTGTTGCGGCGCCAGGTTGAGGACGAGCGCCCGGGTCGCGGACGTGCGGGCCAGAGCGGACGCGATCTCCGGCACCAGCACGTTCGGGATGACACTGGTGAACCACGATCCCGGTCCCAGGACGACCATGTCCGCGGCCTCGATGGCCTCGACGACGCCCTCCGCCACGGGCGGGTCGGCGGGGATGAGGCGAACCCGACGCACGCTGCCGGGCGTGGTGGCCACCGCGACCTGGCCGATGATCGTACGCACGACCCGGGGGTCGGCCTCCAGGCCGACGACCTCCGCGGCGATGTCGAGGGCGACCGGTGACATGGGGAGCACGCGCCCGGTCACCCCGAGCATCGACGCGACGGCGTCGAGCGCCTCGACGGGGTCCCCGAGCAGTTCCCAGAATCCCGCGAAGACGAGGTTCCCCACGGCGTGGCCCGCCAGTGCCCCGGTCCCTCCGTAGCGGTGCTGGAACAGACTGGTCAGCTGCTGGTGCTGGTCGTCGTCGGCCGCGAGCGCGCACAGCGCCATCCGGAGGTCTCCGGGGGGCAGGATGTCGAGCTCGCGCCGGAGACGCCCCGAGGAGCCGCCGTCGTCGGCCACGGTCACCACCGCGGTCACGTGGTCGGCCACCATCCGCCCGGCACGCAGGGTCGCCGACAACCCGTGCCCTCCCCCGAGGGCGACGAGTGATCCCATCCGGCCGGATCCGCCGACCGTGGCCTGGCCGGTCACGCGATCACTCTCGTCCGAGGTCACGGTGCCGGACGTGGACATTGACGGAGTCGAGGCCGGCGAGCCGCCCGGCCAGTGATTCGGCGATCGCCACGCTCCGGTGTTTGCCGCCGGTGCACCCGACCGCGATGGTCATGTACCGCTTACCCTCCCGCCGGTACCCGGTCATCGCGAGACCGATCATCGACACCGCGGCGCGCAGGTACTCCTCGATCGACTGGTCCGCGAGCACGTAGTCCTGGACGGGCTTCTCGCGGCCGGTGTGCGCCTGCAGCTCCGGGATCCAGTGCGGATTGGGCAGGAACCGCATGTCCAGCAGCATGTCCACATCCACCGGCACCCCGTACTTGAAGCCGAAGGACTCGACGGTGAGGTGGAAGTCGAACCCCAGGTCACCGAACGGCTTCTCGAGCCGGTGCCGGAGGTCGTGCACGCTCAGCGAGGTGGTGTCGACCACGACGTCGGCGCGGCCACGGATCCCCTCCAGCACCCTCCGTTCCCGCTGGATACCGTCGATCAGCCCGTCGCCCGACTGCAACGGGTGGGACCGCCGGACGTTGTTGAAGCGTTTGACCAGGGCCTCGTCGGAGGCGTCCAGGAAGAGGATCCTCGCCTGCGGGCGGCCGTCGAAGCGGCCCAGCAGTTCGCCGATGTGCTCGTCGAAACCCAGGCTGCGGACGTCCGCCACGATCGCCAACCTCTTGGGTTCCTCCTCCGTCTCGCCGAGGCGATCCACCAGTTCCCCGATGAACTTCAACGGGAGGTTGTCCACGACGTACCAGCCGAACTCCTCGAGCACCTTCGACGCCGTGCCCTTGCCCGCACCGGACATCCCGCAGATGAGCAGGAGCTCTCGGCCCTCATCGTTCATGTCCATGGTTCACCTCGAGTCGCTCGTTCCGCCATCGTCGACCGCACTCTCCGAGTCTCCCACGTCGGCGCCGGACCCGTCCGGACCCGGTGTGTCGGCGGGTGCCACATCCGCCGCCGGTGCCGCCGCCTCATCCGCCGCCTCATCCGCCCCCGGTGCCGCCGCCGCGTCCTGGGATCCCAGGGTGGCCCGGATCGCGGCCGCCACCCCGGGGCCGATCCCGGGGACCGCACAGAGGTCCTCGATCCCGGCCGCCCGGAGAGCGGACACGGTGGGGAACGTCTCCAGCAGTGCGGCGCGGCGTGCGGGTCCGAGCCCGGGTACCTCGTCGAGGACCGACGTCGTCATCCGTTTTGACCTGGCCCCCCGGTGCGCGCGGATCGCGAAGCGGTGTGCCTCGTCGCGCAGACGCTGGAGGAGGAACAGACCCTCGCCGTGCCGGGGGAAGATGACCGGGTACTCCTCCCCGGGCAACCAGATCTCCTCGAGCCGCTTGGCGATCCCGATCACCGGGACATCGGTGACACCGAGCTCGGACAGGACCTCGGCGGCGGCCTCCACCTGGGGCCGACCGCCGTCCACCACGAAGAGCTGGGGAGGGTAGGCGAATCGGCGGGTCGGAGTGGACCTGCCCGCCCCCGCGTCGTCGGGCTCGGCCCGGTCGTCGACGGGGCCGTCGGTGTCATCCGGGGTCACCGCCGGCTCCTCGTGGTGCCGCCGGAACCGTCGGCGGGTCACCTCGGCGATACTCGCGACGTCGTCGGAGTGACCGTCGCCGGCCGCCTCGCGGATCCGGTAGAGGCGGTAGTCGCTCTTGCGGGGCAGCCCGTCCTCGAACACCACCAGTGAGGCCATGACGTCGGTGCCCTGGGTGTGCGAGATGTCCACGCACTCGATCCGGAGCGGCGCCGTGTCGAGGTCCAGGGTCTCCTGGATCTCCTGCAGCGCGGCCGACCGCGCGGTCAGGTCACCGCTGCGGCGCAGTTTGTGCTGGGTCAGGGCCTCCACCGCGTTGCGCCGGACCGTCTCGGCCAGCGAGCGCTTGTCGCCGCGCCGGGGAATCCGCAGCGACACACGTGATCCGCGCAGGGTGGAGAGCCAGTCGGCGAGCTCGTCCGCGTCCTCGGGGAGGGCCGGGACCAGCACCTCCCGTGGCACCGCGGCGGCGAGATCGGCGCCCGATTCGGCGGCCCCGGCCAGGTCGGCCTCCCCTCCGTAGAACTGGGCGAGGTAGTCCGAGACGACACCGGGGACCGCGAGCGCCGGGTCGAACCGGCCGTCGGCGTCCACACCGTGCGCGTGCTCGACCACCCATCCGCGCTGGCCCCGGATGCGCCCGTTGCGGACGTGGAAGACCTGGACGGAGACCTCCAACTCGTCGGCCTCGACGCCCACGACGTCGGCGTCGGTACCGTCTCCCAGGACCACGGCCTGCTTCTCCATGGCCCGCCTCATCGCGCCGAGATCGTCCCGCAGCCGGGCCGCGCGCTCGAAATCCAGGTCCTCGGACGCCTCGAGCATCCGCTTCTCGATCCGCTTCATGATGACGTCGGTCCGGCCGGCGAGGAAGTCGCAGAGTTCGTCGACTATCTCGCGGTGCTCGTCCGCGGTCACCCGACCGATACACGGGGCGGCGCACTTGTCGATGTAGCCGAGCAGGCAGGGGCGGCCGAGCTGGGCCTGCCGTCTGAACACCCCGGCCGAACACGACCGCACGGGGAACACCCGTTGGAGGGTGTCGAGCGTGTCCCGGATCGCCCACGCGTGGGAGTAGGGACCGAAGTAGCGGGTCCCCGCCCGTCGCGGCCCCCGGTAGACGAATGCGCGCGGGAACTCCTCCCCCACCGTCACCGCCAGGAGCGGGTAGGTCTTGTCATCCCGGTACCGCACGTTGAAGCGGGGGTCGTACTTCTTGATCCACGTGTACTCCAGCTGGAGTGCCTCCACCTCGGTGGAGACGACGGTCCACTGGACGCCCGCCGCCGCGGTGACCATCTGTCTGGTGCGTGGGTGGAGCAGGGTGAGGTCGGCGAAGTACGACCCGACCCGGCTGCGGAGGTTCTTGGCCTTGCCCACGTAGATGACGCGGCCCTGGGCGTCGCGGAACCGGTAGACCCCCGGTTCCGTGGGGATGGAACCGGGGGCTGGGCGGTAGGTCCGCGGGTCGGCCACGACGCCTCAGCGGTCGGCGACGGTTTCGGGATCGGCGGCCGAGGGCTTGTACCGGCGGACCGTCTCCCGCATGGTGCCCATGGCCTCGACCGCGTCCTGACCGTCGACGGTGAGGATGGCCCAGACGCCGACGTGCTCGTAGGCCGGTAGTTCGAGCCGGGGCCACATGCTCGACCGGGGGAACGTGATCCCCACGACGTCCTGCCAGTCCCAGAGCCGCGAACGCAGTGGTCCGCGGACCTCGACCCCCTGCTCGCCCACCCGCACCCTGATCCGGAGGAGGGTGAGCAGGACGCCGGCGAAGATCAGACCGATCGCCACGAAGGCGAGCTGGTCGGCGATCCCGATGGTGACCCCGGTGTCGTCGCGGACCAGCACGACAGCCCAGACGACGTGGGCGAGGACGGTCAGGATCGCCAGCGCGATCACGGCGATCCGGAGTCGTCGTGGACGGTGCTCGAAGTCCCAGTGGTCGAGATCCGGGCGCTCGAGGTCCGAACGCCCGGTCATCGTCCGGCCCGCAGGTCGCGCAGGGTGACGGCCGCCCGCAGGGCGGCGGCGACCGCCTCCCCGCCCTTGTCCTCGGTGGCGCCCTCGTGCCCGTCACGGTCGCGGGCCTGGGCCTCGTTCTCGGTGGTGAGGACCCCGTGGGCGACCGGCGTGGCCTCGTCGAGCGCGATCCGGGTCAGGCCGTCGGTCACCGAGCCGCACACGTAGTCGAAGTGCGGGGTCGAGCCCCGGATGACCACCCCGAGGGCCACCACGGCGTCGTGTGACCTGGCGAGTTCCTGGGCGACCACCGGGAGCTCCACGGCTCCCGTGACACGGGCGACGGTGACCACCGCGCCGGAGGTCTCGGCCACCGCGAGGGCCCGGTCCATCAGTTGCGCGCAGATCTCGTCGTGCCAGGTGGAGGCCACCACGCCCAGCCGCAGCCCGCGGGCGTCGGGGATCACCAATTCCGGCCTACCGGTGCCGCTCATCGCCGATCCTCTCCGTTGGTGTCCGGGTCGATCCCGTCGTCCAGGCCCTCGAGCAGGTGGCCCATCCGGTCCCGCTTGGTCCGCAGGTACCGGAGGTTCTCCGGGGTCACCGCGGTGGGCATGGGGACCCGCGCCACCACCTCGACCCCGCCGGCACGGAGGGCGTCGGCCTTGGCGGGGTTGTTGGTCATCAGCCGCACGCGCGTCACCCCGAGATCGCGCAGCATCTGCGCGGCCAGGCTGAAGTCCCTGGCATCGGCGGGCAGTCCGAGGTCGAGGTTCGCGTCCACCGTGTCGCGGCCGTCGTCCTGAAGCTGATAGGCGCGGAGCTTCTGCACCAGGCCGATCCCCCGGCCCTCGTGACCGCGCATGTAGAGGACCACCCCGCGCCCCTCCTCGCACACCGAGGCGACGGCCGCGTCCAGTTGCGGACCGCAATCGCAGCGCAGCGAGTGGAAGACGTCCCCGGTGAGGCACTCGGAGTGGATGCGGACCGACACGGGCTCGTCGCCCGAGATGTCGCCGGCGACCATGGCCACGTGCTCGACCCCCTGGAGGACGTCGCGGTACCCGTGGGCGGTCATCGTGCCGGCCGGGGTCGGGATGCGGGCGGCGGCCTCGTGGATCACCTGCACCTCGTGCGCCCGCCGCCAGTCCTGCAGGGCCTCGATCGTGATCAGCGCGAGCCCGTGCTCGTCGGCGAAGCGCCGCAGTTCCGGGGTCCGGGCCATGGTGGTCGGATCGTCCTCGGACACGATCTCGCAGATCACCCCGGCGGGCCGCAGGCCGGCCAGGCGGGCGAGGTCCACCGCGGATTCCGTGTGACCCGGCCGGGTCAGCACCCCGCCGGGACGCGCGCGCAGCGGCACCACGTGACCCGGGCGGGTGAAGTCCCCGGGGACGGCTTCGGTGGAGGCCAGCATCCGGGCGGTGCGGGCGCGGTCTGCGGCCGAGATCCCGGTCGAGACTCCGGTACGGGCGTCCACGGTCACCGTGTAGGCGGTGTCGTGCCGGTCCTCGTTGATCGCCCGCATCGGCGGCAGATCCAGGCGGAGGCAGTCCTCGGCCTCGAGCGCGACGCAGACGTACCCCGACGAGTAACGCACGAGGAAGCCCATGAGCTCGGGGGTCGCGAGCTCGGCGGCGAAGATCAGGTCGCCCTCGTTCTCCCGGTCCTCGCTGTCCACCACGACCACGGCTCGTCCCGCCGCGATGTCGGCGATGGCGCGGTCGATGCCGTCGAAGGTGGTCACTGCTGCGGGTTCTCCTCGGTACTCATCAAACCCGGGCGTCGGCCGCGGGCACGGCCACAAGTATGGCGCATCCGGTCACCGGGACCGGCCACCGCGTCCACCGAGGAGACGCTCCACGTACTTGGCCAGCACATCGACCTCGAGGTTGACCGCGTCCCCCGGGGTCAGGCGGCCGAGGATCGTGTCCTCCAGCGTGGTGGGGATGAGCGAGACCTCGAACCACGGTTCGGTCTGGTCGAGCGCACTGACCGCCGACACGGTGAGAGAGGTGCCCGACACCGTGATCGACCCCTTCTCCACCACGTAACGGGCCAGGTCCTGCGGCAACGAGATGCGCACCACGTGCCACTGGTCGTGCTCGGTCCTGCTGATCACCGCGCCGGTCCCGTCGACGTGCCCCTGGACGATGTGACCCCCGAACCGCGCGTCCGCCCGCATCGCCCGCTCCAGGTTCACCGGGTCCCCGGGGCTCAGCGCACCCAGGGCGGTGCGGTCCAGGGTCTCGGCCATGACGTCGGCGTCGAATCCCTCTCCGGCGGTGAACTCCGTGACGGTGAGGCAGACGCCGTTGACGGAGATCGACTCCCCGTGACGGGCGTCCGACGTGACGAGGGGTCCGCGGATCCGCAGTCGCGCGGAGTCCCCGACGGTCTCGACCGATTCCAGCGTGCCGAGTTCCTCGACGATTCCGGTGAACATCAGTGTGGTCCTCTCGTGGATGTAATCATGCGGTGCGCCTGGTCACGCGGTGCGTCTGGTCATGCGGAGGTAGACGTCACGACCCAGGGTCGCGTTCTCGCGCACCTCGAAGCCGTGGGCGTCGGTGAGCGTGCCGACCCCGGCACCCTGGACGGCGGACCGACCGTCTCCCAGCACGATCGGGGCGAGGTAGGCCTCGACCTCGTCGACGAGCCCGGCGGCGAGGAACGCCCCGGCCAGACGGGGGCCGCCCTCGACCAGGACGTGCTGGACGTCGCCGAGCATCGCGAGCGCCTCCGCGGGATCGCGGGTGGCCAGGTGCCTGAACCGGCCGTCGGAACCCCGCACGGCGGCGTCCGGGGGCACCGGGGTCAGTCCCATCACCGCCCGGAGTGGTTGCCGATCCGTGGGCGCCCCGTCGTCGGACCGGGCGGTGAGCGAGGGGTCGTCGGCGGCGCGGGTCCCCGAACCGACGACGACGACGTCGATCTCCTGCCGTCGTCCGTGCACGTGATGTCGTGACTCGGGGCCGGTGATCCATCGGCTGCTGCCGTCGGCCGCGGCCACCCGGCCGTCCAGGGTGGCCGCGTACTTCCAGGTGACGTACGGCCGGCCCGAGCGTTGGCGGTGCAGCCACGCCCTCAGCGGACCCTGTTCGGCGGCGGCCACCTCGTCGTCGTCAGCCTGCGCCACGTCCACCCCGGCCCGCCGCAACGTCTCCGCCCCACCGGCGGCGAGGGGGTTCGGATCCCGCACGGCGTAGACCACGCGCGCGACGCCCGCGGCGAGGGCCCGCGCGGAACAGGGCCCGGTTCGGCCCTGGTGATCGCAGGGTTCGAGGGTCACCAGGAGTGTGCCGCCCCGGGCGCGGTCCCCGGCGGCGTCGAGAGCGACGACCTCGGCGTGCCGGCCGCCGGGTGCCTCGGTGGCCCCGCGTCCGGCCACGGCACCCGCGGGGTCGAGTACCACGGCGCCCACGGGCGGGTTGGGTGTGGTGACCCCCAGCGACGACCGCGACAGGGCGAGCGCGTCGGCCAGGGACTCGCGCTCACGGCGCCGTCGACCGTCGTCCGGCCCATCCGACATCGTCACGCCCGTGCGTCCGCCGCCCCCGCGCGCAGGGTCTCGATCATGGCGTCGGGGTCGGGCGCGCCGTAGACGGCGGATCCGGCGACGAAGACGTCGCAGCCCGCGGAGGCGGCGTCCCCGATGGTGCGCGAGTCGATGCCGCCGTCGATCTGGATCAGCACGTCGAGCCCGCGCCGGTCGATCTCCGCGCGCAGCGTGCGGACCTTGTCGAGCACCTCCGGCATGAACGACTGGCCCCCGAACCCGGGCTCGACGCTCATCACCAGGACCAGGTCGACGTGCTCGAGCAGATCGAGGTACGGCTCCACGGCCGTGCCCGGCTTGAGGGAGATGCCGGCCCGGCAGCCGCGCGAGTGCAGCAGGTCCGCGACGGCCCTCGGATCGTCGGTGGCCTCGACGTGGAAGGTGATGCTGGCCGCACCCGCGTCGACGTAGTCGCCCACCCACCGTGCCGGGTCCTCGATCATCAGGTGGCAGTCCATCGGCTTGTCGGTGACCTCGCCGACCGCCTTCGCGACCGGGGCGCCGAAGGACAGGTTGGGGACGAAGTGGCCGTCCATCACGTCGACGTGGATCCAGTCCGCGGCGGGGATCCGCTCGATCTCCCTGTCCAGGCGGGCGAAGTCGGCGGACAGGATCGACGGCGCGATGAGCGGCTGGTACGACATGCCGCCCAGTCTAGGCGGGCAGGCGCGAGCGGACTTCCCAGGGCGTGGACCGGAGCCGCCTCGGGCTCTCACGTAGCCGGGCTTTCACATAGTCGGGCCCTCAGCTGGCCGGACGATCAGGCGCCCGGACCCGCCAGCGAGAGACAGAACTCGAGTTGGTCGGCCACGATCTGCTCGAAGTACGGGTCGACGTAGGGGTCGAAGTGCTCGCACGGGTACTCCAGATACCTGCCACGCGGCATCCGCTGAGCGGCCCGGCGCGCGGTCGCCGCGGGAGTGATGGCGTCCCGGGTGGCGATCTGCACCAGGACGGGGCACGCGATCCGTCTCGCGTGCCGGATCGGAGAATAGAAGCCGATCCGCACCAGGATCCGGGCTGCGACGTACTCGGGGAAGTCGCCGCGCTCCAGTCCGGAGTCCGCCGCCAGGCGGTCGACCGCGGGGTCGGCGTCCGGGCTCGTCATGGCACCGGCCTCCCCCGGCTTACCGACCAGCGGGACGTACCGGGGCTCCCCACGCCGGGCCGCGCGCCAGAGGTCGCCGATGATCGCGGGGGTGAGCCTGACCGCCGAGCGCAGCGGCGTCGCCCGGACCGCGGCCGGCCCGCTGACGTGCGGAACCTGCGCGACGACCCCCGCGAGTCGCTCCCCTGTTCCGGCGAGCGTGAGGACGTGGCCGCCCGAGAACGACGTGCCCCACGCGATGACACGGTCCGGGTCGACGCCGGTCAGTGACCGGGTGAAGGCGAGCGCGGACCGCCAGTCGTCGAGCTGACGGCCGATGTCGAGGAGCTGGCGGGGCTGCCCGTCGCTCGCGCCGAAGTGCCGGTAGTCGAAGACCACGACGACGAAGCCGGCGTCGCGGAACCGCTCGGCGTACGCGGGCAGTCGGAGATCGCGGATACACCCGAGGCCGTGCGCCATGACGATGGCCGGTGCGGTCGTCCCGCCGGGGTCCGACGAGGTCTCCGGGCGGTACACCCACGCCGCGCACCCGGTCCCGCCGGAGAGGAAGGTCGCGTCGTCCCGGCCCTGGTCCGCGTCTGATGACGGCATCGACTGTCAGTCCTCTCGTGTCGGCGGTGTGGGGTCTGAGGCGACCCTGCGCAGCCCCGCCATGAACATCGCGTCGGTGCCGTGGCGGTGCGGCCAGAGCTGCACCCACGGTCCGTCTCCGAGGCCCTCGGTGGCGGCCCCGTCGATCCCCTCGAGGATCTCGCGTACGTCGAGGAGTTCGACGTCGTCGCGCCTGTTCGCCTCTCGGATCATAGACACCGTCTCGGACAGGTGGGGGGAACACGTCGCGTAGAGCACCACGCCCCCGGGCCGCACGAGACGCAGTGCGGATTCCAGCAGCTCCCGCTGGAGCACCACCAGTCCCGGGATGTCGGCGGCGGTCTTTCGCCACCGGGCCTCGGGACGACGCCGGAGGGCGCCGAGACCCGAACACGGTGCGTCGAGGAGGACTCGATCGAACCCCGGTTCCAGACCGGGATCCCGGCCGTCCGCGGTGAGGACGGTCACCGGAAGGTCCCGGGTGGCCTCCCGCACGAGGTCGGCACGGTGTTCAGAGACCTCCACACCGGTCACCGTCGCGCCCTCGATCTCCGCCAACGCGCCCAGCATGACGGCCTTGCCCCCGGGTCCGGCGCACAGATCCAACCACCGGCCGCCGTCCTCGCCGACGAGCGGTGCACGGGACGCGGCGATCGCGACGACCTGACTGCCCTCGTCCTGCACCGTGGCGAGCCGGTCGCGCACCGCCTCGAGGGTCCCGGGGTCACCCGAGTCGAGGTGGACCGCGTACGGCGACACGACGCCCTCGGTGCCGCCGGTCACCAGCGCGAGTTCCTCCGCCGAGATGGCGCCGGGCAGTGCCGCCAGGTGCACCTTGGGGCGCGCGTCATCGGCGGCCAGCAGCTCGGGCAGCTCCGCTGCGTCCGCCCCCAGGGATTCGGCGAACGCACGGGCGATCCACTCCGGGTGCGCGGTGCCCACCGCCAGCCGGGCGACGGGGTCCGTCACGTCCTTCCGGAGCACTGCGACCCAGCCGTCCAGGTCCTGTGCGGAGACCTTGCGCAGCACCGCGTTGACGAACGCCCCGGCCCGGCCCAGCCCCTGCGTCCGCGCCGCCTCCACACTGGTGTCGACGGCCGCGTGCGCCCCGATCCGGGTGAACAGCAACTGGTAGGCGCCCAGTCGCACCAGGTCCAGGACCGGGGGGTCGATCTCCTCGACCGGGCGGCCGGCGGCCTCCGCGATGATGCGGTCCAGCAACCCCTGTGTCCGGAGGGTGCCGTAGGTGAGCTCGGTGGCCAGGGCCGCGTCCCGGGTGTCGAGTCGCGCCTTCCTGAGCTCGGACGGCAACAGGAGGTTCGCATACGCCGCGCGTTCGCGCACCGCCGTCATCACGGCGAGGGCGACGGTCCTGGCATCGGGGCGGCTCTGCCGAGGTGTTCGCCCGTCCATCCGACGGTCGGCGGATCGGGGTGCATCCGGTCGTCGCCCGCCCGACCAGCCGCTGCTCTGCCGGCCGCTGCTCTGCCGGCCACCGTCCTGCTTGCCGGTGTCCTGCCGACCGCCGCCCCGCCGGCCATCACCCTGCCGACCGCCGCCTCCGGGGCCGCGGCCCCCTCCGCCGTGGGCACTCATGAGAACTCCGCCCCGTCGTCGAGTCGGGCCCCGCGTGCCCAGTCGACGGCGTTCATCATCTTCTTGCCGGGTGGCTGGAGAGTGGCCACCGCGACGGGAGCGGTGGCCGTGCCGACGAGGAAGGTGTGCTTGTCCCACAGGATCCGCCCGGGGGCCAGGGTCGGTGCTCCCTCCCCGGACGGCGACGTGGAACCGATCTTGACCCGCTCGCCGCCGAAGGTCGTCCACGCCCCCGGGGCCGGGGTGACGGAACGGATGTGGCGGTCCACCGCCAGTGCCGGATCGGTCCAGCGGACCCGCGCGTCGTCGACGGTGATCTTCCCCGCCCGGGAGATCCCGTCGGTCGGCTGCGGGACTGCGCGGAGCTCGCCCGTCTCCAGGGCGTCCAGGGTGGCCAGGAGCAGTCCCGCGCCGGACACCGACAGCCGGGCGAGCAGGTCCCCGGCGGTGTCGCGCGGGAGGATGATCTCGGTCATCGTGCCGAGCACCGGACCGGTGTCCATCCCCTCGTCGAGACGGAAGGTCGTGGCGCCGGTCACCTCGTCTCCCGCCTCGATGGCGGCGTTGACCGGTGCGGCACCCCGCCACGCCGGCAGCAGCGAGAAGTGGAGGTTCACCCAGCCGTGTGCGGGGATGTCCAGGACGGGTCGCGGCACCAAGTGCCCGTAGGCCACCACCGGCACCGCGTCGGGTGCGAGGTCACGGAGGCGCTCGGCGAACTGCGGGTCGCGGGCGTTCGGCGGCGTGAGGACCTCGATCCCCGCGGCGTCGGCGGCCGCGGCCACGGGACTGCGGGACAGGCTCCGGCCGCGACCGGTCCGGGCATCGGGACGGGAGACCACCGCCACCACGTCGTGTCGGCCTGAGGTCAGCAGGGCCTCGAGCGAGGGGACGGCCGCCTGCGGGGTGCCGGCGAAGACGAGTCGCACCGTCACCTCACCGCCATCGCGTCGGCGAGTCGGTCGTAGACGACCCCGGCGCTGATGGCGTCGCTACCGAACCATCCGGACGACCGTATCCCGGCCATCGCCGAGCGCCGCCGGTCCGGGGTGAGGCGCTGGAGGAACAGGATCCCGTCGAGGTGGTCGGTCTCGTGCTGCACGGCGCGCGCGAGGATCCCCTCGGCCTCGAGACGCACCGGCTCTCCGTGCACGTCGACGCCGCGCGCCACGACACGCGCGTAGCGTTCGGTGGGTTCGGAGACCCCGGGGATCGACAGGCACCCCTCGTTGACGTGAGTCCTCTCGTCCCCGATCGGTTCCCACTCCGGGTTGACGAGGTGGCCCTCGCGGCCTCCACAGGTGTAGACGAACACCCGGGTGGACACGCCGATCTGGGGAGCGGCCAACCCGGCTCCGTCCTCGTGGCGGACCGTGTCCATGAGGTCGGCCACGATGCGCGCCAACCTGTCGTCGAACGAGGTGACGGGATCGGTCGGGGTCCTCAGGACGGGATCACCGAAGAGCCGGACGGGATGGACGGCCATGCGTATCTGAACTCCTCGCGGACGGGGATACGGGAAACGCCCATTCTAGGTGTTCTCCGGGCAACCCACCGCACGGGCCGGTCAGCCGATGTGTACCGGGTCGAGCCGGACCCGGACGGGGTCGGCGTTCCGCCGTCCCGACCGCGCCACCACGACCGCCCGTAGTTCGGTGGAGACCGCTCCGAGCAGCGGTGGCGGGACGCGGAGCAACACCCGCTCGGGGTCCTCCACGCCGTCGTGTCCGGGCAACTCCTCCCCCGGGGGGAGGTCGACGGGCCCGAGCACCTCCACCTCGTCAGGGATCCGGAGCTCGTCGAGGATCTCGGCCAGCGCGGAGGCCGGGCCGTCCACCGCCATCATGTGGACGGCGGGCGGGAACCCCACCTCGGCGCGGTCCGCGAGTTCGCGTTCGGCCCACCCCTGGGGGTCCCACCGCACCAGGGCCTGCGCGACCGGGGACCCGGAATCCGCCGACAGGAACACACGGCCCCCGTCGGCGGCCGGGCGGACCAGGCAGGCGGCGCCCACCCAGTGCCGAAGGGCGTTCTGTACCGCTCGGAGATCCGGGCGTCCCAGCAGGGCCCACGAGTCCAGGAGCAGCGCCGCTCCGTATCCACCCTCGGCGACCGGTTCGGCCCCGGGAGTGGACACGATGATGGCGGGGGCGGCGGGAACGGTGTCGAGGATCTCCCCGCCCCCGCTCGTCCGCACCCTGACCCCGGGGAACATCCGGCCGAGCTCCTCGGCCGTCCGGCCCGCGCCCACGACACCCGCGCGCAGGGCCCGCGACCCGCAGGCCACGCACCGGAAACCCGGCTCCGGGGCTCCGCACCAGCCGCAGGCGAGATCCACGGGGCCGTACACCGCATCCATCCGCCCCGCGCGGAGCGGACCGTTGCACCGGCGACACCGGGCCGGTGTCCTACACGACCCGCACAGCAGGGTCGGGATGTACCCCTTCCTCGGGACCTGGACGAGCACCGGGGCGTCCACGTCGACGGCCTCCCGGGCCATCGTCACCGCCACCGCGGGCAACCGGGTGCGCCCGCCGGCCACATCACGGGCCTGGGTCGGATCCGCGTCGGAGAACGCGACGACGCGCGGGGCGAGCGCCCGGACGAGCCCGGGTTCGGGCCGGATCTCGTGTGCCCACCCCGACCGCACGTACTCGGCCACCTCCGGGGTCCGATCCACCGAGCTCAGCAGCAACGGGGTGCCGTCCAGCACGGACCGCTGTGCGGCGACCTCCCTGGTGTGCGGATAGGGGGCGCGGGGCTCCACGAACGAGTCGTCGCCGTCGTCGTGCAGCACGATCAGACCCGGCTCCGGGAGCGGTGCGAACACGGCGCTGCGGGTCCCCACCACGATCCGGGCGTGCCCGCGGACCGCCCGCAGCCACCGTCGGTACCGAGCCGAGGGGCCGATCCCCGCGGACAGGTCGACCACCAGGTCCCGCCCCGTGGCTCCCCCGCCCACGATCTGCCGACACTCCGCGGTCAACCGGTCGACGTCCCGCTGGTCCGGGACGATCAGCAACACCTGCAGGCCCCTCCGCCTGACCGAGTCCGCCAGGGCGGCGAGTGCGCGCGCCCAGTCCCGTCCGGGCGGCACGGTCCAGACGGCCCGGGCCGGGACCCCCCCGGTCGCCGCGTCGAGGAACCGCGTCACCATCGGGTGGTCGGACCAGCCGACCGGGATCTCGACCGGGCCCTCCGTCACACCCAGCGGTGGTTCGCGGTCCGGCACCGATTTCTCGGCCGCGGCGTGCCGCGGGGGGATCGCCAGTCGCAGGACGTCCGAGCGCATGCCCACCCACCGTCGCGCGACCAGGTCGACCAGCCGGAGCAACTGCGGTGTGAGCACGGGCTCCGGCGAGACGACGCGCTCGAGCCACGCGAGCTCCCCGCGGTGATGCGTCTCGTCCGAGCGCTCCACGAGGTACCCGTCGACGAGGCGGCCGGCGAACCGCACGCGGACGCGGGTACCGGGTACCGCCTGGTCGGCCAGGGACTCCGGGACCAGGTAGTCGAACTCCCGGTCCAGATGCGGAACCCCGAGCAGGGGCAGGACCCGGGCCACGGGGGCCGTGGCCGCCGCGACCCGGGCCGCTGGGCGCGTCGTGGTCACGGTCTCGGATTCTCGCACCCCGCTCCGACAACCGGGACGGTCGTCAGTGCCCGACGGCCCGCTTGAGTTCGTCGACGCGGTCGGTCCTCTCCCAGGGGAGGTCCAGATCGGTCCGGCCGAAGTGACCGTAGGCGGCCGTCCCGGCGTAGATCGGACGCTTGAGGTCCAGGTCGCGGATGATCGCGCCGGGACGCAGGTCGAACACCTCTGTGACGGCCTCCTGCAGGGCCGCGATGTCGACCTTCTCGGTCCCGAACGCCTCGACGAACAGCCCGACCGGGGCGGCCTTGCCGATGGCGTAGGCGACCTGGACCTCGACCCGCTCGGCCAGGCCGGCGGCGACGATGTTCTTGGCGACCCACCGCATGGCGTACGCCGCGGAGCGGTCGACCTTGGACGGGTCCTTTCCGGAGAACGCGCCGCCACCGTGGCGGGCCATGCCGCCGTAGGTGTCGACGATGATCTTGCGTCCGGTCAGGCCGGCGTCGCCCATCGGGCCGCCGAGCACGAACCGTCCGGTCGGGTTGACCAGGAGGCGGAACTCGCCGGTCTCGATACCGGCCGCGGCCTCGGCGAGGACCGGCCCGATGACGTGCTCGGTGAGGTCGTCGCGCAGCGTCGTCTCCAGATCGATCTCGGGTGCGTGCTGCGTCGAGATGACGATCGTGTCCAGGCGTACCGCGCGGTCGCCGTCGTACTCGATGGTCACCTGGGTCTTGCCGTCCGGGCGCAGGTAGGCCAACGTGCCGTCCTTGCGGACCTCGGTCAGCCGGCGTGACAGGCGGTGTGCCAGAGCGATGGGCAGCGGCATGAGCTCAGGGGTGTCCGAGCACGCGTAACCGAACATCAGGCCCTGGTCGCCGGCGCCCTGTCGGGCGATCGCGTCCTCGACCGGGTCGGCGGAGGTCCGTGCCTCGTGCGACGTGTCCACGCCCTGGGCGATCTCGGGGGACTGCTGCCCGATCGAGATCGACACACCACAGGAGACGCCGTCGAAACCCTTGTCGGAGGAGTCGTATCCGATCTCCACGATCTTCTCGCGGATGAGCTGCGGGATCTCCACGTAGCCGCTCGTCTTGACCTCGCCGGCCACGTGCACCATCCCGGTGGTCACCATGGTCTCCACGGCGACACGGGCTTCGGGGTCCTGCGTCAGCATCGCGTCCAGGATGGCGTCCGAGATCGCGTCACAGATCTTGTCCGGATGCCCCTCGGTCACGGACTCGCTGGTGAACAGCCGACGTGCCTGCGTCACAGTGGTTCTCTCTTCCTGGTGCCGGATGCGTGTGATCGGTCGATCGCGTGGGGACAGACTAGTCGGTGCGGTCCGTGGTGGTTCGCGCGGATGGGGCCGCGGCCCGGGACACCACGGCGTCGAGGATCCGGCTGGCTAGGAGATCTTTGCTCGCCCTGTCCACCGGCGTCTCCCCGCCCGCGGAGTCCAGGATCCACCCGCCGTTGACGTCCTGCCCGAAAGTGGTGCCGCGACCGACCTCGTTGACGACGAGGAGGTCGCACCCCTTCCGGGCGAGCTTCGCCCGGCCGTGGTCGAGGACCGATCCCGAGGAGTCGCCGGTCTCGGCGGCGAACCCGACCAGGATGCAGCCCGCGGGGACGTCCCCGGACCCGCGGCCCGCGACGAGCTCGGCGAGGATGTCCGGATTGCGTTCCAACCGGATCTCGGCCGGTTCGGATCCGGTGCCCTTCTTGAGCTTGGAGGACGACACGTCCGTCGGGCGGAAGTCGGCCACCGCCGCGGCCTTGATGACCACGTCCGCCTCGGCCGCGGCGGCGAAGGTGGCGTCGCGTAGCTCGCGGGCGGAGTCGATGTGGATCGCCTCCACGGCCGCCGGCACCGGCAGGTCGGAGGAGGTCACGAGCGTGACCCTCGCTCCCCTCGCCGCCGCGACAGCGGCGATCGCGTGTCCCTGCTTCCCGGAACTGCGGTTGCCGAGGAACCGCACCGGATCGATCTCCTCGCGGGTACCACCGGACGTCACCACGACCCGCTTGCCGGCCAGGTCCCACGGGAGGCCGCCGCCGTCGAGCAGCAGTCTCGCGAGACGCGCGATATCGGCCGGCTCGGGCAGGCGGCCGGCGCCGGTGTCGGCCCCGGTGAGTCTCCCGGATGCGGGCGGCATGACGTGCACGCCGTCGCCCCGGAGGGTGTCGACGTTGCGCCTCGTCGCCGGGTGCTCCCACATCTCGGTGTGCATCGCCGGCGCGAGCAGCACGGGGCACCGCGCGGTCAGAAGAGTGGAGGTGAGCAGGTCGTCCGCGCGCCCGGAGGCGACCCGCGCGAGCAGATCGGCCGTCGCGGGGGCGACCACGACGAGGTCCGCCCGCTGCCCGAGGGCGACGTGGCGGACCGACGGCACGTCCGAGAACACCCCGGTGGAGACCGGGTTCCCCGACAGTGCCTCGAAGGTGGCGGACCCGACGAACCGCAGGGCCGCCTCGGTGGGGACCACGTCGACGTGGCACCCGGACTCCGTGAGGAGCCTGATCAGGCCACAGGCCTTGTAGGCGGCGATTCCGCCGCCGACCCCGACGACGACGCGCGTGCGCCGCACGTCGCCCCCGGAGTGGGTCACTCTCCCTCGGCGCAGTCGAGCAGGTCGGAATGGAGCTCGCGCAGCGCGATCGTCAGCGGCTTCTCATGCAGACCGGGGTCGACCAGGGGACCGACGTACTCGAGGATGCCCTCCTCGATCTGGTTGTAGTACGAGTTGATCTGCCGGGCGCGCTTGGCGGCGAAGATCACCAGGGCGTACTTGGAGGACGCCCGCTCGAGGAGCTCGTCGATCGGGGGGTTGGTGATGCCGATCGGGGTGTCGTACAACGGGGCTGCCGCTGCGGCTTCGATGGTGGCCACTATGGGTTCTCCTCTGGGTACAGCCTGGGTGGTGCTCTGGCCTGGGGTGGTGCTCTCGCGTCGGATTCGGCGTCAGTCTTGGCCGACCAGCAATGATACCAACTCGTCGACCGCGACCTCGAGTTCGTCGTTGACGACGACCTCGTCGAACTCCCCGCGGGCGTCCATCTCGACCTTCGCCGTCTCGAGCCTGCGGGTGACGACCTCGTGCGGCTCGGTACCCCGGCCGCGGAGACGGAGCTCGAGTTCCTCCCACGACGGCGGGGACAGGAACACGGTACGTCCCTCGGGGATGGACTCACGGATCTGCCGGACGCCGGCGAGGTCGACCTCGATGAGGACCGGCCGGCCCTCCTCGAGGGCGCGGCGGACCGGGTCGGCCGGGGTGCCCGAGAGCTGGAGGCCCCGGTGGATCTCGGCCCACTCGAGCATCCGTCCCTGGTCGACGGCCTCGCGGAACTGCTCGGCGCTGACGAAGTGGTAGTCGCGCCCGTCGACCTCGCCGGGACGTGGGTCCCGGGTGGTCATGGAGACGCTGAAGTAGAGGTCCGGCACGCGGTCACGCAGCCGTGCCACGACGGTTGACTTGCCGACGGCGGAGGGGCCGGCCAAGACGATCAGCCGGCCCCTCTTCGCCGTCGCTTCCGGGGACGAGACCCCGGATGACGGTGTGTTCATGCGTCGATCAGTCGACCGTGAAGTCGAACCGCTCGAGCAGTGCGCGGCGCTGGCGGTCTCCGAGACCACGCAGGCGACGCGTCGGTGCGATCTCCAGCTCGGTCATGATCTCCTGAGCCTTGACCTTACCGACCTTGGGCAGGGCCTCGAGCAGCGCCGAGACCTTCATCTTGCCGAGGATCTCGTCGCTCTCGGCATCCTTGAGCACCTGCTTGAGGTCGGTGCCACCACGCTTCAGGCGCTCCTTGAGCTCAGCCCGGGCGCGACGGGCGGCAGCCGCCTTCTCCAGAGCAGCTGCACGCTGCTCATCGGTCAACTGGGGAAGGGCCACAATTCCTCCGTCTCGTTCGTGTGTGTCTCATGACTCACGCGGGTGTCCACCGTAGGACATCCACGTGTGGTGTGCGGTGACCGACCCCGGCGCGTCCGCGGGCTGCGGCTCGTGCCGGGAGCGGGCGCTCCCTCGTGCTCACCGTACCCGGGCGATTCCGCCCCCCTCGCGGGAGACCGGCACGGCGTCGGGCCTGATGACCTCAGCAACAGTACGCGGCCGGATGGCCTCGTCGTCGCGCGGGGCCCGGCGTGGCACCCCGCCTGAACTGCGGATTGACGTGTGAGGTGAGGAGAAGACTAACGCCGGTCGCGTGCTCCCGCGAACCGAACCGCCCTAAATGGGGCGACCGGGTCACGGCGTCTGCTCCCGGCGACGTGGCCCCTGTGACGCCAGCCGTCCCGTGTGACGCCAGCACTCCGCCGGGGTGCCGGACCCCTCAGGCGGACCCGACGAAACGGTAGGTACGGGCCAGATCGCGGACCACCGCACGCATCGCCCCGACGTCCGGGCCCGACCGCAGGACGTGCCGGGAGACGTTGACGAGGGTGTGGGCCAACGCGGGCCCGGCGATCCTCCGGACGTCCGCGAGCGTCCCCCCCTGCTCCCCCACTCCCGGCATGAGGACCGGGCCGCGGAGACCGTCCAGTCGGGGCGGGTCGGCGACCGTCGCGCCCACGACGACACCGAACGGGCCCGGCGTGCCGGGCCCCGATGCGGCGTTCCGGTGGCCCACCTCGTCCACGACCGACTGCGCGACCGTTCCGGAGGGTCCCGTGGCCGCCTGCAGGCCCCCCGCCTCAGGGTTGGAGGTGCGGGCCAACACGAACAGCCCGCGGTTGTTCGCCGATGCGGTGTCGAAGGCGGCCTCGAGCGAGCCCACCCCCAGGTACGGGGACACGGTCAGGGCGTCGCAGGCCAGTGGTGAGTCCGCGGCCAACCAGGCCCGGGCGTACCCGGCCATGGTGGATCCGATGTCCCCGCGCTTGGCGTCGGCGATCGACAGCGCTCCCGACTCGGCGATCGACGTCAGGACCTCCTCGAGGACCGCGAAGCCCGCGGAACCGTGCTCCTCGAAGAACGCCACCTGGGGCTTGACCGCCGGCACGAGATCCCCGAACGCCTCCAGGGACCGGCGGGAGAACTCGCGGACCCCGGCGGCGTCCACTCCCAGCCCCCAGGACTCGAGGAGCGCCGGGTGGGGATCGATCCCCACGCAGAGGTTCCCGCGTGCGGAGACGGCGGACCGCAGCCGCGCACCGAACGGGTCTCGGGGTGCGCCCCCGGTCATCGGGCGGCGAACCCGCTGTGCAACTCCTGGAGGGGGCTCACCGTGACGTCACCGCGCCGGATGGCCTCGATGCCGTGCACCGCCGCCGTCGCGCCCTGGACGGTGGTGATACACGGGACCCTCCGGGTGATCGCGGCCGAGCGGATCTCGTGCCCGTCGGCGCGGGTCCCCCCGGTGGACGAGGCGATGTTGAGGATCAGGTCGACCTCGTCGGCGTTGATCCGGTCGACGATCGTCCGGACCGGGTCGCCCTGCTCGTCGACCGGCCCTCCCCCGGCCTCGGTCAGCTTCGCCACGGTCTCGCACGCGATCCCGTAGCGCCGGAGCATGAGCGCGGTGCCCTCGGTGGCCAGGACCGTGAACCCGAGCGCGGCGAGGCGCTGTGCCGGGAACACCATGGACCGCTTGTCCCGGTTCGCGACCGAGACGAACACGGTCCCGGACGTCGGGAGGACGCCCTCGGCCGCGAGTTGGCCCTTGGCGAAGGCGACGGCGAAGTTGGGGCCGATGCCCATGACCTCACCGGTCGACTTCATCTCCGGGCTGAGCAGCGAGTCGACGGGGTTGCCCTCGGGGGTGCGGAAACGGTTGAACGGGAGGACCGCCTCCTTGACGGCGACCGGCGCGTCCGCCGGGAGCGAACCGCCGTCCCGGTCGGATGGGAGGAGCCCCTCGGCCTTGAGCTCGGCGATCGTCTCACCCATCATGATGCGGGCACACGCCTTGGCGAGGTGCACGCCGGTCGCCTTGGAGACGAACGGCACGGTGCGGCTGGCGCGGGGGTTCGCCTCGAGCACGTACAGGACGTCGTCCTTGATCGCGTACTGGACGTTCATCAGTCCCTTGACGCCGATGCCGAACGCCAGTGCCTCACTGGAGCGGCGGACGCGGTCGATGTCGTCCTGCCCCAGGGTGATGGGCGGGAGGGCGCACGCGGAGTCACCGGAGTGGATGCCGGCCTCCTCGATGTGCTCCATGACGCCACCCAGGTAAACCTCGGTGCCGTCGCACAACACGTCGACGTCGATCTCGACCGCGTCGTCGAGGAATCGGTCGACCAGGACCGGACGGTCCGGGCTGATCTCGGTCGCGCGCTCGATGTACGACCGCAGCGACGTCTCGTCGTACACGATCTCCATCCCCCGCCCGCCCAGCACGTACGAGGGGCGGACGAGCACCGGGTAGCCGATACGCGCCGCGATCTCCGTCGCCTCCGTGGCGTTGATGGCCGTCCCGAACGCGGGTGCGGGCAGACCGGCCCTCACCAGGACCTCGCCGAACTCACGCCGGTCCTCCGCGAGGTCGATGGCCGAGGGGCTGGTGCCCACGATCGGGACGCCGGCCTCCTCCAACTGTGCAGCCAGGCCGAGCGGGGTCTGGCCGCCGAGCTGGACCAGGACTCCCGCGACGGTTCCCGACTCGGACTCGGCGTGGTAGACCTCCATGACGTCCTCGAACGTCAGCGGCTCGAAGTACAGACGGTCCGCCGTGTCGTAGTCGGTCGAGACGGTCTCCGGGTTGCAGTTGACCATGACGGTCTCGTACCCGGCCTCGGACAACGTGAGCGCGGCGTGGACGCACGAGTAGTCGAACTCGATGCCCTGACCGATCCGGTTGGGTCCGGAGCCCAGGATGATGACCTTCTCGCGCTCCGTCTGGGCGGCGACCTCGGACTCGGCCGCGGGGTCGAGTTCGTAGGTCGAGTAGTGGTACGGGGTCTTGGCCTCGAACTCCGCGGCGCAGGTGTCGACGGTCTTGTAGACGGGCCGCACGCCGAGCCGGTGACGCAGACGCCGGACGCCCTCGGCGCCCGCGAACTCGGGCCGCAGAGCCGCGATCTGGGCGTCGGACAGGCCGTTGTGCTTCGCGCGGCGCAGCAGCGCCTCGTCGACCACCGGTGCGTCGACGATCTCCTGACGGAGCTCGACCAGCGCGGCGACCTCCTCGAGGAACCACGGGTCGATCCCCGAGGCCTCGTGGACCTGTTCGACGGTCGCGCCGAGGCGGAGCGCCAGCTCGACGTCGTACATCCGGCCCTCGGTCGGGCGCACGAGGTCCGCGAGGACGGCGTCGACGTCGGTCGACCGTCCGGGCGCGATCGTCTCGTCGGGCAGGGTCCAGAAGCCGGCCGCCTTGGTCTCCAGCGAGCGCATCACCTTGCCCAGCGCCTCGCGATAGTTGCGGCCCAGGCTCATCGCCTCGCCCACCGACTTCATGGTGGTGGTGAGCGTGTCGTCGGCACCCGGGAACTTCTCGAACGCGAAGCGGGGGGCCTTGACCACCACGTAGTCCAGGGTCGGTTCGAAGCACGCCGGGGTCTCGCCGGTGATGTCGTTGGTGATCTCGTCGAGCGAGTAGCCGATGGCGAGCCGGGCGGCGATCTTGGCGATGGGGAACCCGGTGGCCTTGGACGCCAGCGCCGAGGACCGTGAGACGCGTGGGTTCATCTCGATCACCACGAGGCGACCGTCGACGGGGTTGATGGCGAACTGGATGTTGCAACCGCCCGTGTCCACGCCGACTTCGCGGATGATCGCGATGCCGAGGTCGCGCATGTCCTGGTACTCGCGGTCCGTCAGCGTCATCGACGGGGCGACGGTGACCGAGTCGCCGGTGTGGACGCCCAGTGCGTCGACGTTCTCGATCGAGCACACCACCACGACGTTGTCCTTGTTGTCGCGCATGAGCTCCAGCTCATACTCCTTCCACCCGAGGATCGATTCCTCGATGAGGACGTTCGCGGTGGGCGAGGCGGACAGCCCGCCGCCGGCGATCCGCTCGAGGTCCTCGGTGGTGTAGGCCAGGCCGGAGCCGAGCCCGCCCATGGTGAACGACGGCCGGACCACGACGGGCAGACCCAGTTCGGAGACGGTCGCGTGGACCTCGTCCATGGTGTGGCAGACGGCGCTGCGTGCCGAGTCGCCTCCCACACTCGCGACGATGTCCTTGAAGGTCTGACGGTCCTCACCGCGGTTGATCGCGGGGATGTCGGCGCCTATCAGCTCCACGCCGTGCTTTGTCAGGATCCCCTGCGCGTCGAGTTGGATGGCGGCGTTGAGCGCGGTCTGGCCGCCCAGCGTGGCGAGGACGGCGTCGACGGGGTGTCCGTCGGCCGCCTCCTTGACGAAGATCTTGTCGATGTACTCGGGCGTGATCGGCTCGATGTAGGTGCTGTCGGCGAACTCGGGGTCGGTCATGATCGTGGCCGGGTTGGAGTTGACCAACGTGACGCGCAGCCCCTCGGCGCGGAGTACCCGGCAGGCCTGGGTGCCGGAGTAGTCGAACTCGCAGGCCTGGCCGATGACGATCGGTCCGGAACCGATCACGAGGACGTGGTTGATGTCTGTGCGGCGGGGCATCAGTTCGAGCCCTTTCTGGAGTCTGCGGAACCGTGGGCGGCGGTGTCACCGGTTGCTGAGTCGAGCAGGCTGACGAAGCGGTCGAAGAGGTCGGCGGCGTCACGGGGACCCGCCGCGGCCTCGGGGTGGTACTGGACGGAGAAGGCGGAGCCGTCGGTGAGGGCGACCCCCTCGACGGTCGCGTCGTTCGCGCACACGTGCGTGACGGTGGCGGTGCCCCAGGGTGTCTCCCAGGTCTCGGTATCCGGGGCGCGGAGCGCGAACCCGTGGTTCTGGGAGGTGATGGCGACCCTCCCGGTCGCCTTCTCCACCACCGGGATGTTGATCCCGCGGTGGCCGAACCTCATCTTGTAGGTCTCGAGCCCGAGCGCCCTGCCCAGGATCTGGTTGCCGAAGCAGATCCCGAAGAACGGGATCCCCTGGCTCAGGACCTCTTTGGTCAGGTGCACGGCGGCGTCGGCGGTGGCCGGGTCCCCGGGGCCGTTGGACAGGAACACCCCGTCCACGTCGAGGTCGAGCACGTCCTGCAGGGTCGCGTCCGACGGGAGCACGTGGACCCGCACGCCGCGTGCGGTGAGCATGCGGGGGGTGTTGGTCTTGATGCCCAGGTCGAGCGCCGCCACGGAATGGCGTGCCCGCCCCTCGGGCTCCACGACGTAGGCGGTGTCGGTCGAGACGGCCTCGGCCAGTGACGCGCCGGCCATGGGTTCCTGGGCCCGGACGGTCGCGAGCATCGACTCGTCGTCCACCAGGTCCTCACCCGAGAAGATGCCGGCCTTCATCGCCCCGAGATCCCGGATGTGGCGGACGACCGCCCGGGTGTCCACCCCGGCGATCCCCACGATGCCCTGGGCGAGCATCTCGTCCTCGAGCGTGCGCTCGGACCGGTGGTTGGAGGCGCGGCGTGACAGGTCCCGGATCACCAGACCTGACACCCAGATCCGACCGCCGCCGTTCCGGCCGTCGAGCAGCGACTCACCGTCCTCGTCGTTCCACCCGGTGTTGCCGATCTGCGGAGCGGTGCTGACGACGATCTGCCGGTGGTAGGACGGGTCGGTGAGGGTCTCCTGGTACCCCGACATCCCCGTGGTGAAGACGGCCTCCCCGAGGGTGGTCCCGGTCGCCCCGAACGCCGTGCCGCGGTGGATGCGGCCGTCCTCGAGGACGAGGGCGGCGGGCGCGCGGCCCCCCGGTGCGACGGTGGTTCCGTTGTGCGGTGTCACTTGTTCTCCTCGGTGGTGGAGCGGGGGGTGTCCGGCCGGGTGGGCGGTGCGGCGTCGCCGCGCAGGGCCTCCCAGCGGGGGTACGAGTCCTTGTCGTCGGCCCGGAAGCCGGAGTCGATCAGGGTGGGGCCGTCGTGGCCGTCGACCTGCCATCGGGCGACGAGGATCCCGCCGCCGGGCACGGTCTTGTTGGCGAGGGCGGAGGCGCGTCGCACGTCCACCAGGTCGGCGCGGGGGATCCACACCGTGGCGTCGGCGAGGTCGAGCCGGAGTCCACCGGTGAACGCGGTGAGGGTGGCGGCCGAGCGGTGGCCGAGCGGTGCCCGGGCGATCCTCGCCTGCCAGTCACCCGCCACGGTGCTGCCGATGTACACGCCGGTCAGCGGTCCCAGCACCACGTCACCGGTCTCGGCGGGAACCTCCGGCAGCGTGTCGAAGAGGCCGGCCTGGGAGCGGCTGCGATTTCGCCAGCCCCATGCCATCAACCCGAGCAGGCCGAGGAAGACGACGATCACGCCCACCAGGGTCCAGACGTCCTGTGTCATGCGAGTACCTCTCCGTCGCGGCTGGTCATGCGGCCCCGGTATACGGTGCCCACGACCCGGGCGGCGAACGTCATCCCCTGGTAGGGGGTGTTGGCGGACAGACTTGCGAGTTCCTCCCCGACGACGGTCCACGGGGAGTCGGGATCGACGACGGCGAGGTTGGCGGGCTCCCCGACCTCGATCGGGCGCCCCTGGTCGGTGAGACCGGCGATCTCGGCGGGCCGCGTGCTCATGACGCGGGCCAGATCGCGCCAGCTCATCTCCCCCGACTCGACCAGGAGGGCCGCCACGATGGGCAACGCCGTCTCCAACCCGAGCATGCCCGGGCGGGCGGCCGCGAACTCGCAGCACT
The DNA here is from genome assembly GCF_039531545.1 of Dietzia cercidiphylli. Taxonomy (NCBI): domain Bacteria; kingdom Bacillati; phylum Actinomycetota; class Actinomycetes; order Mycobacteriales; family Dietziaceae; genus Dietzia; species Dietzia cercidiphylli. The sequence goes on from NZ_BAAAQG010000002.1 coordinate 59,024, forward strand.
TCTCCTGGGCGGCGTGGGGGGCGTGGTCGGTGGCGACGCAGTCGATCACCCCCGAGACGAGCGCGTCACGCAGGGCGAGGGTGTCGTGGGCTTCGCGCAGTGGCGGGTTGACCCGGTAGACCCCGTCGTACGTCTCGAGCCTCGTGTCGTCGAGGAGCAGGTGGTGGGGGGTGACCTCCGCGGTGATCGAGATCCCCTGCGCCTTCGCCCACTTCAGCAGCTCGACCGTGCCCGTGGTGGAGGCGTGGCAGATGTGGACCCGCGCGCCGGCGTCCCGGGCCAGGATCGCGTCGCGCGCCACGATGGACTCCTCCGCCGAGCGCGGCCAGCCGGTGAGTCCGAGGCGGGCGGCCGTGGGCCCCTCGTGCGCCACCGCACCCTTGGTCAGGCGTGGCTCCTCCGCGTGCTGTGCGATCAGCACACCGAGTCCCGCCGAGTACTCGAGGGCGCGGCGCATCACCAACGGGTCGTAGACGCACATGCCGTCGTCGGAGAAGACCCTGACCCGGGCCTCGCCGGAGGCCATCTGACCCATCTCGGTGAGCTGTTCCCCCTTGAGTCCGACGGTGACCGCTCCCACCGGGTGGATGTCGCACAGGCCCACGGACCGGCCGATCCGCCACACGGAGTCGGTGACGGTCTGGTTGTCCTGCGGAGGCTGGGTGTTGGCCATGGCGAACACCGCGGTGTACCCGCCCCGCGCCGCCGCCGCCGACCCGGTGGCCACCGTCTCGGTGTCCTCCCGTCCGGGCTCGCGCAGGTGGGTGTGGAGGTCGACGAACCCGGGGAGCAGGACGGCGCCGGCCATGTCGTGGGTCTCGACGTCGTCAGGGAGATCCTCACCGGCGTCCGGTCCGATCGCGGCGACGAGCCCGTCCCTGACGAGCACGTCGACGGGGTCGCCCTCCCCGTAGGGCCGGACCCGGCGCAGCAGCAGGGTCGGGGGTTCGAGGGCGCTCACTCGGGGTTTCCTTCCGTTCCGACAAGGGTGTGGAGCAGGACCGACATGCGTACGTGGACGCCGTTGGTGACCTGCTGGAGAATCGCTGACGACGGGGCGTCGGCGGTGTCGAACCCGATCTCCATCCCCCGGACCATCGGTCCGGGGTGCAGGACGACCGCGTTCTCGGGCAACCGGGACGCACGGGCGGGCCCCAGGCCGTACCGCACCGCGTACTCGCGGGCGGACGGGAAGAACCCGCCGTTCATCCGCTCGGCCTGGACACGCAGCATCATCACCGCGTCCGCGCCGGGCAGCTCGGCGTCGAGGTCGGTCGAGGCCCGGACCGGCCAGTCCCCGACCCCCACCGGCAGCAGGGTGGGTGGCGCGACCAACACGACCTCGGCACCGAGGGTCGACAGCAGCAGCGCGTTCGACCGGGCCACCCGCGAGTGCAGGATGTCGCCGACGATCACCACCCGGCGGCCCTCGATCTCCCCCAGTCGTTCGCGGATGGTCATCGCGTCCAGCAACGCCTGGGTCGGGTGCTCGTGCATGCCGTCACCGGCGTTGATGACCGAGGGCCCGACGCCGCCGGGGGCGACCCAGCCGGCGATCTGGAGGGCGGACCCCGAAGCCGGATGACGCACGATGAGCGCGTCCGCACCGACCGCGGTCAGTGTCATGGCCGTGTCCCGCAGCGACTCCCCCTTCTGCACCGAGGAGGCGCTCGCGGAGACGTTGATGACGTCGGCACTCATCCACTTGCCGGCGGTCTCGAAGGAGACCCTCGTGCGCGTGGAGTTCTCGTAGAACACCGTCAGGACGGTCTTGCCCCGGAGGGTGGGCAGCTTGCGGACCTCGCGCCCGAGGAGCGTCTCCTTGAGACGGCCGGCCTCGTCCAGGATCGACAGCGCCGCGTCGCGGTCCAGATCGGCGGCGGAGAGCAGATGCTTCACCTGGCGTCCTCCGGTGTCGGCCGTCTGAGGACCACGGCGTCGACGTCGTCCGTCTCCGTGAGCCGCACCGAGACGCCCTCCTCGCGCGAGGTGGGGACGTTCTTCCCGACGTAGTCCGCGCGGATCGGGAGTTCGCGGTGCCCGCGGTCGACCAGGACGGCGAGCTGGACGCGGGCGGGCCTGCCGAGGTCCCGCAGCGCGTCGAATGCCGCCCGGATGGTCCGCCCGGAGAAGAGGACGTCGTCGACCAGGATGACGGTCGCTCCGTCGATGCCCTCGGCCGGGACCGTGGTCGGGCTCATCGGGCGGTGGGGGCCACCGGCGAGGTCGTCGCGGTACAGGGTCACATCGAGTGAACCGGCGTGTACGGCGGCTCCGCTGAACTCCCTGATGCGCTCGGCCAGACGGTGCGCGAGCGGGACACCACGGGTGGGGATGCCGAGCAGGACGACCGGACCCGAATCCGGTGCGTCCGCGGCCGTGCGTTCGATGATCTGGTGTGCCAGGCGGGATATCGTCCTGGCGACGTCATCAGACGTGAAGAGTGAAACCGAGGTCGTCTCCGGACCGTCAGCGCTCACCGATCACCACCTCCTTGTCCGCCTCGCTGGACGGCTCGTTAAAGGGATAGCTTTCGGACCGAACTCTATCAGTCCTCGGTTCCGGTCTCCGACGGGTCGGGGGTGGCCTCCGACACGTCTACGGCCGGCGCCGGGTCCAGCGAGGACACCGCGCGCTCGGCCGCCCGGATGTGCTCGGCGAGCCCGGCGATGCGGTCGAGGACGGCGTTGACGTAGGGCACCGACTTCTCGGCGGACAGGTCGGCGACCAGCAGCACCGACTGGTCGATCACGATGGCCGAGTCCACGTCCTCGGTGCCGAACAACAGCTCCCACGCCCCGGCGCGCAGCACCGCACGGTCCACTGCCGGGAGGCGCTCGAGCGTCCATTCCCGCAGGTGCTCGGCGATCATGGTGTCGAGACGGTCCAACCGCTCCGCCACGCCCGTGACGATGTCCACGGTGTACGAGGCGACGTCGTGGAACTCCTGCGACTCCTCGCCCATCCGGCGGCGTTCCTCGGCGAGCGCCACCACGTCGGCGTCCCGGAGCTCCGCCTCGAACAGCAGGGCCACCGCGCGCTTGCGGGCCCGGAACCTCGATCCGCGGCGCCGGTGTTCTGCGTCATCCGCCATGGTCAGGCGTTCACCCGGCTGAGGTAGCGGCCGTCGCGGGTGTCGATCCGCAGCTTGTCGCCCGTGTTGATGAACAGCGGCACGTGGACCTCGGCGCCGGTCTCGAGGGTGGCGGGCTTGGTGCCGCCGGTCGACCGGTCCCCCTGCAGGCCCGGGTCGGTGTGCTGGACCACCAGGTCGACGGCGACGGGCATCTCGGCGAAGAGCGCCACGCCCTCGTGCATCGACACCTGGACGCTGGTGTTCTCGAGGAGGAACCGGGCACCGTCCCCCATCACGGTGGGCGAGACGTTGATCTGCTCGAAGTCCTTCTCGTCCATGAGGACGTAGTCCTCACCGTCGCGGTAGAGGAAGGTCATGTCGCGGCGGTCCACCGTGGCGGTCTCCACCTTGACCCCGGCGTTGTAGGTCTTGTCGACGATCTTGCCGGAGACCACGTTCTTGATCTTGGTGCGGACGAAGGCGGGACCCTTACCCGGCTTGACGTGCTGGAACTCCTGGATCTGCCACAGGTTGCCCTCCTCCTTGAGGACGAGGCCGTTCTTGAAGTCGGCGGTGGACGCCATGATCGTTCTCCTTCGCGAGTCGTCGGCGGGCGGCCGGGGACCGGCGCCGCGCGCATTGTCTGTGGGACGGCTGCTCAGAGCACGCTGAGCGCCGTCGACGTGGTGGTCAGGGACCTACCGCCCCCGCCGGTGACGGCCACGGTGTCCTCGATTCGGATCCCTCCGAGGCCGGGGAGGTAGATCCCCGGCTCGATGGTGATCACATCGCCGTCGGACAGTGTACTCGCGGACCTGCTCGACACCGCGGGCGCTTCATGGACGTCCAACCCCACCCCGTGTCCCAGCGAGTGGCCGAAGTACCCGTCGAACCCGGCGTCGGCGATGATGCCCCGACTCACCGCGTCGAGCTCCGAGCAGGCCAGTCCCGCCCGGACCGCCGCCACCCCGGCGAGCTGGGCGCGTCTGACGACCTCGTAGGCGTCGAGGAGTCGGTCGGCAGCGCCGCCCAGGGCGACGGTGCGGGTGCAGTCGGAGGCGTATCCCGATACCGTCGCTCCGAAGTCCACCACGACGAGATCACCGGCGGCGAGAAGCCTGTCCCCCGGGACATGGTGCGGGTGCGCACCGTTGGGGCCCGAGGCGACGATGGTGTCGAACGCCACCCCGTCGGAGCCGGCCCGTCGCATCGCGTGTTCGAGATCCGCGGCGACCTCCCGCTCGCTGCGGTTCTCGGCGAGCAGGCCGTGGGCCAGCAGATGGTTCCATGACTCGTCCACGACCCGGCAGGCACGCTCGATGAGTCCGATCTCGACCGGGTCCTTCGCCCGCCTGACCTGCTCCACGAGCCCGCTGGTCTCGACGACCTGTGTCCCGGCGGCCCCGACCTGCTCGAGAACACCGCGCAGGGCGGACGCCGCGGACAGGGTCAGGTCGTCCGCCTCCACCGCGAGCGGGGCGTCCGCGGGACCCCGGCGACGTCCGAGCACCCCGGCGACGTAGTCCCGCGAGATCACGTGCCCGACATCAGGGGCCTGCTCGACCACCTGGAGCTCGTACCGCGAGTCCGTGCACAGGACCGCCTCGCCGTCGTCCTCCACGAGGACGGCCCCACCGGATCCGCGGAACCCGGTGAGGTAGGCGATGTTCCGTGGGTCGGTGACCAGGAGCGCACCGGCTCCCGCCTCGGCGGTCGCGGAGGCGACCGCACGTCGACGGGCCGCCAGGCGGTCGTTCACAGCAGGACCCCGCCGCCGCTGGGCTTGTTCCCCTCGGAGATCGCGGCGTAGGCCGCCGTCATCAGGGACGGGTCGGGGGCCTCCATGCGCGCCGGCCGGGCCAGTCCGTCGAGGACCACCAACCGGAGGAAGCCGGAGTGGTTCTTCTTGTCCCCCGCCATCAGCTCGAGCAACCGCGGGAACGCGTCGTCATGGTATCCGGTGGGTAGGCCGAGAGAGGACAGGATCGACGCGTGACGGTCGGCCGTCGCGTCGTCCAGACGACCGGCCAGGCGGGCCAGCTCGGCCACGAAGCACATCCCCACGCTCACGGCCGCCCCGTGCCGCCAGCGGTACTGCTCACGCCGCTCGACCGCGTGGCCGAGGGTGTGTCCGTAGTTGAGGTTCTCCCGGGGACCGGACTCCCTGAGGTCCCGGCCCACCACGTCGGCCTTGACCTGGATGCTCCGGCGGATGAGCTCGACGATCGTCTCCCCGGTCGGGTCGAGCGCCGCCTGCGGGTCGGCCTCGATGAGATCGAGGATCGCGGGGTCGGCGATGAAGCCGCACTTGACCACCTCCGCCATCCCGGAGATCAGCTCGTTGCGCGGAACCGACTCGAGTGTCGCGGTGTCGACGAAGACGGCGGCCGGCTCGTGGAAGCTGCCCACCAGGTTCTTGCCCGCGTCGGTGTTGATCCCGGTCTTACCACCGACGGCGGCGTCCACCATCGCGAGCAGCGTGGTGGGGATGTGGATCACGCGGACCCCGCGCATCCAGGTGGCGGCCACGAAGCCGGCGAGGTCCGTCGCCGCCCCGCCGCCCAGGCTCACCACGGTGTCCTTGCGGCCCAACCCGATCTTGCCGAGGACGTCCCAGCAGTACCCCGCCACTGCCAGATCCTTGCCGGCCTCGGCGTCGGGGATCTCCACGCGGTGCGCGTTGACGCCGGCCTCGGCGAGCTGCTCGCGCAGGGCCTCGGCGGTCTGGGTCAACGGAGGCTGGTGGAAGATCGCCAGGTTGCGCGACGTCGAACACGCCTCGAGGATCTCCGGCAGCAGTCCACGGCCGATCACCACCGGGTACGGATCGGCGGACCGCACCTCCACCACCACGGGGTCGGTGTCGTTCCGGTCTCGGTTCATGATGGACTCCCGCTCATCGCTCGACTACTCACGCTCGTACCCGTCTCTCGCCCGACTCACGATCGGTCCCCTGTGCCCCGGGCGTGCGGGTCACCGGACTCGAGCCTGTCGACGATCTCCGTCACCACCTTGCCCGAACTCCGGCGTTCCGTGCTCACCGTCGACCACGCCACCTCGCGGTACAGCGGTGACCGCTCGGTCAGCAACGCCTGGTAGCGCGCCGTCGCGTCCCCGCCCGCGAGGAGAGGACGGCCCGGACCGCGCGACCGACGAACACCCTCGGCCACCCCGATCGTCAGATGGATCACGCGGTGACCACGGAGCCGTGCGCGGGTGGTGGCCGAGAGCACCGCCCCGCCCCCCAGCGACAGGACACCGTCGAAGGACGCGAGCGCCTCCCCCACGACCTTCTCCTCGATCGCGCGGAACGCGGGCTCACCGTCGTCCGCGAAGATCTCGGGGATCGACCGCCCCTCGGACTCCTCGATCATCTGATCGGCGTCACGGAACGGCACGTCGAGCCTCCGGGCGAGCTTGCGTCCGATCGTCGTCTTGCCGGCACCCGGCGGACCCACCAGGACGGCGACCGGCCGTGCCGGATCGCTCATGCCGGATCCGAGTCCCAGTCCAGTCTCGCCGCCACGGCGTCGAGGTAGCCCTGCGCGTTGCGTCGGGTCTCCGACACCGAGTCCCCGCCGAACTTCTGCAGGACGGACCGTGCCAGGACCAGCGCGACCATCGATTCCGCGACCACTCCGGCAGCGGGGACCGCGCACACGTCGGAGCGCTGGTGGATCGCGGTGGCGCCCGACCCGTCGGCCATGTCGACCGTGCTCAGCGCGCGGGGGACGGTGGAGATGGGCTTCATGGCGGCGCGGACCCGGAGCGGCTGACCGTTGGTCATCCCCCCTTCGAGTCCACCCGCACGGTTGCTCCGGCGTCCCACTCCGTCCGCTCCGCGCACCATCTCGTCGTGTGCCACGCTTCCCCGTCGACGGGCGGTCTCGAAACCGTCGCCGACCTCGACCCCCTTGATCGCCTGGATACCCATGAGGGCCCCCGCCAGTTGGGCGTCGAGGCGCTCCTCGCCGGACACGTGCGAACCGAGTCCGATGGGCAGACCGTGGACCACCACCTCGACCACGCCTCCGAGCGTGTCGCCGGCCTTCTTGGCGGCCTCGATCTCGGCGATCATCAGGTCCCCGCTCGCCGCGTCGAACGCGCGCACGGGACTGTCGTCGATGGCCGGCAGGTCGGCGAACGTGGGCTCGGGTCCGGTGTAGGGCTCGGAGGCGCCGATCGAGATCACGTGCGAGAGGACCTCGACACCCAGGACCTCACGCAGCAGCGCGCGGGCGACCGTCCCGGCGGCGACCCTGGCCGCGGTCTCGCGGGCGCTCGCGCGCTCCAGGACCATCCGGGCGTCGTCGAAGTCGTACTTCAACATGCCGGCGAAGTCGGCGTGGCCCGGGCGCGGTCGGGTGAGCACGGCCGCGCGGGCCTTGTCCTCGATCGCGTCGGGCTCGACGGGATCCGCCGACATGATCTGTTCCCACTTGGGCCACTCGGTGTTACCGACCTCGATCGCGATGGGCGAGCCCATGGTGCGACCGTGCCGGACGCCCGCGAGCACCCTCACCGCGTCGGCCTCGAACTTCATCCGGGCGCCGCGGCCGTAGCCCAGGCGGCGGCGGGCGAGCTGCGAGGCGATCTGCTCGCTCGTCACCTCGACCCCCGCGATGACGCCCTCGACGATCGTCACTAGGGCCTGGCCATGCGATTCTCCGGCGGTGGTCCACTTCAGCACGCCGCCGATCATCCCACGTCCGGGTCTCACCCGGCACATCAGGCCCGCGGCGCCGCCGAGGTCCGGGTCCGGGAGGCGACGGAGGCCTGGTGTGGCGTGGTGCCGGTGAGGCGACGGAACGCGTGGATGAAGCTCGACGCCTCGGCGTATCCCAGGCGGATCGCGACGTCCTCGACCGAGAGCAGACCGGTGGCCAGCATCCGCTCCGCCAACTCGACCCGGACGTCGCCCAGCAGGCGCTGGTACGAGGTGCCCTCGTCCGCCAGCCGCCTCCGCAGCGTCCGGGGACTCATCCCCAGTGCGGCGGCCACGGAGGGCATGGGTGCCCCCTGGGAGAGACTCCCGGTGATCTCGACGCGGACACGGCTGCTCACCGGACCGCGGGTCCGGCGGGTGGCGGCGAGGTCCCGGCAGAGCGCCTCGGCCATGGCCACCGCCCCGGCACTGCCCTGCGGGAGGGGTAAGTCGAGGTGGACGGCGTCGAAGACCGCCGTGACCCCGTCGCCACCACCGGGCGATGACGGCACCGTGCCCAGCCGCTCGCCGTAGGCGGCGAGGGTCTCGTCGGTGCGCCCGCCGGCGAACGTGACCTCGGTGAAGGGCAGGCCGCCGGGGACGAGGTCCCGGAGAACGGAGTCGATCGCGAAGAGATCCCGATCCACGAGGAACTCGCGGACGTCCTCCGGGAGGGCGGCTCCCCCCAGCCGGACGACGATCCGGTCGCCGGTCGCCTCCACACCGAACGCGCTGAAGATGTAGCTCAGGTCGATGAAGCGCAGTGTCATGGCGATCACGTCGCGGAGGGTGGGGCTGGACAACAGGGCGTATCCGAGGATCCCGAAGGTCGTCAACCGATAGGCGGCCCCGACCTCCGCGGCGAGCGCGGGGCGGTCACCCGCGGCGGCGCACAGGTTGCGGATCGCGGCGAGCTCCTGCGCCGGGGCCACCAGCAGATCGGGGGTCGCGAGCTCGGCGGGACTGAGACCGACCCCGCGCAGGATGGTCCCCGCCTCCACGCCGAGTGCGCCCCCGGCCTCGACGAGCACACCGATGCCGGTGGCAGAACGCGGGAAGTCCCAGTGCGCTACCGCGGGGCGGTCCCAGGAGGTCATGGCCGGAATTATGGATTATTCGTCCGGGAAAGTCTGTGGCCACGCTGGGCCGACCCCATACGGTCGCACCATGACTTCCTCCGCCTCACCCGCGAACAGCACCCGACGGCGCCCGCGCGTACTCATCATCGGCGCCGGATTCGGTGGCCTCGGCGCCGCCTACGAACTCACCCGAGACGACCTCGCGGACGTGACGATCCTGGAGAAGGCCGACGACGTGGGCGGGGTGTGGCGGGACAACACCTACCCGGGAGCGGCCTGTGACGTGCCGTCGAACCTGTACTCGTACTCGTTCCACCGCAAGACGGACTGGGGCCGCCGCTACGCCGAGCAGCCGGACATCCTGTCCTACATCCGCGAGACGGCGGACCGGTACGGCCTACGGGACAAGGTGCGCACGGGGATCGAGGTGACCTCGGCCACCTTCGACGAGGACACCGCCACGTGGACGGTGCTCACCGCCTCCGGCGAGTCGTTCGAGGCCGACGTTCTGGTCCCCGCGATCGGCCAGCTGTCCAGGCCGGCATACCCGAACATCCCCGGGCTGGACTCCTTCGCGGGCCCGTCGTTCCACTCCGCCCGGTGGCGGCACGATGTGGATCTCACCGGCAAGCGGGTCGCGGTGCTCGGTACCGGGGCCTCGGCGATCCAGTTCGTCCCCCGGATCCGTGAGGCCGCGTCCCACGTGACGGTCTACCAGCGCTCGGCGCCGTGGGTGGTGCCCAAGCCCGACCGGGCCTACACCGACGCGCACCACACCGCGTTCGCCCGTGTCCCCGGCCTCGTCCCCGCGATGCGCGGGGCGATCTGGGAGACCACGGAGGCCATCGGCCTGGCCCTGACCTCCGCTCGTCCACTGGCGCGGATCCTCAGCGGGCTGGCCAAGGCCAACCTCAGGCTGACCGTCCGGGACCCGGAGTTGCGCGCCGCACTCACCCCCACGGAACCGATCGGGTGCAAACGGATGCTGTTCAGCAACGAGTGGTACCGCGCGCTGGCCCAGCCGGACGTCGACGTGGTGACCGACGGCGTCGCCGAGGTCGTCCCAGACGGGATCGTCACATCCGACGGACGTCTGCACCCCGCCGACGTCATCGTCTACGGCACCGGCTTCAAGGCCACCGAGTTCCTCGCGCCCATCACCGTGCGGGGGCGCGGGGGCCGGGATCTGCACGAGCAGTGGCGTGAGGGCGCACGGGCGTACCTCGGGATGGCCGTCCCGGGTTTTCCCAACATGTTCCTGATCTACGGCCCCAACACCAATCTCGGGAGCAGCTCGATCATCCTCATGATGGAACAGCAGGCCCGGTACATCCGTCAGATCGTCGAGGATCTGGCCCGTGCTGAGCGGCCCGTGGCACTCGAGGTGCGACGTGAGGTCGACGACGCCTACGACGCCGAGATCCTGCGACGCCTCGACGACTCGGTCTGGAGCGGGTGCGACTCCTGGTACAGGGTGGACTCCGGAAGGGTCACCACCAACTGGCCCGGGTTGGTCCACGAGTACCAGCGCCGGACCCGCACCGCGGACACCGCCGACTACGAGACCGTCGCGCCGCGCCGCTCGGCGGAGTCGGCGGCGGTCTGATCGCCCGCCCGGCGCCCGGTGGCGCCGGGCGCCCCCGGCTCTCAGCGACCGAGCGCCGCGGCCAGTGCCGAGGCCATGGCCTGGCGGGGCGCGGGGCGTCCGGTGAACAGTTCCACCTGACCGAAGGCCTGGTGCAACAGCATCACGTCGCCGCCGACGACGGGGATCCCGGCCGCCACCGCGACCGACCCCGCCGCGGTGGGCCAGGGGTCGTACAGGACGTCGAATACCCGGTTCGCGCGGGCCACCAGGCCGGTGAGTTCGCCGATCCCCGGCTCGGGGACGGTGTTGACGAGGATGTCCGCCCGCGAGATCTCATCCGCCAGGGATTCATCGGACAGCAGCACGGTGCGGATCTCCAGGCCGACAGCCCGCCCGCACGCGGCCGCGGGTCCGGCGTTGTCGCGGCGGGACGCCAACACCACGCGCGTCGCTCCGGCCTCGGCGAGCCCGGCCAGCACCGGCCGCGCCGTCCCGCCGACCCCCAGGACGACCGCCGTCGGCTCCGCGGGCAGTCCGTCGAACTCGGCGAGCGCTCCGGTCACCCCGTCCACATCGGTGCAGTCGGCGAACCAGCCGTCCCCCCGCCGGACCAGGGTGTTGGCACTGCCGACGATCCGGGCGCGATCGCTGACCTCGGTCGCGTACCCGAGCGCGGCGAACTTGCCCGGCATCGTCACCGAGTAGCCCACCCGGTGTCCCGGCGAGGAGTCGACCACTGAGGCCAGACGTTCGGCATCGCAGTCGATCCGCTCGTAGGTCCATCCGTCGAGGCCGAGCGCCCGGTACGCCGCACCGTGCAGAACCGGGGAGAGAGAGTGGTCGACAGGATGACCCAACACCGCCGCGGAGCGGGGTGACGTGTCCGCGAGGCCGTCGGAGCCAGCGCCACCCGAACCGGCGTCACCCGAACCCGCGCCACCCGGACCAGCGCCGGCCGGACCGGCGCCCGCGGTGCTAACGCCCACTGGACAGGACCCCGTTGGCTATCGCCTCGCTCTGGTACCGCTCGTGCTCCGGGTACTCGTCGGCGAAGCGGGTGGTGCCCTGCATGTCGACGGTGACGAAGTACTTCCACCGGCCCTCGGCAGGGTTCTCCATCGCCCGGAGTGCGTCGAGCCCGGGAGATCCGATCGGACCGTAGGGCAGTCCGTCCATGGCGTAGGTGTTCCACGGCGTGACCGCCGCACGATCGGCGTCGGTGGTGGCGATCTCCTGGTCGGCGAGGGCGTAGTTGACCGTCGAGTCGAACTGGAGGCGCATCGGCTCGTCGAGCCGGTTGAGGATCACCCGGGCGATCTTGTCGAAGTCCTCCAGCGTGCCCTCCTTCTCCACCAGGGACGCCGCGGTGACCACCTGGTACGGCGTCAACCCGATCCGCTCGGCCGAGGGGACGAGACCGGTGGCGTCGTAGGCGTCGGTCGACGAGTCGATCAGCTGCCGCAGGATCTCCAGGGGCTCCGACTGCGGGCTGACGTTGTGGACCCCGGGCGCGATCAGGCCCTCGAGACGTCGAACCGGGTCCGGGGCGCCCCGGACCTCGTTGATCGCCCAGTCGGGCACCCCGAGTTCGGTGGGGTCGGCCTGCACGGCCGCGTCGACGATCTCCTGCGGCTGGCGGCAGGTGGGTGGGGCCTCGGGGTCGTCCAGGTCCCGGAGACAGGTCGCGTCCGCGATCAGGGTGAAGATGCCCTTCTCGGTACCGCCGCCGACGACCACGGTGTCGAGCAGCCGCCCGCCGGGCTTGACGTCCATGAAACCGACCCTGTTCCGGGGATCGGCCAGGGCCTCCACCGCCGACGCGGCGCTCATCTCCTCCCGGACCTGGTAGTACCCCGGCTGAATGCCCTCGACCGACGTCCCGGCCGCCGCTCCCGTGAAGGCCCGGGTGCTGGCCACGGTGCCGATGTCGTACAGGCGGTCACCGACGACGCCCAGGGTGTCCCCGGGCTCGACGTGCAACAGGGCGTTGCCGGAGCCCTCGCCCTCGAAATCGGGTGCCGCGGAGACCTCGTTGCCCGTGTTGCGATAAACCATCACGGCGAAGGCCAGGACAACCCCGACCACGGCCGCAAGGAGTATGAACCGGGTGGTGCCACTTGTTCGTGAGCGTCCTCGTGCCGCAGACATCGTGCTCCTTAGCCAGGGGTTCTGGGAGCTGCCCGCCGGACAGCATCGTGCTTGACGGGCAGTTTATCCAGCCGCGCCGGTCGACACGCCCATCATCGGCGGGCGCGCCGTGAGTCGAGCCATGCCTGCAGGAGCACCACCGCGGCGGCCTGGTCGATCACGCCCCGCTGCTGTCGGGTGTTCCTGCCCGCGCCGTGGAGGGCCGCCCCGGCCGTCACGGTCGTGAGTCGTTCGTCCACGAACTCGACGTCGAGGTCGGGCGAGGCGGTGGAGAGCGCCCCCACGAACGACCGCGCCATCGCCGTGGAGGCGGTGTCCCGACCCTTCAGTGAGGTGGGCAGCCCCACGATCACGCCGACGGCGTCGTACTCCTCGACGAGGTCCCCCAGGCGTCCCAACTCCGACGTCCACTCGGGATCACCGCTGGTGACGCGGATCGTCTCGACAGGTGTCGCGAGGATCCCGTCGGGATCGCAGGAGGCGACCCCGATCCGTGCCGTCCCCACGTCCAGGCCGAGCCGCCGACCACGGGTCCACCCGTGGACGTCGGGGTCCGGTCCCGTCACCCGGCATCCCGCACGGCGGCGCGCAGCGCGGACACGGCCGCGTCGATCCCGGACGGATCGGTGCCCGCCCCCTGCGCCATGTCCGGCTTGCCGCCGCCCCTCGCCCCGAGCGCCGGCGAGATGGCCCTGACCAGATCGCCCGCGCGGAGGCCGCGCTCCTGGGCGGCGGGGCTCACCGCGATGACGAACGGCACCTTCTCCGAGCCCCCGGCGGTGAGGAAGATGACACCGGCATCCCCACCGAGTCGGCCCTTGAGGTCGGACGCGAGGGTACGCAGGTCGCCCGCCGCTCCCCCCGGGACGTCGTGGGCGAGCACCCGGATCCCGTCGAGGTCCTCGGCCGCCGAGAGCAGGTCCCCGGCCCGCGAGGCGAGCTGGGCGGCACGCATCGACTCCAGTGCCTTCTCAGCCTCCCGCAGCTTCGCGGTCAGCGCGGCCACCCGGTCGGGCAGTTCGTCGGCGGGCGCCTTGAGCGAGGTGGCCAGGCCCGACACGAGAGCGCGCTCACGGGCCTGGTGCCGGTAGGCGTCCATCCCGACGTACGCCTCCACGCGCCGGATACCCGATCCGACCGAGGCCTCGCCCAGCAGACTCACCGGGCCGATCTGCGCGGAACTGGACACGTGGGTGCCTCCGCACAGTTCCATCGAGAACGGTCCGCCGATCTCCACCACCCGGACCAACGACCCGTAGTTCTCCCCGAACAACGCCATCGCGCCCATCCGCCGGGCCTCGTCGAGGCTGGTCTCGATCGTGTTCACGCCGTAGTCGGCGTCGACGGCGGCGTTGGTGATCTCCTCGACCTGCGCGAGGACGTCCGCCGGGATGGAACCCGACCAGTTGAAGTCGAACCGCATGTACCCCGGCTTGTTGAGCGAGCCGGCCTGGACGGCCTCCGGTCCGAGGATCTGACGAAGTGCGGCGTGCACGAGGTGGGTGGCCGAGTGGCCCTGAGTGGCCCCCTTGCGCCACTCCGGGTCGACGGCCGCGGTGACGAGCTGGCCGGCCTCGACCTCGCCGCCCGTGAGGACGCCCTTGTGGATCCAGAGCTTCTTCCCGATCTTCTGCACGTCGTCGACCTGCATCTGGAAACCAGCGGTGGAGATCATCCCGCGGTCACCGAGCTGGCCACCGGACTCGGCGTAGAACGGTGTGCGGTCGAGCACGAACTCCACCGCGTCTCCCTCGCGCGCGACGTGGACGGCCTCTCCGCCGGAGACGATGCCCAGGAGGGTGGACTCGTCGGTGAGTTCGGTGAAGCCGGTGAAGACGGTCTCACCGGCGTCGAGGAAGTCGCGGTACACCGACAGGTCGGCGTGGGCGTGCTTCTTGGACCGCGAGTCGGCCTTGGCCCTGGCGCGCTGCTCGGACATGAGGGAGCGGAAGCCCTCCTCGTCGACCTGCAGTCCGGCCTCGGAGGCCATCTCGAGGGTGAGGTCGATCGGGAAACCGTGCGTGTCGTGCAGGGCGAACGCCTGGCGGCCGGTGAGCACCGCCGCGCCGGAGGCCCTGGCGTCCTCGGCGGCACGCTCGAAGAGTTGGGTTCCCGACTCGAGGGTCTTGAGGAAGGCGACCTCCTCGGCCACGGCGATGCGCTCGATGCGCTCGTAGCCGGCGATCGTCTCGGGGAAGGACGGGCCGATCGCCTCCTTCACGGTGGCCATGAGCTCGGCCATCGTGTCACCGGTCGCGCCCAGGAGTCGGACGGACCGGACGATGCGCCGAAGCAGCCGCCTCAGGATGTACCCGCGCCCCTCGTTGCCGGGGGTCACGCCGTCGGAGATGAGCATGTACGCCGTCCGCGCGTGGTCCGCGATCACCCGGAAGCGGACGTCGGAGGCGTTGTCCACCCCGTACCTGGTGCCGGAGAGCCGCTCGGCGGTGTCGATCACCGGGCGGAGCAGATCGGTCTCGTAGACGTTCTCGACGCCCTGGAGCAGGAACGCGACGCGCTCGATCCCCATCCCGGTGTCGATGTTCTGCTTGGGTAGCGGGCCCAGGATCTCGAACGCGTCCTTGCCGGTGCCCTCACCGCGCTCGTTCTGCATGAACACGAGGTTCCAGATCTCGATGTAGCGGTCCTCGTCCGCCTCCGGTCCGCCCTCGACCCCGTACTCCGGTCCGCGATCGTAGAAGATCTCAGAGCACGGACCGCAGGGCCCGGGGACGCCCATGGACCAGTAGTTGTCCGCCATGCCGCGGCGTTGGATGCGACCCTCGGGGATGCCGACCACGTCGCGCCAGATGCCGTAGGCCTCGTCGTCGTCGAGATACACGGTGACCCACAGCAGCCCCGGGTCGATACCGAAACCCCCGTCGTCCAGGGACGAGGTGAGCAGCGACCACGCCTGGCGGATCGCCCCCTCCTTGAAGTAGTCGCCGAACGAGAAGTTACCCGCCATCTGGAAGAAGGTGTTGTGGCGCGTGGTGATGCCCACCTCCTCGATGTCGAGGGTGCGCACGCACTTCTGGATGGAGGTCGCGGTGGCGTGCTCCGGGGTCTCCTGGCCGAGGAAGTAGGGCTTGAAGGGGACCATCCCGGCGTTGACGAACAACAGGTTCGGGTCGTCCAGGACCAGTGATGCGCTGGGGACCTCGGCGTGACCGGCCCTGACGAAGTGGTCGAGGAATCGGCGCCGGATCTCATGGGTCTGCACAGGGGGCCTCACTGGTGGTCTACGGAGGTGGTCGGACGACTGCCCAGCCTACCGGCGCGCCCCCGGGGATCGAGGAACGGACCGCGGGAGCCCGCAGACGACACGGGCACGGACCCCGCGTGCGGGGCCCGTGCCCGTGGACCGGCTCGAGAAGAGGTGGTGTGTCAGCGCGGCATCGGGGGCAGGATGATGCCGAAGTTGGCCGCGGTGATGAACGCCTCCTGGGGAAGCAGCCCCAGGCTGTGCGCGCCGGTCCCCCACACGCCGACCGAGGTGGCCACGCCGACCAGGGTCGAGAAGATGCTGGCGATTCCGCTCATGATTCCTCCGAGAGTGCTTGCGTCCATGGATACCTGGATGTTGCTCGTGTTCATACAGGCCTCATGAGTTTCACATATCCGGGCGGGGGCGGCTAGGTCTTCCCCCGGACAATCGTTCGCAGCCGGGTCAGCCTGGCGGCCAGTTCTCGTTCGTGTCCGTGGCCGGCGGGCGCGTAGTAGTCCCGACCCACGAGCTCGTCGGGAGGGTACTGCTGTGTGACCACCCCGGCCGGGGACTGGTGCGCGTAGAGGTAGCCGACTCCGTTGCCCAGCCCCTTGGCCCCGGCGTAGTGGCCGTCCCGGAGGTGCCGGGGGACCTCACCGACTCCCCCGGCGCGGACATCCGCCATCGCCGCGTCGATCGCGGAGATCACCGCGTTGGACTTGGGCGCGGTCGCCAGATGGATGGTGGCCTGGGCCAGGGCGAGTCGGCATTCGGGCAGCCCCACCTTCTGCACGACCTCCGCCGCGGCGGAGGCGGCGAGCAGTGCGGTGGGATCCGCCATCCCGATGTCCTCGCTCGCGTGCACCACCAGGCGCCGCGCGATGAACCGGGGGTCCTCCCCCGCCACCAACATCCGCGCGAGGTAGTGCAGGGCCGCGTCGGCGTCCGACCCGCGGATCGACTTGATGAACGCGCTCGTGACGTCATAGTGCTGATCCCCGTCCCGGTCATAACGGACCGGGGCCGCGTCCAGGCTCAGCTCGACCGTCTCCGGGGTCACCACGTCGTCCTCGGCGGCTCCCGCGGCGGCCTCCAGGATCGTCAGGCTCCGGCGGGCGTCCCCGCCGGAGAGCCGGACGATGTCCTCCACCGCGGCGTCGGTCACCTCGAGCGCCCCCGCGTAACCCCGCTCATCCGCCACGGCGCGCCGGATCACCGTGGCGACCCCCGCCTGGTCCAGCCCCTGCAGTTCGGCGATGAGAGAACGGCTCAGCAGCGGGGCGATCACCGAGAAGTGCGGGTTCTCCGTGGTCGCGGCCACCAGGAGCACGATGCCGTTCTCCACCGCGGCGAGGAGCGCGTCCTGCTGGCTCTTGGAGAACCTGTGGACCTCGTCGATGAACAACACTGTGCGCCGGCCGTGGATCTGGCGTGTCCGCGCGTCCTCGATCACCGCACGGACGTCCTTGACCCCGGCGCTCAGGGCGGACAGCGCCACGAAGTGCCGACCGGACGAGGTGGCCACGAGGTTGGCCAGCGTCGTCTTGCCCGTCCCGGGCGGCCCGTAGAGGATCACCGAGGACCCTCCCCGGCCCTCGACGAGTCGTCGCAACGGCGAGTTGGCGCGGAGCAGGTGCTGCTGTCCGACCACCTCGTCCAGCGTGCGCGGCCTCATCCGCACGGCCAGCGGGGCCGACGGGTCGACCGGCGGCGGAGCCGCCCCCTCCTCCGGGCCCGGCCCCGCGTCCCCGGCCGCGAACAGCCCTGCGTCATCACTCACGCGCCCCAGGCTACCGACGGCCCCCGACACCGCCCCGGGATGAACATCAGGAGACGAACGGGGCGTCGGGGTGGCCCGGCGCCCCGCCGTCGAGTTGTCTGGAACCCGCCTGTACCCCGCCCCGACGGGGTAGACCTGTGACCAGTCACGTCCCGACCCGAGGAGCCCCGCCCGATGAGCCGCCACCACGACCCCTGCCACGGCCCCACCCTGACCCGCCGGGAGGCGCTGGCCGGGGCCGGTGTGGTCGCCGCCGCGGGCGCGGTGGGGGTCACCCTCCTCGCCGACCCCGCTCCGGTCTGGGCCACTCCCACGCGCCCGGTCGCCGACGACCTCGACGTCTACGTCCTGGTCACCGACGGCATGCGGCCCGACGAACTCAACCCCGTGCAGGCCCCCACCCTGCACCGGTGGGCCTCGGAGGGGACCAGGTTCACCGACGCGTCGTCGGTGATGATCGCCGAGACGCTCCCCAATCACGCGGCGATGGTCACCGGGGTCCTGCCCGAGCGCAACGGGGTTCCCGCCAACTCGATCTGGGACCACGCCGCCGGCACCGACAGGACGCTCGACCGGCCTGACGATCTCCGGGCGCCGACCGTGCTCGACCGGATCCGCACCGAGGCGGGCCTGACCACCGCGAGTGTCCTGAGCAAGGACTACCTCCACGGACTGTTCGGCGGGCGCGCGAGCGTCCAGTGGGCGCCGTTCCCGCTCGTCCCCATCACCGACCACTCCCTCGACTGGTTCACCATCGAGGCCCTCAAGCAGACCATCACCGACCACGCCCCCCGGATGATCTTCGTCAACCTCGGCGACATGGACCGCTTCGGACACATGGACCTGTCCGGGACCTCACTCCGCCTGGCGCGCAACCAGGCGGTCGCCAACTCCGACCACAAGCTCTGGGACCTCGAGCAGTTCCTCCGCTCGACCGGCCGCTGGGAGCGCTCGGTGGTCATCGTCCTGGCCGATCACGGGATGGACTGGTCGGAGCCGCTGAGACTGATCAGCGCGGCTGGTGCGATCGAGGCGGACGCCGCGATCCGTGGGCGCTTCGGGATCGCCCAGAACGGCGGGGCGGACACGTTCGCCTACCTCGGTCCCGCTCACGAGCGCGACGCCTCGCTGCGGCGACTGCGTGAGGTCGTGGGCGCGCTGCCGGGGGTCAACCGACTCTACGATCCGGCCGAGCTCTCGCTGGGTCGACTCGGCGGTGACCTGGTGGCCACGTGCCATCCCGGATGGCGCTTCTCCGACCCCACCCCGTTCTCCAACCCGATCCCCGGCAACCACGGGCACGAGGTCACCCTGGGGATCCCGTTCTTCGTCGGTGGCGGGCACCGGATCGTGCGTCGGGGCGGCACCGTCGACCGCCCGGTCCGCACACTCGACGTGGCACCGACCGTCGCCCGGCTGTTCGGCCTGGACCACGCGGGGATGGACGGCCGCCCGGCGCTCGAGGCGTTCCACCTCTGAGGCCGAGGCGGCTGGTCGGGCGGCTACCCGGCTGACGCGGGCTCCGCCTGGGTCCCCCGACCGCGGGTCACGGGCTTGGCGTCGATTCCCGACTCGGTGCGCTGCTGCGTGGTGATGGGCGCGGGAGCGTCGGTGAGCGGGTCGACACCGCCGCCGGACTTCGGGAAGGCGATGACGTCGCGGATGGAATCGGTGCGGGCCAGCAGCGCACAGATGCGGTCCCACCCGAACGCGATGCCGCCGTGCGGCGGCGCGCCGTAGGAGAAGGCGTCGAGGAGGAAGCCGAACTTCTCCTGCGCCTCCTCCTGCGAGATGCCCATGACTCCGAACACCCGCTCCTGGACGTCCTTGCGGTGGATGCGGATGGACCCGCCGCCGATCTCGTTGCCGTTGCACACGATGTCGTAGGCGTACGCCAGGGCCGAACCCGGGTCGGTGTCGAAGGTGTCCAGGTGCTCCGGCTTGGGGGAGGTGAACGCGTGGTGCACGGCGGTCCACGCCCCCGAGCCCACCGCCACGTCACCGGCGGCCGTGGCGTCGTCGGCGGGCTCGAACATGGGCGCGTCGACCACCCAGGTGAACGCCCACGCCTCCGGGTCGATCAGTCCGAGCTTGTCCGCGATCTCACCGCGGGCCGCACCGAGGAGCGCACGGGTGGACTTGACCCCTCCGGCGCCGAAGAAGATGCAGTCACCTGGCTCCGCGCCGACGTGCGCGGCGATCCCGGCGCGCTCCGCCTCCGACAGGTTCTTGGCCACGGGGCCGCCGAGCTCGCCGTCCTGGCCGACGAGGATGTAGGCCAGGCCCTTTGCCCCGCGCTGCTTGGCCCACTCCTGCCAGGCGTCGAGCTGACGCCGGGGCTGCGACGCCCCGCCCTTCATGACCACCGCGCCGACGTAGGGGGCCTTGAAGACCCGGAACGGGGTCTCGGCGAAGAACTCGGTGCACTCGACCAGTTCGATGTCGAAGCGCAGATCCGGCTTGTCCGAACCGAAGCGACGCATCGCCTCGTCATAGGTCATGCGCGGGATGGGGGTCGAGATCCGGTACCCGGCGGTGGCCCACACCTCGGTGAGGATCTCCTCCGCGATCGCGATCACGTCGTCCTGGTCGACGAAGCTCATCTCCACGTCCAGCTGCGTGAACTCCGGCTGCCGGTCCGCACGGAAATCCTCGTCCCGGTAGCAACGGGCGATCTGGTAGTACCTCTCCATCCCGGCCACCATGAGGAGCTGCTTGAACAGCTGGGGAGACTGCGGGAGCGCGTAGAAGGTGCCCGGCTGGAGGCGCGCGGGGACGAGGAAGTCGCGCGCGCCCTCGGGGGTCGACCGGGTCAGGGTCGGGGTCTCGATCTCCACGAAATCATGGCGGGCCATGACGCCCCGGGCGGCCGAGTTGACCTTCGACCGCAGTCGCAGTGCGGCCCCCGGCCCCTCGCGACGGAGGTCGAGGTACCGGTGGCGAAGGCGTGCCTCCTCGCCCACCTCGTCGTCGAGCTGGAACGGCAGCGCCGCGGCCTCACTGAGCACCTCGAACGAGACCACGTCGACCTCGACCTCCCCGGAGGCGAGGTTCGGGTTCTCCGACCCCTCGGGGCGGCGGTCCACGACGCCGGTGACGGAGACGCAGAACTCGTTCCGCAGACGATGCGCACGCTCCGCGATCTCTTCGGAGCGGAACACCACCTGACACACACCGGTGGAGTCCCGGAGATCGACGAAGATGACCCCGCCGTGATCCCGGCGACGCGCGACCCAGCCGGCCAGGGTGATGGTGTCCCCGGCGTCGGCGGCTCGGAGCTGGCCGGCGGAATGGGTGCGCAGCACTGCGGTGGTCCTCTCGTCGGAAAAGCGGGGTGGTCGGCGAACGGCGATCGGACCCACCGCGGCTCGTGCGGTCGGCCCCGGGTTCGGACGACGCACAGTCTACGTCCACCCGTCGTTGTTCCCGGTGTCGGCTGCGGCTGACACTTCCTGCCCAATACAGTGTCCTCGACGACGCGGTGGTTCGGCATGCCCGGGTGGACCGGCGGCCCCGTGGACGAGAGGGCGGCCGACATGACGTTCCGGCAGGGCGGGAGCCTGGACACCAGCGGGGTCTCCGGCGGGGGCCGCGGTGGTCGAGGGGGTCGCCGGGGGATGGCGGTCGGCGGAGGGGTCGGCGGCCTCGCCGTCGTCCTGGTCGCACTGTTCCTCGGGGTCGACCCGGGACTACTCGGCCTCGACCAGGGCGACAGCGGCCGGGGCCAGACCTCCGACTCGGCACAGCGGTTCCAGGCCCACATCGACCAGTGCGACCTCGACCAGGCCAACACGGACACGATCTGCCGGATCGTCGCCACGACGGAGAGCCTCGAGGACGTCTGGAACACCCAACTCCCCGACCAGGCCGGGATGCGGTGGGTCCAACCGCACACCACCATCTTCACCGGCGACGTCGACACCGCGTGCGGCGCGGCCTCCTCCGACGTCGGGCCGTTCTACTGCCCGGCGGACCAGGACGTCTACATCGACCCGGCCTTCTTCGACGAGGTCCTGGTCGGTCGGCTCGGGGGCTCACCCGCCGGCGCGGCCCAGATGTACGTCGTCGCGCACGAGTTCGGGCACCATCTGCAGACGATGCTCGGTGACATCCGCCGATCCCAGCAGGATCCGCAGGGCGCGTCCTCGGGCGCGGTCCGGGTCGAGCTCCAGGCCGACTGCTACGCCGGGCTGTGGGCCCACTACGCCACCTCGACCCCCGGTCCCGACGGCGGGGAGCCACTGCTGGAGAGCCTGACCCCGCGCGACGTCGACGCGATCATCCAGACCGCCGAGGCGATCGGGGACGACCACATCCAGCGGTCCGGCGGCGCCCGGGTCGACCCCGACTCGTGGACCCACGGCTCGTCGGAGATGCGGCGCCAGTGGTTCCTGACCGGGTACGACCAGGGGTCCGTGGAGGCCTGCGACACCTTCGGCGCGCGGGTGTGATCCCGCGGGGGCGGATCAGGGAGTGACGAGACCGGTGACGTGGGAGACCACGGAGTCCAGCGGGACCGGGGACTGCTCACCCGTGGCCATCGTCTTGACCACCACGGTTCCCGACGCCAGCTCGTTCTCGCCCACGACGAGGGTGACGGCGGCCCCCGACCGGTCGGCGGCCTTGAACGCGCCCTTCATACCGCGGTCGCCGTAGGCCATGTCCGCGCGCAGACCGGCGCGACGGAACTCGGCCAGCACGGGCACCAGCGCGGCCCTGGCCGGCGCGCCGAGAGCGACGCCGTACACGTCCACCCGGCCGCCGGAGGCGTGGTCGATCCCCTCCGCCTGCAGCGCGAGCATCGTGCGGTCGACGCCGATACCGAACCCGATTCCGGACAGAGCCTGGCCCCCGAGTTGCTCCATCAGTCCGTCGTAACGACCACCGCCGCCGATCCCGGACTGGGCGCCGAGGCCGTCGTGGACGAACTCGAACGTGGTCTTGGTGTAGTAGTCCAGGCCTCGGACCATCCGGGGATTGACCTCGTAGGCCACGCCGAGGGCGTCGAGGTGTGACCTGACTTCGGCGAAGTGCGCGGCGCTCTCCTCGGACAGGTGGTCGATCATCAGCGGGGCGCCCGAGAGCTGCGCGCGGACCTCCGGGCGCTTGTCGTCGAGGACGCGCAGCGGGTTGACCCGTGCGCGTTCCCGCGTGGCCTCGTCGAGGTCCAACCCGGCGAGGAACGCCTGCAGCCGTTCCCGGTAGGCGGGCCGGCATGAGTCGTCCCCGAGCGAGGTGAGCTCCAGCCGGAACCCGGTCAACCCGAGGGACCGGAAGGCCTCGTCCGCCACCGCGATCACCTCGGCGTCGAGGGCGGGGTCGTCGATCCCGATCGCCTCGATACCGACCTGCTGCAACTGCCGGTACCGGCCGGCCTGGGGACGCTCGTAGCGGAAGAACGGGCCGGCGTAGCAGAGCTTGACGGGCAGCTGACCGCGGTCCAGGCCGTTCTCGATGACCGAACGCATCACGCCGGCGGTCCCCTCGGGCCGGAGGGTGACGCTCCGTCCGCCACGGTCTTCGAACGAGTACATCTCCTTGGAGACGACGTCGGTGGACTCCCCCACCCCACGGGCGAACAACGCCGTGTCCTCGAAGATCGGCAGCTCGATGTGCCCGTAGCCCGCCCGCCGGGCGGCGGTGGTGATCGCATCCCGGACCGCGACGAACGCGGCGGAGGTCGGGGGGACGTAGTCGGGCACCCCCTTCGGTGCCTTGAGCGCGGTTTTCTTCTGGGTGCCGGTCACGTGTGGTGGGTCCTTGCGTCTCTCGGTGGGTGGTTCGGGGAGGGGGTTCTAGAGGTCACGCAGGAACGGGTTGGACCGCCGTTCCCGGCCGACGGTGGTCGAGGGTCCGTGCCCGGGGAGCACCACCGCGTCGTCGTCCAGCGTGAGGAACTTCTTGGCGATCGACTGCATGAGCACATCGGTGTCGCCCGCGGGCAGGTCGGTACGGCCGACCCCGTCCTGGAACAGCACATCGCCCCCGAGCACGACCGTTCGCCGGCCCTCCTCGGTGTCGACGACGATCCGGAAGGACACCGACCCCGGGCTGTGTCCGGGCACGTGGTCCACGTCGAAGGTCATCGCCCCGAAGCGCAGCGTGTCACCGTCGAAGACCTCGATGACCTCCGCCGGCTCCGTGAAGGCGATGTCCTTGAGCATCGCGGACAGGTCGAGCGACAGCCCCTGACCCGGATCCGAGAGCATGACACGGTCCTCCGGGTGGATGTACGCCGGCACGCCGTAGTGGTCCGCGACCTGCTGGGCGTTCCAGATGTGGTCCAGGTGGCCGTGGGTCAGCAGTACCGCCCGGGGCTTCAAGCCCGCCTCGGAGACCTGCCTGCGCACCTGGTCCTCGGCGTCCTGGCCCGGGTCGACGATCACGCAGTCCCCCGCGGCGTCGGACACGATGTAGCAGTTGGTCTGGAACATCCCGGCTGGGAACCCGATGATCTGCACGTCCCGTACTCCTTTTCTCGATCGCCCACGACGTCCGTCGCGAACTGCCGGTCCGACTGGGCGGTACACCGGAGTGGTGTTCAGCCGTCTCGGCCCGACCTGGTAGACAAGACCCCTGGGCTGGAGCGCTGTGGTCTGCTCTGTGAGTCCCCACCGCGGCGTCAGCCGACTGTTCCAGCCTAGTCCAGGTACCCAGGAGGGTCAGTGTCCACCAACCAGGAACGCCGAGCAGAGGCGCGTCAACGCCTGCGCGAGCAGATGGAGGCGCAGGCCCGCCGTGAGAAGCAACTCAAGATCGTCGCGGCGTCGGTCGTCGTCGCGGTCCTGCTGGGGATCGTCGGGGTGGTCGCATGGATCAACTACGACCGCAAGCGCGCGGAGGAGTACGCCGCCAACTGGCTGACCTGCGAGTACCCCACCGACACCGAGACCCCCGAGCCGCTCGACCCCGCGGAGTTCGAGGATCAGGGCGCCGAGGTGGTGGCGGAGGTCGAGGAGTTCAACGCGCAGGTCGAGACCGTCAACGACACCAAGCGTGACGCCGAGCCGCCGTCGGGCGACCAGGCCAGGCAGGGCCTGGCGGAGATCACCATCACCACCGACCGCGGTGAGATCCCGATCACGCTCGATCGGTCCGGCGCCCCCTGCAATGTCGCCAGCTTCGTCCACCTGGCCGAGCAGCGGTACTTCGACGACACCGAGTGCCACCGCCTGACCGTCTCGGAGGAGGAGCCCGGTCTGTCGGTCCTCCAGTGCGGTGACCCCACGGGGACCGGCCTGTCCGGTCCCGGCTACTCCGTGGTCGACGAGCCGCCCGCCGCGGATACCCTCGAGCTCGCCGACGACGGTTCGGGCGCCGCCATCTACCCCCGTGGCACCGTCGCCATGGCCAAGTCGCAGGCCCCCGACAGCGCCGGGAGCCAGTTCTTCCTGGTGTACGAGGACTCCGCACTCCCGCCGGAGTACACCGTCATGGGAACGGTCGGGGACTCGGGCCTCGAGGTCCTCGACGACATCGCCGAGACCGGTGTGAGGAGCGATGACCCGACCGACCGGGACAACCAGGTCCCGCGGCGCCCCGTCACGATCGAGACCGTGGTCGTCGACGCCCAGTCGGGGCTCCCCGAGAGGTGAGGCCCGGGGGCCGGGACATCCGGCTCAGTTCGACGTCATCCGGTTGACGTCGAAGACCCCCTCGACACCTCGGACCGTCTGCAGGACGTGTCCGAGGTGTTTGGGGTCGGCCATCTCGAAGGTGAACCGCGAGATCGCCACCCGATCGTCCCCCGCCGTCTGGACGGACGCGGACAGGATGTTGACCTTCTCGTCCGCCAGCACCTTGGTCACGTCCGACAGGAGCCGGTGTCTGTCGAGCGCCTCCACCTGGATCGCCACCAGGAACACCGCACCCGGCTGGGGTGCCCATTCGACCTTGACCAGGCGCTCGGGCTCGCGGTGCAGGTCGGAGGCGTTGGTGCAGTCGGTGCGGTGGACGCTCACCGTGCCGCCGCGGGTGATGAACCCGAGGACCTCGTCGCCGGGCACCGGCATGCAGCAGCGGGCGAGTTTGGCGTGCACGTCCTTGACCCCGCCCACGAGGATCCCGGGACCCGCCGGCGCGGGCCGGTTCGAGGTGATGTTCTTGTCCCGCGAGCGGTCCGCCAGCTCCTCGGTGACCTCGTCGGCCCCCCCGTGGGCGGCGACGAGCCGACCCACGATCTGCTTGGCGGAGACGTGGTTCTCCCCGATCGCCGTGTAGAGCGCGGTGACGTCGGCGAACCCCAGCTCCCGTGCGACACCGGCGAGTGACTCGTTGGAGAAGACCCGGTGGACGGGTACCCCCCCGCGCCGTACCTCCCGGGTGATGAGGTCCTTTCCGCGTTCGAGAGCCTCCTCGCGCCGCTCCTTGGCGAACCACTGGCGGATCGAACTCTTGGCCCTGCCGGACACGACGAACTTCTGCCAGTCCAGGCTGGGGCCCGCGTTGGGGTCCTTGGAGGTGAAGACCTCGACGACCTCGCCGTTCTCCAGCGGCTTCTCGAGCGCCACGAGCTTGCCGTTGACGCGCGCGCCGATGCACCGGTGGCCGACCTCCGTGTGGACGGCGTAGGCGAAGTCCACGGGGGTCGCGCCGACGGGCAGGTTGATCACGTCGCCCTTCGGCGTGAAGACGAAGATCTCCTTGCTGGTCATCTCGAACCGCAGGGAGTCGAGGAACTCGCCCGGGTCGGCGGCTTCACGCTGCCAGCTCAGCAGTTGGCGCATCCACGCCATCTCGTCCACCTCGGCGGGGTCTCCGTGGTGCTTGCCGCGGGTCTCCTTGTACCGCCAGTGCGCCGCGATCCCATACTCGGCGTTGCGGTGCATCTCGTGGGTCCGGATCTGGATCTCCAACGGCTTGCCGTCGGGCCCGATCACGGTGGTGTGGAGCGAGCGGTAGACGCCGAACCTCGGCTGCGCGATGTAGTCCTTGAACCTCCCCGGCATGGGCTTCCACGTGGAGTGCACCACGCCGATCGCGGCGTAACAGTCCCGCACGTCCTCGCACAGCACGCGGATGCCCACCAGGTCGTGGATCTCGTCGAACTCGCGTCCCCGGACGATCATCTTCTGGTAGATCGACCAGTAGTGCTTGGGGCGGCCCTCGACCCGGGCCTGGATGTGGGCGTTCTCCAGCTCGGCCCTGACCCGGTTGATCACCGTGCCCAGGTACACGTCCCGACTGGGCGCCCGGTCGGCGACCAGTCGCACGATTTCCTGGTACTTCTTGGGTTCCAGGATCGCGAAGGCGAGGTCCTCGAGCTCCCACTTCACGGTGGCCATGCCGAGGCGGTGGGCCAACGGCGCGATCACCTCGAGCGTCTCGCGAGCCTTCTTGACCTGCTTCTCCGGAGGGAGGAAGCGCATGGTCCGCATGTTGTGCAGGCGGTCGGCGACCTTGATCACCAGGACCCGCGGGTCATGCGCCATCGCGATGATCATCTTGCGGATCGTCTCCGCCTCGGCCGCCTCGCCGAAGTCGACCTTGTCCAGCTTGGTGACCCCGTTGACCAGATGGGCGACCTCGTCCCCGAAATCCGAGGCGAGGGACTCGAGGGAGTAGTCGGTGTCCTCCACGGTGTCGTGCAGCAGCGCCGCCACGAGGGTGGTGGTGTCCATGCCCATCTCGGCGCAGATGCTCGCGACCGCCAGCGGATGGGTGATGTAGGGGTCGCCCGACTTGCGGAACACACCCTGGTGTTGGCGTTCGGCGAGTGCATAGGCGCGTGCCAGCAGCGCCACGTCGGCCTTGGCGTGGTGGATCCGGTGTACACGGACGAGGGGCTCGAGAACGGCGGGCGTGGACGTCACCGTCAACCCGGAGGTGAGGCGTCGCGCCCACCTGGCCCGGACGCGTCTGCCGGCGGAGGGCCGCGCACCCGGGATCACGGGCAGGGGCTGCGTGTTGGGTTGGGGCTGCTCCGCGGGCACGGGCTGCGGGCCGGCGCCGACGTTCGCGGCGGGATCCTGGCGATTGGTCATGCCGGCTCCTCCCTCCGGGTCCGATCCGTCAACGACGGGCGGTGGTCACGCGACCGTGAGGCAGGTCAGCGGTGTGCCGGCCAGTCTATCCCTACCCCCGAGACCGGGGACCTCGAGCACCACGGACAGCCCCGCCACCACGGCGCCGCAGTCATCGAGGAGACCGACGGCCGCCCCGAGGGTGCCCCCCGTGGCCAGGACGTCGTCCACCACGAGCACCCGCTTCCCGCGGAGGTCGAGACCGTCGGCGGGGAGTTCCAACGTCGCCGCCCCGTACTCGAGTTCGTACGAGCGTGAGTGCACGGGCGGCGGGAGCTTGCCCGCCTTGCGGATGGCCAGCACCCCGGTGTGCAGCTGCACCGCGACCGCACCGGCCAGCAGGAAGCCGCGGGCATCCAGCCCCGCCACGTAGTCCACCGAGCCGATCTCGTGGCTCGCGACGAGCCCCGCCACCACCGCGTCGAAACCGTCGGGGTCGGCCAGAACCGGTGTGAGGTCGCAGAACTGCACCCCGGCCGCCGGGAAGTCCTCCACCCTGCGCATCAGTCTCTCGACGGCGGCGATGATCGCCGGCGACACCTCTGTGGCCGTGGGGTCCGTCATGCGGTGGCCCCGACCTTCTCCCGGCGGGCCAGGACCTTGGCGGTCTGGCGCTTGGTGTCAGGGTCGTGTTCCTTGAGGAGCACCAGCAGCGGTGTCGCGAGGAAGATCGATGAGAACGTCCCAGTGATGATCCCGACCACCTGGACGATCGCCAGGTCCAGCAGGGTGCCCACCCCGAGGATCCAGACCGCGACGACGAGCAGGGCCAACAGCGGCAGGATGCCGATGATGGTGGTGTGGATCGATCGCATGAGTGTCTGGTTGACGGCCAGGTTGGCCTCTTCCGCATAGGTGCTGCTCGACGAGTGTTTGGCCCCGCGGGTGTTCTCCTCCACCTTGTCGAACACGATGACCGTGTCGTAGAGGGAGAACCCGAGGATGGTGAGCAGGCCGATGACCGTGGCGGGAGAGACCTCGAATCCCAGGAGCGAATAGATCCCCGCCGTGGTGATGACGTCGAAGAAGAGCGCGACCACGCCGGCGACCGACATGCGCCACTCGAAGCGCAGCGCCATGTACCCGAACACGATCACGATGAACACCACGAGGGCGATGATCGCCTTCTCGGTGACCTGCCCGCCCCAGCTCTCGCTGCGTGCCGAATCGCCGATCGCCTCGATCGAGACCTCGCCGCTCGCCGCGACGGGCTGGAACTCCTCGAGGAGTGCGAGCTTGGTCGCGTAGATCTCGTCACTGGTGAGGAACCCGGTCTCCACCTCGACGATGCGCGCGTTCCCGGCGCCGACGACCTGGACCGTCTGGGGTTCCTGACCGATCGTCTCCTCGACGACGACGGCCACCCGGCCGGTGTCCGCATCCCCCGCCGGCATCGTCAACTTGGTGCCGCCGGTGAAGTCGATCCCGAAGGTGAACCCCCGGAAGATGATGCTCGCCAGGCAGATCGCGACGATGACGCCGGTGAGGAGGAAGTACAGGCGGCGCTTCTGGACGATGGGGAAGGCGCCGGTGCCGGTGTAGAGGCGGTTGAACAGACTCTCCGGCTGGTCGGGTCCGGTGGTGTCGGTGGTCTCGGTCGTTCCCGGGGCGCTCATCGGCCCTCCTCCTCGGAGTCGTCGCGGCGCGGCAGGATCATCGTCACGCCCGGGGTCGCCGGTCCCGGGTCCGAGGGCGGTCCGTCCGGACCGCGCACGGTCGCCGACACACCCCGGGTGCCACCGGAACCCGAATCGGCTCCGGCCTTCTCGGCGTCCTGCTCGAGGCGGCGCCGCTCGGCGGAGTCGACCCGCAGGGCCTCCATCCGGCCGAGGCCGTTGGCCCATGGTTTGGTGAACAACGGCTTCGTGGAGGCCAGGTAGACGAGCGGCCACAGCACGGTGAAGGCCACGAGGACGTCCATGACGGTGCTCAGCGCCAGGGTGAAGGCGAATCCGCGGACCTCACCGGTGGCCAGGAGGTACAGCACCACGGCGCCGATCAGGCTCACCACGTTGCCGGTGATGATGGTGCGACTGGCGCTCTTCCACGCCCTGGGTACCGAGGATCTGAACCGGTGTCCGTCGCGGAGTTCGTCCTTGATCCTCTCGAAGAAGACGACGTAGGAGTCCGCGGTCATACCGATACCGATGATCAGGCCCGCCACACCGGCCAGGTCGAGGCTGTAGTCCACCGTGTACCCGAGGAACACGAGCATCACGTAGGTGATCAGGAAGGAGATGGCGAGGGAGAGGAACGCGATCACGCCGAGCAGCCGGTAGTACACGACCGTGTACAGCAGCACAAGCAGGAAACCGATCGCGCCGGCGAGCAGTCCGGCCTCGAGGGAGGCCAGACCCAGCGAGGCGGGCACGTTGTCGACGTTCGGGTCCTCGAAGGAGATCGGCAGCGCACCGAACCGGAGGTTCGCGGCGAGCGCGGCCGCCTCGTCCATCGTGAAACTGCCGGTGATCGAGGTGGCCGATCCGACCGGTGTCACGCCCTGGACCACCGGGGCGCTGATGACCTCACCGTCGAGGAGGATGGCGATCTGACGCTGCAGGTTCTCCTGGGTCAGTCGCGACCACGTGGCGCTCCCCTGCTGGCCGGGGCCGGCGTTGAAGCGGAACGAGACCTCGTTCTGGCCGGCCTGTTGGCTGAATCCGGAGCCCACCGAGTCCTTGACGATCTGTTGGCCGTCGAGGCGCTCCCCGTCCTCCGGCTCACCGATGAGCAGCGGCACCGGGCCGAGCACGTACTTCGCTCCCTCGCCGCACGCGATCAACGCCTGGGCCTGGTCCTCGAAGCCCGCGGTGATCTCCCTCTCGGGGCACCGGAACTCCGGGAGGCGTTGGGCGAGTTCCTGCGGATCGCCCTGCCGGACCTCGAGGGCCTCCTCCACCGCCCGGGCGACCGCCTCTCGGTCACCGACCGCGGCGTCGACGGGTTCGACGTCCCCCTCGGCGACCGGCTGGACCTCGAGGACGGGGCGGATCGTCAGCTGCGAGGTGGTCCCGAGGTCACGGGCCTGGCTCGAGTCCTCGCCGGGCACCGTGAGGACGATGTTGCTCCCCTCGATGACCACCGAGGTCCCGGCCACGCCGAGCCCGTCGACGCGATCGCGGATGATGTCCTGGGCCAGGCGGAGGTCCTGCTCGTCCGGCTGCCCGATGGGGATCAGGGTGACCCGCGTGCCGCCCTGCAGGTCGATACCGAGCTTGGGTGTGAGGCCCCTCTCGGCCACGGCGAACGCGGCGAGGAAGAGGATGAAAAACACCAGGGAGAAGACGGACAGCAGTGCCCAGGGCCTGGGGCGGGCATCTACGCGTCGAGAACGGACTGGTGACACAGGTGATCTCTCTCGGTCTTCAGCAGAGGCCTCCGGCTGGACGGCCCCATCACACTACTCGCCGGTAGGCGGTCGTCAGGAACCAGCGCCGTCCGTCCCCGCGGCCGACCCGGGGGAGGTACCGGGGTCGAGCTTCTCGCGGATCACCCTGCGGTCCCACTGCGTCCGGACGCCGGGGGCGATCTCCAGGACCAGGCTCTCCTCGGCCACCGACACCACGGTCGCGTGCAGACCCGAGGTGGTGAGCACCTGATCGCCGACCGCGAGGGAGGCCTGCATCTCCTGCAGGTCCTTCATCGCCTTCCGCTGCTTGGAACTCTGGAAGAACATCAGCGCGATGAGCGCCAGGATCATGACGGGCAGCAGTAGTTCCAGTCCCATGCGGCGTCCTCTCGGTTCGGGACCCGTCGAGTCGGGGTCCGAAGGTGTCGGGTCCGGGCGGCGGACCGGTCCCGTTCGAGGATGCCACCTCCGTGGTCACCCGCGCGGGCCGGGTCCCGTCTCGGTCTCGACCGGGAGCATCGGTTCCTCCGGGTCGCGATTCGCGCGGCGCAGCCCCAGGTGCTCCCATGCCGCCGCGGTGGCCACGCGTCCCCGGGGGGTGCGCGCGAGCAACCCCGCACGGACGAGGAACGGTTCGCAGACCTCCTCCAGGGTGCTCGACTCCTCCCCCACGGCCACCGCGAGCGTGCTCAGACCGACGGGCCCGCCCTCGTGCTGGACCAGCAGCGCCCGCAGGACCGCACGGTCGAGCCGGTCCAGGCCCAACTCGTCGACCTCGTAGACGCGGAGTGCCGCGCGCGCGACGGGGACCGTGACCCGCCCGTCCGCCCGGACCTCCGCGTAGTCCCGCACGCGACGGAGCAGGCGGTTGGCTATCCGGGGCGTCCCGCGGGACCGCCCGGCGATCTCCGTCGCCGCCTCCGGCTCCACGGGGATCTCGAGGATCTCGGCCGCCCGGGACACGATTCTCGCCAGGTCCGCGTCCGAGTAGAAGTCCATGTGCGCGGTGAACCCGAACCGATCCCGCAACGGCCCGGTGAGCGCTCCGGACCGCGTGGTGGCCCCGACCAGGGTGAACGGGGCGATCTCGAGGGGAATCGAGGTGGCCCCCGGACCCTTGCCCACCATGATGTCGATCCGGAAGTCCTCCATCGCGAGGTACAGCATCTCCTCCGCCGGGCGCGCGATGCGGTGGATCTCGTCGATGAACAGGACGTCACCCTCGATGAGGTTGGAGAGCATGGCGGCGAGATCCCCCGGCCGCTCGAGAGCGGGCCCGGAGGTGATGCGGAGCGACCCGCCGAGCTCGGCCGCCACGATCATGGCGAGGCTGGTCTTCCCCAGGCCCGGAGGCCCGGAGAACAGCAGGTGGTCCGGGACCACACCACGACGGGTCGCCGCGGTGAGCACCAGCTCGAGCTGCTCGCGGACAGTCTCCTGCCCGATGAACTCACCCAGGTTCCGCGGGCGCAGGGCGCCCTCGACATCGGAGTCGAACGGGGTCGACGCCGCGGACAACTCGGCCTCCGCCCCGTCACCGGCCCCCGGCGTGAACGGCTCCTCGTCCCCGTGCCCGTACGGCCCCGTCATCAGCGCCTACCGAGTGAACGCAACGCCAGCCGCAGGGCCTCCGCCGGGCCGAGGTCCGGAGCGGTCGACAGGACGGCGGTCGCGGCCTTCTCCGCCTCCGTGGCGGAGAAGCCCAGTCCCTCGAGTGCGCCGGCCACCTCGGTCGCCGCCGGTCCACCCGGCATCCCCGGACCGTCGCCGCCGCCCACGGTGTCGTGCACCGGGCCGACCTTGTCCTTGAGTTCGAGCACCATCCGCTCGGCGGTGCGCTTGCCCACCCCGGGAACCCGCGTGAGCGCCTTGACGTCCTCGGTCCCCAGCGCTCTCACCAGCTGCTCGGGTTCGAGAGTGGCCAGGATGGCCAGAGCCAGACGCGGGCCGACGCCCGAGACCGTCTGGACCGTCGAGAAGAGGCGACGCGCATCGACAGAATCGAAGCCGTAGAGGGTCAGGGAGTCCTCGCGCACCACCAACTCGGTGTGCAGGGTCCCCTCGTCTCCCCGCCGCAGGCCCGCGAGCGCGGCCGGCGTCGCATGGACCAGGACGCCGACACCGCCGGCCTCCACCACGCAGCGGTCCAGACCGATCTCGGCCACCCTCCCCCTGATCGAGGCGATCACCAGCGCACTCCCTTCGTTCGAGCCATCGCCCGTGCCGCTGCCCGGGCGCGTTCCTGATCGGCGGAGCCGGTCCCACCCCGCGCCCGGCCGGCGTCGGCGGCCTCGGTCGCGGCCGCCGCCCTGCCCTTGACGACCTTGGCCTGGAACCCCGCCCGTGACCTCGAGACCTGGGCGTCGAGCGCGGCCACCCGGCCCTGCATGGGCGCCCGCCAGCTGTGGCAGACCGCCAGCGCCAGGGCGTCCGCGGCGTCCGCCGGGCTCGGGGGCTTCTGGAGGCCGAGGATCCGCGTGATCATCAGGGTCATCTGCTTCTTGTCGGCGCGACCGCTGCCCGTGACGGCGGCCTTGACCTCGGAGGGGGTGTGGAACGCGACCGGGATATCCCGGTACGCCGCGGCCATGGCCACGACCCCGGCCGCCTGCGCCGTGCCCATCGCGGTGGACACCTGGTTCTGGGCGAACACACGCTCGATGGCCACCACGTCGGGCCGGTGAACGGCCATCCACTCGTCGGCCACCTCGTGCACCGCCCGCAGGCGACGCTCGAGCGGTTCGTCCGCACTCGTCCGCACCACGTCCACGTCGAGAGCGGTGACGGCGCGGCCCGGTGCCGTCTCGATCAACGCGAGACCGCACCGGGTCAGCCCGGGGTCCACTCCCATGACGCGCATCGAACCTCCGCCGACTAGTGGTAGAACCTACGTTCGAGACCCTACCAGCGACGCGGCCGTCAGGAGTCCAGGGAGGCCAGCACGTCGTCGGGGATGTCCACGTTCGAGTAGACGTTCTGGACGTCGTCGGAGTCCTCGAGCGCGTCGATCAGGCGGAAGATCTTCCCCGCGCCCTCCGCGTCGACGGTGACCTCGACGGAGGCCCGGAAGCCCGACTCGGCCGAGTCGTAGTCGATCCCGGCGTCCTGGAGCGCGGTGCGGACCTGGACGAGGTCGGTGGGTTCGCAGATCACCTCGAAACGATCGCCGAGGTCGTTGACTTCCTCGGCCCCCGCCTCGAGGACCGCCATGAGTACGTCGTCCTCCTCGAGCTCGCCCTTGTCCAGGACGATCTCGCCCTTCCGGGCGAAGAGGTAGGCCACGGAGCCCGGGTCGGCCAGGTTGCCGCCGTTGCGGGACATGGCCGTCCGGACCTCCATGGCCGCGCGGTTGCGGTTGTCCGTCAGACATTCGATGAGCATCGCCACGCCGTTCGGGCCGTAGCCCTCGTACATGATGGTCTCCCAGTCGGCGCCGCCGGCCTCCTCGCCGGCGCCACGCCGACGCGCGCGCTCGACGTTGTCGCCCGGGACCGAGTTCTTCTTGGCCTTCTGGATGGCGTCGAACAGCGTCGGGTTGCCGTCGGGGTCACCGCCACCCGTGCGGGCCGCCACCTCGATGTTCTTGACGAGTTTGGCGAAGAGCTTGCCGCGCTTGGAGTCGATCGCCGCCTTCTTGTGCTTGGTGGTGGCCCACTTGGAATGGCCTGACATGGGGAGTTCCGCCCTCCGGGGTGTCTGGGGTGAGGCCTGGATGACCTCCGGGTGACTTACGGGTGTCGCTGACGGCCCACTCTACGAGGTCGCCGCCCTGACCATGTCGAGGAAGTACCGATGGACGCGCACGTCGTCGGTGACCTCGGGGTGGAACGAGGTCGCGAGGGCGTTGCCCTGGCGCACCGCGACCACGTGATCCTCGCCGTCCGAGGCGCGGACGCCGGCGAGTACCTCGACGTCCGGTCCCACCGTCTCCACCCACGGTGCCCGGATGAAGACCGTCCGAAACGGGTCGGGGCCGAGGGCGTCGACGACGAGGTCGGCCTCGAACGAGTCGACCTGCCGCCCGAAGGCGTTGCGCCGGACGGTCATGTCGATGGCGGAGAACCACGTGGCGTCCGGGCGGGTGTCGAGCACCACGGAGGCCAGCAGGATCATCCCCGCGCACGAGCCGTACACGGGCATCCCGCCCGAGATCCGCTCGGACACCGGCTGGTACATGTCGTACACGTCCAGTAGGCGGCTCATCGCGGTCGACTCACCGCCGGGCAGCACGAGCCCGTCGACCGTGTCCAGCTCCGGTCGGCGGCGCACGGTGACGGCCTCCGCCCCGACGGTCTCCAGGTGGCGCAGGTGTTCGGCGACGTCGCCCTGGAGGGCGAGCACGCCGATCCGGGGGCGATTCGCCGCGCTCACCTGTGGTCCCCGCGGGAACCGGCGTCCCCGCGGGCGGCTGCGGTGCGGTCGGACCCGGTGCCCGACAGGTCCACAGGGAAGGGCTGCGCCCCCTCCCGGAGGCGACGCGACAACCCCTCCTGGGTGACCGCCGCGACGAGGCGCCCCGTCCGGTCGAAGATGCGGCCCTGGGTGAGGGCCCGGCCGCCGAAGGCGGACGGGGACGTCTGGTCGTACAGCAGCCAGTCGTCGGCCCGGAACGGGCGCAGGAACCACATCGCGTGGTCCAGGGAGGCGTCCTGGGTGGGCTCATCGGGGTGGATGACCTTGGCCGAGCTCAGCAGGGTCATGTCCGACATGTAGGCGAGCGTGCACACGTGGAAGTTGGGGTCGTCCGGCAGTTCGTCCACGCACCGGAACCACACCCTCTGCTGTGAGGCGATCTGCGAGGATCCGCGGAGCTTGTCGGGCGGCACCATCCGGATGTCCCACTGCGCCCACTCGTCCACGAAGACACGGTGGGTCTCGTCCAGGTCCTCGTACCGCGGCGCGGGGATCTCCTCGGCGTCGATCACGTCGGGAATCGGGTCCTGATGCTCGATCCCCTCCTGGTCGCGGAGGTGGAAGGAGGCCGACATCGAGAAGATGGGCTCGCCCTCCTGGATCGCGGTGACCCGCCGGGTGGCGAAGCTCCGACCGTCCCGCAGCCGGTCCACCTGGAAGACGGTGGGAGCCGACGGGATCCCCGGCCGGATGAAGTAACCGTGGAGCGAATGGACGTGCTTGTCGTCGTCGACGGTGCTGACCGCGGCGGTCAGGGTCTGACCGGCGACCTGGCCGCCGAAGGTGCGCTGCAGGTGGGTCTCGATCGGGTGACCGCGGTAGAGATCGCGGTCGATGCGCTCGATCGCGAGGATGTCCTCGATCTTGGCCACCGGTGGGTCACCAGCCCCGCTCGGCGAGCCGGTGCGGCTCCGGGATGTCGTCCACGTTGATGCCCACCATGGCCTCGCCCAGGCCACGGGAGATGTTCGCCAGGGTCTCCGGGTCGTCGTGGAAGGTGGTGGCCTTGACGATCGCCTTCGCGCGCTCGGACGGGTTGCCGGACTTGAAGATCCCCGAGCCGACGAACACGCCCTCGGCGCCGAGCTGCATCATCATCGCGGCGTCGGCGGGGGTGGCGATGCCGCCGGCGGTGAACAGCACCACGGGGAGCTTGCCGTTGCGCGCCACCTCCTTGACCAGGTCGTACGGCGCCTGGAGCTCCTTGGCGGCCACGTAGAGCTCGTCCTCGGGCAGGTTCTGCAGGCGGCGGATCTCCTGGCGGATCTTGCGCATGTGCGTGGTGGCGTTGGACACGTCACCCGTACCTGCCTCGCCCTTGGAGCGGATCATCGCCGCGCCCTCGGTGATGCGCCGCAGCGCCTCGCCGAGGTTGGTGGCGCCACAGACGAACGGCACGGTGAACTCGAACTTGTCGATGTGGTTGGCGTAGTCGGCCGGGGTGAGGACCTCGGACTCGTCGACGTAGTCCACGCCGAGCGCCTGGAGGATCCGTGCCTCGACGAAGTGGCCGATACGGGCCTTGGCCATCACGGGGATGGAGACGGCCTCGATGATCCCGTCGATGAGGTCGGGGTCGCTCATCCGGGCGACACCACCCTGCGCGCGGATGTCCGCGGGGACCCGCTCGAGGGCCATGACGGCCACGGCGCCGGCGTCCTCGGCGATCTTCGCCTGCTCGGCGGTCACGACGTCCATGATGACGCCACCCTTGAGCATCTCGGCCATACCTCGCTTGACGCGTGCGGTTCCGGTGGTGTTCTCGGTGGACTGCGGCTCGCTCACGAAATAGGCCTTTCCTGGCGTCGATGACTCGTAGTAGGCGTCCAGTGTAGGTCGCCCTGACCTCGGTTCCCCAACCGCCGCCCCACCGCGCCGGGTCAGCCTCCCGCGTGTGGGTGGTCGACGAGTTCGACGTAGTCGGGCATCGGGGCGCGCCCCGCGAGTCGGAGCGCCCTGACGGTCCCCTTCTCGCGCAGGGTCCTGGTGTCGCGGACCGCGTCGTTGTAGAAACTCCGCGCCATCGCGACCCTGTCGGACACGTCCTCGAGTTCGGCGGCCAGGTCGACCGGCAGCACGGCGACGTCCAGCCCGGCCAGCAGGGTGCCGAGGGTGTTCTCCGCCCTCTCGGCGTCCGGCGCACCGTCGTCCGCGGGCGGGCCGGGCCGGGCCGGGTCCGGGTCGGGCCGGGGGTCGGTCCCGGTGACCGAGTCGGTCGGATGGGCGCGGGCCAGCGCCAGGGCGTGCGACAACCGCTGCGCCGATGCAGGGTCCCGTCCGCCCAGCTCCGCGACGATCGCGGCTGTCACCGTGTGGCGGCGTTCCAGGGCGCCGATCAGTGCGGCTCGGGCGAGATCCGTCCGGATGTGGAGCCTGTCGAGACGATGTGCGGTGAGGTAGGCGGCGAGCAGGGCGGTCACCGCCAGGATGACCAGTGCGACGACGACGAGGATCACTTCAGCGGACACGAATGGTCTCCCCCGGTCCACGGACGGTCTCGTACACGCGGATCACCCGCTCCGCCACGACCGGCCAGTCGAACTCCCGGACCGCCTCGGAGGCGCGCGCGCAGAGATCGGCTCTGTGTCCGTCGTCGCCGAGCACGCGGACGAGGGCGGCGGCCAGGCCACCGGGGTCCCCCACCGGTGCGAGTTCACCACAGTCCCCGTCTCCCAGGACCCGGCGGAACGCGTCGAGATCGGAGGCCACCACGGCCGTCCCGGCCGCCATCGCCTCCACCAGGAC
The DNA here is from genome assembly GCF_039531545.1 of Dietzia cercidiphylli. Taxonomy (NCBI): domain Bacteria; kingdom Bacillati; phylum Actinomycetota; class Actinomycetes; order Mycobacteriales; family Dietziaceae; genus Dietzia; species Dietzia cercidiphylli. Next base: position 97,137 of record NZ_BAAAQG010000002.1, read on the forward strand.
GATGCCGAAACTCTCCCCACCCGTGTTGGGTGCGCAGTAGACGTCCGCGGCCGCGAGCACCGCGGCCTTGCGGGTGTCGTCGACCCGACCGAGGAAGTCCACGTCGAGGCCCGACGGCAACCGGTCCCGCAGTGCCCGCTCGTCGCCGTCCCCCATGATCCGTAACCGGAGGTCGGGCACGGCCTCCAGCACGGCCGGGAGTGCGGAGACCAGAACGTCCATACCCTTGCGCGGTTCGTCGTAACGCCCGAGGAAGGCCACGGTGGGTGAACCGGATCGCTCGGCCGTCGCGTCGACCCCGCGGAACGCGCCGACGTCCACGCCGTTGGGGATCTCCACCGCGCCGGACCCGAGGGCCTCCATCTGCCATCGCCGGGCGAGGGTCGACACCGCGATCCGACCGCGGATCTTCTCCAGGAGCGGTGCGAGGGCGCCGTCCGCGGCACCGAGGATCATCGAGCCGGAGGTGGATGTGTGGAAGGTGGCCGTGATGGGTCCCGAGGACATGGCCAGGGCGAACATCCCGACTCCCGGCGCGTTGGGTTCGTGGATGTGCAACACGTCCAGCGGATCGCTGCGCAACCAGTGACGGGTGGTCCGCCAGGCCGCGGGTCCGAAGCTCAACCGGGCCACGGACCCGTTGTACGGGATCGGGACCCCCGGGCCGGTCAGCGTCATCCCGGAGACCGGTGCGTTCTCGGGGCGGCCGGGGGCGAGCACCCGGACCGAGTGGCCGCGCCGACGCAACTCCTCGGTCAGATCCACCACATGGGCCTGGACGCCGCCCGGCGCATCGAAGGAGTAGGGGCAGATCATGCCGATGCGCACGAGTCGATCAGCCCTCGATCCGCGCGCGACGGTCGGCGGACAGGTCGGCCAGCCACAGGGGTTGGAGCATGTGCCAGTCCGCCGGGTGACGGGCGATCCCCTCGGCGAAGAGGTCGGCCATCGCCTGCACGGCCGCCTCCACTCCGCCGGAGACGTCGATGGGCGGGGTGATCCGCACCCGCATCGTCTCCTCGTCGGAATACCAGAACTGCGCCACGAGGAACGGCGCGCCGGTCTCCACGGCGAGCCTGGCAGCCCCTGCGGGCATCCGGGTGGTCTCACCGAAGAAGGTCACCGGGACGCCGGTCCGACGCAGGTCCCGTTCGCCGGGCAGGCACACGATGCCGCCCCCGCGGAGGAACTCGCGGAGTGCCTCGAGCGGCGGCGTGGCGCCACCGGTGTGCGGATAGATGGTGAATCCCAGGCTCTCCCGGTACTCGAGGAAGCGCTGATAGAGGGATTCCGGCTGCAACCTCTCGGCGACCGTGGCGAAGGTGCCGTACCGCCGCGCCAGCCATGTCCCGCCGAGATCCCAGTTGGCCGAGTGCGGGAGGGCCACGATCACCCCGCGTCCCCGGGCCAGGGCCGCGTCGAGGTGGTCGACGCCCTCGATGGTCCGGTCCATCTCCCTGGCCACGGCCTCGCGGTCCATCGAGGGCAGACGGAACGCCTCCCGCCAATAGCGCGCGTAGGAACGGAAGGAGTCTCGGACGAGGTCGTCGGGGACCTCCGCGGGGGCGACCCCGAGGACCCGGGACAGGTTCTTGCGGAGCTGGGAGTCCTCCCCTTGACGTCGGGCGGCGACGTCGGCTCCGGTCCGGAACAGGGCCCGTGCCACCGGTTCGGGGAGCGCGCGCACCAGAGCCCACCCCGCGGCGTACCCGAGGTCCGAGGCCCGCTGGCCCAGCCGGGTCATCGGTCGCCCGCCGTCGGTGACCCGAGACGGTCGAGCCGCCCGAGGTGGTCGGCCCGTCCGCCCCACACCCTCTGGAGGACCGTGATGAGACTGCCCACCGCGACCACCGTGATCGCGATCTCGAGGGCCCAGGGGACGCCGAGACCCTCCAGGCCGGCACCGAGCAGGATCAGGACGAGGCGGTCGGCGCGTTCCATCAGACCGCCGGGCGTGCGCAGACCCCCGGCGTCCGCGCGGGCCTTGGAGTAGGACACGACCTGGGAGAGCACGAGGCACGCCAGCAGCATGCCGAGCGCGTACCTGTTGTCCGGTTCGGCGTCCACCAGCCACCACAGCAGGGACGCGAGGATCACACCGTCGGCCACCCGGTCCGACACCGCGTCGACCAGCGCGCCGTAGGGGGACCCGCCGTGACCCGCCCGGGCGACCGCCCCGTCGACCAGGTCGAGCAGGGTGCACAGGGCGATCACGATCGCCCCTGCCACCAGGTGGCCGTTGCCGAAGAGCGCGACCGCCGCCGCACAGGTCAGCACCAGCCCGGCCAGGGTGATGCCGTTCGCGGTGACCCCGATCCGGACCAGGAACGTCGCGAAGGGGTGTGCCACCTTGGTGACACCCGACCTTCCGAACTCGCTCAGCATCTGTTCCCCCGCAATCAGGTGTGGTCGGGCCCGGGCACGGTCGACCACGCCTCGGCCAGCAGTTGTCGGGTCTGACGGAGCAACTGGGGCAGCACCTTGGTTCCGCCGGTCACCGTAATGAAGTTGGCGTCGCCGATCCAGCGCGGCACGACGTGTTGGTGCAGATGATCCGACAGCGAACCCCCCGCGGCGCTGCCCAGGTTGAGCCCCACGTTGAACGAATCCGGTCGGGACACGGCCTTGACGACCCGGATCAACTGCTGGGTGTACGACATCAGCTCACGCGCCTCGTCGTCGTCGAGATCCTCCAGGTCGGCCACCTTGCGGTACGGCACCACCATGGCGTGCCCGGGGTTGTACGGGTACAGGTTGAGTACCACGTAGACATGGGCGCCACGGGCGACCATCAGGCCGTCCTCGTCGCTCATCCGGGGGATGTCGAGGAAGGGCTCCCCGGTCATACCCTCGGCGGGCTCGGGCGTCGACTCGGCGATGTACGACATCCGGTACGGGGTCCACAGCAGCTGCAGGCGATCCTCCCCCACCCCGTACTGGCGGTACCCGTCCGTCGGGGTCGGTTCCCGGGGCGTCACACCCGCTCCGCCGTGGGCACGTCGTTGCGCCGCGAGTTGATCCAGTAGACGATCTTGTCCATCGCGGCGTTCCGGGAGACCCCGTTGAGCTGGGTGCCGTCGGGGAACCGGAAGCTCACCGCGCCCGCCTCGACGTCCCGGTCGCCGGCCAGCAGCATGAACGGGACCTTGCCGGTCGTGTGGTTGCGGATCTTCTTCTGCATGCGCTCGTCCGCGAGATCGAGTTCGGCGCGGATCCCGCGGCCGCGGAGTTCGTCGATCACGTCCTCGAGGTGCTTCTCGTGGGCCTCGGCCACCGGGATCCCCACCACCTGCACGGGCGCGAGCCACGCCGGGAACATCCCCGCGTAGTGCTCGAGCAGGACGGCGAAGAACCGTTCGATGGACCCGAAGAGCGCGCGGTGGATCATCACCGGGCGCTTCTTGGTGCCGTCCGCGGCGTTGTAGGTGAGGTCGAACAACTCGGGGAGGTTGAAGTCGAGCTGCACCGTGGACATCTGCCAGGTCCGGCCGATCGCATCGCGCGCCTGGACCGAGATCTTGGGTCCGTAGAAGGCCGCCCCGCCCGGGTCCGGGACCAGCTCGAGACCCGAGTTGGTGGCGACCCGTTCGAGCGTCTCGGTGGCGCGCTCCCAGATCTCGTCACCGCCGACGTACTTCTCGGGGTCCTTGGTCGACAGCTCGAGGTAGAAGTCCTCGAGGCCGTAGTCGCGCAGCAGCGAGATGATGAAGGACAGCACGGAGGCGATCTCGCCCTCCATCTGGTCCTCGGTGCAGTAGATGTGGGCATCGTCCTGGGTGAAACCGCGCGCGCGGGTGAGCCCGTGGATCACGCCCGACTTCTCGTACCGGTAGACCGTGCCGAACTCGAACATCCGCAGCGGCAGTTCGCGGTAGGAGCGGCCGCGGGAGTCGAAGACCAGGTTGTGCATGGGGCAGTTCATGGGCTTGACGTAGTAGTCCTGCCCCGGCTTGGTCTCCCTGCCGTCGGCGTCGTACTCCGCGTCTAGAACCATGGGAGGGAACATCCCCTCCGAGTACCAGCTCAGGTGCTGGGACTTCCGGAAGAGATCGCCCTTGGTCACGTGCGGGGTGTTGACCAGCGAGTACCCGGCGGACAGGTGTCGCTTGAGGGAGTGCTGTTCCATCTCGTTGCGGATGATCCCGCCACGGGGGTGGAAGACCGGAAAGCCGGAGCCGATCTCGTCCGGGAAACTGAACAGGTCGAGCTCCGTGCCCAACCGGCGGTGGTCCCGTTTCTCCGCCTCGGCGAGGCGATCGAGGTAGGCGTCCATCGCCTCCGTGCTCTCCCACGCCGTGCCATAGACGCGCTGAAGACCGGCGTTCTTCTGATCCCCGCGCCAGTACGCAGCGGAGGAGCGGGTGAGGGTGAACGCGGGGATGAACTTGGTGGTGGGTGTGTGGGGGCCCCGGCACAGATCCGACCAGACCACCTCGCCCGTGCGCGGGTTGAGATTGTCGTACGCGGTCAGTGCGCCGGCCCCGACCTCCATGATCTCCGCGTCCTCGAGGGCCTCGGCGCCCCCGGCGTCGCCGGAGTCCGCCCGGCCCTTGTCCTCGACCAGCTCGAGCTTGTACGGCTCGCCGGCGAGCTCGGCGCGTGCCTCGTCCAGAGAGGCGTACTCGCGCCGGGCGAAACGCTGGCCCGACTTGATGATCTTCTTCATCCGCTTCTCGAGGTCCTTGAGGTCCTCGGGAGTGAACGGCTCGGCCACGTCGAAGTCGTAGTAGAAGCCGTTCTCGATCGGCGGGCCGATCCCCAGCTTGGCCTCGGGGAACTTGTCCTGGACGGCCTGCGCCAACACATGTGCACAGGAGTGCCTGATGACGGACCTGCCGTCCTCGGTGTCCGCGCGGACGAGTTCGACCTCGGTGTCCGCCTCTGGCGCCCACGACAGGTCGCGCAGCGCGCCACCGGGGTCGCGCACCACCACGACGGTCTCGGGGCCGCTCTTCGACTGCAACTCCCGCTCGGCGAGGATCTTGCCCGCTGGCTCTCCCGCCGGAATGACGGTGGTGGTCACGGTGCCCGCACCCGTTGCGTCGACGTCGGCTTCCGGCATGCGGTTCTCGGACACGGGGGGCGATCTCCTCGGCAGTGGATGACGGGTGACCGTGGGTCACCCGTGACGGCGCACCAGCTCCGGTGACGGACCTGGGCCGGTTCATGCTACCCGGCGCCTCGCGGAATCCCGGACCGCCTCGGGCCGTTGTACCCGCCATGCGCATAGACATCTGGTCCGACGTCGTCTGCCCCTTCTGCTGGATCGGCAAACGCCATCTGGAGTCCGCACTGGAGGTCTTCCGGGCAGACCACCCCGACACGGACGTCGAGGTGGTCTGGCGGGCCTTCGAACTCGACCCCGCAGCGCCGCGGCACGGCGGGAGCGGCGACGACGAGTCCAGCGCACAGATGCTCTCGCGCAAGTACGGCATGCCGCAGGCGGAGGCGGAGGCCACGCAGGAACAGATGGCGGGACGGTTCCGGGAACTCGGATTGGAGTTCGACTGGCGGTCCGCCACGATCTCCTCGACCTTCGACGCCCACCAGCTGGCGGCACTGGCCGCAGACCACGAGAAGGCGGACGAGATCGACGAGGCGTTGCGCCGCGCCCACTTCACCGACGGCGAGCGCCTCTCGGATCCGGCGGTCCTCAGGCGCATCGGTGTCGAGGCCGGGCTGCCCGCCGACGCGGTCGACCAGATGCTGTCCGGGACGGGTTCGGCGAGCGCGTCCGTGAAGACGTGGAGGCCGCCCGTGGGATCGGGGTGCAGGGAGTGCCGTTCTTCGTCTTCGACGGCAGGCTCGCCGTGAGCGGTGCACAGCCCGTCGAGGTGTTCGGCCAGGCCCTGGAGCAGGCTGTCGCCGGACGGCAGGACTGACTCGGCGCACCGGCTGGCCCGGATACGAACGCAGCCCCCGTCTCCCGGTCACCGGGGCGGAGGCTGCGTGTGCGGTGTGGTCCTAACTGGGTTCGAACCAGTGACCTCTCCGGTGTGAACGGAGCGCTCTTCCGCTGAGCTATAGGACCGCGCGTGGCCCGATCTCTCGATCGGCACCGGAACACTGTAGCAAGCCGGACCCGCGGCCCCAATTCGGGGTCGGCGAGGCGCCGGAGCCGTGTCGGTGCCGTGCCGGTACCGTGCCGACACGCGTCCGGAGGGCCGGTGCGCGCTGGGCCGCAGAACCCCGGATCAGGGCGTCCGTGCAGGTGGAACCCGGTTTCCGGCCCCCGATTTGTGTTCCAAGTTCGGCGTCGGCTAATGTTCATTCTCGCAACGCGGTGAGCAACAGCGAGCCGGGGAGCAGTGCGGATGTGGCGCAGCTGGTAGCGCATCACCTTGCCAAGGTGAGGGTCGCGGGTTCGAATCCCGTCATCCGCTCGGAGGGATCGAGGAGCCAGGAGTCCTCACCGGGCTCGATACCTTTTCGGTGGAGTGGCCGAGTGGTGAGGCAGCGGCCTGCAAAGCCGTCAACACGGGTTCGATTCCCGTCTCCACCTCCACGCCGGAGAGATCCGGTCGGTGAATCCCGCGCGATTAGCTCAGCGGGAGAGCGCTTCCCTGACACGGAAGAGGTCACTGGTTCAATCCCAGTATCGCGCACCACGACACACGCCCCGGCTGACCGCCGGGGCGTCGTGCATTTCGGCGGGATCGCTCCCTGTTCGGTACGTGCCCGTGCTCGCCGCGTGATGAGGATCACTCATCATCGGGGTATGTCCACTGCGCACAGACTGCCCCACACGGCGACGGTCGACTCGATTTCCCTGGAGGACGTCCGGGGGCGGGTCGTCGACCTCCGGCACACCACGGGCATCCTCGTCGACCTGCGCCGCACGGCCACGGACACCTACGAGGTCACTATGGTCCTCGGAGGCGGAGACGACTCGGAACGGCTGGTGATGTCAGGGGTGGGTGGGACCGAGAACCTGCACCTGCATTCCTGATCCCCGCGCCCCGCTAGTCTCACGGGGTGATCGCCAGCGTCGAACCCACCGTCGAACCCGCAGTCGCGGCAGATCTCGGCCCGATTGCCGCGCTGGCAGCCCGGACGTTCCCGCTGGCGTGTCCCCCGGATCTCCCCCGGGACTCGATCGACGCCTTCATCGCCCGGCATCTCTCCACCGGCGCGCTGAGTGTCCATCTGGTCACCCCCGGGCACGAACTCCTCGCGGCCAGGACGCCGGGTGGGCGACTCGCCGCATACGCCCTCCTCGTGGACGGGATCGAGATGGACCCGGCCTGCGCCGATCAGATCCTCCACCGACCCACCGTCGGGATCAGCAAGCTGTACGTCGACCCCGGCCACCACGGTTCGGGCATCGCGGCCCTGGTTCTCGACGACGTCGTCCGGAGGTGTGCCGGGAGGGGCGCGCGAAGTCTGTGGCTCGCCACCAACGTGGCCAACACCAGGGCACGCCGGTTCTACGCCAGGCAGGGGTTCGCCGAACGGGGAACGCGCACGTTCGACGTGGGCGGCGTGTCCAACACCGACGTCGTCTACGAGAGGGAGCTCGGTGGGAGGGCCCCGGGTCAGGACTGAGCGTTCAGCCGCCGACCGTCTCGAAACGCGACAGCGCGAGGAGCCGGGACGTGGCCCGCAGGTACTTCTTCCGGTAGCCGCCGGCGATCATCTCCTCGGTGAAGATCGCGTCGAGCTTCTCCCCCGAGTTACGGACGGGGATCCCGGCGTCGTACAGGCGGTCCGCCAGGACGACCAGACGCAGGGCGATGGCCTGGTCCGGCAACGGAGCGACGTCGCGCAGGCACACCCTGGTCACCCCGTCGACGAGGCGGTTGTACTTGGACGGGTGGAGGGTGGCCAGGTGCCCGCACAGCGCGTCGAAGTCGTCCAGCGTCGCCCCGGGGTCCGCGCCGGCGTCCGCCTCGAGCTCCGCCTCGGACATGGGGTCCGGCGCCGGAGGAAGATTGCGGTGACGGTAGTCGGGGCCGTCGACTCGGATCGACTCGAAGATCCCCGACATCTTGCGGATCTCGCGCATGAAGTCCTTGGCCGCGAACCGCCCCTCGCCGAGCTGCTCGGGAAGGGTGTTGGAGGTGGCGGCCACGCTGACGCCCGCCGTGGTGAGCTCCGCGAGCAGCCGGGACACCAGCATGGTGTCACCCGGGTCGTCCAGCTCGAACTCGTCGATGCACAGCACCGAGTGACCGGACAGCTCCTCGACCGCACGGTTGAACCCGAGGGCACCCACCACGTGGGTCAGTTCGACGAACGTGCCGAACGCCTTGGGCTCGGGACAGGTGTGGTAGATCGAGGTCAACAGGTGGGTCTTGCCCACACCGAACCCGCCGTCGAGATAGATCCCCGCCCCCTCCACCGACTTGGGTCGACGCCCGAACAGTCCCTTCTTGGGGGAACGACGGGTCACGACGCCCTCGGCGAACTCCCGACACGCCTTGACCGCGGCGGCCTGGGAGGGCTCGGCGGGGTCCGGGATGTAGGACTCGAAACTCACGTCATCGAACATCGACGGCGGGACCATCTGTGCCACGAGTTGGTCGGCGGGGACCACCGGGGTGACGTCAACGAGGCGAGAGACCATGCGATGAGCCTATCGTGGGGCGACAGGCGTCAGAACGGAAGGAGCCCCAGGTGCTGTCGACCCGACCCCCCGCCCTCGACGACGACCCGGCTTCGCTCGACGCGATCTGGACCGCCCTCCAGCCGGACCAGCCCACGGGCGCCCCGATGATCCGTGCCGTCATGATCTCCTCCATCGACGGGACCACCACCGTCGACGGCCGGAGCGGGGGCCTGGGAACGCCCACCGACCGCCTGGTCTACGACGCCATGCGGGCCCGCGCCGACCTCGTCCTGGTGGGGTCCGGGACGGCGTTGGCCGAACGCTACGGTCCCGCCGTGGTGAGCCCGGTCTGGACGGACCGGCGCACCGGACCCGCGCCCACCGTCCTCGTCCTCACCAGGTCGCTACCCGATCGGCTGATCGACCTCTGCGCCGGCACCGACGACCGGGTCCGGATCGCCGCGGCACACGAGGTGGGTCGTCAGCGCATCGAGGCCGCGCGGGCGCGGGGCGTGAGAGTGCACGTGCTCGACCCGGGGCCGACCGGCGCCGCGGTGCGCGCGCTGGCGTCCCGCCTCCACGCCCGCGAGGTGGATTTCGAGGGCGGCCCTCGCCTCCTCGGGACGCTGCTCTCGGAGGGGGCGGTGGACGATCTCGTCCTGTCGGTGGCGCCGGAACTCATCGTCGGGGGCGACGACTCCACCCTCACCCCCGGCCACGGCCCCGGCAGCACCCGGGTTCCCATGCGGGTGGTCTCGGCGTTCACCTGCCCGCGCGGGGGTCTGTACACCCGCTGGGCGGTCGGCGAGGGCGTCCGTTGACCCCGGCCCGACCCGCCCGGACCGCCGGAACCGTGCTCGCGGCCCTCGCCGCCGCCCTGGCCGTGGCGGTTACCGGATGTGCTCCCCTGCCCGCCACCGGACCGCGGCTGGCCACGGGCGACGGCCCCGGTCGCTCGAACGGAGCCGACGCGGAGGGCGAGATCCCGGACCTTCCCGACTGGGTCACGCCGCGATCCGAGCTCGACTGGATCCCCTGCGCGGACGGTGGGACCCGCGGGCTGCCGCAGGACGCCCGGGTCGAGTGCGGCCTGCTCGGGGACACACCGGTCCTCAGACTCACCTCCGCGGGGACACCGGACGACGCGGCTCCCCTCGTCGTGGTGGCCGGCCCCGGCAGTCCCGCAGACGAGCTCGCCATCCGGTTCGCCTCGGCCGGAACCGAGATCACGGGGTCGCATCCGGTCGTGATCGTCGACCACAAGGGGCGGACCGGACCCGCCGGCACCTGCCTGACCCCCGCGGCCCGCCGCACCCTGGACGGACTCGCCGAGAGGGGCACGGACCCCGGCTCGCCGGAACTCCGCGGCGATCTCGCCCAGACCGCCCAGTCCTGCACGGATCAGCTCGCCGGTCGGGAACTCGACTTCGGCGCCGCCGGTGCCGCGGAGGATCTCGAGGTGCTCCGGCAGTCGTGGGATGTTCCGGGACTGGCGGTGCTCGCGGTGGGGGCGGGCGCGCGTACGGCACTGGAGTACGCCGGGACGCACCCCGGTCGGGTGTCGTTGATGGTGCTCGATTCCCCCGCCCCGTGGGACGGAGACCAGGAGACCGCGGCGCGGTCCGCGCTCGACGGCTCCGATGCCGCGCTGCGCCTGTGGGCCGCGTCCTGTAGCCGTCCCGAGTGCGGGCCGGGCGGCGCGGACGAGAGGGTCGAGGCGGTCGCCCGGGCCCTCGACGCGGCACGGGACCCGGGTGCCCGCGTGCCCGCCGCCCTCCTGTCCGACGTCATCCGCTCCGCCCTCGCCGACCTGTCCGGTGCCTCCGCGGCGGAGGCGTCCGAGGGGGACGTGATCCTCGGCGACATCGCGGAGGCGGGCCCGGGCGCGGACTCGCCCGGATCCCCGGTGCGTGCCCGGGCGGAGGCGTTGACGAGCTCGTCACTGCCCTATGTCGCGGGGTGCTCCGATCTGCCCCGGCGGGTGCCGGTGAGCCGCGTCCCGGAACTCGCAGCCGAATGGACGGATGACGCACCCTTCGGGGAGATCCTCGCCGCCCAGCTGTCCGCGTGTTCGACCTGGCCCGTCCCGGGAGAGTCCACGCTGGAACTACCTGGCGCCGCGCCCGTGCTGCTGATGGGTGGGATCGCGGACCCGGTGGCCGGTGCCGCCGCGCTGGAACCCACCGCGGGGATGCTGTCGGCCGCAGGGGCCGGCGACATCCGGGTCCTCACCTGGGGTGCACCCGGATCGCGCGTGGTCCTCCACTCCGCGTGCGCCAGATCGACCGTCACGGAGTTCCTCGCCGACCCGGCCACCGTCGACCGTTCCGTGGCCTGTCCCTCCTGACCGGGGCGCCTGCGTGGGGGACGCGACCCGGGCCGGTAGCCTGCACACCGTGCCGTTGCCGACCCGAAGCGCTGACTCCGTGCCCCGCCTGCTGAACCACATCCTGTGGCCGCTGGCGATCATGACCGTGATCCACCGCGTCCTGATCAAGGCCGTCAACGGATCGATCACCAACGACTTCGGGACCGTCTACGCGGCGACCAGACGCTTCCTGGCCGGTGAACCCGTGTACAGCGAGAACCTGCTCACGGTCCAGCCGCACTACCTCTACGCCCCGAGCGGCACCTTCCTGCTGGCCCCCTTCGGCGTGATCGACAACTACACCGTCGCGCGGTGGTTGTTCATCCTCGTCAACACCGCGGCGATCATCGGCGCGCTGTGGCTCCTCATGAGGTTGTTCGACCTCGACGTACGGTCGTTCGCGGCCCCGGCGATCCTCCTGGGGGCCTTCTGCACCGAGGCGGTCACCAACACCCTGGTCTTCACCAACGTCAACGGCGTGATCTTCCTGTGCCAGGTGGCGTTCCTGTACCTCCTCCACCGCCGGAGACTGTGGTGGGCCGGTGTGGCCATGGGCCTGTCCCTGGCCATCAAACCGATGCTCGCGCCACTACTGGTCCTCCCCCTCATCCGCCGTCAGTGGCAGCCCTTCGTCGCCGCCGTGGCGATCCCCGCCGCCGCCATGGCCGCGGGCTGGGCGCTCACCGTCGACGCCGGGCGGTACCTCGAGGTGACCGCGCCGTACATGAGCGAGGTCCGCGACTACTACAACAGCTCCCTCGCCGGCCTCGGCCTGTACTACGGTGTCCCCGAACCACTCATCCTGGTGGCCCGGATCCTCATCGTGGTGGCCACCCTGGTGGCCGTGTGGCTCCTGCTGGACTACCGGCACAACCACGAGGTGCTGTGGTTGGCCACCACCTCCGGTGTCATCCTGGCCGGTGTGTTCCTGGTCTCCAGCCTGGGGCAGATGTACTACTCGATGATGCTGATCCCGATCATGCTCACCGTGGTCCTGGACAAGTCCTTCGTGCGCAACTGGCCCGCCTGGCTGGCGGCGTACGGGTTCTTCACCCTGGACTTCTGGGAGTCGGCCCGGTGGCCGTACTACGGGCGACTGCTGGAGTTCGCCCATCCCACGCTCGGATGGCTGTTGTTGCTGTGCACGGTGTTGGTGATCCTGCTGTGGCGGCGCACGGACCCGCGGCGACACGAGCGGATCGCACCGGCCGCCGCGGCGGCGTAGCCTGCGGACATGAGTGAGCGCACCGACACCCCCTCCAGCACTCCACAACCGGACTTCACCCTCGACGATGCGGAATGGCGCCGCAGACTGACCCCCGAGGAGTACCAGGTCCTGCGCCGGGCCGGCACCGAGCGGCCGTACACCGGGGAGTACACCGACACCAAGACCGAAGGGGTCTACCGCTGCCGCGGCTGCGGGGCCGAGCTGTTCCGCAGTGACGCCAAGTTCGACTCCTACTGCGGCTGGCCCTCGTTCTTCACGCCTCTGGCCGGTGGGGCCGTCATCGAGCGGACCGACACCTCGCTCGGGATGACCCGCACCGAGGTGGTGTGTGCGAACTGCCACGGACATCTCGGTCACGTGTTCTCCGGCGAGGGCTACCCCACCCCCACGGACCTGCGGTACTGCATCAACTCGCTGAGCATGACCCTCGAGCCCGCCGAGGACTGAACGCACAACGCAGGGGCCGGCCGGGACGTTGTGGTCCCGGCCGGCCCCTCGCGTCGATCCCCGCGGCGCTGAGCCGTCTCAGGGCATCGTGGTGGCCAACTGCTCGGCGCTGATCCGGGGCCCGGTGAAGAACGGGACCTCTTCACGGACGTGACGCCGCGCCTCTGTGCTGCGCATGACGCGCATCAGGTCCACGATCCGGTCCAGCTGCGGGGCCTCGAAGGCCAGGAGCCATTCGTAGTCGCCCAGAGAGAACGACGGCACGGTGTTGGCCCGGACGTCCGGGTACTCGCGGGCGGCGCGCCCGTGCTCGGCGAGGATCTGGCGACGCTCCTCGTCGGGGAGCAGGTACCACTCGTAGGAGCGGACAAAGGGGTACACGGAGATGTACGCGCCCGGCTCCTCCTCGGCGAGGAACGCCGGGATGTGGCTCTTGTTGAACTCGGCCGGTCGGTGCAGAGCGGTGTTGGACCAGTAGGACGTGCTGGCCCGACCCAGGATCGTGGTGCGCCGGAACTCGTTGTAGAACCGCTGCAGGTCCTCGATGTGCTCAGCGTGGGTCCAGATCATGAAGTCGGCCTCGGCGCGGAGCCCCGAGACGTCGTACAGTCCGCGGACCACCACGTCGGTGCCGTCGAACCGGGCGAGGAACCGCTCGAGGTCCGCGGTGACCGCGGCCCGGTCCTCCCCCAGCTCCCCGGGCGTCACGGTGAAGACCGAGAACATCAGGTAGCGGAGCGTCGAGTTGAGCTTCTTGTAGTCAAGGCGTGCCATGGCTCAATCCTGCCACCCGGCGGCCAACCGCCGGGCCGCGGCCCGTGCCGAACCGATGCACGCGGGCACTCCGACCCCCTCGGTCGCCCCTCCGACCACTTCCACCCCGGGCAACCGGTCCGCCAGTTCGGCCCGTACGCCCGCGATCCGGTCGGCGTGCCCCGGACCGATCTCGGCGAGCGCGTCCTCCCAGCGGCGCACACGCGAGTACAGGATCGTCGGTGCGGATCCGCACACCCCGGCCAGGGCGGACTCGGCCATCCGGGCCAGTGCGATGTCGTCCGCGGTGAGCACGTCGTCGTCGTCGAGCCGACCGAACGACACCCGCACCAGGTGACCCGGTCGGGTGTCGAGGTGAGGCCACTTGCGACTGGTGAAGGTCATCGCCTTGAACGGGACCGGCTCGTCGGTGGCCACCAACACCCCGGAGAGCTCGGGCAGGTCGAGCCCCCGGTCCACCTCCATCGCCACCACAGCGGACGAGGCGGTCCGGATCCCGGACAGGCCGGACACGGCGCCGTCGACCCCACCGGCGGCGGCCAGGAGCGGCGCGGCGTGGGGGACGGGGACGGCGACGACGACGAGGTCGGCGTTCTCGACCCACGACCCGCGGGCTCCGGTGACCGTCAGGGTGTACCCGGAGGGCTCGCGATGGATCGCGGTGCAGGTGGCGTGAGAGCGGACCGTGGCACCCGAGGCCTCGGCGAGCGCGGACACGAGCCCCCTGTACCCGCCGTCGAGGGTGGCGAACACGGGCCCCGGCACCCGGTTGCCCACGAGCTCACCGATCGCGGCGGTCAGCGTCGGTGCGCCGCGGTCCAGCGCCTCGGCGAGACCGGGGATGACCTGCCGCAGGCCGAGTCCCGAGCTGGGGGCGGCGTACACCCCGCCGAGCATGGGATCGACGAGCCGCGAGACCACCGCGTCGCCGAACCGGTCGGCCACGAGCCGGCCCAGCGAGACGTCCCCGCCGGGTTCCCACTCCAGCGGCGTGTCCGTCTCACGGGCGGCGACGGCCGACTCACCGGGGCTCAGCACACCGGACAGGCCGGCCACGTCGGACGGCAGCCCCATGAGGGTGCCGACCGGCATCGGGACCAGTCGACCGTCGGTGAGGATCGCCGGGCCGAGCGGTCCGGGGTGCCGCAGGGTGTCTGTCAGCCCCAGCTCGGCGACGAGCTCGGAGGCCTCCGGTCGGCGACCGATGAATGCCTCGGCCCCCAGCTCCATGGGGCCGGACGGGAAGTCGACGGTGTGCAACGCCCCACCGAGGGAGTCCGACGCCTCGAGGACCGTGATCCGTGCGCCGGGCAGGTCGAGGGAGAGCTGATAGGCGGCGGTGAGTCCGCTGAGACCGCCACCGACCACCGCGACACGAGGGGGCATCCCTACGTCCCGGTCAGCTCGTGGACCAGCTCGACCACGTGGGTCACGGCACCCGGGTCGGTGGCGGGCAGGACGCCGTGCCCGAGGTTGAACACGTGCCCGCGGGCGCCCAGCTCACGTGCCCGCGCCCCCTCGTCGAGGATCCTCCGGACCTCGGAGTCCAGCGCCTGACGGTCGGCGAAGAGCATGGCGGGGTCGAGGTTGCCCTGGAGCACCTTGCCCGGAGCCCGCACCGCGGCGTCGTCGAGCGGGATGCGCCAGTCCACACCGACGACCTCTGGACCGGCCTCACCCATCGCCCCGAGCAGTTCTCCGGTGCCCACGCCGAAGTGGGTGCGGGGAACCGTGGAGATCACCTCGTCGGCGAAGATCCCGGTGGAGTGCGGGAGCACCATCGACCGGTAGTCCCGCAGGCTCAGCGCCCCGGCCCACGAGTCGAACAGCTGGACGGCGTCCACGCCCGCATCGATCTGCGCGCGCAGGAACACCGTGGTCAGGTCCGCCAACTTGGACATCAGTGCATGCCAGACGTCGGGGCGGGAGTACATCAGGGACTTCGTGTGCTCATGGTTACGGCTCGGTCCGCCCTCGATGAGGTAGGAGGCGAGGGTGAAGGGGGCGCCGGCGAAGCCGATGAGCGCGACCTCCGGGTCGAGCTCCGCCACCACCATGCGGACCGCCTCGCCGATCTTCTCGAGCCGGTCCGGGGTGAGATCGGGAAGCGCGGCGACCCCGGCCTCGTCGCGGATCGGCGATGCTACCACGGGCCCGGTGCCCGGCACGATGTCGATGTCCACACCCGCCGCCGCCAGCGGGATGACGATGTCGGAGAAGAAGATCGCGGCGTCCACCCCGTGACGGCGGACCGGCTGCAGGGTGACCTCGCAGGTCATCTCGGGGTCGAAACAGGCCTCGAGCATGGTGCTCCCGGTCCGGAGTTCGCGATACTCGGGAAGCGAGCGACCCGCCTGACGCATGAACCACACCGGCGTGTGAGCGGCACCGGTGCCCCCGACTTCGTCGAGGTAGGGGCCGGTCCCGGCCCGGCGCGCGGTGGCGCGGCCGGCGCCCTGGGTGTCAACGGACCTGGGATTCGAGGGCACATCGGAGTTCAGCACCCCCCCATGGTCCCACGAGTGCGCCACCGGGGCCCTCCACCCCACCCCGGTGGGCGACGGCGCGCCTCCTCGGGACGCCGCCGGGTGGTGGCTAGCGTGACGACCCGTGAGCACATCGGTCAATGACGGCGAGCCCGAGGTCTTCCGGGAGGCGGTCGAGTCGCTGTCCCGGCTCGAGGTCCGCCCTGAGATCTCTGTCGGCCCGATCCGTCCGCCGCAGAGACTGGCGCCGTACAGTCATGCGCTCGGGGTGGAGATCATCCCGCCGACCGGGGACGATGTGCCCGAGTTCTCCGACGGGGACGCGTTCGGTCGGCTGATCCTCCTCCACGACCCCTCCGGGGACGACGCGTGGAACGGCACGCTGCGGCTGGTCGCCTACATCCAGGCCGACATGGAGGCCTCACTCGCGGGCGATCCCCTGCTGCCCCAGGTCGCCTGGAGTTGGCTCACCGAGGCGCTCGACGAGGACGCCGGACCGTACACGTCGCTGGGCGGAACCGTCACCAGCACCGCGTCGGTCCGCTACGGCGACATCTCCGGACCACCCCAGGCCCACCAGCTCGAGTTGCGCGCGTCGTGGACCGCCCTCGAGTCGAACCTGACCGGTCACGCCTCCGCCTTCTGCAAGACGCTCTCCCTGGCGGCCGGACTCCCGCCGGTCGGCGTGACCTCCCTGCATCGTCGGGCGTGAGCGGCCGACGACGCGGAGAGACCCCGCCGGGGGCGCCGCCGCCCCCGGCGGAGTACGAGTTCGTGGACGACGCCTCCGGCATCGGGTCGGTCGCCTCCGTCGTGGAGTCCTCGGCCGGACCGGTCGCGGTGGACGTCGAGCGCGCGTCGGGGATCCGCTACTCCGAGCGCGCCTTCCTCCTGCAACTACGCCCCGCCGGCGGGGCCGCACTGCTGGTGGACCCCGAGACGCCGGGCCAGACGGTCGGGCCGCTCGCGGGCGTCCTCTCCGGACGCCCCCTGCTCCTGCATGCCGCGAGCCAGGACCTCCCGTCACTCCGTGAGCTCGGGATCAGGCCGACGTCTGTCATCGACACCGAACTGGCCGGGCGGTTCCTCGGGATGGAACGGGTGAACCTCGGGGCGATGATCTCGGAGCACCTGGGCATCGGGCTGGCCAAGGCCCACTCGGCGGCGGACTGGTCGCGACGCCCGTTGCCCGCATCCTGGCTCGACTACGCCGCCTACGACGTCCTCTTCCTCCACGAACTGGCGGACGCGGTACTCCCCCGGCTCGACGAACTCGGCCGCCGCGACTGGTTCGAGGCCGAGTGCCGACACCTCGTCGACTCGGATCCGCCCGCCCCCGCCCCGGATCCCTGGCGCAGGCTGGCCCGCCTGACCTCCCTGCGCGACGCCCGCCAACTCGCCCGGGCACGGGAGTTGTGGATGGCGCGTGACCGGGTGGCCGCGGAGCGAGACATCGCTCCCAAGAGGCTGCTCACCGATGCGGCGATCATCGAGGCGGCACGCACCGCGCCGACGAACCGCACCGACCTGCTCGCGATCGAGGGGTTCGACGGCCCGCACCGCAGACGCCTGGCGGACGAGTGGCTGGCGGCGTTGGAGTGGGCCGCCGAACTCGGGCGTGGCGACCTCCCCTCCCGCCAGGCGCCGCGCGGGGAGCACCCCCCGCACACCAGTTGGAAGCGGACCGACCCGGGGGCGGCGGCGCTCCTGGACTCCGCGCGCGAGGCGCTCGGTGAGCTCGCCGAGGAGGTGGGAATCGAACAGGGGCTGCTGCTCAAGGCGTCGACGCTCCGGTTGTGGGCGTGGCGGGCCGCCACCACCGACTCCGCCGACGACGCGGCGCTACTGCACCGGGTCCTGCAGGCCGAGGGTGCCCGCCGCTGGCAGATCGAACTGACGGAGGCTCCGCTGCTGGGCGCCGTGCACGAGTTCAGAGCGGAGAGCTGAGGGCGTCCGGACTCAGCTCTCGACCCGGTCGCCGAGGCGCTGGCGGATCCCGCGGGCGATCCCCTCCGCGGTCAACCCGGCGTCGGCGAGGATCTCACCGCGGGAGGCGTGGTCGAGGAACTCCTGGGGTATCCCCAGGGCGAGTCGGTCCACCCTGACCCCGGCGCGCTCCAGACTCGCGGAGACCGCCGACCCGACGCCACCGTGGAGCCCGTTGTCCTCGACGGTCACCACGAGCTGTCGACCCCGGGCGGAGTCGACGACCGAGTGCGGGACCGGATAGACCCATCGTGGATCGACCACGTCGACAGCGACACCGGCGGTCTCGAGTTCCCGGGCCGCGGCCAGCGACGGCGCGACCATCGACCCGACGGCGACGACGAGGACGTCGGCGTCGCCGGACCCGTGCACCCGGTCGACGCCGTCGGTACTGGTCTCCAGTGCCGGGACGGGTTCACCGACCGAACCCTTGGGAAAGCGCACGACGGTCGGCCCGTCGGTCACCTCGACGGCCTCCCGGAGCTCCGCGCGCAGGGTCTCGGCGTCGCGCGGTGCGGCCACCCGAACCCCGGGGACGATCCCCGTCAACGACAGGTCCCACATCCCGTTGTGACTGGCGCCGTCGGGGCCGGTCACCCCGGAGCGGTCGAGCACCAGGGTGACCGGCTGCCCGAGGAGCGCGACGTCCATGAGCAGCTGGTCGAACGCACGGTTGAGGAAGGTCGAGTACACGGCCACCACCGGGTGCATCCCCCCGAGCGCCAGTCCGGCGGCCGAGGCCACGGCGTGCTGCTCGGCGATGCCCACGTCGAACATCCGGTCCGGGAAACGTTCACCGAACGCCGTCAGTCCGGTCGGCCCGGCCATGGCCGCGGTGATGGCCACGACGTCGTCCCGTTCGGCACCGATCTCGCACAGTTCGGCGGAGAAGACCGACGTCCAGTCGACCGCGGACGACTCCGAGAGCGGTCGGCCGGTGTCGGGGTCGATGACCCCGGTCGCGTGCATGAGGTCGGCGACGTTGTTCTCCGCGTGGACGTACCCCATGCCCTTGCGTGTGACCACGTGGACCACCACCGGGCCGCCGAAGTCCTTGGCCAGCCGCAGCGCGGCCTCGGTGGCGGCCAGGTTGTGTCCGTCCACCGGCCCCATGTACTTCAGTCCCAGGTCGGCGAACAGCTCCTGCGGCGACACCACGTCCTTCAGGCCTGTCTTGATCCCGTGCAGGATCGAGTACACGGCCTTGCCGACGACGTCCTTGCGCGCGCCCAGGGTGCGCTTGGTGTGGTCCATCGCCTTCTCGTAGGCGGGCTGTAGCCTCAGGACCCCGAGTCGTTCGGCCAGGCCTCCGATCGTGGGGGAATACGATCGTCCGTTGTCGTTGACGACGATCACCATGGGCCGGTCTTTGCCGGCCGCGATGTTGTTGAGCGCCTCCCAGGCCATCCCGCCGGTCATCGCGCCGTCGCCGATCACGGCCACGACGGTGCGGTCGGTCTCCCCGCGCAGGGAGTACGCCTTGGCGAGACCGTCGGCGTAGGACAGCGACGAGGTGGCGTGCGAGGACTCGACGACGTCGTGGTCGCTCTCCGCGCGGCACGGGTATCCCGACAATCCGCCGCGGGTACGGAGCCCGTCGAACTGCTCACGACGACCGGTGACGATCTTGTGGACGTACGACTGGTGTCCGGTGTCGAAGACGATGGGGTCCCGGGGGGAGTCGAAGACCCGGTGCAGGGCGATGGTCAACTCCACCACACCGAGATTGGGGCCGAGGTGCCCGCCGGTGGCGGAGACCTTTCTGATGAGGAACTCCCGGATCTCGCCGCAGAGCCGGACCAGCTCGTCGGGTCCGAGTGCACGGAGGTCGGAGGGGCCGTTCACCTGATCGAGCACACTCATTGCCGTCGACTGCCCCTTCCCTGGCCGCACCCCTCAGGGTCGAACCAACAGTCTACGGGCAATCGGCGCGAGACCCCGCCGGCGCCTCGGCCGGTCGAGGTGCGCCACAGGGTCGGGTCAGCGCGCGCGGGGGGAATCGAGGACGGCGAGACCCTCCACGTGGTGCGTCGCGGGGAACGCGGCCACCCCCCGCAGGTCCGTCAGCGTCCAGCCGGCCGTCACCAGGACCCCGACGTCGCGGGCCAGACTCGCCGGGTCGCACCCCACGTGGATGATCCGCGACGCCGTTCCGCCCGCGAGCGCGGTCATCACGTCGATCCCCGCACCACCCCTCGGCGGGTCCAGGATCACGAGATCGGGCTCACCGTTCCGGTCGGTCCCACCGACCGTCCGGTCGAGGAACGTCTCGACCCGCGCAGCCACCGGGACGACCCCCGGGCCGACGTCGAGGGCGGTCCCCACCGCGTCGAGAGACGGACGTGCGGATTCGACGATGGTCAGCTGCGCGCGAGGGGCGACGTCGAGCACCGCCGCGGAGAACAGGCCCGCCCCCCCGTAGAGATCCCAGACCACCGGCTCCGCCGGTAACCCCGCGGTGGCGGACACCGCGCGGCGGACGAGATCGGAGTAGTGCACGGCAGCGGATCTGTGCGACTGCCAGAATGCGTCGACCGGTAGCCGCCAGGTGTGCTCGCCGACCCGTCGGGTGACGGTGGGGGGACCCATCACGGGCTCCCATGCCCCGGCGCGGGAGGACCGGGCCCGCGCCCGGGTCGCCACACCCCTCCGGGACCCGCGATCGCGCCCCCGTGTCGCCGGTTCGGTGACCGGTCGGTGAGCGACGTGGACCTCCCCGTCGTCCCCCAGGACCCCGAGGACCTCTCGGTGCGGACCTACGCCCGCGGTCCGGACCGCCTCCGCGAGCCGCGGGTCCGCCTGGACACAGGGTTCGGTCACCACCTCACGCGACCGCGACCGCCGGACGCCCGGCACCCCGTCGGACCCCGTCACCCACCGCGCGATCGTCCGCCACCCGGTACTCGCGCCGTCGCCGGCGGGAACCCCGACCGGAACGCGATCCGGGGTGGAGTGGATCCGCCCGATACGGCGGGCCTGGTCGGCCAGGACGGTCCCCGAGAACGCACGGGCGGCCGCCGGGTCGATGTGGCTCCAGTCGCAGCACCCCGCACCCGCCGCCGCGGCGGGGCACAGCGGGTCGATCCGGTCCACCGACCTCTCGAGTACGCCGGTCACGGTGCCGCGACAGAAGGCTCGTCCCGGGTCGTCGTGGATCATCACCTCGACCAGCTCCCCCGAGATCCCGCCCCGGCAGAACACCACCCGCCCGGAATGCCGGGCCACGAACTCCCCGCCCTGCGCGGGGCCCTCGATGCGCAGCCGGAGCACACGCCCCGTCCAGTCGGTTCTCTCCGTCCGGGTCATCGGTCCTCCGGTCCGCCCCAGCGCCCGATGATGGGTTCGTCACGCGCCTGGTCCGCGCGGCCGTCCGAGGACGACAGCTGCCACGGGACGCTGGTCACCATGACACCCCTCTCGTACAGCAGTCGGGTCTTCAGACGCAGCGCGCTCTGATTGTGCAGGAGCTGCTCCCACCAGTGGCCCACGACGTACTCCGGGATGTACACGATCACGACGTCCCGGGGCGACTGGTCACGCAATCGTTTCACGTAGTCGACCACCGGCCGGTTGATCTCCCGGTACGGCGACTCCACCACCTTGAGCGGCACGGAGATCCGCCGCTTCTCCCACTCGCGGACCAGGACCCGGGTCTCCGCCGTCTCGATGTTCACGGTGAGCGCCTCGATGGTGTCCGGTCGGGTCGCCCGCGCGTAGGCGAGTGCCCGGAGGGTGGGCAGGTGCAGTTTGGACACCAGCACCACACAGTGGGTGCGGCTCGGGAGGACGACCTCCCAGGACGAGTCCTCGAGTTCGCGCGCGACCGACTCGTAGTGACGATGGATGAGTTTCATGACCCCGAACACGGCCAGCATCGCCAGCACCGCGATGTAGGCGCCGGCGAAGAACTTCGTGCTCATGACGATCACCAGCACACCGGAGGTGAGGACGAACCCGACCGCGTTGACCGCCCGTGCGCGCTGCACCCGTCGCCGGACGGCGGGGATCTGCTCGTTGCCCAGCCGCCGGGTCCAGTGGCGGACCATGCCGAGCTGGCTCAGAGTGAAGGCCACGAAGACCCCGACGATGTAGAGCTGGATGAGCACGGTGACCTGCGCGTCGAACGCCACCACCAGGACGATCGCCGCCACGGCGAGCAGGACGATCCCGTTGGAGAACGCGAGCCGGTCCCCGCGCGTGGCGAGCTGCCTCGGCAGGTACTTGTCGCGCGCGAGCACCGAGGCGAGCACGGGGAAACCGTTGAAGGCGGTGTTCGCCGCGAGCACCAGGATGAGGGCGGTGATGGTCATGATCACGTAGAAGGCGACAGGGAGATCCGCGAAGACCGGGTCGGCCAGCTGCGCGATCATCGTCTTCTGCTGGTAGTCCTCCGGCGCACCGATCAGTTGGGTGGCCGGGTCCTCCGCGACCTGCACCCCGAGCTGGTTGGCCAGCACGATGAGCCCGAGCAGGAACGAGATGGATACCACGCCGAGCATGACCAGAGTCGTCGCGGCGTTCCTGGCCCTGGGGCTGCGGAACGCCGGCACGCCGTTGTGGATGGCCTCGACCCCGGTCAACGCGGCACAGCCCGAGGCGAAGGACTTGGCCACCACGAACGCGAGCGCGAGCCCGGCGACCGCCACGCCGTCGGGCGTGACGAGCTCGAACTCCGCGGACTCCGCCCTCAGGCCACGTCCAAGCACGCCGACCTGGAACAACCCCCACACCACCAGCGCGGTCATGGCCGCCATGAACGCGTAGACGGGGATGGCGAACGTCGCGCGGGACTCCCGGATGCCCCGGAGGTTGATCGCGGTGAGCAGGACGATCGCGATGACGGCGAACACCACCTCGTTCGAGTGCACGAACGGGATCGCGGAGCCGACGTTGGCGGCCGCCGCCGAGATCGACACCGCCACGGTGAGCACGTAGTCGATGAGGAGGGCCGCCCCCACACCCAGACCGGCGTTCGGCCCGAGATTGACGGTGGCGACCTCGTAGTCCCCCCCGCCCGACGGATACGCGCGGACGTTCTGCCGGTAGCAGGCGATCACGACCACCATGACCACCGCCACCGCGAGCCCGACCCACGGGGTGAACGCCAGCGCCGACACCCCGGCCAACGACAGGATGAGGAATATCTCCTCGGGGGCGTAGGCGACCGAGGACAACGCATCCGACGCGAAGACCGGCAACGCTATCCGCTTGCGCAGCGGGGTGTCCCCGGTGGTGTCGCTGCGGAAGGGGCGCCCCAACAGCAGGCGCTTGGTTCCGACGGAGACCCTGGAGATCCTGGACACCGACACATCGTAGGGCTCCGCGTGCCGCAGGGACAGCGCCGCCGACGAGGGTAGCGTGATCGGGACGGGTCCGCGCGTCGCGGACCGTGAGGAGCGGTACTGGCCATGAGGGTCATCATCATGGGCTGTGGGCGTGTCGGCGCGGCGCTCGCGACCGAGCTCGACGAGGGCGGTCACGAGGTCGTGGTGATCGACCGCGACCCCGCCGCGTTCGCCAGGTTGGCGGAGCAGTTCGACGGACGCACCGTCACCGGGCTCGGCTTCGATCGCGAGGTCCTCGTCGACGCCGGGTTACACGGGGCGGACGCGTTCGCGGCGGTCTCCTCCGGGGACAACTCCAACATCATCGCCGCGAGGGTGGCCCGCGAGACCTTCGGCGTCGAGCGGGTGATCGCCCGGATCTACGACGCCGGACGCGCCGAGGTCTACGAGCGGCTGGGCATTCCCACCGTCGCCACGGTGCCCTGGGCCACCGGCCGCCTCATCCGGTACATCACGTCCGGGTCGAGCCCGGTGGTCTGGCGCGATCAGACCGGCGAGGTGTCGCTCGTCGCCGTCGTCCCTCCGTCGGTGTGGGTCGGCGTGGGACTGGCGTCTCTCGCCGATCTGGTCGGTGGCACCGTGGTCGCGCTCACCCGCTTCGGGGAGTGCAGGGTGCCCGGCGGCAGCACTCTCGTGCAGGCCGACGACCTGATCCACCTCGCCGTTCCCTCGGGCGTGGTCGACGATCTCGACGACATCCTGGAGCGAGGACCATCTGATGACTGACCGACCCGTGACCGGCGATCCCGTCCCCGACGGTTCGGTCCCCGACTACGCCGACGGGGCCGGCCTGCTGGACCGCGCCCCCGCCCGCACGTTCCACGCCTCCACCATGCGGGTCCTGGTGGCCGGGGCCGGCGTGGTGGGACGATCGATCGCACGCGAACTCCTGGCCAACGACCACACCGTGACGCTGGTCGACAAGCGCGCGGCGGTCTTCGACCGCGACGGGGTGACCGGTGCCCGGCAACTCGTCGGCGACGCGTGCGAGTTGGGCTTCCTCGAACGACTCCGCGCGGAGGAGTCCGACGTGGTGGTCGCGGCCACCGGCGACGACAAGGTGAACCTGGTCGTGAGCCTGCTGGCCAAGACGGAGTTCGCCGTGTCCCGCGTGGTCGCCCGCGTCAACGACCCCCGGAACGAGTGGCTGTTCGACGACCGCTGGGGCGTCGACGTGGCCGTCTCCACCCCCCGACTCATGGTCTCCGTCGTGGAGGAGGCGGTCTCCGTCGGGGACGTCGTGCGGTTGATGACCCTGCGGCGCGGCGGCGCCAATCTGGTGAGCGTGACGCTGCCGGACCAGACCCCCCTCGCGGGCAGACCGGTCTCACGCGTCCGCTTCCCCCGGGACGCGGCGCTGGTGGCGATCCTCCGCGGGGGAAGGGTGATAGCCCCCGAACCCGACGTGCCGTTCGAACCGGGCGACGAGTTGCTGGTCGTGGCGCCGGAGGCCGCGGAGGCGGACCTGAGCACCGCGGTCCTCGGCGGCTGACCCACGCTCACCGATCCCGGCTTCCTCCACCGGGAACGGTGACGGCGACCTCCCGCCCGTAGCCCCACCCCGGGGCGAGCGGCAGCGCGTCCCCGCTCCAGAATCGGCCCGGGTCGTACCAACTGGCGTCGCCGGCCGGCAGCAGGACACCCATCGCCTCGAGTGTCATCCCGACCACCTCAGCGCAGTAGGCCGCCTCCACGCGCAGTGCGGGCCCGGAGTCCGCACGTCGGCGCCACGGGAGGCCGCTGCCCCGGCGCCCCGGGGCTCCGGCACCGCCGCTCCCTCCGGCACCGCCGCTCCCTCCTGCACCGCCGCCCCGTCCCGCTCCCGGCCCCGTATCGGAGTCGCGATCGGGTGTGTGGCGTCCCCGGGCCGCCCACCGGCCCCGGGCCCACCGGGCGGTCAGCCGCCCCGCAGACGGGAACGACACGCCGTTCAGGCGGGCGATCGTCTCCAGGAGCGCGTCCTCCTGCGGGGACCCGGTCTCCGGGGAGATCTGGCGGAACCACGCACGTTGTCCGTAGGGACCGGTCCACTGGCGCACCGCCGCCTCGAGGTCGTGGAGTTGGACGCCCCGTTGCCGACGCCCCGTCCACACGTCGGTCAACGCCCGGCCCATCTCCGCGTGCCAAAGCAGCGGGGGCAGGTCGTCGAGGACCACCGCCACCCCCACGTGGTTCACGGGGGAATTGGTCAGGGTCTGGATCAGCCGGTCGGCGGTCGTGCGCCCACGGAACAACCACAGGTCCCCGGTCCGGGTGCGGTGGGCCGCGGCGGCCAGCGGGACGGTGTCGAGACTCATGGTGCGATCCTGCCAGGTGCCCCGGCGAGAGGATCTACCCTTGACGCCATGGCACCCCGCGGACGGCAGTGGCTCAAGATGGTCGGCGCGGCCGGGGTGGTCGGAGTGGCCGCCACCGGGATCCTCGCCGCACGGACCGAACGCCGGCGGCAGTCGTACGAGCCGGAGGAGATCCGGGAGCGACTGCACCAGCGCTACACCCGCATCCAGTCCCGCCGGGAGGGTGGCACGGCCTGACACCCGGATCGATCCCCACACCGGGTCCCGATACCCTGGCGGACACCATGTCGACGTCTCCCGCGCCCGCCCCCGAACTGCGCCGGGCCCGGCACGATCTCCTGGTCCGGCTCGACGACGTCGGCATCCTCGACGCCCACCGGTTCCGGTCGCGGATCCGCAGGGCCCGCGCCGACCAGTTGGACGACCTGGGCGGGCAGATCGACGCCGCCGCCGCTCGTCTGCGTCGGCGTGCGGAGTCGGTTCCGACCCCGGAGTATCCGGAACAACTGCCGGTCAGCGCCCGTAAGGACGAGATCGCGGCGGCGATCCGCGACAACCAGGTCGTGGTGATCGCCGGCGAGACCGGATCCGGGAAGACCACCCAGATCCCCAAGATCTGTCTGGAACTCGGCCGCGGCGTGCGCGGGATGATCGGCCACACCCAGCCCCGCAGGCTGGCGGCCCGGTCCGTCGCCGAGCGCATCGCCGAGGAACTGGGGGTGGAGACCGGCCGGCTGGTGGGGTCGGCCGTGCGCTTCGACGACCGTACCGGTGCCGACACCGCGGTCAAACTGATGACCGACGGGATACTGCTCGCCGAGATCCGACGGGACAGGCTGCTGCGCGCCTACGACACGATCATCATCGACGAGGCCCACGAACGCAGCCTCAACATCGACTTCCTGCTCGGCTACCTCCGGCAGATCCTGCCCCGGCGGCCGGACCTCAAACTCATCATCACCTCCGCCACGATCGACCCCGACCGCTTCGCCCGCCACTTCGCGGATCCGGCGGGCCATCCCGCCCCTGTCATCGAGGTCTCCGGTCGCACCTTCCCCGTGGAGATCCGGTACCGGCCGCTCCAGGTCGACCACGCGGACCGGACCATCGACCTCGACCCCCTGGACGCGCTCGCCGATGCGGTCGGCGAGCTCCTGGCCGAGGGTGACGGCGACGTACTCGTCTTCCTCTCCGGCGAACGCGAGATCCGCGACGCCGAGGAGGTGCTCCGGGGGCGGAAATTCAAGAGCACCGAGATCTTTCCGCTTTTCGCCCGGCTCACCTCCGCCGAGCAGCAACGGGCCTTCCGTCAGCATTCGACCCGGCGCGTGGTCCTGTCGACCAACATCGCGGAGACCTCGGTGACGGTCCCGGGGATCCGCTACGTCGTGGACACCGGCCTCGCCCGGATCTCCCGCTATTCGACCCGCACCAAGGTCCAGAGGCTGCCGATCGAGCCGATCTCGCAGGCCTCCGCCGCACAGCGCGCCGGCCGCTGCGGCCGCGTCGCCGACGGCATCTGCATCCGTCTGTACTCGGAGGACGACTTCGACTCCCGACCCGAGTTCACCGACCCGGAGATCCTGCGCACCAACCTGGCGTCGGTCATCCTGTCGATGGCCGATCTCGACCTGGGAGCCGTGGACGACTTCCCGTTCGTCGAACCACCCGACCGCAAGGCCGTCCGGGACGGCATGACGTTGCTCACCGAGCTCGGGGCGCTCCGGACCGACGACGACGAACGCCCGCACCTGACCAGGGTGGGCCGCGACATGGCGTCCCTCCCCCTCGACCCCCGTCTGGCCCGGATGGTCGTGGAGGGCCACCGAAACGGCGCCCTGGGGGATGTCCTGGTCGTGGTCGCGGCCCTGACCGTGCAGGATGTCCGCGAGAGGCCCGCCGAGGAGCGCGACAAGGCGGACCAGCTCCACCGGCGCTTCGCCGACAAGTCCTCCGACTTCCTGGGCTACCTCAACCTGTGGCGCTACCTCACCGAACAGCGGCGCGAGCTCTCCGGCAGCGCGTTCCGGAAAATGTGCAAGGCCGAGTACCTGCACTGGTTGCGGATCCGCGAGTGGCAGGACCTCACCGCCCAGTTGACCAGCATGTGCCGCGAGCGGGGCTGGCATCCACCGTCCGGTCACGCCGCGGAGGACGACCTCCACAAGGCGATCCTCTCCGGACTGCTCACCAACGTCGGGATGAAGGACGAGGACACCAGGGAGTTCCGCGGCACCCGCGGTATCCGCTTCCAGGTGTTCCCCGGTTCCGATCTCGCCCGCAAGCCGCCGCGATGGATCATGGCCTCCGAGTTGGTCGAGACCTCCAGACTGTGGGCCCGGGACGTCGCGCGCATCGATCCGGTGTGGATCGAACTACTCGGGGGGCATCTCGTCCGCACCCAGTACTCAGAGCCGCACTGGTCCGACGCCCAGGGCGCGGCGATGGCCTACGAGAAGGTGCTGCTCCTGGGGCTGCCCGTGGTCGAGGCGCGTCGCATCCTCCTCTCCAGGGTCGACGCACCGCTCGCGCGGGAGATGCTCGTCCGGCACGGGATCGTCGAGGGACGATGGACCACCCGCATCCCGGTGATCATGGAGAACGCCGTGGCCGTGGAACAGGCGCGGGAGCTGGAGACCCGCAGTAGACGCCGCGACCTCGTCATCGACGACGACACCCTGGTCGGGTTCTACCTCGAGCGGCTCCCCGAGGACATCACCTCCGGCCGCCACCTGGAATCGTGGTGGCGTAAGCAGGGCCGGGAGGACCCGGATCGTCTGCGTCTTCGCCCCGAGCAGATCCGCACGTCGGACACCGCCCCGGCCGCCTCCGAGTTCCCGCCGATCTGGCGCCAGGGCGAGCGGGACTTCGAGCTCAGATACTCGTTCGACCCGGGGGTCGACTCCGACGGCATCACCGTGCGGGTCCCTCTCCCCCAGCTGTCCTCGGTCGCGACGTCCGGCTTCGAGTGGCTCGTCCCCGGCCTGCGCGAGGAGCTGTACACGGAGATGCTCCGGACGCTCCCCAAGTACCTGAGGCGTCTGTGTTCCCCGCCCGCCGAGTACGCGGCACTGCTGGCCGGTGACCTCGCCCCGCGGTCGGCACCGCTCCCCGTGGCGCTCGCCGCCGCGCTCTCGGCCCGCATAGGCACGACCGTCGAGCCCCGCGAGTTCCACCCGGAACAGCTCCCCGACCATCTCCGCATGCGTTTCGAGGTGGTCGACGGTGACGAGGTCGTCGCGGCCGGTACGGACCTGGGAGCACTACGCAGTCGGTTGGTGGACAAGGTCCGTGCCACGCTCAACTCCAGACTCGTCCCCGATGACGGACCTCATCGGGCGTGGACCGCGGACACGATCGGGGACCTGTCGCCCTCGATCACCGGCACGGTCGACGGTGTGGAGGTGACGGTCTACCCGGCCCTGCAGGTCCGCCCCGACGGCATCCACCGGATCGCCTGCGCCACAGAGACGGAACGTCGAGCCGCGCAGACGACAGCGGTACTGACCCTGATCTCAGCGGACCTGATCTCGGCGGCATCGATAGTCCGGGGTCGTCCGGTCGAGCAACGCCTCGCGCTCACCCAGTATCCCCACGAGGGTGCCGATGGACTGGTCTCGGACGCGGCGCTGGCGGCGTGCGGGCGGCTGATCGCCGGACGCAGAGGAGAGCCGGTACTCACCGTGCACGACTTCGACGAGGTGCGCGCGCGCGCCCGATCCGAGGCGCCGGCCGCCATCACGGCCTCGATCTCCGCCGCCCTTCCGGCGTTGGTCGCCGCGCAGTCGGTCTCCGCCCGGCTGGACCAGGTACCACGCGACCTCGCGGACGACGTCAGGCCCGCTCTGGACTTCCTCGTGGGAAAGGGATTCCTCGCCCGACACCCGGCGGAGGTCCTCCCGCAACTGGAACGCCACGTGAGGGCGATCGACCTCAGGCTGGACCTCGCGGAGAAGTCACCGTCGAGGTACCGGGAGCTCGCCGCCCGGTTGGAGAAGTCGGAGGCCACTGTCGCGGAGGCGACGGCGGCGCTCCGCCGACGACCGGGTGGGGCGCGGGCAGCCCGGGATCTCCGGTGGATGTTGGCCGAATACCGTGTCGGCCTCTTCGCGCAGTCTCTGGGTACCGCGCGCCCGGTCTCCGCCGAGAGGATCGAGAAGGCGGTCGCCGCCGCGCTCTCCCGGCGGAACGCGCGTTGAGCCCTCACACCGCCCGTACACAGGAACCGATCCCGGTGCGACGCGGAGAGGACCGGGACTAGTGAGCAGCGTGCCGTTCGCGAAGCGCGATGATCTCGCTCTCGAAATCCGCAGCGGAACTGAATTGTTTGTACACGGAGGCGAATCGCAGATACGCGACCTCGTCCAGATCTTGTAGAGGCCCCAGGATCGCCAGCCCGATCTCGTGAGCGGGGACCTCTGAGGCGCCGCCGGCCCGGACAGCGTCTTCGACCTGCTGCGCGAGCCGCCGGAGCGCGTCCTCGTCGACCGACCTCCCCTGGCACGCGCGTCGCACACCGCGGACCACTTTGTCGCGGCTGAAACGCTCCGTCACACCGTTGCGCTTGAGGACGGTCAACAACGGGGTCTCGAGGGTGGTGAACCGGTGTCCGCAGTCGGGGCACTCGCGCCGACGCCGGATCGCCTGCCCTTCGTCGACCGACCGCGAGTCGATCACCCGTGAGTCCTCGTGGTGACATATGGGGCAGTACATTCCAGCTTCGCCATTCGTCGACCTGGTCCGAACCGCTCCGCCGGCCGGAGCCGACGGCGGCGCGGGGGCGACGGGCCGCCGTCCCGGGTCCATTCTAGGAGGCGATACCGTGGGTCACGCGTAGGCGGGCCCGCCCAGGAGTGCCAACGCGAGCAGCATCAGGATTCCGAAGACGATTCCACAGGCCACCAGAGCCCACGTCGGCACATCGTCCACCACCGGCGCACTCGACCTCGCCTCGCTACCGCATGCCCTGACCCTTTCCGCGGACGCGGGGCGGACGAGCACTCGCCGTCCGGGCGCCACCGACCGCGTGGCCGTCTGGCGCCCCCGGTCGAGCGTGCGGATGACGGGACGGGCCCCGGCATCAGGGCGGGGATGCACCCTGGACGAAACGGGCCGGTCGTGATCGGTCACGCAGACCTCCGTCCAGGGCACGGAGGGACGCGATCGTGGCTGCATCTCCATAACGGTCATGAGAACTCCCAACTCGATACGGTGTGCGAACCTCATTCGCACGCCCGTGTGCCTTGTTGTGCACATCTGTTCGAACCCGAACCTGCCTAGAGTTGTATCACGCGGGTCCGACAGAGTCGACATTCGTGGCGACATTTCTTCGAACACCTGTGTGGCGCTCACGTCCGACGGGCAGTAGGGTGTACACAGATAGCGACGTCGAACACCCATTCGCCGAAGGGACCCCCACATGCCCAAGCCCGACTTCGAGGCCCTGACGACCCGCCAGAAGAGCGTTCTGTTGCACATCCACGACACGGTCAAGGACCGGGGCTATCCCCCGAGCATCCGAGAGATCGGTGACGCCGTCGGTCTGCAGTCGACCTCCTCGGTGGCCCACCAGTTGCGGACGTTGGAGAAGAAGGGCTTCCTGACCCGTGATCCGCACAAGCCGCGGGCGGTCGACGTCCACGGCGTCCCGGGGCAGCGGTCCCGAGGTCGTCGCGCGCCCGTCCAGGAGGAGACGCGTCCCAGCGGGGCCGTGGAACCCGTCTACGTCCCTGTCCTGGGGCGGATCGCGGCCGGCGGTCCGATCCTCGCCGAGCAGGCGGTGGAGGAGGTCTTCCCCCTCCCCTCCGACCTGGTGGGTTCCGGGGACCTGTTCATGCTCAGAGTGGTCGGCGAGTCGATGATCGACGCCGCGATCTGTGACGGGGACTACGTGGTGGTGCGCCGTCAGAACGTCGCGGACAACGGCGAGATCGTGGCGGCGATGATCGACGGGGAGGCCACGGTCAAGACTTTCCGCCGGGATTCGAGCGGGGTGTGGCTCCTGCCCCACAACCCGTCGTTCAGTCCGATTCCCGGGGAGCACGCGACGATCCTCGGAAAGGTCGTCACGGTCTTCCGCAAGCTCTGAACCGGCCGGAACCGGGTGTCGCCTGATCCGTCGACGGGGTCAGGCGACACCGTCACGGGATCCGGGGACCCGATACTCCCCGAGCTCTCGGGCCACGGAGGCCGGAAGCCGGACCACGATCCTCGTGCCGTCCTTCGTGTGATCCTCGTCCACCACGGCGCCCTCCGCGTGGACACGGGAGACCACATCACCCCGGGTGAACGGGATCTCGAGTGTGACCTCCGTGTCCCCGGAGGCGACCACCCGCATTATTCGGTCGAGGAGCTCGTCGAACCCCTCACCCGTCGCCGCCGAGACGAAGACCGCGTCCGGCAGGGCGTGGTGCAGTTCCGTCAACACCACCGGGTCAGCGACGTCGACCTTGTTGATCACCACGAGTTCGCGGGGCCTCTCGGCCTTCTGCTCTTCCACGACGTCGTTGATGACGGTGCGGACGGCCTCGATCTGGCGCAGGGGGAAGGCGTCCGATCCGTCGACCACGTGCAGGAGCAGCTCGGAGTCCACGACCTCCTCCAACGTCGAGCGGAACGCCTCGACGAGCTGGGTCGGGAGGTGTCGGACGAATCCGACCGTATCTGTGAAGACCACTACCCGCCCGTCGGGGAGCTCGGACCGCCGTGTGGTGGGGTCCAGCGTGGCGAACAGTGCGTTCTGGACCAGTACGCCCGCACCGGTCAAGCGGTTGAGCAGGCTCGACTTCCCGGCGTTGGTGTACCCGGCGATCGCGATCGACGGCACCGGGGTGGCGCGACGGCGATGCCGCTTGGTGTCCCGGGCCTGCTTCATGCCCTTGATCTCACGGCGCAGCCTCGCCGTGCGCTCCCGGATTCGGCGGCGGTCCGTCTCGATCTTGGTCTCACCGGGACCACGGAGTCCGACGCCTCCGTTGCTGCCCGCCCGGCCACCCGCCTGCCGGGAGAGTGCCTCACCCCAGCCACGCAGTCGCGGGAGCATGTACTCCATCTGCGCCAAGGACACCTGGGCCTTACCCTCACGGCTGGTCGCGTGTTGGGCGAAGATGTCGAGGATCAGCGCGGTGCGGTCGATCACCTTGACGTTGACGACCTTCTCGAGCGCGATGAGCTGACCCGGCGTGAGCTCGCCGTCGCAGATCACCGTGTCCGCCCCCGTCGCGGTGATCACGTCCTTCAGGGTCTTGGCCTTCCCCGAACCGATGTAGGTGGCGGGGTCCGGCTTGTCGCGGCGCTGGATCAGCGCGTCGCAGACCTCGGAGCCTGCGGTCTCGGCGAGCTGTGCCAACTCGGCCATCGCGGCCTCCGCCTGGGCGGCGGTGCCCTCGGTCCAGACCCCGACCAGCACGACCCGCTCGAGGCGGAGTTGGCGGTACTCGGCGTCGTTGACGTCCTGGAGTTCGGTCGACAACCCGACGACCCGGCGCAGCGAGGAGCGCTCCTCGAGCTGGAATTCTCCGACCGAAGGGTCATGGTCTCGTGTGGCCCGGTCAGGGGCGGTGTCATCGATAGTCATTCACCGGCATCATCTCACAATTCCGGTCGGGACGCCTCCGTGCGGCGCGCGGGTAGCGGTCGCCGGTACCGCCCCTCGGCGACGATCACGGACGGCCCCGTCAGAGTGGAACCCACGCCGGTCAGGGCCACCGCGACCTCTCCCCCGGGAACGGACACCACCACGTCACCGGTGGCCTGTCCGGCGTCGGCGAGGGCCGCGACGGCCGTGGCGACGATTCCGGTGCCGCAGGACATCGTCTCCCCGGATCCTCGCTCGTGGACGCGCATCGACACCCGACCGTCGGTGAGCGGGGTGGCGATCTCCACGTTGACGCCGGCGGGGAAGAAGCCGGTGTCGAACTCGGGCGCCTCGTGCACCGGCAGTTCGCGCAACCCGTCGGCCCCCAGGCCCGGGACCACGCACGCGAGGTGGGGGTTACCCATGTCGACGGCGAGTCCGGCGTACACCCGGCCACCGAGCTCCACGGACGAGACCCCGAGAAGCCGGGGCTCGCCCATGTCCACACGGACCACGGCCTGGTCACCGTCATGGATCAGAATATCGGCGGGCCGAGGACCGGATCGTGTGCCCACGGGGATCCGGCCGGCCCCGACCCTGCCGGTCGCCACCAGGGCGTGGGCGAACACCCTGACCCCGTTCCCGCACATCTCCGCGATCGATCCGTCTGCGTTCCGGTAGTCCATGAACCAGTCCGCGGCGTCGACGCCCTCCGGGAGGACGGCGAGGACGCCCTGGTCGACCAGTGCACCCGCGGTGGCGATGCGCAGCACCCCGTCGGCGCCGAGGCCGGCCCGTCTGTCGCAGACGGCGCGCACCAGGTCCTCGTCGAGGTCCACCTCCGCGTGGTCGTCGGGCAGGACCACGAAGTCGTTGAGCGTTCCGTGCCCCTTGATAAAGGCGAGGCCGTCGAGAGTGGCGGTCGGGGGCGCGGGTGTCATGCCATCAGATCCTAGCCAATCCGACCGCCGTTCCACGCTGCGGAAAACCCGGATGATCCCTCGGCAGGGGGGCACTACAGTCGGAGGCGAGAACGGTCCCTATGTGAGGAGAGCATCGATGTCCGAACGCATCACCGTCGGCGACGTCCAGGTCGACGAGGTCCTGTACGACTTCGTCAACACCCAGGCGATCCCGGGCACCGGGGTCGATCCCGACGCGTTCTGGGCGGGAGTCTCCGAGATCTTCACCGACCTGGCCCCGCGCAACCGCGAGCTGCTCGCCGTCCGCGACGACCTGCAGTCGAGGATCGACTCCTGGCACAACGAGAACCCCGCCCCGATCGACCCGGCCACCTACCGTGCGTTCCTGCAGGAGATCGGCTACCTGGTCCCGGAGCCGGACTCCGTTCAGGTCAACACTCAGAACGTGGACGACGAGATCGCCACGGTCGCGGGCCCCCAGTTGGTCGTGCCGATCATGAACGCGCGTTTCGCGATCAACGCCGCCAACGCCCGGTGGGGTTCGTTGTACGACGCGCTCTACGGCACCGACGCGATCCCGGAGTCCGGTGGGGCCGAGCAGGGGTCCTCCTACAACAAGGTCCGCGGGGACCGCGTCATCGCCTGGGCCCGCGAGTTCCTCGACGACGCCGCGCCGCTCGACTCCGGCAGTCACGTCGGCACCACGGGCTACACCGTGGTGGACGGCCGACTGCAGGTGACACTCGCCGACGGGGCGACGACAGGCCTCGCCGATCCCGCACAGTTCGTCGGCTACCTGGGCGACGGCGCCGCCCCGACCTCGGTCCTCCTGCGCAACAACGGCCTGCACGTGGAGGTCCAGATCGACGCCGACTCACCGATCGGATCGACCGACTCCGCCGGCGTCAAGGACGTTGTCCTGGAGTCCGCCGTCTCCACCATCATGGACTTCGAGGACTCCGTCGCGGCCGTCGACGCCGAGGACAAGACCCACGGCTACCGCAACTGGCTGGGTCTGATGAAGGGCGACCTCTCCGAGGAGATCAGCAAGGGCGACAAGACCTTCACCCGCGTCCTCCACGACGACCGGGTCTTCACCGCGCCCGACGGATCCGGCGAGGTCCGGCTCCACGGCCGCTCGATGCTCTTCGTCCGCAATGTGGGGCATCTCATGACCACCCCCGCGGTCCTCGACGCGGACGGGAACGAGTTGCCCGAGGGCATCCTCGACGCCCTGATCACCTCGCTGGCGGGCATGCACGGCATCGCGCCGGGCAACGAGCGCGGCAACAGCCGCACCGGGTCCATCTACATCGTCAAGCCCAAGCAGCACGGCCCGGCCGAGGTGGCCTTCACCACCGAGCTGTTCGGCCGGGTCGAGGCGCTCCTCGGTCTGCCGGAGAACACCCTCAAGGTGGGCATCATGGACGAGGAGCGGCGCACCTCGGTCAACCTCGCCGCCTGCATCGCCGAGGCCACCGATCGCGTCGTCTTCATCAACACCGGCTTCCTCGACCGGACCGGGGACGAGATCCACACCTCCATGGAGGCCGGCCCGATGATCCGCAAGGGTGAGATGAAGTCCGCCCGCTGGATGACCGCCTACGAGGACTTCAACGTCGACACCGGCCTGGCCTGCGGTCTGCGCGGTCGCGCGCAGATCGGGAAGGGCATGTGGGCCAAGACCGACCTCATGGCCGAGATGCTCGCCGAGAAGATCGGGCAGCCGAGGGCCGGCGCCAACACCGCGTGGGTGCCGTCGCCGACCGGCGCGACCCTCCACGCGACCCACTACCACCGGGTGAACGTGATGTCCCGACAGGAGGAACTCCTCGCCGGCGGACCGCGCGCGAGCGTCGACGACATCCTCAGCGTCCCCCTCGCGACCGACACGAACTGGACCGACGCCGAGAAGAAGGAGGAGGTCGACAACTCGTGCCAGACCATCCTCGGTTATGTCGTCCGGTGGGTCGAACAGGGCATCGGCGTCTCGAAGGTGCCGGACATCCACGACGTCAACCTGATGGAGGACCGCGCCACCCTGCGGATCTCCTCGCAGATGCTCGCCAACTGGATCCGTCACGACATCATCACGGCCGAGGACGTCGAGGACTCGTTGCGCCGGATGGCGGAGATCGTCGACCAGCAGAACGCCGGTGACGAGGCATACCGGAACATGGCGCCGGACTTCGACTCGTCGATCGCCTGGCAGGCCGCCCGCGAGCTCATCCTCGAGGGGACCGGGCAGCCCTCGGGCTACACCGAGCCGATCCTGCACCGTCGCCGCCGCGAGTTCAAGGCCGCCAACGGGCTGTAGAACGGCCCCGCCGCGAAGCCCCGGAAGGATCCGCTGCCCGCACACCGGGATCCGCTCCCCCCACAGGGGTAGCGGATCCCGGGCCGGGGCGGCGGATCCTTCCGCGTCAGGGGTGCAGGTCCGCGACGGCCGCCCTGAGCACCCCGATGGCGGCGTCGCGGCGCTCCTCGGTGAACCTCGCCTCGGGCCCCGACGCGGACACCGCGACCGCGGCGTCCCCGACCCCCACCGTGATCGCGACACAGCGGACGCCCTCCTCCTGTTCCGACTCGTCGGTGGCGAACCCCACCCTGCGTACGCGGGCGAGCTCGTCCAACAACCGGTCCGGGTCGACGATGGTGGCATCCGTGTACCCGGGCATGCCGGTCCGTTCCAGCATCGCGCGGACCTCGTCGTCGTCGTCCCGGGCGACCAACGCCTTCCCCACCGCCGTGCAGTGCACGTGCACCCGACGGCCCACCTCGGTGAACATCCGCATCGAGTGCGGCGACGGGACCTGGGCGAGGTACACGACACCGTCCCCCTCACGAACGGCGAGGTTGGCGGTCTCGCCGGTCCCGTCGACCACGGCCGCGAGCACCGGCTGGGCCCACGACCACGTCGCCCTCCCCGCGACCTCGCCGATCCGCTGCAATCGGGGGCCGAGCAGATAGTCGCGGCGCGCGTCCCGGCGGAGGTGACCCGACTCGGCGAGCGTCCCGCACAGCCGGTGGACGGTGGCCGCGGCCAGACCCGTGTCGGCGCACAGCTCCCCGAGGGACGCGCGGCCGCCCCGCCGGGCCAACGAGTCGAGGAGGGCGAACGCCCGGTCGACCGACTGGACGCGGGTGCGGCCGGGGTTCGAGGCGCTCATCGCGGAGCCTCACCGAGGAGCTCGAGTGCTGTCTCCACAGGGGTCCGTCCACCGCGGGGCGTGCCGTCGACCTGGCGGGTGTCGGTGTCGATCCACCTGATGCGGTGATCACGCCCGAACCACGACCGCTGCCTGCGCACGTACCGGCGGGTGCCGATCACCGTGCGCTCCCGGGCGCGGGCCACCCCCTCGTCGTCGATCCCCAGCTCGTCGTCCATCTCGTCGAGAACCTGCGCGTACCCGATGGCCCGCCGGGCCGTCACGCCCTCGAGCAGTCCGAGCCCGACGAGCCCACGCACCTCGTCGATCAGCCCGTCGGCGAACATGCGCCCGGTACGGGCGTCCAGCCGGTCATCGAGCTCGGGAAGCGCGCACCGTAGGCCGAGCAGCCGCGTGCCCCACCGAGGTGCGCCGATGGTCGGTCTCGAGGCGGAGAACGGCTGACCGGTCAGCTCCACCACCTCCAGTGCCCGAACAGTCCGGCGGGGATCGGTCGGCAGGATGGTCCGAGCGGCCTCGGGGTCCGCGCGGGCGAGCTCGGCGTGCAACGCCCGGACCCCGATCTCCTCGAGGCGCCGTTCGTAGCGCGCCCGGACCGCGGGATCCGTGTCGGGGATGGACCAGCCGTCGACCAGGGCCTGGATGTACATCATAGATCCTCCGCACAGGATCGGCACGTTCCCGCGCTCCCGGATCTCCGCGATCTCGCGCTCGGCCTCGCGACGGAAGTCGGCGACGCTCGCGGTCTCGGTCACCTCGAGGACGTCGAGCCTGTGATGCGGGATGCCACGTCGGAGGGACGGCGGGAGCTTCGCGGTACCGATGTCCATGCCGCGGTACTGCTGCATGGCGTCACAATTGACCACCTCCCCGCCCAGCCGCTGCGCCAGATCGAGGGCGAGGTCGGACTTCCCGGTGCCGGTCGGGCCCACCACCGCGACCGGTGCGGGGCCGCTCACCCGTGACCCCCCTGGCCCGGGGAATCCGACGACGACGAGAGATCCCAGCGAGCGCAGTGATACCCCACACCGAACGGCGCCCAGGACACCGACTCCACCGCAGACCTCTCCCCGACCAGCCCGGCCAGCCCGAGCCACGCGGGCCGGCTCCACCACCCCACGGCCTCCGCCACCGCGTCACCGGGATCGGGCAGCGGGCCACCGCGCCGCAGCCACTCGGTGAGATCCGAGTCGAGGGCGACACCACGCGGGTCCTCGGGCACGGGTGCCCGGGGGGTGAGGGAGGCGGGACCGTCCCCCACGACGACCACGAGGGTGTCGCGCCCGGGGGGCCGAGAGACCCGTCCACCGCCGGTGACGCCCGCGAACGACCGGGGCTGGTCGATCCCGGCGCGGTCGAGCAGCCACCATGCGATCAGGGCCGCGTCGGGGACATCGTCGTACTCGGCTTCCACCGCCTCGGAACGCCCGACCCGGACCGCCGCCCCCCACCTCGACAGCGAGGAACGGACGTCACCCATCGTCCGCCCCTCGGGGTCCGAGCCGAGCACGAGCACCCTCTCGAGGCCGGATGAGGCCGTCCTGAGCAGATCCAGCGCGGCGTCGACCTGGCCGGCGGTCTCCGCGGCCGCCTCTCCGGACAGTTCGGGCACCAGAACCGGTGCGCCGGGTACCAGGACGACAGGGGTGTTCACACGGAGCACCTTACTGACCTCCGCAGGAGCGCCGCCCCGGGACTCTGTCGGACTCGCTGGGGATACCCCGGCGCCCGGGCGGCGGTTGGTACACACTAGGGAGATGCCGACCCCTCACCGGGACGGCGAGGCGACGACCGGTGGGATTCCGGCGATGGTGCCGTGTCACGCGGCAGAACGAAACGAGGACCAGATGAGCGACCAGTCACCGACCACCCCCGGGGAGGCGAACCCCGGAACGTCCGCACCGACCCCCACTCCGACCCCGGGCCCGCGTCCCGGTGCGCCGTCCCCCGCAGCACTGGCCCGGAAGGTGGCACCGCGAGCGGTGGCGGCCCCCGAGTCGCGCATCGTCCGGGCGTCGGACCCGTCCGAATGGGGTCGGGTCGACGACTCCGGCGCCGTGTTCGTCAGGACCTCCGAGGGCGAACGCCAGGTCGGCTCCTGGCAGGCGGGTGCACCCGAGGAAGGTCTGGCCCACTTCGGCCTCCGGTACGACGACCTGGTCGCGGAGGTCTCACTCCTCGAGGCGCGACTCGACTCGCACCCGCAGGACGCGCGAAAGACCCGGGCCTCCGCCGAGGCCCTCGCCGAGCAGCTCCCCTCCGCTGCGGCCGTGGGAGATCTCGACGCCCTCGCGACCCGACTCGCCACCGTGGTCGAGCGCTCCGGCGCTGTCGAGGTCGAGGCGCGCCAGCGCAAGGACGAGGAGCGCGCCACCGCGATCGCCCGCAAGGAGGCGCTGGCCGTCGAGGCGGAGGAGATCGGTGAGTCGTCCACCCAGTGGAAGGCCGCCGGCGATCGCCTCAGGGAGATCCTCGACGAGTGGAAGACCATTCGCGGCATCGACCGCAAGACCGACGACGCACTGTGGAAGCGCTTCTCCAAGGCCCGCGAGGCGTTCAACCGGCGCCGTGGTTCCCACTTCGCGGAACTCGACCGCACCCGCGCCTCCGTCAAGCGCGTCAAGGAGGAGCTGGTCGAACGAGCCGAAGCCATCTCGGCCTCGACCGACTGGAACGACACGGCCACCGCGTTCAGGCGCCTCATGGACGAGTGGAAAGCCGCGGGCCGCGCTCCCCGCGAGGCCGACGACGCCCTGTGGAAGCGCTTCAAGGCGGCCCAGGACACGTTCTTCGACGCCCGCCACGCCGCGGCCGCCGAGCGTGACGCGGAGTTCGAGGGCAATGCGGACGCCAAGGAGGCGCTGCTCACCGAGTTCTCGGCCCGGATCGACCCGGACAAGAACCTCGACGCGGCCCGTGCCGCGCTACGGGAGCTACAGACCCGCTGGGAGGAGATCGGCAAGGTCCCGCGGGAGAGGATGGGGCAGCTCGAGGGACGGATCCGCGCCCTGGAGAAGTCCGTCTCCGACGCGGCCGACGCCGAATGGCGGCGTACCGACCCCGAGGCCAAGGCCCGCGCCGCCCAGTTCTGGGTGCGGGTGGACGATTTCGAGGCACAGGCCGCGAAGGCCGACGCGGCGGGCAAGTCGAAGGACGCCGAGAAGGCCCGCGCGCAGGCCATGCAGTGGAAGGAATGGGCCGAGGCCGCCGAGAACGCGGTCGACACCCGCTGATCACGCCGACAGGGCCCCACCGACACGGTGGGGCCCTGCTGCACGGGGTGGGTCCGACGGGTGCGGCGACCCGGTTCAGTCGCGGTGGCGGACGGAGTCCTCGAGCTCGCGCTGTTCGGGGGTGCGCGCCCACAGCACGCCGGCCAGGGTCATCACCAGCAGCAGCACCAGGATCACGCTGACGTACAAGCCGATCCCGGGGGCGCCGAAGTCCTGGAAGTCGGGGTTCGGTCCCCGTCCGGACTGGCGCAGCCAGATCGCCAGCATCCCGTACACCGTGGCCACGCAACTGGCGCCCCAGGCGATCCCCGCCGCCCACCACTTCTGGGTGATGATCATGACGGCGCCGAACAGGATGGCGCCGGCCGAGTAGAGCAGGACGAACACGTGGGAGGGCAGCGAGGTCTGTTGGTCCCGGGCCGCCTCGGTGAAGAAGAGCACGTCCAGTCCACGCACCCCGTCGCTGTGGGGAAGCGCGAGAGCGGCGGCGAGCAACACGATCAGCAACGCCGACGCCAGATAGGCCCTGCCGATGACGAGGGTGTGGCCCAACATCCTGTCCCTGCGTCGGAACTCCGAATCCACGGTCCTGCTGGATTCCATGATCCCCTGGATGGGGTCCGGGCGGTCAGCGGTGTTCACGTGAGGCATCCCTTCTGGGTGGTGTCGGAGGCGAGGGCATCACGTCGCAGCGTGGGCAGTCCGAGCCCCACGCCAATCGGGGGGGTCTCCGGCTTCTCACCGGCCTCGTGCCGGTCACCCGCCCTGGTGGCCCGACAGGTCAGCACGCCGTCGTCGGCGAGCAGATGGTGCGGGGCGGCCGAGCTGATCCGGGTGGTGACCACGTCGCCGGGTCGGATCCGCCCGGCGTGCTCCCCCACCGGGGCGAAGTGCACCAGACGGCCGTCCCGGGCCCTGCCGGTCATCCGGGCGGTGGCGGCGTCCTTCCGGCCCTGGTCGGCGGTGACGAGCAGCTCGACCTCGCGACCGACCTGCTTCCGGTTCTCCTCGAGGGTGATCCGCTCCTGCAGGTCGATCAGCCTCTCGTAGCGCTCCTGCACGACGGACTTGGGTACCTGGTCGGTCATCGTCGCCGCCGGAGTCCCCGGTCGCGGTGAGTACTGGAAAGTGAACGCGCTCGTGAACCGCGCCTTCTCCACGACGTCGAGGGTGGCCTGGAAGTCCTCCTCGGTCTCCCCGGGGAATCCGACGATGATGTCCGTGGTGATGGCCGCGTGCGGCATCGCGGCCCGCACCCTGTCCAGGATGCCCAGAAAGCGCTCCGACCGGTACGAACGGCGCATCGCGCGCAGGACACGGTCCGAGCCGGACTGCAGGGGCATGTGAAGCTGCGGGCACACGGCGGGGGTGTCGGCCATCGCTTCGATCACGTCGTCGGTGAACTCCGCGGGATGTGGTGAGGTGAACCGGATCCGCTCGATGCCCTCGACCCGACCGGCGGCGCGCAGCAACTTCGCGAAGGCGCCCCTGTCGGATGGCTCGGCGGGGTCGTGGAACGATCGCCCGTAGGCGTTGACGTTCTGTCCGAGCAGGGTGACCTCGAGGACACCCTCGTCCGCCAGTGCCTTCATCTCCGCCAGGACCTCACCGGGTCTACGGTCCACCTCCTTGCCGCGGAGGGACGGGACGATGCAGAACGTGCAGGTGTTGTTGCACCCCACGGACACCGAGACCCAGCCGGCGTAGGCGGACTCCCGGGTGGCGGGGAGGGTCGAGGGGAAGTGCTGGAGCGAGTCGGCGATCTCCACCTCGGCCCGCTCGTTGTGCCGGGAGCGCTGGAGCAGCGTGGGCAGGTGCCCGAGATTGTGTGTGCCGAAGACCACGTCGACCCACGGGGCCCGCGTGACCACGACGTCCTTGTCCTTCTGCGCCAGGCATCCCCCGACCGCGATCTGCAGTCGGGGATTGGCGTCCTTCCACGGCCGCAGGTGGCCGAGCGTGCCGTACAGGCGGTTGTCCGCGTTCTCGCGAACGGCGCACGTGTTGAACACCACGAGGTCCGGCAGAGTGCCCCGGGCAGGGTCGGCCTCACCCTCGAACGGCACATACCCGGCCGCGTCGAGCACACCGGAGAGCCGCTCGGAGTCATGGACGTTCATCTGGCACCCGAAGGTCCGCACCTGGTAGGTGCGCCCCTCGACGCGCTCGACGCCGGTGTCTCCGGCCGTCGCCTGCAGGTCGGTCACGAGAGAATCCACGCAGGCCAGGGTACTCAGGGCGACACCTGGGCCGCCAATTCGGCGTCGACCACCGTCATCGCCAACCCCGTCGGATAGCCCCGGCGGGCGAGGAACGCCACCAGCCTGCGCCGTTCTCCCTGGAGATCCGCCCCGGGACCGGAGTCGACCGGGCTGCGGCTGAGCCTCGCGCGCACGAGTTCGGTGGCCTGCTGTCGGTCATCGGCCTCGTCGATGCCGGCCACCGCCCCCGCGATATGGACCTCGGCGACACCCTTCTCGCGGAGTTCACGTTCGAGTGCTCCCCGCGACCGTCCGCGTCGACGCCGCCGACCCCGGACCCATTCCGAGGCGAAGTCCGCGTCATCGAGCAGGCCCCAGGCGCGGACCCTGTCCAGCGCCTCGTCCACCGCGTCCGGCGCGTGGTCCTTACCCAGCAGCCGCTCCCGCAGTTCGTGTCGGCTCCGTGGCCGGTGGCGCAGAAGTCGGAGAGCCGCCGTCGCGGCCTCGTGGGCCTCGGGTGCCAACGGGGGCAGGTCCGAGCTACTCGACGGCCTGGCCTCCACCGCCGCGATGGCGGTGCGTAGATCGTCCGTGTCGACACCCCGCCCCGGCTCGGCCGCACACGGGTCCTGCACGCTCATCAGAACTCGACGGGCACCACGTCGATAGGCGCGTCCTCATCGGACTCCGCCTCGATCTCCGCGATCTCCGCACCCGCCCCGATATTGAGCTTGTCGAGGATCTTCCGCTCGATCTCGTCGCGGACCGAGGGGTTCTCCTTGAGGTACCGGCGGGCGTTCTCCTTGCCCTGGCCCAACTGGTCCGCCCCGTAGGTGAACCAGGAACCCGACTTCTTGACGAAGCCGTTCTCCACACCCATGTCGATGAGCGATCCCTCGCGACTGATGCCCTCGCCGTAGAGGATGTCGAACTCCGCGATCTTGAACGGGGGCGCGATCTTGTTCTTGACGACCTTGACCTTGGTGCGGTTACCCACCGCATCCGCGCCGTCCTTGAGGGTCTCGATCCGGCGCACGTCCAGGCGGACGGAGGCGTAGAACTTGAGCGCCTTACCGCCCGTGGTGGTCTCGGGCGAGCCGAACATCACCCCGATCTTCTCGCGCAGCTGGTTGATGAAGATCGCGGTGGTGTTGGTGTTGTGCAGCGCACCCGTCATCTTGCGGAGCGCCTGGCTCATCAGTCGCGCCTGCAAGCCCACGTGGCTGTCGCCCATCTCGCCCTCGATCTCCGCCCGCGGCACCAACGCCGCGACGGAGTCGACCACCAGGATGTCGATTGACCCCGACCTGACCAGCATGTCGGCGATCTCGAGCGCCTGCTCACCGGTGTCCGGCTGGGAGACGATGAGGTTGTCCGTGTCCACGCCGAGCTTGCGGGCGTACTCCGGATCCAACGCGTGCTCCGCGTCGATGAACGCGGCGATCCCGCCGGCGGCCTGCGCGTTGGCCACCGCGTGCAGCGCGACGGTCGTCTTGCCGGACGACTCCGGACCGTAGATCTCCACGACGCGGCCCCGTGGGAACCCGCCGATCCCGAGTGCCACGTCGAGGGACAGGGCACCGGACGGGATGACCTGGACCGGCGGCCGGGTGTCGTCCCCGAGCCGCATGACCGACCCCTTGCCGTAGGCCTTGTCGATCTGCGCGAGCGCCAACTCCAGCGCCTGTTCGCGG
Source organism: Dietzia cercidiphylli (assembly GCF_039531545.1). Lineage (NCBI taxonomy): Bacteria > Bacillati > Actinomycetota > Actinomycetes > Mycobacteriales > Dietziaceae > Dietzia > Dietzia cercidiphylli. The sequence continues at coordinate 141,413 of NZ_BAAAQG010000002.1, forward strand.
TTCTGGGCCACGCCCGTCCTGGTACCTGACTTGGCGGTGGTCTTGGGGGCCATGATGCTCTCCGTTCGTGCTCGACCTCCGGTGTCGTGCCGGACGGTCTGTGTGGTCTGCTCGCTCGCGGACGCTACGGGTCGGGTACGACAGATGCGTCTCGCACGAGCCCGGCAACCCTTCACTGTGGAGGGATGTCGCCCTGTGGACGGGCCATCCCGTCATCACATGACCCGAGTGTAGACGAACGCGTGTTCGAGATCGAACGACACGCCGCCACGGGGTCAGCGTAATGAGTCGGGAACCTCGAACTCCGAACACAGCGCCAACCAGACCTGCTTGACGGAGGCACCGGCGTCGATGGCCTCGTCGGCGGTGCGCCCGTCGAACGCGGCCAGATGATGGGACCTCACGAGATGATCGGCCCGCAGGTCCCCGAAGGCCTCGACGGTCCGGGCCCTGAACTCGGTCAGTGTCACGTGTGCCCCTTCACCACGGACGAGGACGGGCCGCCGGTCAGTTCACCGGCGGCCCGTCCTCGGACGACTCACTGCTGTTCGGTCTGCGCCTGCTGCTGAGGCGGGGTGGCGGACTGCGGCTGCCCCTGGGGGAGCTGGGACGCAGAGCCGGTCCCCTGTCCGAGCTGACCACCCTCGGCCTTCATCGACGCCCGGATCTGCTCGAGACGGCTGTGCCCGGCCATCTGGGTCGAGGCCTGCTCGACCTCGAGCATCCGGCCCTGAACCGAGTTCTGGGCGAGCTCCGCCGACCCGAGGGCGTTGGCGTACCGCCGCTCGATCTTGTCGCGGACCTGGTCGAGGTTCGGGGTGTTCCCGCCCGACGAGACCTCGGACATGGACTGCAGCGACGCGCTGACCTGCTCCTGCATCTTGGCCTGCTCCAGCTGGCTGAGCAGCTTGGTCCGTTCGGCCACCTTCTGCTGGAGCACCATCGCGTTCTGCTCCACGGCCTTCTTGGCCTGGGCCGCGGCCTGGAGCGACTGGTCGTGGAGTCCCTTGAGGTCCTCGACGTTCTGCTCGGCGGTGACCAGCTGAGCGGCGAAGGCCTCCGCGGCGTTCTCGTACTCGGTCGCCTTCTGGGTGTCGCCGTTCTGATGGGCCTGCTCGGACATCTGCAGTGCCTGCCGCGTGGAGCCCTGCAGCTTCTCGATGTCGGCGAGCTGGCGGTTGAGCTTCATCTCCAGCTGCCGCTGGTTGCCGATCACGGCGGCCGCCTGCTGGGACAGCTGCTGGTGCTGCCGCTGCGCGTCCGAGATGGCCTGCTGGATCTGGACCTTGGGGTCAGCATTCTCGTCGATCTTCGAATCGAACAACGCCATGAGGTAGCGCCATGCCTTGGTGAACGGATTGGCCATCGCTGCGTAGTGTCCTTCTGCCGATTCGGACGACTGGTCGGTACCACGGTACCGAACAAGGTCGGGGGGCGACCACCGGGCGTTGCCGGGGTGGGGCTCAGGCCGCGAGGACGGGCTCCGCGACGGTGCCCGGGAGCGAGACGGTACCCGGGGGCGAGACCTCGAGGGCCGCGCGGATGAGGATCTCGCCGAGCGAGACGTCGAGCGCACCCGAGATGGACGCGAGCAACTCGCTCGAGGCCTCCTTGCGACCACGTTCGATCTCGGAGAGATACCCGGGACTCACCCGGGCGGCGTCGGCGACGTCCCGCAGGGTCCGCCCCGAATCGCCCCGCAGGCCGCGGAGCACCGTCCCGAGGGTCTCCCGCAGCAGCGGGGGCCCGCTCCGGTGGTCCGGTCGGGGCAGCGTGGTCATCTGGATGTTCGGCATCACGGGGTACAACGCCTCACGTCGCCGATTCGTTCCCGACCTCGTCGGCGATCCCCACCAGCAGATCGAGGGCGGCGGCACAGGCCGCCCGACGGATCTCGGCTCGACCGCCGTCCAGGGAGAGCTCGGTCGACCGCGCCGCGACTCCCGGCACGCAGATCCCCACGTGAACGGTCCCCACGGCCCTCCCCTCCTGGCGGTCGGGTCCCGCCACACCGGTCAGACCCACACCGACGTCGGCGCCGCATCGCTCCGCCGCCCCCAGGGCGAGCGCGCGCGCCGTCTCCCCCGACACGGCCCCGTGCCTCCGGAGAACCTCCTCGGCAACGCCCGCGAGAGTGTGCTTGAGATCGGTGGCGTAGACAACCAGGCCACCCCGGAGCACCGCGCTCGCCCCCGGAACCCCCGCCACCGTGGCCGCGAGCATCCCCGCGGTCAGCGACTCGGCGGTCGCCAGGGTCCACCCGCGCCCGCCGAGTGCGGCCACCGCGGCCGCGGCACCCGGATCGGGGAGATCAGCGGAGGTCATGGCAACCCGGGCCGGGGGGCTCAGTGCCCGGCCCTGGCGGCCTGACGCGCCTTCACCAGGTAATCGATACCCGTGTAGACGGTCAGGACCAGCGCCACGCCGATCACGGCCCATTCGACGGGCCAGACCCAGTGCGGTAGCGGGAGGATCAGCATGCCCAGCCCCAGGGTCTGGGTCACGGTCTTGAGCTTGCCACCCTTACTGGCCGCCACCACGTGGTCGACGCCGAACAGACGCCAGAGGGTGATCCCCACCTCGCGGACGAGGATCACGATCGTCACCCACCAGAACAGCTCGTGGACCAGGGACAGCGAGATCATCGCCGCCGCCATGAGCGCCTTGTCCGCGATCGGGTCGGCGATCTTGCCGAAGTCCGTCACCAGACCCAGCCGCCGGGCGAGGTACCCGTCCACGTAGTCGGTCGCCATCGCGAACACGAAGACGACGAACGCACCCACCCGCCACCACGGGTCCTGCGCGTCGGCCACGAAGAACAGGACCACGAACACCGGGACCAACACGATCCGCAGGACGGTGAGCACGTTGGCGATGTTGAGTACGGGGACCTCGGCGCCGGGGCGTCCGTCATCGGTGATGGGAAGTGTCACCCCCTCACCTTAGCGAGACCCGGCCGAATACCCTTGATCCGACAACACCCCCGCAGCGACCAGGAAGGACCACACCGATGCCGCTCTTCGCAGTCGACTACCGGTACGAGCCCGAGCAGACCGATGACCGGGAGGCCAACAAGCCCGCCCATCGCGAGTGGCTCTCCGCCCGGGTCGACGCGGGATCGATCCGGTCGGTGGGTCCGTACACGGACGGTTCGGGCGCCCTGCTCGTCGTCGAGGCCGCCGATTCCGACACCGCCCGCGCACTGGTGGCGGAGGACCCCCACTGTCTGCGCGGAATGGTCTCCGAGGTCACCGTCCGGGAGTGGATGCCGGTGTACGGCGCGCTGGCCTGAGACCGCGCGGTTCAGCCCACCGGCGCCTCGTCCAGGTTCTCGCTCCCGGCAGGCAGGTCTCCCGGGTCCTCCTCGGGCGGGGTGCCGCCCTTGATCATCCAGATGACCGACCCCAGCTCCTCCGGCTTGACCAGCACGTCGCGGGCCTTCGAGCCCTCCGAGGGTCCGACGATGTCGCGGGACTCCATCAGGTCCATGAGCCGACCCGCCTTGGCGAACCCGACGCGGAGCTTGCGCTGCAGCATCGAGGTGGACCCGAACTGGCTGGAGACCACGAGCTCGACGGCCGCGAGCAGGTCGTCGAGGTCGTCCCCGATGTCGCCGTCGATGTCCTTCTTGGACTCCTCCTTGGCGGCGGTGACGGTGTCGTCGTAGTCGGGCTCCGCCTGGTTCTTGGCGTAGTCCACGACCTCGTGGATCTCCTCGTCGGTGATGAACGCACCCTGCATACGGACGGGTCGCGACGCCCCCATCGGGATGAAGAGACCGTCACCCATCCCGATCAGCTTCTCCGCCCCCGCCTGGTCCAGGATGACCCGCGAGTCGGTGAGCGAGGACGTGGCGAAGGCCAGACGCGACGGCACGTTGGTCTTGATGAGGCCCGTGACCACGTCGACGGACGGACGCTGCGTGGCCAGCACCAGGTGGATCCCGGCGGCACGGGCCTTCTGGGTGATCCGCACGATCGCGTCCTCGATGTCACGCGGCGCGGTCATCATGAGGTCGGCGAGTTCGTCCACCACCGCGACGATGTACGGATACGGGCGGTACACCCGTTCGCTGCCGGGCGGGGTCGTGATGGCACCGGACTTGACCCGTTCGTTGAAATCGGTGATGTGGCGCACGCGGGTGGACTTCATGTCCTGGTAGCGCTGTTCCATCTCCTCGACCAGCCACGCCAGCGCGGCGGCCGCCTTCTTAGGCTGCGTGATGATCGGGGTGATCAGGTGTGGGATCCCCTCGTACGGCGTCAGCTCGACCATCTTGGGATCCACGAGGATCAGGCGCACCTCGTCCGGTGTCGCGCGGGTGAGCAACGACACGAGCATCGAGTTGACGAAGCTGGACTTACCCGAACCGGTCGAGCCGGCCACCAGGAGGTGCGGCATCTTGGACAGGTCGGCGGTGACGAAGTCCCCCTCGATGTCCTTGCCCAGTCCGATGAGCATCGGGTTGTGCTTGGTGGCGGTCTTGGGGTCGGTGAGCACGTCGGCCAGCCTCACCAGCTCCCGGTCGAGGTTGGGGACCTCGATGCCCACCGCGGACTTGCCGGGGATCGGGGCGAGGAGACGGACGTTGTCCGTGGCCACCGCGTAGGCGATGTTCCGGTGCAGCGCCGTGATCTTCTCGACCTTGACGCCGGGGCCGAGTTCGACCTCGTAGCGCGTGACCGTCGGCCCGCGGGTGAACCCGGTGACCGCGGCGTCGATCTTGAACTGCTCGAGGACGCCCTGGATGGCGTCGATCATCTGGTCGTTGGACTCGCTGCGCTCCTTGGGCGGGTCCCCCGCGGTCAGCAGGCTGACGGGCGGCAGGGTGTACTCGACGCCGTTGAGCAGTTGCTTCTGGGAGTCGAGGCGCTCGACATCGCTGTCCGCCGCGGTGTGGGTGGACGGGGTGTTGGTCTGCGGCACCTCGGTCGTGCCGCCGGCTCCGCGCGCCTCCGCCGGGCGGACGGTGGCCCCGGTCGTGGCGTCCCCGACCGGCGCGCCCGCACCCGCCGCTGCGGCGTCCGGTCCGGTCGTGGGTAGGACCGCGGTGGCCGCGGCCGGCTTCCGGCCCCTGCGCCGGACGCCGGCGGGGGACTCGACGGGGGCGTCATCCGGCCCGTCGGCCGGGTCCGCCGACGCCCCTGCGGCCGCCGGCATCTCGAACGTCTCCCCGGTGGTCGGGGTGTCCGACCAGGCGGCCACCCGGCGGCGAGCCGGACGTCTCGGTGCGGTCCGCTCCCGGTCGACCGGTGTCCCGGTCTCGGCGATCGGGTAGGCGGTGGTGGCGTCCGGGTCGTCCCAGTCCGCTGCGGGGTCCTCGTGGTCGACGATGTCCCCGCTCCCGTCCCAGCCGAAGAATCCGCGCACGATGCCGGGGATCTCCCTCGCCGGGCGTCCCACCAGCACCAGCACTCCGAACGCCACGAGCAACACGAGGAGCGGGACGGCGACGAAGACGGACAGACCCGCCTCGAGCGTGCCCCCGACGATCCTCCCGAGGACGCCGGCTCCCCCACGGACCCCCTCCGGGTCCGAGGGCGACCCTGATCCCAGATGCCAGAGACCCAGCACACCCAGTGAGGTCACGGTGGTCCCGACCACCCACCTGGACTGGACGTCGGGTCGTGGCTCCCGCGCCATCACGAGGACGCCCCAGACCCCGAGCAGCAACGGCAGGAGGGCACCCGGCGTCCCCACCACGGTGCGGATCCCGGTGTCGAACCACTCCCCCACCGGCCCCGCCGCACCGAACCACACCGCTCCCGCGAAGACGATCGCGATGCCGACGAGGATCAACCCGAGCCCGTCACGACGGTGCGGTGGTGCCACGCGCTCGTCGTCGGTTCCGCCTCGCAGCCCGCGCACCCCGTGACCGACCCCCTTCGCCACACCCGACCACCCGCCACGCAGACCGCGCCCGACGGCACCGAAGGCACCGGACGTCCGCTCCGGAGGTGGGGTGACCGCGCGGGAACCGCCGCGGGTGCCCGACTTCGGGGTGGAGACGACGGCGCCGCGACGGGAACCGCCTGACCGTGACGACGACGAGGTGGACGCGGTGGATCGCTGTGCGCCGGACTTCGAGGCCGGGCGTCGTCCACCGGGGGCACGGGTGGATCGCGTGTTCGAGCTGGGTGCCATGGGGGTCACTCTATCTTCTCGGACCCCATTGGTAACAGCAGCCACACGGGCCGGGGTCGGTCAGAAGCCCCTCGGTACCGCCCGGACCGCGTCGATGCCCCCATGGGCTCCGGAGATGTCCACGTCCACCGCGTCCCTGCCGAACGCCCACAGGATCAACTCGACGGGGGCGGCCGTCACACTGACCATCGGGGCCAACGCGGCGCCCGTGGACACCGCACCGGACTTGGTCAACGTGATCCCCGGTGGGGTGCGCAGGTCGACCCGGGCGGACACCCGACGGAGGAACGTCCTGGCCACCGTGGTGCCCAGCGCCCAGATGCGATCGAGGTCCTCGACGTCGAACTCCCGCGTCGTCCATTCGCCACCGGCCCGGCGGACGTCCTCGTGGTGGACGAGGTACTCCGCGGCGTTGGCCAGCCGGTCTGCGTAGCGGAGCGGCGAGTACCACGGCGCACCCGCCGCGATCTTCTCGAGCAGTTCGTCCCACGGACGCTCGGCCTCACGGAGGCGCAGTTCCTCCATCCGCGAGGCGAGCGCCGGCAGGACGATTCCCGCGGCGGCGTCGGGGCGTGCCTCCCGCACGACCAGGTGCGCCGCGAGATCCCGGGTCGTCCACCCGGCGCACAGCGTCGGTGCCTCCGGCCCGGCGGCGCGCATCGTCTCGACGAGAGCGCTGCGCTCCCGCTGCGCCAGTGTCCGCCGGTCGGGGTTCACCGGACTCAGTCCTGCGCTGCCACGGAGGTGATGACGGTGGGCACGATCATGGGCTTGCGACGCCACTTGTCGGAGACCCAGGTGCCCACGGTGCGGCGGACCGCCTGCGCGAGTCGGTAGGGGTCGGTCTCACCCTCCCCTGCCAGGTCCCACAGTGCGTTCTCGACCAGCTCGACGACCGGCGCCAACGCGCCCGGCTCGTCGGTGAATCCCTTGGCGATGATCTGGGGCTTGCTCACCGGTCGACCGGTGCGGGGGTCCACCACCACCGTGGCGACGATGAAGCCGTCCTCGGACAGCGCGGTGCGGTCCGCCAGCACGGTGTCGCCGACGTCGCCGGTGGACAGACCGTCCACGTACAGGTGGCCGACCGGGATCTGACCGACGGTGGTCGCCTTGCCGTCGACGAGGTCCACCACGACGCCGTTCTGTGCGAGCACCACGTTCTCCGCCGGCACGCCGGTCGCGACCGCCAGGGCCCGGTTGGCCCGCAGGTGCCGCCACTCTCCGTGGACGGGCATGGCGTTCTTCGGCCGAACGGCGTTGTAGACGAAGAGCAGCTCGCCCGCGTCCCCGTGTCCGGAGACGTGGATGTTGGCATCGCGGCTGGTCACCACGTTCACGCCCATCTGGGACAGACTGTTCTGCACGCTGAAGACCGGCTCCTCGTTGCCCGGGACGATCGACGAGGAGAACAGGACGGTGTCGCCCTCGGAGAGGTTGATCTGCCGGTGCTCGCGGCGGGCCATCCGGGACAACCCGGCCATCGACTCCCCCTGGGTCCCGGTGGTCATCACGAGGACCTTCTCGGAGGGGAGCTTCGCCGCGGCGTCCATGTCGATCAGAACGCCCTTCGGGTCCGTGAGCAGACCCAGTTCGAGCGCGATCTCCATGTTCCGGATCATGGACCGACCGGTGAGCGCGACCTTCCGGCCGCAGGCCTCGGCGGCCGCGATGACGGACTGCACGCGGTAGACGTTGGAGGCGAAGCAGGCCACCACGACGAGTCTGCGGGCGTCGCTGATGAGCCGCTGGAGAGCGGGGCCGACCTCGGACTCCGAGCGGCTGACTCCCGGGGTGGTGGCGTTGGTGGAGTCCAACAGCAGCAGGTCGATACCCTCGTCGCCGAACCGCGCCATCTTGGCCAGGTCGGTGGGCCGCTTGTCGGTGGGAAGCTGGTCGAGCTTGATGTCGCCCGACATCATCACGGAGTTGCCGCCCGCACGGACGACAACGCCCAGGCACTCGGGGATCGAGTGGTTGACGTCGAAGTAGCGGACCTCGAACGGGCCGAACGAACTCACGCTCGACTCGTCGACCTGCTGGAAGACCGGCTTGATCCGGTGCTCCCGGCACTTGGCCGCCACCAGGGCCAGGGTGAACCTGGATCCCACGACAGGGATGTTCGGGCGCAGTTTGAGAAGGAACGGGATCGCACCGATGTGGTCCTCGTGGGCGTGCGTGAGAACGAGCGCCTCGACCTGGTCGAGTCGGTCCTCGATGTGACCGAAGTCCGGGAGGATCAGGTCGACTCCGGGCTCCGTCGAACTCGGGAACAGGACACCGCAGTCCACGATCAGAAGCTTCGAGTCGTACTCGAAGGTCATCATGTTGCGGCCGATCTCCGTGATCCCGCCGAGCGCGACCAGACGCATCGCACCCTTGCGCGGCTTGGGCGGGCTGGGCAGCCGGACCGTCATGTCCCCGCCCTGCATGGTCTTGACGCCGCCGAACTCGGCGGTGGAGGTGGTCCCGTTACCACGGCCGCGGCCCCGGCCACCACGGCCCCGGCCGCCGCCGTTCTGACCGCCACCCTGGTTGCCGCCGTTCTGGCCGCCGCTGTTCTGACCGCCACCGTTCTGGCCGCCGTCGGAGGACGCTCCGCGCCCGCGACCACGCGAGGCGCCCTTGGGGGCGTCCTGCTTCTGGTCCTGCTGACCCTTGTTCTGCTGGCCCCTGGACTGGCTCCTGCCCTGCTGGCCGCCGCCCTGCCGCTCCTGGCCCTGCTTGTTCTGATCCTGCTTGTTCTGTTCCTGCTTGCCCTGGTCCCGGGCCGGGCGGCCGTCTCCGCCGTTCGCCGCGGGCGCATTCGAGACGGGCGTGGGCTCCGTGAACTGCACGGCGGTCGCGGGTGCGGGCTCGCCGGTGGGGCGGCCGGCAGCGCGGCGGGTCCGGCCGCGTCCGCGGCTGTTGGTCGGGTTCTCCGTCATCTGATGACTCCTGCTCTGTGCAACAGCGACGCCAGTGCGTCCCGTTGCTCGGTGGTCGGTGGTAACTGCGGGAGTCGCGGCACTCCGGCCGGGATCCCGAGAAGTTCTAGTGCTGCTTTGGACATCGACACGCCGCCGAGCGCCCGTTGGGCGTCGAAGAGCGGGAGGAGTCCGAGGTTGATATGTCGCGCGGTGTCGACCTCGCCCGCGAGGAAGGCGCGGCGCAGCTCGACGAGGCGCGCGGCGGCCACGTGGCCGATCACGCTGACGAAACCGCTGGCTCCCACGGCCAGCCACGGGAGGTTGAGTTGGTCGTCGCCCGAGTAGTAGACGAGGTCGCAGTGGGACATCACCGTGACCGCGTCGTGGAAGTCGCCCTTGGCATCCTTGACGGCGACGATGTTCGGGTGGGACGACAGTCCGATGAGCGTCTCCGCCTGGATCGGGACCACTGACCGCGGTGGGATGTCGTAGAGCATCACCGGTCGGTCGGTGGCGTCGGCGATCGCCCGGAAGTGGGCGTCGAGTCCGGCCTGGGTGGGTTTGGAGTAGTACGGGGTCACCACGAGCATGCCGTGGGCACCGACGGACGCCGCCTGGCGCGCGAGGTGCACGGAATGTGCGGTGTCGTATGTCCCGACTCCGGCCACCACCGTCGCCCTGTCCCCCACCGCGGCCAGAACGGCCTCGAGAACCGCGATCTTCTCCGCGTCCGTGGTGGTGGGCGACTCTCCCGTGGTCCCGGACACGACGAGACCGTCGCACCCCGACTCCACGAGGTGTTCCGCGACACGTGCGACGGCCTTCAGGTCGACGTAACCGTCGGACCCGAACGGGGTGACCATCGCCGTGAGCACCGTGCCGAACGGCGTGGGGCGTCCGGGTCGGGTGGGGGCCGGCCGACCGTCTGCCGACATCGGGCCCCCAGTGGTCACGTGTGTCATGGCCTCCCAGACTACCCGCAGACCACGGGAAGTCCCGATTCCGACCCGGTGAACCGGTTCATCCCTCCAGGACGTAGGGGCTCACCGCGATCTCGGAGCCGTCCTCCAGCGAGGTGATCTCGAAATCGGAGAACACCGCCGGCGCCGCTTGTCGCAACTGACGCAGGACGTCGATCGCCAGTCCTCGGATCTCGGTGTCCGCGTGCTCGGTCGCCCGCATTCCGATGAAGTGCCGCCACGACCTGTAGTTGCCGGTCACCACGATGCGGGTCTCGGTGGCGTTGGGCAGGACCGACCGCGCGGCCTGCCGGGCCTGCTTGTGACGCAGCATCGGGTTGGGGACGTCGGCGAACCTCTCCTCGAGCTTGGCGAGCATCTCCGCGTAGGCCTCCCGCGACGCGTCGGTGGCGCGGCGGAAGATCTCCACCAGCTCCGGGTCGTCGGCGATCGCGGGCGGGGGCACCACCTTGGAATCATGCTCCGGGACGAACCGCTGCGACAGCTGGCTGTAGGAGAAGTGGCGGTGCCTGATGAGCTCGTGGGTGCACGACCTGGAGATACCGGTGATGTAGAACGTCACGCTCGCGTGCTCGAACACCGAGAGGTGCCCCACCTCGAGGATGTGCCTCAGGTACCCGGCGTTCGACGCGGTGCGCGGGTTGGGTTTGTCCCAGCTCTGGTAGCAGGCGCGGCCGGCGAACTCGGCCAGGGCGGAGCCGCCGTCCGCATCCGTCTCCCAACCGATCTCGTCGGGTGGGGTGAACGCGGTGTGCGCGACCATGCGGACCTGCCGCCGGACGAGCTCGGACATGGTGGGACTCCCTCTTGTGTCGTGTCGCCCGGCGGGTCAGCCGAGAAGGTGTGCGGCGACCGTCGCGGCGACCTCGGACGCGGTGTCGAGTTCCTCACGACCGGGCTCGCCGGTGAGCTGTAGGGCCGGGGCGACCTGGCGGAGGTCCCACCCGGTGGTGATCCGTTCGACCGAGGCCACCGCCCCGGAGGTGTCGTTGTCCCCGTGCACGCAGAGGGCGTAGGGCCGACCGGCCACCGCACCCTCGCAGGTGTAGTACGTGCGGTCGAAGAAGTGCTTGAGTGCACCGGACATGTAGCCGAAGTTGGCCGGGGTGAGCAGGACGTAGCCGTCCGCACGGAGAACGTGGTCGTCGGTGGTCGCAAGTGCGGGCACTGATTCGACCTCGATGCCCTCGAGGTCGGGATGGGCCAGACCCCTCTCCAGTGCCTCCAGGATTCGTCGGAGCCTGGGGGACGGAGCGTGGTGGACCACGAGGACGGTGCTCATCGCGGATCCCCGGTCCCGGAGGACTCCGCCTCCCGCAGGGCGATGGCCGCCCGCATCACCTCACGGGCACGGAGGCGGTCGCCCGCGTGGTCGTAGGCGCGGGCCAACCGGTAGTTGGTACGCCAGTCGTCCGGAGACGCCTGGTACTCCGCACTGACGCGGTCGAACAGCTCATCGGCGGCGGCGTGCTCGAGTCGCCCGGACGGGCGGTGGTCCAGGTCGGAGACATCGAGTTCGATCCCCTCCTGGGCTGCCGCGGCGGAGATCCGCTGGAGTTCGAATCCGTTCCGCAGGATCGCCCACATCGCCCACGCCCCGACGACGGTGAGCAGGACGATCCCGACGCCCAGTCCACGCATGGCGAGGTACTCGGACCGGCTGATCATGGACCACCCGAGGTAGAGCAGGTAACCGAACGCCACCACCAGACCCACCGCCGTGAGGGCCATGACCAGCGGCTTGACGACTCTGTCCACGGGCCGGCCTACAGATCCATGAAGGCGTCGAGCCCAACGGTGAGTCCCGGAGCGCCCGCGATCGACCGTACGCCCAGGAGCACACCGGGCGCGAAGGAGGAGCGATCGAGGGAATCGTGCCTGATGGTCAGGGTCTCCCCCTGTGTACCCAGGAGGACCTCCTGGTGCGCGATCAGGCCGGTCACGCGGACCGAGTGCACCCTCACCCCGCCGACATCTGCGCCCCGCGCCCCCTCCAGCTCGGTGGAGGTGGCGTCCGGGGAGGGCCCCATCCCTGCCGCGGCGCGGGCGGCGGCCATCATCTCCGCCGTGCGGTGTGCCGTACCCGAGGGTGCGTCGGCCTTGTTCGGGTGGTGCAGTTCCACGATCTCGGCCGAGGGGAAATACCTCGCCGCCTGGACCGCGAAGCGCATCATGAGGATGGCTCCGATCGCGAAGTTGGGTGCCACGAGCACCCCGGTATCCGGGTGGGACGCGAGCAGTCCGCGCAGTGTCTCCAACCGCTCGTCGGTGAAGCCGGTCGTGCCGACCACGGCGTGGATGCCGTGTGTGATGCAGTAGTCGAGGTTGTCCATCACCACGTCGGGGTGCGTGAAGTCCACGACCACCTCCGCGCCGGCGTCGGTGAGCATCTGCAGCCGGTCGCCCTGGTCCACCTCGGCGACGAGTTCCATGTCCTCCGCCGCGCGAACCGCCTCGCAGATCGCCGTGCCCACCTTGCCGCGTGCACCGAGCACTCCGACCTTCGTCACCGTCATCGTCTCCTCATCGGTCGTCACACCGCTCACCAGCCTATCCGCCCACGCCGGCGAGCAGATCAGCCGCGCCGCCGGCATCGGGCATGCCCGGCCCGACGGCCGCCAGACACCAGGGCGCGGTCTCGCCCGTCCAGTAGTCCGCCACGTCGTCGCGGTGCACGGTGCGGAGCCGGTGGAGCGACTCCCCGACGGTCACCACAGTGTCGCGGTCCAGCAGGTGGCGGCCGATCCGCGTCATCCGCGACAGTGGGTCGTCCAGCCCGAGCCTGATCGATCCGGTGAGGTGCCCGATCGCGCGGTCGACCTCGTCGCCGGACGGGGGATCGTTCACCATCCCGGCGACGACCTCGGCCAGCGCACCGCTGAGGGCGTCCACCCGCCCGACGGGGCTGCCGGCGACGACCGAGACGAGTCCGGTCGCACGGAACTGGTCCATCGACGCGTACACGGTGTAGGCCAGCCCGAGCTCCTCGCGGACCCGCTGGAACAGTCGGGAACTCAGTCCACCGCCGAGCACCGCGGTCGCGACCTGTGCCGCGGCGCGGTCCCGGTGATCGCGGGACGGTGTCCTCCGTGCCAGAGCCAGGAGCACCTGCTCGGAGTCGTCGTCCTCCCCCACCAGAACCGACGACGGGGCCCAGCCCGGGTGCCCGGCCGCCTGGCCGGAGGTGGGTGCGGCGGCCCCGACCGTCGCGGCTCCCGCCGGGCCCTCGGCGACCACGGCGGCCAGCGGGCCGTCGGCGATGCGTCTGACCAGCTCCTCGTGGTCGATGCGCCCGGCCGCGGCCACCACGACGTCACCCGCACGGAGGACCCTGCGGTGGAACGATCGCAGCGTCTGCGCGTCCAGGGCCACCACCGACTCCTCGGTCCCGATGATCGGGCGAGCCAGCGGGTCATCACCCAACACGGCTCCGGTGGCGAGTTCGCAGGCGAGGTCCTCCGGGTCGTCGGCCCGGCCCGCGAGCTCGTCGAGCACCACGTCCCGCTCGATCTCCACGTCCTCCGGGTCACACGACCCGCGTGCCACCACGTCCACCAGTACGTCCACGGCCGTCGCCAGGCCCTCCGCCGGGACGTGGACGTGGTAGCAGGTGTGCTCCCGGCCCGTGTAGGCGTTGAGGTCACCCCCGAGGAGATCGATGCGCTCGGACAGTTCGAGTCCCGAGGCCGTGGCGGTCCGCTTGAACAGGACGTGCTCGAGGAAGTGCGCGGCACCGTGTTCCTCGGGGGCCTCGTCGGCGGAACCCGCCGCGATCCACACCCCGACCGCCGCGGTGTGGCACCACGGCAGGTTCTCGGTGACCACCCGGAGCCCCGGGATCGATCTGTCCACCCTGATCGTCGGATCCACGGCGACCCTCCCTTCCAGCGATACGAGGCACGCACCCCGCGCTCCGGGGTGCGTGCCTCGTGAGGTGCCGGGGTGCGCGTTCCCGCCCCGGCGGTGTATCAGTTGTCGTCGCCCTCGGCGTCGGCAGGCGATGCCGCCGCGGCGGACTCGTCGCCGACGGGCACGAGGCTGATCTTGCCGCGGTTGTCGATGTCCGCGATCTCGACCTGCATCTTGTCGCCCACGTTCACGACGTCCTCGACCTTGCCGACCCGCTTGCCCTGGCCCAGCTTGGAGATGTGCACCAGGCCGTCGCGGCCGGGCAGCAGCGAGAGGAAGGCGCCGAACGGGGCGGTCTTGACGACCGTGCCGAGGAACCGCTCGCCGACCTTGGGCAGCTGCGGGTTGGCGATGGCGTTGATCTTGTCGATCGCGGCCTGCGCGGACTCGCCGTCCGTGGCCCCGATGTACACGGTGCCGTCGTCCTCGATCGAGACGGACGCGCCGGTCTCCTCGGTGATCGAGTTGATCATCTTGCCCTTGGGCCCGATGACCTCACCGATCTTGTCGACCGGGACCTTGATCGCGATGATGCGGGGCGCGAACGGGCTGAGCTCGTCCGGCTCGTCGATCGCCTCGGCCATCACGTCGAGGATGGTCAGCCGGGCCTCGCGGGCCTGGGTGAGCGCGCCGGCCAGGACCTCGGACGGGATGCCGTCGAGCTTGGTGTCGAGCTGCAGCGCGGTGACGAACATGCCCGTGCCGGCGACCTTGAAGTCCATGTCGCCGAACGCGTCCTCGGCACCGAGGATGTCGGTGAGGGCCACGTAGCGGGTCTCACCGTCGACCTCGTCGGAGACCAGGCCCATCGCGATACCCGCGACGGGGGCCTTGAGCGGCACACCGGCGTTGAGCAGCGACAGGGTGGAGGCGCAGACGGACCCCATCGAGGTGGAGCCGTTGGAGCTGAGCGCCTCGGAGACCTGCCGGATCGCGTACGGGAACTCCTCGACGCTCGGCAGGACCGGCATGAGCGCACGCTCGGCGAGCGCCCCGTGGCCGATCTCACGACGCTTGGGCGACCCCACGCGACCGGTCTCGCCGGTGGAGTACGGCGGGAAGTTGTAGTGGTGCATGTAGCGCTTGCTGGTCTCCGGACCGAGCGAGTCGATCTGCTGGGCCATCTTGACCATGTCGAGCGTGGTGACCCCGAGGATCTGGGTCTCACCCCGCTCGAACAGGGCGGAACCGTGGGCCCGTGGGATGACCTCGACCTCGGCGGACAACGCGCGGATGTCCCTGATGCCGCGGCCGTCGATGCGGAAGTGGTCCGTGAGAATCCGCTTCCGGACGATCTTCTTGGTGAGCGACTTGAACGCGGCACCGAGCTCCCCGACCCGACCGGAGAACCGCTCCGAGAGCGAGTCGAGCACCTCGGCCTTGAGCTGGTCGGTCGCCCCGTCGCGCTCCTGCTTGTCCGCGATCGACATGATCTCACCGAGCTTGGCCTCGGCCACCTCGGAGACCGCGGTGAACGCGTCCTCCTGGTAGGGCGGGAAGAGCGGGAACTCCCGGGCCTCGGACGGGGCCGCGGTGGCCAGTGCCTGCTGCGCGGCGCACAGCTCGGAGATGAACGGCTTGGCCGCCTCGAGACCCTGCGCCACGACGTCCTCGGTGGGAGCCTGCGCGCCACCCGCGATCTTCTCGATGACGGTGTCGGTGGCCTCGGCCTCGACCATCATGATGGCGACGTCGGCGGTATCACCGGAGCCCACGACGCGACCGGCCACGACCATGTCGAAGACCGCCTCGGAGAGCTGCTCGACGGTGGGGAAGGCGACCCACTGCCCCTCGGGGCGGGCGGCGGTGGGGATGAGCGCGATCCGCACGCCTCCGACCGGACCCGAGAACGGGAGGCCGGACAGCTGCGTGGAGGCGGACGCGGCGTTGATCGCCACGACGTCGTAGAGGTCCTTGGGGTCCAGGCTCATGATGGTCACCACGACCTGGACCTCGTTGCGGACCCCGTCCGCGAAGGTGGGGCGCAGCGGACGGTCGATGAGGCGACACGTGAGGATGGCGTCGGTACTCGGCCGACCCTCGCGGCGGAAGAACGAGCCCGGGATGCGACCCGCGGCGTACATCCGCTCCTCGACGTCCACCGTCAGGGGGAAGAAGTCGAAGTGCTCCTTGGGGTGCTTGCCCGCCGTGGTGGCGGACAGCATCATGGTGTCGTCGTCGAGGTACGCGACGACGGCCCCGGCGGCCTGCTTGGCAAGGCGTCCGGTCTCGAATCGCACCTCGCGGCGACCGAAGTCGCCGTTGTCGATGGTCGCGACGGTCTCGAAGACACCGTCTTCGACCTCGACGGCCGTGATCTCTGGCATGTGTAGTCCTGTCCTGTCGGTGACTGGGGGCCTCACGGCGGAGACGTCTCCGCCGGGCCCGCCGGGTCACACGTCAGGGAATCCCGGTTCGACTTCGGTCTTCGATCGAAGCGGCCGGAACCGGCGCCCCGTCCCGGGGCACCCGCGGTTCCGGCAGCCACTACCGAGGACCGTCAATCGGACCTGTCGACACCCGGTACGTGCGCACCGGCCGTGATCAGGCTACCAGGGACAACACCCCGGGTCACCGGGGGACGCGCGGACACCGCCCCCGTACAGCACTGTTCCCCGCCCTCTTCGAGGACGGGGAACAGTGGGGGTGCGGGCGGGGTCCGCTCAGCGACGCAGGCCGAGGCGCTCGATGAGCGAGCGGTAGCGCGCGATGTCGACCTTGGCGATGTACTTGAGGAGACGACGACGACGGCCGACCATCAGGAGCAGACCGCGACGCGAGTGGTGGTCATGCTGGTGGCTCTTGAGGTGCTCGGTCAGCTGGCTGATCCGCTTGGTGAGCAGCGCGACCTGGGCCTCGGGCGAACCGGTGTCGGTCTCGTGGATCCCGTACTCGGCCAGTACGGCCTTCTTCTCTTCGGTGGTCATCGCCATGGGTGTCTCCTGGTTGTTCCAGTCCGCGAAAATGAATGACCCCGCCGCCGCGGACCGCAGGAGGGCCGACAGGAGACGTTACCAGTGGAGGGCACCGGCGCCCCAATCGATGATCAGCGGCGGTCGGCGCCGGCGTCGAGAACGGCCCTGGTCCTGGCGACGTCCCGGTCCATGGCCACGAGGAGCTCGTCGACCGAGGAGAACTTCTCCATGTCACGGACGTGGTCGACGAAGTCGACGGCCGCCACCCGCCCGTAGAGGTCCGCCGACTCGTCCAGGACGAACGCCTCGACGCTGCGCGCCGCGTCCCCGAACGTCGGATTGGTCCCCACGGAGATCGCGGCCGGGTAGCGCCGACCGGGCTGGATCGACCCGTCTACCTCGTGATCGTCGAGGAGGGCGAACCACCCCGCGTAGACGCCGTCGACGGGCACTGCCGTGTACTCCGGCAGATCCAGGTTGGCCGTCGGGTACCCGAGGTCGCGTCCACCACGCCCGGCTCCGTGCACGACGATCCCGGACACGCGATGGGGACGGCCGAGGATCGCGGCCGCGCCGGCGACGTCGGACTCCGCGAGCAGACGCCGGATCCGGGAGGAGGACACCGGCTCCCCCCCGGATTCCAGCAGATCCATCACCCGGACGTCGATGCCCCGCTCGGCGCCCAGCTCGCGCAGCGTCTCCGGGGTACCCGCCGCGCGTCGGCCGAACGAGAAGTTGCTGCCCACGGTGACGGAGCGGCTCCGCAACCCCCGCACCAGCACGCGGTCGATGAACTCGTCGGGTTCCCACGAGGCCATGTCGGTGTCGAAGGGCAGGGCGAAGACGGCATGGACCCCGAGGTCGCCGGCCAGTTCGGCGCGTCGCTCCAGGGGGGTGAGCACGAGCGGATGCGTACCGGGTCTGATCACCTCGACGGGGTGCGGGTCGAACGTCACCAGCACCGGGCTCGCCCCCGACTCGCGTCCGGTACCCACCGCGTGCTCCACCAGACCCCGGTGACCTCGATGGAGTCCGTCGAACACCCCGAGTGCGACGGAGGTCCCGCCGTCGGGGATCACGATCTCGTCGAACGTCCGCCACAGCTGCACGGCGACCACCTTACGCCCGGGTCTCACAGGCCCGCCGGGCGCATGACCACGACCGGAGCCGCGCGCTGCCCGGACTCGGAGACCAGGGCGGCGACCCGTCCGTCCGGTCCCACGGCGGCGACCACCCCGGCGTCGCCGCGGGCCGCCAGCCACCGTCCGTGTCGCAACCCCTCGGCCTCGTCCGCGTCGACGTCCCGGCGGGGGAAGGCGGTCAGCGCGGCGGCGTCGAGGTCCAGGGACAACCGTGGATCCTCCTCGAGTTCCCCGAGTGTCCGGGCGACGTCCAGTCCGAACGGGCCGACGCACGTGCGCCGCAGCGCGGTGAGATGACCCCCCACGCCGAGCGCGGCACCGAGGTCGCGCGCCAGCGCCCGGATGTAGGTGCCGGTCGAACAGTCGACGACGACGACGAGGTCCACCACCTCCCCGGAGCGCGTGCGCTCGAGGACCTCGAATCGCGACACGGTCACCGTCCGCGCGTCGAGCCGGACGTCCTCCCCGGCCCGCACCCGGTCGTAGGCGCGTCGACCGTCCACCTTGATCGCGCTCACCGAGGACGGGACCTGGTCGATCTCCCCGGTCAGCGCGGCGACCCCGGCGTCGATCGCCGCGTCGGTCACGGCGGAGGCGTCGACCCGCGCGGTGGTCTCGCCCTCCGCGTCGTCGGTGGTGGTGGTCTCGCCGAGCCGGATGGTGGCCTCATAGGTCTTGGTCTCCAGCGCGAGCAGGCCCAGGAGCTTGGTGGCCCTCTCGATCCCCACCACCAGGACGCCGGTCGCCATCGGGTCGAGGGTGCCGGCGTGCCCCACCTTGCGGGTGCCGAAGTACCGGCGCAGTCTCCCGACGACGTCGTGGCTGGTCATGCCGCCCGGTTTGTCCACGACGACGAGTCCCGGGGCGGGGGCGGGGCGGGGGTCGGGTCTGCGCGGGGTCACGCCGGACACGCTATCCCCCACCGCCCGGACGCAGCACGATCGCCGAGGCGACGTAGCCGTCCCGCACCGCCCACCGACCGTGGAGCTCCACCAGGTCGGGCCCGCCGTCCGCGGCCCGCGGGTCGACGAGGATCCGCGACCTCAGCACGCCAGAGGAGGACGCGCCGTCGACCTCCGTGGGTGTGAGCGTGATGTGGGCGTCGGAGAAGCCCAGCCACCGCCGCGTGAGCGGGTACCACGCCTTGTAGGTGGCCTCCTTGGCCGTGAACAGCAGGCGGTCCCAGTGGACCGCCCCCTGATCCCCGCGGGCCGCGCGCACCCACGCCGCCTCCTCGGGCAACGAGACCGCCTCGAGCACCCCCTCCGACAGCGGCCCGTGAGGTTCGACGTCGAGTCCGAGCGACCGGACCCGCTCGGCCGACGCCACCGCCGCCGCCCGCAGACCGCCGGTGTGGGTGAGCGTGCCCACCACACCCGGGGGCCAGACCGGCATCCCCCTGCCACCCCGGGTGATCGGCCCGGGGGGCACGCCCAGGCGGCTCATCGCCTCGCGCGCACAGGCCCGCGCCGCGGCGAACTCGATCCGGCGGCTCTCCACCGCCCTGCCGATCTGCTCGACCTCGACGGGGTACATGGCGGCCAGCGCCGCCGAATCGGTCATGCCGAGTTCGTCGAACGCCACGGCCACCACGTCGTCCGGCAGTACGTCCCTGATCACCGTTCCTCCTCCAGGTCGGGTCCGTCCTCACCGGGCCGGGCGATCCTCGGCAACCCGTCCCGGTCCCGGATCCACCTCACCTGGGGGTGGTCGGGGACGGGGAGGATCTGACGGGCGAGTGGGTCGGGGCGGCCGCGGGCCGCCCACTCGCGCGGGTACCCCAGCGAGACCTCCTCGAACCGGACCGAGTCGTGGACGGTGGTGCGCGGGATGTGCAGGTGCCCGTAGACGCTCGCCGTGGCCCGGTAGCGGCGGTGCCAGTCCGCTGTCTGGTCGGTGCCGCACCACAGCGCGAAATCGGGATGCCGCAGGACCTCGGTGGGCGCGCGCAGCAGGGGCCAGTGGTTCACCAACACGGTGGGGTGCGCCGGGTCCAGGGCCGCCAGTCTGGTGGTCGTGGCCACCAGCCGGGCGGCACACCAGGCGGCGGCGTCCGGGTACGGGGCGGGATCGATGAGGAACTCGTCGGACGCCACCACCCGTCGCTCCCTCGCCCCCGCGAGTGCCGATGCCCGGGACTGGCCGGGTGAGCGGGTCCACGAGTAGTCGTAGAGCAGGAACATCGGCACGACCCACGCCGGGCCTCCCGGACCGGTCCACAGCGGGTAGGGGTCCTCGGGGGTGTCCACCCCGATCGAGCGGCAGGCGTCCACCAGGCGGTCGTACTTGGTGGTGGAGGTGATCCCGTCGTCGTCGGAGGCGATCCACAACTCGTGGTTCCCCGGTACCCAGATCACCCGCTCGAACCGGTCGGCCAGGCGTTCCAGCGCGCCGACCACGTGGTCGGTCTTCTCCGCCACGTCTCCGGCCACGATCAGCCAGTCCCCCGGATGTACGGGCCGGATGTCGTCGATGACGTGCGCGTTGCCCCGGTGCCCGACGTGCAGGTCGGACACCGCGCGCAGACTCGGTCGGCCCGTCACGCCGGGGCCCCCTCGGGGGCCCGACGGACCGGGGTCTCCGCGCCCAGGACCACCCAGCGGTCACCGCGGACCCGTACGACGACCGCGATGAGTCGCATCGCCACGAACACGCCCATCCCCCACCAGATGCCGGCGAGTCCCCACCCGAAGTGTCTCGTCGCCAGGAGTACCGGGAGGAAGCCGACGAGAGCCGCGACGACCGTGCTGGTGCGGAGGTACGCGGCATCCCCCGCGCCCAGGAGCACTCCGTCGAGCCCGAACACCAGGGCGGCCGGGACCACCACGATCGCCATCCCGGTCAACGCCACGACGAGTCGGCCCGCGACCTCGGCGTCACCGGACAGGAGGGTCGCCATCGGCGAGCGGAAGAGCACCGTGACCACCGCGAGCCCGACACCCAGGCCCACCGACCACACGACCACCGCACGGGCCAGAGCTCGGCCGTGGGCGGCCAGCCCGGCACCCAACGCCGCACCGACGAGCGACTGCGCCGCGATCGCGACCGAATCGAGGACGAGGGTGTACAGAGCCCACAGCTGCTGGGCCAGGTGGTGCGCGGCGAGCGAGTCGACACCCGCCGCCGCGGCGGCCGTGGTGGCCACCGCGAAGGTCACCTGGAAGGACGCGGTGCGGATGACCAGGTCCACCCCGAGACGGAGCTGGTGGGTGATCACGGTCCACCTCGGACGCAGGGAGCCTCGGTGTTCCATCACCAGTGCGCCGAGGAATCCACCGGCCATGATCACCTGGCCCGCCAGGTTGGACCAGGCGCTCCCCACCAACCCCAGAGCGGGCGCGGGCCCGAGACCGGGCACCAGGACCACACAGCCGACGGTGGAGACACCGATCCCCGCCGCCACCAGGACCAGAGGGGTCCTGAATCGCTGCACCCCCCGCATCCACCCGTGTCCGGCGGACGCGACCAGGATGCACGGGATCCCCCACACCGCCACCCTCAGCCAGTCCGCGGCGCCCGCCGCCACCTCGGCATCGGCGGCCAGGACGCGCGTCAGCGGCCCCAGCGACGCGTGCACGCCCGCCACCACGACCACACCCACCGACAGCGCGATCCAGGTCGCCTGCACCCCCTCGGCCACGGCCTCGGGACGTCGCCCGGCTCCGTGCAGTCGGGCCGCCCGGGCGGTCGTGCCGTACGAGAGGAAGTTCATCTGGGTCCCGAGCACCAGCAGGACGAGCGCGCCGACCCCGAGCGCCGCGAGATCCTCCGGGCCCTGCCGGCCCACGACGATTCCGTCGACGAGCAGGTAGATCGGCTCTGCCGCCAACACCGGAAGCACCGGCAGCGCGATCGACCACAGGCGGCGCCCGATCTCACCCACTCCGACGTCCGGAGCAGTGGACCGGCGCCCCGGGTCAGGCGAGGAGCTCACTGAGCCTCGCCGTGACAGATCCGAGGTCGCCGCTCACGGTGCACCCGGCCGCCGCCGGGTGTCCGCCCCCGCCGAGGGTCGAGGCCACGGCCGAGACGTCCACGCCGTCGCCGCCTCGGGAGCGGAGCGACACCGCGCACTCGCCCGGCCGGATCTCCTTGACGAGCACCGCCACCTCCGCCTCCCGGACCCCCTGGAGGTGCGATACGAGCGACTCCAGGTCGGCCTCGTCGACCGACGCGACGACGTCATGAGGGACCGTCAACCACACCGCGCCCCGACCTCCAGCCGCGTCCGCGTCGAGGCGGGCGGTACCCAGGAGCTCCCCCAACACGCGGAGCCAGGAGAACGGGTGGGCGTCGAGGAGCGCGAAGCCGAGCTCCCGGGACACCGCCCCGGCCGCCAGCAGTCGGCGGGCCGTGTCGTGCGAACCCGCCCCACCCCACCGGAAGGACCCGGTGTCGGTGACGAGGCCGGCGTAGAGACTGGTGGCGAGGTCCGGGTCGACCGGGTAGCGACCGGCGTCGAGCACGTCGAGTACCAGGGTCGCGGTGGAGGCCGCCTCGGGATCCAGCAGCAGATGAGTCCCGAATCCCGGGTTGGAACGATGATGGTCCACCACCAGGACCTCGGTCGCCGAGCGGGCCAGGCGCCCCCAGTCGCCCACCCGGTCCGGGCTGGCGCAGTCCAGCGTCACCACCAGGCCGTCGTGCTCCGGCACCTCGCCGATCGGCACCACGTGTTCCGTGCCCGGGATCACCCGGAGCGCCTCCGGGACCGTGCCCGGGTCGAACGACTGGTGGACGAGGACGCCGTCTGCCCGCAGTGCACGGGCGAGGCCCGCGGAACTCCCCAGGGCGTCGGCGTCGGGGCGGACGTGGCACAGCACGGTCACCTCACGGTGCCGCGCGAGGACCTCGGCCGCGCCGCCCGCGTCCACCAGGGTGGTCACCGGTCGTCGTCCTCCGGTTGCCCCACCTCGTCGTCCTTGCGGTAGGGGTCCTCGTCCCCCGCGGGCCGCGCACCCTCCGCCACGCGTCGGACCTCCTCGTCCTGCGCGCGGGCCTTGGCGAGCAGCTCCTCCATCTGGCGCGCCGCATCCGGTACGGCATCCAGCCGGAAGGTCAGCTCGGGAGTGAACTTGACCCCCGTCTGCTTGCCCACCATCGTCCGCAGCCGGCCCCGTGCGTTCGCCAGGGCCTCTCCCGCGTCCGCGATGTCGGGTTCCTCGTCGAGCGTCTTCCCCCGGACCGTGTAGTAGAGGGTGGCCACCCTCAGATCCGCCGTGATGCGCGAATCCGTGATGGTGATGAACTCGAGACGCGGATCCTTGATCTCGTGCTCGATCGCCGTCGCGACGATCTCCCCGATCCGTTTGCCGAGCCGTCCGGCCCGTCCCTTTCCGGCCATGGCGATCCTCCTTGACGTGGTGCGGCCGCCGGGCGGCCGCTCGATACCCAGAATGCCGTGGGGGCAGGCCCGCAGACCACGGAACCTGCCCCCACGGGTGTCGCCGTCGACGTCAGTCGCGCGGCTTCTCGACGAGCTCGTAGGTCTCGATGACGTCGCCGATCTTGATGTCGGAGTACGTCACGGTCAGACCACACTCGAAGCCCTCGCGGACCTCGGTCGCGTCGTCCTTCTCGCGGCGCAGCGACGAGACGGTCATCTCCTCGACGACGACCTTGCCGTCGCGGATGAGACGGGCCTTGGCATTGCGTCGGATGATCCCGTCGAGGACCATGCAACCCGCGATGTTGCCGAGCTTGGAGGAGCGGAACAGCTGGCGGATCTCCGCCTGACCGAGCTTCTTCTCCTCGTAGATCGGCTTGAGCATGCCCTTGAGCGCACTCTCGATCTCGTCGATCGCCTGGTAGATGATCGAGTAGTACCGGATGTCCACGCCCTCGCGGTTGGCCAGCTCTGTCGACTTGCCCTCCGCGCGGACGTTGAACCCGATGATCACAGCGTCGGATGCGGCCGCCAGGTTGACGTTGGTCTCGGTGACCGCACCGACACCGCGGTCGATGACACGCAACTGCACCTCGTCGTCGATCTCGATACCCATGAGGGCCTCTTCGAGGGCCTCGACCGTGCCGGAGTTGTCGCCCTTGATGATGAGGTTGAGCTGGCTCGTCTCCTTGAGATGCGAATCCAGATCCTCGAGGCTGATCCGCCGGCGGGACCGAGCGGCGAGCGCGTTGCGCTTGCGCGCGTTTCGCTTGTCCGCGATCTGCCGTGCGGTGCGGTCCTCCTCGACCACCATCAGGGTGTCGCCTGCGCCACAGACGCTGGTCAGGCCGATCACCTGGACCGGACGGGACGGGGTCGCCTCCACGACGTCCTCCCCGTGCTCGTCCACCATGCGACGAACCCGCCCGTACGCGTCGCCGGCCACGATCGAGTCGCCGACCCGCAGCGTTCCGCGCTGGATGAGCACCGTGGCGACCGGACCGCGTCCGCGGTCGAGGTGCGCCTCGATGGCCACGCCCTGCGCGTCCATGTCCGGGTTGGCCCGCAGGTCCAGCGACGCGTCCGCGGTGAGGACGACCGCCTCGAGGAGCGACTCGATGTTGAGCCCCTGCTTCGCGGAGATGTCGACGAACATGGTGTCGCCGCCGTACTCCTCCGGGACGAGCCCGTACTCGGTCATCTGGCCACGGATCTTGTCGGGCTGAGCGCCCTCCTTGTCGATCTTGTTGACCGCCACGACGATCGGCACGTCGGCCGCCTGCGCGTGGTTGATCGCCTCGACCGTCTGCGGCATCACGCCGTCGTCCGCCGCGACCACGATGATCGCGATGTCCGTCGACTTGGCGCCGCGGGCACGCATGGCGGTGAACGCCTCGTGACCCGGGGTGTCGATGAAGGTGATCGTCCGGTCGATATCGTCGACCGGCACGGTGACCTGGTAGGCACCGATGTGCTGGGTGATGCCGCCGGCCTCGCCCTCGCCGACCTTCGCGGACCGGATGCTGTCGAGCAACCGGGTCTTGCCGTGGTCGACGTGACCCATGACGGTGACGACAGCGGGACGGATCTCGAGATCGTCCTCCCCGCCCTCGTCCTCGCCGAACGACAGGTCGAACGAGTCGAGCAGTTCGCGGTCCTCGTCCTCGGGACTGACGACCTGGACCTTGAAGCCCATCTCCTCGCCGAGGAGCTGAAGGGTCTCCGGGGTGACGGACTGCGTGGCCGTCACCATCTCACCGAGGTTGAACAGCGCCTGGACCAGCTGCGACGGGTTGACGTCGATCTTGTCCGCGAAGTCGCTCAGCGAGGCACCCTGTGCCAGCCGCAGGACCTGCCCACGACCGTCGGGGAGCCGGACGCCGCCGACCTCGGGGGCCCGCATCGAGTCGTATTCCTGACGCTTCTGCCGCTTGGACTTGCGGCCCCTGCGGGGCGCGCCTCCGGGGCGGCCGAACGCACCGGCCGCGCCGCTGCGGCCACGATTGCCTCCGCCGCCGCCCGGACGACCGCGGAAACCGCCGCCACCCGCTGCGGGGGCACCGGCACCGCCGCCACCGGGACGGAAACCTCCGCCACCCGGACGACCACCGGGGCCTCCCGGCCTGCCGCGGCCCGCGGCGGGACGTGCGACCTGCCCGGGCATCTGGCCGGGGCTGGGACGGGGTCCGCCCGGACCCGCTGCGCCCGGACGCTGCGCCGGACGGGGACCGCCCTGACCGGGAGCCGGACGGGGACCACCCTGCCCCGGGGCCGGACGGGGACCGCCCTGGCCGGGAGCCGGACGCTGCCCGCCGGGGCGGGGACCGCCCTGCGGACGCGGCGCCGGAGTGGTGCCACTCGAGAACGGGTTGTTGCCGACGCGTGGGGCCTTGGGGCCCGGCTTCGGGCCCGCGGGACGCGGTCCGGGCGCCGGACGGGAGGCCGCAGGCGCAGCCGGGGCCTTGGGAGAGGCCTCCGGGGCCGGACGCTCGGGCGCCGGCTTGGGAGCCGGTGCCGCGGGCCTGGCGCCCGGGGTGGGCCGGTCGGCCGCGGGCCTGGGGGCCGGTGCCGCGGGCCTGGCGCCCGGGGTGGGCCGGTCGGCCGCGGGCTTCGGAGCCGCCTTGCGCGGATCCGCCCCCGGTCGGGGGCCCGGGGCCGGCGTGGGCGCCGCGCCGGGCTTCAGCGCCGCGGGTCCACCGGAGCCGGGGCTCGACGGCGCGGAGTCGACTCCACCGTCGGACGGTGCGTGCGACGCACGGAGACGTCGGACCACCGGGGCCTCGAGGGTCGACGATGCGGATTTGACGAACTCTCCCTGATCGCGGAGTTTCGTCAGAAGTTCTTTACTGGTGATACCGAACTCTTTTGCCAGCTCGTGTACCCGGGGCTTGCCTGCCACTGCTCTCCTCACTGCGAGGTCTTCACGGCAGGGCTGGCCGCGCGACCTCGGTCTACATTCGATGGACGTTCATCGCTGGAACTTCACGGTGTGCTCATCGTGTCTGGTCCGTTCCTTCTCTTGTGCTCCCCCGGTCGGCCCATGCGGCCGACGGGTGGTCTCGTGCTCACGACGATAGCGTCTCGAGCACCTCCGAGATCGCATCCTGGGACACGTTCCCGGCGACCCGCAGGGACCTGGTGAAGGCCTTGCGGTCGAGTGCTGTCGCGATGCACCGCTCGTCACGGTGCACCCAGGCTCCCCGCCCGACCGCTCGCCGGTCGGGGTCCGGCGAGAGGGCTGACGCCCGCGGATCGTGAACGATCCGCAGTAACCGGGAATCGGAATCCCGGCGGCGACAGCCGACGCAGGTCCTCACCGGACCCGGCACCTCGGCCGGGCCCTTCTGCTGGTCGTGATGCACCCGCATGAGGCCGCCTCGGTTTCTCGCCGTCCCTCCCACGCGAGTGGGTGGACGTGAAGTCACTGTGACATCTGGTGAGTCTACAGGTCGTTGACTATCGACACTAACGGCGCGCCCGACCGCGTGGACCGCGACCGTGCCGGACGTCACTCCGCGTCGCTGTGGATGTCGATCCGCCACTGCGTCAGCCGGTGGGCCAGGCGGGCGTTCTGCCCCTCCTTGCCGATCGCCAACGAGAGCTGGTAATCGGGGACCACGACGCGCGCAGCCCTCGTCTCGGCGTCCGCGACGGTCACGGAGATGACCTTCGCCGGAGAGAGCGCGTTACCCACGAACACCGTGGGGTCCTCGTCGAAGTCGACGATGTCGATCTTCTCTCCGTTGAGTTCCGCCATCACCGCCCGGACCCGGGCGCCGTTCGGCCCGATGCAGGCGCCCTTGGCGTTGAGGCCCGACACCGTCGTCTCCACGGCGATCTTGGTCCGATGTCCGGCCTCGCGGGCGATCGCCGAGATCCGGACGGATCCGTCACCGATCTCCGGTACCTCCAGGGCGAAGAGTCCACGGACGAGATCGGGGTGGGTTCGCGACAGGGAGACGGAGGCACCGTGCGGCCCCTTGTGCACCCCCACGACGTGGCACTTGATGCGGTCGCCGTGCTGGTAGGTCTCGCCCGGGACCTGCTCGGCCGGTGCGATGGTGCCCTCGGTACCGCCGTTCTCGGGCCCGATGTGCACGACGACGATCCCCCGCGCGTTCGCACGGGAATCCGACTGGATGACCCCGCTGACCACCTCGCCCTCACGG
This sequence comes from Dietzia cercidiphylli, assembly GCF_039531545.1. NCBI lineage: Bacteria > Bacillati > Actinomycetota > Actinomycetes > Mycobacteriales > Dietziaceae > Dietzia > Dietzia cercidiphylli. Next base: position 168,967 of record NZ_BAAAQG010000002.1, read on the forward strand.
GCGACCAGGTCGCCGTAGATCCGCTCGGTCTCGGCCTCGCGCAGGCGTTGCAGGATGATCTGCCGGGCCGTCGCCGCGGCCACCCGGCCGAAATCGGACGGGGTGGCGTCGAACTCGCCGATCCGATTGCCCTCGTCGTCGACCTCGGCCGCCATGACCGCGACGGTCCCGGCCTTCCGGTCGAGTTGGATCCGCGCGACGCGGTGCGCGTCATCGGTGCGCTTGTACGCGGTGAGCAGTGCGTTCTCCAGCGTCCGCACCAGGTCGTCCAGCGGGATCTCCCGCTCCTGGGACAACATGTTCAGCGCCGCCATGTCGATGTTCAACTGTCTTCTCCTTCTCGCACGCCACGTCCGGGGTCCGCGGGCTCCGACAGGAGGGCGAGTTCGTCCTCCGGAGCGGGCCGGAACTCGACCCGGATCACAGCGCGTGCCACGTCGTCCAACGGTACCGAGTCCACACGCATCCCACGACCCGACCTGCGGACCAGACGTACGGTCCCCGTCTCCTCGTCGAGGTCTCCGATCCGCCCGCGGGCGGGGTCGGTGACACCGTCGACGTAACTCACGTCGACCTGACGTCCGCGCGCCCGCCTCCAGTGCCTGGGTGCCTCGAGCGGGGCGTCCACGCCGCGGCTCGTCACCTCGAACGTCACGGCCCGGTCGGGCCCACCCCACTGTTCGGCGAGGTCGTCGAGGTCGGTGGACAGCGTCGCGAGATCGTCCAGTGTGACACCGGAGTCGCCGTCGACGACCACGGTCACGTGCCAGTCGGCGGCCCGTGAATCCTCCCGGATCTCCTCGAGTTCGAGTCCACGGTCGGCGACCGCTCTACGGATATGGGCCCTGTCGGGCTCGGGGACGATCACGTTGCTCCTGGCGTCGCTGCTGGTGGGTGCCGATCCGGATTGCGGACGGGCCGGATCACTGTACCGCCCCCGGTCCGGCGTCCGACGGGCCCTGGCAGGATGTCGGGGTGCCCGTTTCCTCCACCACCCCCGTGTCGCGCCGACGGTTCGTCGCGGTGACGGCGGTCGCCACCGGAGTGGCGGCCACCGGTGGTTGCGCCCTGCCCCTGGTCGACGACGAGCCGGACCCCCTGGTGCCGTTGGCCGCGGCCGCTGCCCGCGACGCCCGCGAGTTCGCCGCCGCGGACGCCTCTCACGGGGACGACGTCGCCCGTCTCCACCGGATGGCCGACGCCCGCCGCACGCACGCCGAGCGGCTCTCCGCCGAGATCGGACCCACCGACGCCGGGGAGACACCCTCGGACGGGGCCGCGGCGGGCCCGCCCGCCATCTGTCCTCCCATCGGGGAGGTCCGCACGCGACTGCGTGACGACGCCCGACGAGCCGGGGAGGTCGCCGTGGCCGCTCGAGGTGAGCGCTCCGCACTCGCGGCCGCGGTGTCGGCCGCCTGCACGACGGCGGTCGAGGTGGTGCTCGCATGACCACCCCACCCGGGCTGGCGTCCGAGGACGCCGCCGTCTTCGGCTACGGTCTCGTGCTGGCCGGCGCGGACAGCGGTATCCAGGCGGCGGTACGGCGGGAGCTCGCCGCCCACCGCGCCCGCAGGGACGCCGCGGAGGCCCTGTGGCCCGGCTCCCCTCCCGCGCCTGTCGGCTATCTGACGGCCCCCGACACCCCGACCTCGCCCGTGCTCCTGGCCATCCGGCTGGAGTCGGACTGCTGCGTGGCGTGGCGGACGGAGATCGCGGCGGCGCGGTCGACGGAGATCCGGAGGTTCTGCCTCGACGCCCTCACGGCCGCCTCGATCCAACTGGAGCGCTGGCGGACGCTGGTGCCGGGTGCGCCGTTCGAGGCGCTGCCCGGGTTCCCTCCCCCGTCCTGACGGACTAGCGCCCGGCCCCGATGAGCCGGAGGATCTCGTCCGCGGCTCCGTCCACCGGCACCTGGGTGATCTCCCCGGTGGCGCGCTCGCGCAGCTCCACCGTCCCCTCCGACCATCCCCGACCCACGACGACGACCCACGGGACGCCGATCAACTCGGCGTCCTTGAACTTCACCCCCGGCGAGGCCTTGCGATCGTCGAAGAGCACCTCGAGGCGGGCCCGGTCGAGAGCCTCGACGAGCGTCGCGGCTCCGCTGGTCGCCGCCTCGTCCTTGTTGGCTATCACCACGTGGACGTCGGCCGGAGCCGCGGCCGCCGGCCACACCAGGCCCTTCTCGTCGGCGTACTGCTCGGCCAGCACCGCGACGAGCCGGGACACCCCGATGCCGTAGGACCCCATCGTCACCCGGGCGGGCTTGCCGTTCTCGCCGAGGACGTCGAATCCGAAGGCGTCGGTGTACTTGCGGCCGAGCTGGAAGATGTGACCGATCTCGATCCCTCGCGCGAGGGTGAGCGTGCCGTGGCCGTCGGGGGCCTCGTCGCCCTCCCTGACCTCGGCGGCCTCGATCGTGCCGTCGGGGGTGAAGTCGCGGCCACAGACCAGGCCCACGACGTGTCTGCCCGGCTCGTCGGCCCCGGTGATCCAGGCGGTCCCGTCGATCACCCTCGGGTCCACCAGGTACCGGACCCCGCCCGCGAGCAGGGCCCCGGGACCGATGTACCCCTTGACGAGGAACGGGTTGGCCGTGAAGTCGTCCTCGCCCAGCACGGCCACCTCGGCGGGCTCGAGCGCCGCCTCGACGCGCTTCATGTCGACCTCGCGGTCCCCGGGCAGCCCCACGCCCAGCAGCTCCCAGTCCTTGCCGGGCTCACGGACCTTGAACAACACGTTCTTGAGAGTGTCCGCCGCCGTGACCCGGCGCCCGAGGCCCGCTCCGTTGGCCCACTCGACCAGGGTCTCGATCGTCGGCGTCCCGGGGGTGTCGTAAACCACGGGCTCGGGGAGTCCCTCGAGCGGACGGGCGGGCGGTACCGGGGTCACCACGGCCTCGACGTTGGCCGCGTACTCCCCGTCCGTCGACCGGACGAAGGTGTCCTCCCCCGCCGCGGAGATCGCGAGGAACTCCTCGGACGCCGATCCGCCCATCGCTCCCGAGGTGGCGGCGCAGATCACGTACTCGATGCCCAGGCGGTCGAAGATGCGCTGGTAGGTCTCCCGGTGCACCTGGTACGAGCGTGCGAGACCGGCGTCGTCGAGGTCGAAGGAGTACGAGTCCTTCATGGTGAACTCGCGGCCCCGGAGGATCCCGGCACGGGGCCGCTCCTCGTCCCGGTACTTGGACTGGATCTGGTACAGGGTGACGGGCAGGTCCTTGTACGAGGAGTACTCGCCCTGCACCGTGAGTGTGAACAGTTCCTCGTGGGTGGGGCCGAGGAGCATGTCGTTGCCCTTGCGGTCCTTGAGACGGAACAACGCCGATCCGTACTCGGTCCACCGGCCCGTCGTCTCGTAGGGCTCGCGGGGCAGGAGCGCGGGCAGGCTGATCTCCTGGGCGCCGGAGGCGTTCATCTCCTCTCGCACCACCTGCTCGATCCGCCGGAGGGTGCGCAGGCCGAGCGGCAGCCACGAGTACACGCCGGGCGCGACGCGCCGGACGTAGCCGGCACGGACCAGCAGTTTGTGGCTCAGGACCTCGGCATCGGCCGGGTCGTCGCGGAGCGTACGCAGGAAGAGGTGGGACAGACGCGTGATCACGGTGGTCAAGCGTAGCCGCCCGGGGACCCGCCACCGGAGCGACGGTAGCCTCAGCCGGGTGCGCATCCTCCTCTCGCCCTCCGAGACCAAGTCCGTCGGCGGGTCGGGTGGCCCCCTCGATCTGGCCGCGCTGTCCCTTCCCGCGCTCTCCGACACCCGGGAGACGGTGGCCGGGGCGCTGGTCTCGATGTGTGTCGACGACCCGGAGGGTGCGCGACGCGCGCTGGGCCTGAGCGACGCGCTCGCCGACGAGGTGACGCACGACGCACGCCTGTGGACCTCCCCCACCGCCCCGGCACTGAGCCGGTACACCGGAGTGCTCTACGACGCGTTGGACCAGGCCTCCTTCACCCGGGCCACCCGGGCGCGCGCCGAATCGCGGCTGTGGATCGGGTCGGCGCTCTTCGGACTGATCGCCGCCGACGACCCCATCCCCCACTACCGACTCTCCGCGGGGACGCGACTGCCCGGACTCGGAACGCTCCGCGCGGTGTGGAAGCCCTCGCTCACCGATGCCACCTCGGGCTGGGCCGACGACCTCGTGGTCGACCTCCGCTCGGGCGGCTACCACCAGTTGGGGCCGGTCCCGGGGGCCGTCACCGTCGACGTCGTCACGGAGTACCCGGACGGCACCCGCAAGGTGGTGTCCCACTTCTCCAAGCACCACAAGGGGCTGCTCGCCAGGACGCTGGCGACCTCACGGGCGGAGATGGCGGACGTACAGGCGCTCCTGCGGGTGGCCCGCCGGGCGGGGCACACCCTCGAACACAGCTCGCCCTCCACCCTGACGATGGTGACCGGCCCCTGAGGGGGACGCGGGCCCCTGTGGTCAGGACCCGGGCCCCCGAGGACAGGACCTGGGCCCCGAGTAGAGGACCCGGGACCGCGAGGGCGGGATTCAGGCCCGGGTCAGCACCTGCGGGAGTCCGGCGACCTCGCCGACAACCACTATCGCCGGCGGCCGGACCCCGCGGTCGGTGAGCGTGGTGGCCATGGTGCCGACCGTGCACCGGTGGGTGACCTGACCGTCGAGGCTGCCGTCCACGATGATCGCGGCGGGGGTGTCCGGCGATCGGCCACCGGCCATGAGCGAGTCGGCGATGGCCGGGGAGTTCTTGACGCCCATCAGCACGACCAGCGTCCCCCGCATCCGGGCCAGGGCCTCCCAGTCGACGAGGGAGCCCGGGTGCCCCGGCGGGAGGTGACCCGAGACGATGGTGACCTCGTGGGTCATGCCGCGGTTGCTCACGGGGATCCCCGCGAGCGCGGGAACGCTGAGCGCGCTGGACACCCCGGGGACGACGGTGCAGGGGATCCCGGCCTCGGCGCAGGCGTGGGCCTCCTCGTATCCCCGCCCGTAGAGGAACGGGTCGCCGCCCTTGAGTCGGACGACGAACTTGCCCTCCCTCGCGCGGTCCACGAGGACCCGGTTGATGGCGTCCTGGGCCATCGAGCGCCCGTACGGGATCTTGGCCGCGTCGACGATCTCGACGTCCGAACGCAGCTCCCCCAGCGGCCGCTGCGGGGCGAGCCGGTCGGCCACCACGACGTCGGCGCGCGCGAGCAGACGCCTGCCCCTCACGGTCATGAGGTCGTCGGCGCCCGGCCCCCCGCCGACCAGCGCGACCGTCCCCCGCAGCCTCTCCTCGACCTCCGGCGCCTCGGCGCCGGCGTCGCTCAGAGCGCGGGCGACCACATCACGGGCCTCGGCGGTCCGTGCGCGGTCCCCGGTGAGCACCGCCACCACCATCTCGTCGCGGCGGACGACGGCGGGCGTCACCGCGGTGCCCGAGTTGACGGCGTCCGACCGCACGCAGAAGGTGCGATCCTGCTCGGCTTCGGCGGCGACCCTGGCGTTGACCAGGGAGTCCTTGGTTGCCGCCACCACGTACCAGGCGCCCTCCAGGTCGCCGGACCGGTACTCACGGGCCTCCCACCGGATGCGTCCGGAGTCGACCAGTCCCTGCAACGTGGGCGTGATCTCAGGACTCACCAGGTGGACGACGGCACCCGACTCGAGGAGCACCGGGATACGCCGCTGGGCCACCGATCCGCCGCCGATCACCACGACCCGACGGCCTTCGAGGTCCAAGCCGACGGGGTACGGGTTCACGGGCCGGATCATGCCGCCGATCCTATCCGCCGTCGGTGGCCGCGACCGCCTCGGCCCCGAGGCACTGTGATACGCGTCATCCCCCGGCCACAGCGACGCGGCGACCGGGGGATGAGGGTTCGTACGGGGCGGGGTCCGGCCCGCCGTCAGGCCCTCTGATCGAGCTTGAGGGTGCGGGTCGAGCGCTCGAACTGCTCGGCGAACAGGCCCTCTTCCGCGGCCAGGTCGCGACCGAGGGACGGGATCATCTCCTCGAGCGCGGGCTTCCAGTCCGCGAACCGGCTCGGGAAACAGCGCTGCAGCACATCGACCATCGCGTCGACGGCCGTGGACGCACCGGGGGACGCCCCCAGCAGACCCGCGATCGAGCCGTCAGCGGCGTTGACCACCGCGGTACCGAACTCGAGGGTCCCCCCGCGCCCGTTGGGCTTGATCACCTGGACACGTTGGCCGGCGACGACCTTCTCCCACTCGCCGTCCTGCGCGGACGGCACGAAGTCCCTGAGGGTCTCGACACGCGCGCCGTGATTCTTGGCGAGCTCGGTGATGAGGTACTTGACCAGGCCCATCTCGGTGAGCCCGATGTTGGCCATGGGCAGCAAATTGCCCGGACGGATGCTCGAGGGCAGGTCCATGAAGCTGCCCATCTTGAGGAACTTGGGGGTCCAGCCGGCGAACGGGCCGAAGAGCAGCCCCTTCTTGCCGTCGATCACGCGCGTGTCGAGGTGCGGAACCGACATCGGCGGCGCGCCGACCGACGCCTGGCTGTACACCTTGGCCTGGTGCTGGTCGACGAGGTCGGGGTTGGTGCAGCGCAGCCACTGGCCCCCCACGGGGAACCCGCCGATGCCCTTGATCTCCGGGATGCCCGACTTCTGCAGCAGGTGCAGGGCACCTCCGCCGGCTCCGACGAAGACGAACTTCGCATCGACCGTGCGCTCGTCGCCGGTGTGGCGGTTGGCCACGGTCAGCCGCCAGGTGCCGTCGGTGTTGCGCTCGAGATCCTTGACCTGGTTCTGGTAGTGGACCTCGGTGCCCGTCCTGGTGAGGTACTTGACGAACTGCCGGGTGAGTGCCCCGAAGTTGACGTCGGTGCCGTTCTCGAAGTGACTGAGGGCGAAGGGCTGGTCGGCGGACCGGCCACGGGCCATGAGCGGGACCAGCCGCTCGAGTTCTCCGAAGTCGGTGGTGTGACCCATCCCGGGGAACAGGGGGTGGCCGGCGAGCCTGTCATACCGCTTCCGCAGGTACTCCTGCCCGGCCTCACCGGCCACGAAACTCATGTGCGGGACCGGGCGGATCCACTCCGTCGGGTCGCCGAGGATCGTGTTCTCCACGGCATAGGACCAGAACTGCCGCGAGACCTGGAACTTCTCGTTGACGCTCACGGCCTTGGTGATGTCCACGTCACCGTCGGCGGTCTTGGGCGAGTAGTTCAGCTCGCAGAGTGCGGAGTGGCCGGTGCCGGCGTTGTTCCACGCGTCGGAGGACTCCAGCGCGGGGCCCTCGAGGCGCTCGAAGATCTCGATCTGCCAGTCGGGCTGGAGGCGACGCAACAGAGCCCCGAGCGTCGCGCTCATGGTGCCCGCGCCGATGAGCGCCACATCAGTCGTTCCGTGCTTTGCCACCTGGTCTGCAGTCACCGGTTACCCTCGCTGTTTGGTCGTGGACCCGAATTGGAATCGACACGGGACCGTCCGGCGACCCCGCGTCCACCGGATCCCAAGACTACTCACCGGTCTGCCCCCGCGGCACACCGGACTAGGGTGGTCGTCGTGTCTCCGCCCTCCCCCGATGCCGTCGCCCCCACCGGATCCGATGCGCAGTGGACCCCGGACCTGTTGGGCCCGTCCTACCGCCGCCGCGAGCTCCCACTCGGTACCGATCCGGACGGCGAGGGACCGATCTCGGCCACCCTCGTGCGGCACGAGGACGCACCGGCGCGGCCCGTCGCCGCGATGCTGGTGGTCCACGGTCTGTCCGACTACTTCTTCCACACACATCTCGCCGACTTCCTCGCCGATCGCGGCATCGCCACCTACGGCGTGGACCTGCGCAAGTGTGGACGATCCAGGCGGGACGGCCTGACGCCTCACTTCACCACCGACCTGGAGAGATACGACGACGAGCTGGACCAGTCACTGGCCGTGATCGCCGCCGATCACCCCGGACTGCCGGTCCTCGTGGCCGCGCACTCGACCGGCGGACTGGTGGTGCCTCTGTGGCTCGGTCGGCGCCGCGACCGGGGCTCGGTGGACCCCGTCGTGGGACTGATTCTGAACTCCCCCTGGTTCCAGCTCGACGTCCCCGACCGCGCCCGGCCACTGTTGGACCCGGTCATCCGCACCCTGGGGTCCGCCAGGCCCTACTACCGGCTGCCCCTGAAGACCTCGGACCGGTACGTGGTGAGCACCCACGTCGACCACGACGGGGATTTCCACTTCGACACCGCACTCAAACCCCCGGGCGGGGTCGGGGTCCGGGCCGGGTGGCTCGCGGCCGTCCGTCGGGCGCAGAAGAGTCTCCAGTCCGGGGTCCACCTCCCGCTACCGGTGCTCCTGCTGAGATCCACCGCATCGTCCGTGGGCGCGCGCGGCGGGGACGGGGTGCTCGACGTCGACACCGACCTGATCCTGGATGTCCGTTCGATGGAGCGTTTCGCCGACCGGGTCTCGGACCGGGTCACGGACGTCCCCGTCGACGGCGCCCGACACGACGTGTTCCTCTCCCGCGCGGACGTGCTCGAGGTGGTCTTCCGGCATCTCGGCGACTGGCTGGACCAGATCCTCGCCCCCCACACCAAGGAGTCCTGACGACAATGACCCAGACCCCCTCCCGGCATTTCGACCTCATCGTGATCGGCACCGGCAGCGGAAACTCGTTGATCGACGAGTCGTTCGCCGACAAGTCCGTGGCGATCTGCGAGAAGGGAGCCTTCGGCGGGACCTGCCTCAACGTCGGCTGCATCCCCACCAAGATGTTCGTCTACGCCGCCGACACCGCCGTCTCCGTCGCGCACTCGAGCACGTACGGGATCGACTCGACGCTCGACGGCGTCCGGTGGCCCGACATCGTCTCCCGGGTGTTCGACCGTCGGATCGACCCCATCGCCTCCAGCGGCGAGGACTACCGGCGCACCCGCTGCGACAACGTCACCGTGTACGACGGTCACGCGGCCTTCGTGGGTCCGCGGACCATCGACACGGGGACCGGAGAGATCATCACGGCCGACTCCGTGGTGATCGCCGCGGGGGCCCGCCCCTCGATCCCCCGGATAGTCACCGACGCCGACGTCGCCTACTACACCAGCGACGATGTCATGCGGATCCCCGAGCTTCCCAGATCGATGGTGATCCAGGGCTCCGGCTTCATCGCCTGTGAGTTCGCCCACGTGTTCTCGGCTCTCGGCGTCGAGGTGACCGTGATCGGCCGGTCGGACGTCCTGCTCAAGCACGTGGACAGGGAACTGGCGGAGCGGTTCACCGACCAGGCCGGGCGGAGGTGGGACGTCCGCCTCGGGCAGCAGATCACCTCGATCACCGCGACCGGCGCGGACCGGAGCGGTGTCGAGGTCACCTTCGAGGACGGTTCGACCTGCTCCGGCGACGCGCTCCTGGTGGCGACCGGCCGGATCCCCAACGGCGATCTGCTCGGCCTCGACACCGCCGGCGTGGCGATGGACGGGGAGCTGGTCCGGGTCGACGAGTACGGCCGCACCACCGCGGACGGCGTGTGGGCCCTCGGCGACGTGAGCTCGCCCTACCAGCTCAAGCATGTCGCCAACCACGAGCAGCGGGTGGTCGGGCACAACCTGCGGCACCCGGACGATCTCCATGCCTTCAACCACCGACACGTCCCCTGGGCGGTGTTCACCTGGCCGCAGATCGCGTCGGTCGGACTGACCGAGGCCGAGGCCCGGGAGGCCGGGTACGACGTCACGGTCAAGGTCCAGGACTACGGGGACGTGGCGTACGGCTGGGCCATGGAGGATTCGCTGGGGTGCTGCAAGCTCATCGCGGACCGCACGACGGGGTTGCTCCTCGGGGCGCACATCATGGGGGCCCACTCGCCGTCGCTCATCCAGATCCTCATCCAGGCAATGGAGTTCGAGATCACCGTTCCCGAGCTCGCGCGTCGCCAGTACTGGATCCATCCCGCGATGGCCGAGGTGGTCGAGAACGCCCTGCTCGGACTGGATTTCCCGGACCGGGGCTTCTGACCCGCCGCCCCGGCGGCCCCGGTGTCGGGTTCCGACCCGCGAGCCGGGGCCGGAGCGGAACTCAGCCCCCGCTCGGCAGCGTCAACACCTCGTACCCCTCGTCGGTGACCAGCACGGTGTGTTCGAACTGTGCGGTCCACGACTTGTCCGCCGTGGTGACGGTCCAGTCGTCATCCCAGATGTCGAACCCGGGACCGCCCAGCGCGATCATCGGCTCGACGGTCAACGTCATCCCGGGCTCGAGGACCTCGGTCCGTGACGGATCGTCGTAGTGGAGCACCACCAGGCCGTTGTGGAAGGTGGGCCCCACCCCGTGCCCGGTGAACTCCCGGACCACCGTGTAGTCGAACCTGCGCGCGTAGGACTCGATGACACGCCCGATCACGTTGATCTCCCGGCCGGGGCGGATGGCCTTGATCCCGCGGTTCATGGCCTCTCGCGTCCGGTCGACCAGGAGCCTGTTCTCCTCGGCGACGTCGCCGGCCAGGAAGGTGGCATTGGTGTCGCCGTGGACGCCGTCGATGTAGGCGGTGACGTCGATGTTGACGATGTCCCCGTCCAGGATGACCGTGGTGTCGGGGATACCGTGACAGATCACCTCGTTGAGGGACACACAGCTGGACTTGGGGAACGCCTTGTACCCCAGGGTCGACGGGTAGGCGCCGTGGTCACACATGAACTCGTGGGCGATCCGGTCGATCTCGTCGGTCGTCACCCCGGGTGCCACCGCACGCCCCGCCTCGACGAGGGCGTCCGCCGCTATCGTGCACGCCCTGCGCATCGCGTCGATCACCTCGGGCGTCTGCACCCACGGCTCCCCGTTGGCCTCGTCGACCTTCTCGCGCCAGACGTACTCCGGCCGCGGGATCGACTCGGGAACCGTCCGGATCGGGGTGGGATCGCCGGGGACGAGGGGCTGACGGGTAGAGGTGGTCATGGCCCCAAGGATAGGTGCGTTCCGGGGCCGGCTGCCGACCCGGCCCCGACCGCGGGTCCCGGGGCGCCGCCACCGTGGCCCGACAGGTCACATCAGGACTGTCGCGTAGTCGACCACGTCGACCATGCCGACCCGCCGGTACGCCGAGCGGGCGGCGGCGTTGGATCCGTTGACCACCAGGGACGGGGTCAGGCGACCGGACTGGAGGGCGGCGCACACCGCGGCGACGCCGCCGGTCCCGAGTCCCGCGCCTCTCCTCCCGGGTCGGACCCACACCCCCTGGATCTGCGCCGACCACGGGGAGACGGCGGCGACGTCGGCCTTGAAGAACACCTCGCCGTCGTCGACCCCGATCCAGGTCCTCCCCCTCGCCAGGGAACGCGCGACCCGGCGGCGGAACGGGATCCCCGACCCCACGGCGAAGGGATCGGCACCCAGCTCCTCGCGGTACATCGCCGCCGCGGCGGCGAGCACCTGCTCGAACTCGAGGAGCGTCGCGGCCCGGATGTCGCCGAGCACGAGGGACTGGTCCACCGGGCGTCGCAGCGCCATGAGGTGCTGTGACCCGCGGTGTTCCCTGTGAGGCCCCCAGCAGGAGCCGAGGGCGTCCCACAGCGCGGTGACCTGGTCCCTCCGCCCGTGGACGGACATGGGGCCGAACCCCAGGCCCGCCACCGCGAGACCGAGTTCGTGGTGGTCGTGCGCGTCACCACGGAGTGGCAGCACCGAACTCCCCACGAACACCAACGACCTCTCGGGGCCGCCCAGCGTGAGGAACCGCCCCTCCGGCCCGGGGACCGCGCCGGACGCGGCGAACTTCTCCGCTGCGGGACACGAGACCAGGGGGTCGGATTCGAGGACGCCGAGCAGGGCGCGGGCCTCCCCGGGGCCCACCCCGCGACACCCGCCGGTCGCTGCCTCCGGCGCAGCCGTGTCGGTCATCGGCCTATCGCGTGACCTTGACCTGGGGGCCCTCACCCGCTGCGGCCTCGCCGACGGGCTCGCCCATCTCCTCCGCGATCCGCATGGCCTCCTCGATGAGGGTCTCGACGATCATCGCTTCCGGCACGGTCTTGATGACCTCGCCCTTGACGAAGATCTGCCCCTTGCCGTTGCCCGACGCCACGCCGAGATCGGCCTCACGCGCCTCGCCCGGCCCGTTGACCACGCACCCCATCACGGCCACCCGCAGGGGGACGCTCATCCCCTCGAGGCCGGCGGTGACCTCGTCGGCGAGCTTGTAGACGTCCACCTGGGCACGACCACACGACGGGCAGGAGACGATCTCGAGCTTGCGCGGGCGCAGGCCGAGGGACTGCAGGATCTGCGAACCGACCTTGATCTCCTCCACCGGCGGCGCGGAGAGCGAGACCCGGATGGTGTCGCCGATCCCCTCCGACAGCAGGGCTCCGAACGCGACCGCGGACTTGATGGTGCCCTGGAACGCGGGCCCGGCCTCGGTGACCCCGAGATGGAGCGGGTAATCGCTCCTCGACGCGAGCTGACGGTAGGCCTCCACCATGATCACGGGGTCGTTGTGCTTGACCGAGATCTTGATGTCGCCGAAACCGTGTTCCTCGAACAGCGAGGCCTCCCACAGCGCGGATTCCACGAGCGCCTCCGGGGTGGCCTTGCCGTACTTGGCGAGCAGACGCGGATCGAGGGACCCGGCGTTGACGCCGATCCGGATGGGGATCCCCGCCGCGCCGGCCGCCTTGGCCACCTCGGCGACCCGTCCGTCGAACTCCTTGATGTTGCCGGGGTTGACGCGTACCGCCGCGCACCCGGCGTCGATCGCCGCGAAGATGTACTTGGGCTGGAAGTGGATGTCCGCGATGACGGGTATCGGCGACTTGCGCGCGATGGTCTCGAGCGCGTCGGCGTCCTCCTGACGGGGGCACGCCACGCGGACGATGTCGCAGCCCGCCGCCGTGAGTTCGGCGATCTGTTGGAGCGTGGCGTTGACGTCGTGGGTCTTGGTGGTGGTCATGGACTGGACCGACACCGGATGATCGCTGCCCACACCGACCTGGCCCACGAACAGCTGCCGCGTCTTCCGGCGCGGCGCGAGGACCGGCGGTGGACCGTCTGGCATTCCCAGTCCGACGGGGATGGAGGAGGAGTCGTTCACAACAGGGCCTTCCGTAGGGGTCGCCAGCCGGGTGCTCGCGGATCCCGTCCGCCATTATCCGCGTTCCGGGGCGCGGGGGCGAGATCGGGAGTCCGGACGCTCATCCCGTCAGCAGTATGGGGTTGACGAAGTCCGCGGTGATGACGATCGCGGACACGCCCATCAACAGGACGAACACACCGATGGTGATCGGCGCGAGTTTCTCGTAGTCCGCCGGGCCGCCCGGTGCCAGCCCGCGGAGCCGCCGTAGCGCGTCGCGGATCTTCTCGTAGAACACCACCGCGATGTGGCCGCCGTCGAACGGGGTGAGCGGGACGAGGTTGAACGCCCCGAGGAACAGGTTCAGCCCCGCGAGGAAGAGCAGGAACAGCCACCACGCACCCTGCTCGGCCGCCTGGCCACCGATGTGGCTCGCACCCACCACGGAGACCGGCGAGTCATCGGCCCGTTCGGCGCCGAAGATCGACGCCGCCACCGCCGGGATCTTGGACGGGAACGAGATGAGTCCGTCGATCGTGGCCTCGATCATCTCCCCGGTGAACACGAAGGTCGCCGGGACCGCACCGAGCGCATCGTAGGTGTTGACCGTCTGATAGGCGGGGTCGTCGAGGATCTCCTGCGGGATGCCCTCCTCGGACAGCTGCACCCCCAGCGCCCCCCTCTCCTGACCACCCACGGAGGACGAGGTCAGGCTCGCCGTCGTCGTCACGGTCTCCCCCGCGCGGTCGAGCGTGACGGGGACGGTCTGGCCGGGACGCGCGGAGACCACCTCGGACAGATCGGACCAACTGTCCACCGGAAGGCCGTCGACCGAGGTGATCCGGTCGCCGGCCAGGATGCCGGCCTCACCCGCCGGGCCGACACCGACTCCACACCGGTCCGCCCCCGCGCAGGTGTCGCCCACCACCGCCGCGACCCGGTCGGTCGGGATCGGTTGGACGTCGCGGTTGACCAGCCCCCACCCCAGGGCGACCGTGTAGAAGAGCGCGATCGCCAGGACGATGTTCATGGCCGGCCCGGCCAACAGCACCGCCACGCGCTTCCACCACGCCTGACGCCACATGGCCCTGGGTTCGTCCTCCGGGGCCAGCTCGTCGTACGCGGTCATCCCGGCGATATCGCAGAACCCGCCCAGCGGAACCGCCTTGAGGCCGTACTCGATCCCGCCGCGCCGCACGGACCACACGGTCGGACCGAAGCCGACGAAGAACCGGCGGACCTTCATTCCCGACCACTGCGCCACCCGCATGTGCCCGTACTCGTGGAGCACGATCGACACCATGATCCCGAGTGCGAAGAGCACGATCCCGAGCACCATCACGACTCAGCCCTCCCGGCCCGCGACGAGCGTGGCGGCATGGCGCCGTGCCCAGGACTCCGCCGCCGTCACGTCGTCGAGGTCGCGCGGATCGGACGACCACTCGTCCGCCGCCGCGACCGTCTCGGCCACCACGTCGACGATCTCGGTGAAGCCGATCCTCCCGTCGAGGAAGGCCGGCGCGGCCTCCTCGTTCGCGGCGTTGAACACCGCCGTGCGCAGCCCTCCCGCCGATCCGGCCGCGCGGGCGACGGAGATCGCGGGGAACGTCTGCTCGTCCACGGGCTCGAACGTCCAGGAGTGGGACCGGGAGAAGTCGAGAGGTGTCGTGGCCCCGGGGATTCGGTCCGGCCAGCCGAGAGCCAGCGCGATGGGCAGCTTCATCGACGGAGGAGACGCCTTGGCGATGGTGGCACCGTCGACGAAGGTCACGGCCGAGTGGACCACCGACTGGGGGTGGACGGTCACCTCGATCTTCTCGTACGGCACCCCGAACAACAGATGCGCCTCGATGAGCTCGAGCGCCTTGTTGACCAGGGTGGCCGAGTTCAGTGTGATCATCCGCCCCATCGCCCACGTGGGATGCCGCAACGCCTGCTCCGCGGTGACGTCCGCCAGCTGCGCGCGCGTCCTGCCCCGGAACGGACCTCCGGACGCGGTCAGGACGAGGCCGGCGACCTCGTCCGCGGTGCCCGATCGCAGGCACTGCGCCATGGCCGAGTGTTCGGAGTCCACGGGCACCAACTGCCCCGGGGCGGCGGCGCCGGTCACCAGCGCACCACCGGCGACGAGCGACTCCTTGTTGGCCAACGCCAGGCGGGCGCCGGTCGCCAGCGCGGCGAGGGTGGGACCGAGTCCGATCGAGCCGTCGATGCCGTTGAGGACGACGTCCGCCTCCACCGCCCCGACCAACTCGGTCGCGCCACCCGGCCCGTCGAAGACGGTCACCGCGGGGAACTCCGACCGGATCCGCGCGGCGCCGGCGGGATCCGAGACGGCGACGTAGCCGGCTCCCGTCGCCGCGATCTGCTCACCGAGGAGGTCCACCCGACCGCCGCCCGCGGCCAGGCCCACGACCTCGAACCGGCCGGGGCCGGCCTCGGAGGTCACCTCCAGTGCCTGGGTACCGATCGAGCCGGTGCTTCCGAGGATGAGAACGCGCGTGGTCACACCGTCATTGTCCACGTCCGGGGCGCCGGGCGCCGCATCGCGTGACGCGTCGGGGGCGTGACACCGGCGGGTTACCCGTCGACCCCGGCCGGGCGTGTGCCAGACTGAGCGGGATGTCGGCGGCCCGCGGGGCTGCCAGCGAGCCGTGAGGAGAACCGGGGAGCATGAGCGCGGACGGGCACCACACCAGCAAGGAAATCGTCGTGGGGGGCATCAGCTCCCTCGACGAGCCCTCGGTCCAGTGGGGCTGGCACCAGCACAACAGGAAGGTCGGCCTCGTCGTGGGCGGCTTCTTCGTGTTGTTCCTCCTGGCCATGCTGTTCGGCAACCACGTGGGCAGGGTCGAGGACATCTGGCTGGTCAGCATCGCCGTGTTCCTCGCCGTGTGGATGTTCCTGTCGCTGCGACCGAAGAAGGACGACAGCCTCAAGAAGGCCAGGGTCTACGAGGTCCCGGCTGATCACTACTCGGTGTTCGGCGCCGCGGCGACCGGCGCGGTCGCGACGGCTCCCGCCAAGCGCTGAGAGCCACTGCACG
>NZ_BAAAQG010000002.1:185020-350178 GCF_039531545.1 Dietzia cercidiphylli
TGATCGGGGACGGCCCGGGCTCACCTCACGGTGATCGGCCCTCGGAGCTCAGCCTTCGGCGGCGAGCTGGCCGCAGGCGGCGGCGATCTCCTGCCCACGGGTGTCCCGGACGGTGCAGGAGACACCGGACTGCTGGACCGCGGCGACGAACGCGTCCTGCTGGGGCTTCGGGCTGGCGTCCCACTCGCTGCCCGGAGTCGGGTTGAGAGGGATCAGGTTGACGTGGGCCATGGGCCCGAGGCGCTGTACGAGCAGCCGACCGAGCATCTCCCCGCGCCACGTCTGGTCGTTCACATCGCGGATCAACGCGTACTCGATCGACACCCGCCGGCCCGTGGCGTCGGCGTAGTGCCGCGCGGCGTCCATGACCTCGGAGACGGGCCACCGGTTGTTGACCGGCACGAGGGTGTCGCGCAGTTCGTCGTCAGGGGTGTGCAGCGAGACCGCCAGGGTCACCTGGAGTCCCTCCTCCGCGAGGCGATGGATCGCGGGGACGACTCCGACCGTCGAGACCGTGACCGAACGCTGGGACAATCCGAACCCGGACGGCGGCGGCGAGACGATCCCCCGGACAGCCGTGAGGACCCGCTTGTAGTTGGCCAGCGGCTCACCCATCCCCATGAACACCACGTTGGACAGTCGTCCCGGGCCGCCGGGGACCTCGCCGTCCCGCATCGCCCGGGCGGCCTCGCGCACCTGCTCGAGGATCTCGGCGGCCGAGAGGTTGCGGTCGAGCCCGGCCTGGCCGGTGGCGCAGAACGGGCACGCCATGCCGCACCCGGCCTGGCTGGAGATGCACAGCGTCGCCCGGTCCGGGTAGCGCATGAGCACGCTCTCCACCAGCGAGCCGTCGTGCAGCTTCCACAACGTCTTGCGCGTGGTGCCCCCGTCGGCGGAGATGTGCCGGACCGAGGAGGCCAGGCGCGGGAACAACTCGGAACCGATCTGTTCACGCAGACCGACCGGGAGGTCCGTCATCTCCGCGGGGTCGGCCTCGAGTCGTCCGAAGTACTGGTTGGCGAGCTGCTTCCCCCGGAAGGCGGGGACCCCCAGTTCGCTCATCGCCGCAGCCCGGCCCTCTGCGTCGAGGTCGGCGAAGTGACGAGGCGGAAGACCCCGGCGGGGGGCGTCGAAGACGAGGGGTAGTGGTTCAACCATGATGGCTGCCATTGTGTCAGAAACCGGACCGCACGACACACCGCCAGCGGATGCCGTCGGCGCCGGTGAGGGAATAGAGTCCTCCCATGGCCACGCGTTCGCACGAACCAGTTGATCCCCAGCACACCGACCACACCGCCGGAGCAGCGGAGATCGCGCCGGTCGAGGACACCCACGCCTCGGCTCCTGCGACGGTCCCCGCCGGGGACTCACGCGGTGGACGCGGGAGCCACGACGACGACGTCATGGACACCCACGGCGGCAAGCTGGGGTCGGCCTGGGTGGGACTGGTCCTCGGCGCCCTGGTGACGATCCTGTTGCTGATCTTCATCGCGCAGAACACCACGTCCACGGGCGTGCGGTATCTGGGGCTGGAGTTCAGCCTCCCCCTGGGGGTCCTGATCCTGTTCGCCGCCATCGCCGGCGCGCTGATCATGGCGCTGTTCGCCGGATTCCGGATCCTGCAGCTGCGGATGCGCGCCCGGAAGGCGCGCAAGGTGTCGGCCCGCCACCACTGAGGGGTGTCGTCCCCACGGCCGACCGCCGGTGAGCGCGCCCCCGCACGCTCAGGTCGGGACGACGTAGGTGAAGATGATCCACACCACGACGGCGGTGGGCAGGACCGAGTCGAGGCGGTCCATGAACCCGCCGTGACCCGGCAGCATGGTGCCCATGTCCTTGATGCCGAGGTCACGCTTGACCTGTGACTCGATGAGGTCGCCCAGGGTCGCCGTGAAGACAGTGAGGACGCCGAGCAGGACGCCCTTGAGGAAGTTGTCGTCGAACAGCAGCACCACCACGAGCGCCCCGCCGATGATGGCGAACACCATCGATCCGGCGAAACCCTCCCACGACTTCTTGGGGCTCACCGCGGGCGCCATCGGATGTCTGCCGAACAGCACGCCGGTGACGTATCCCCCGACGTCCGAACACACCACCAACAGGATCAGGGCGACGACTCGCTGCGCCCCGTGGTCGCCGTCCGCGAGCATGGCGCCGAGAGCGCCCGGGACCGCGATCCACACGAGGACGAACACGGCGACCGAGACGTCCCGGAAATAGTTCTGTGGGGCCGTGGTCAGTCCCGCCATCAGGAGGCGCCAGACCAGGACCAGGACGGTGGTGGCGGCGAACGCGGCGAAGGCGCCCTTTGCCTCGGCGAAGAACCCGGCCCAGACCATCGCCTGTCCACCGAGGAGCAGGGGCACCAGTGGGAGGCGGAACTGCGCCTGCCGGAGCCGCTTGAACACCTCCCAGGTCCCGATGGCCACGGCACCGGCCGCGACCAGGTACCAGGCCCTGGGGTTGAACGCGATGCTCGCGATCACCAGCGCCCCGAGCCCGATTCCCACGGGGATGGCGCGGGTCAGGTCCCTGCCCGCCCGCGACGGCGGAGCCGCGGCCGCGGCGGTGGGCCCGGGTGGGCCGGGCGGGGCGGTGTCCACGGCATTCTCCTCGAGTCTCGGGGGTGGGTCGGAAGGTGATGGAAGATCAGACCTCCATCAGCTCGCCTTCCTTGGCCTTGACGAGCTCGTCCACGTCTGCCACGAAGCGATGGGTGAGCTTGTCGAGTTCCTTCTCGGCGGCGTTGACCTCGTCCTCGCCCGCCTCACCGTCCTTGACGATGCGCTTGAGCTCGTCCATCGCCTTACGCCGGACGCCACGGAGCGCGATACGCCCGTCCTCGGCCTTCGACTTGGCCTGCTTGACCAGATCGCGCCGGCGCTCCTCGGTGAGCTGTGGGACCGTCACGCGCAGAACCTGGCCGTCGTTGGTCGGGTTGACGCCGAGATCCGAGTTCCGGATGGCGTTCTCGATCGGACCGATCTGGGACATCTCGTACGGCTTGATGATGAGCATCCGGGGCTCGGGCACCGCGATACTCGCCATCTGGGTGATGGGGGTCAGGGTCCCGTAGTACTCGCAGAGCACCCGGTTGAACATGCCGGGGTTGGCGCGACCGGTACGGATGGCGGCGAGCTCGTCACGGACGTGCTCCACGGCCTTCTCCATCTTCTCCTCGGCCTCGAGCAGGGTGTCGTCGATCATGTGTTGTCTTCCGTTCTCTACGTGGATGAGGGGCGCGGATCCCGCGCCTCAGGCCGGGCTGCTGACCAGGGTCCCGATCTCCTCACCGGCGACGGCGCGCGCGATGTTGCCCTCGGTGAGGAGGTTGAAGACCAGGATGGGCATCTTGTTGTCCATGCAGAGGCTGAACGCGGTCGTGTCGGCGACCTTCAGTCCCCGTTCCAGGCACTCGCGGTGCTCGATCCGTGCGAAGAGTTCGGCGTCGGGGTTGGTCCGCGGGTCGTCCGAGTAGATCCCGTCGACGGCCTTGGCCATCAACAGCACCTCGGCCTTGATCTCGAGCGCCCGTTGGGCGGCTGTCGTGTCGGTGGAGAAGTAGGGCATTCCCATGCCCGCGCCGAAGATCACCACACGCCCCTTCTCCAGATGCCTCTCGGCACGAAGGGGGATGTACGGTTCCGCGACCTGACCCATGTGGATGGCGGTCTGCACCCGCGTGGACACGCCCTCCTGCTCGAGGAAGTCCTGCAGCGCCAGACAGTTCATGACGGTGCCGAGCATCCCCATGTAGTCGCTCCGTGCGCGGTCGAGGCCACGCTGCTGCAACTGGGCGCCGCGGAAGAAGTTCCCGCCGCCGATGACGATCGCGATCTGCGCGCCCGTGCGGGACACCTCGGCGATCTGCCTGGCGACCGACTGGACCACATCGGGGTCGATCCCCACGCCGCCCCCGCCGAACATCTCTCCGCCCAGCTTGAGCATCACACGCTTGTAGCCGTCCCGCGGGTCGGTCATCGCTCTCCTCGTCCCGGACGGATCACGCCCGTCTCGTGCGTCAACGCCCCCGACGTCGTCGTCGAGAAGCCGTACGGCCCTTGGTGGGACCTCGTCTATTCTGCCCTATCGCCACCGCCGCCACACCGCAGCCCGCGCGCCCGCGTACGGGGCCGGTCGGACACGCGCCGACGGCGGCACCCGGGAGTCCGGGTGCCGCCGTCGGAGGAGTACCCGCGAGCGCGGGTACCAGGGGCGGATCAGGCCTGGCCGACCTCGAAACGGAGGAAGGCCGTCACCGTGGCGCCGGCCTCGGTGAGGAGCGCGCCGACGGTCTTCTTGCTGTCGGTGACGGACGGCTGGTCCAGGAGGACGACGTCCTTGTAGAAGCCGTTGAGACGACCCTCGACGATCTTCTGCAGAGCCTGCTCGGGCTTGCCCTCCTCGCGGGCGGTGGCCTCCGCGATCTCGCGCTCCTTGGCCACGATCTCGGCGGGCACCTCGTCGCGCGAGACGTACTGCGCCTTGAGCGCGGCGATCTGCATGGCGGCCGAGCGGGCGGCGGCCTCGGCGGACTCGCCCTCGCCCTGGTAGGCCACCATCACGCCGACGGCCGGCGGGAGGTCGGAGGAGCGCTTGTGGAGGTAGACCGCGACGGGGCCGTCGAGCTTGCCCACGCGACGCAGGACCAGCTTCTCGCCGGACTTGGCGGAGAACGAGACCACCGCGTCGGCGACCGTCGACCCGTCGAGCTCGGCGCCGTTGAGGGCGTCGAGGTCGGAGATGCCCTGGGAGGCGGCGACGTCGACGATCTTGTCGGCCAGCGCGATGAACTCGGCGCTCTTCGCCACGAAGTCGGTCTCGGAGTTGAGTTCGATCATGACACCGTCCTTGACGGCGACGAGGCCCTCGGCGGTGGTGCGCTCCGCACGCTTGCCCACGTCCTTGGCGCCCTTGATACGCAGGACCTCGACGGCCTTGTCGAAGTCGCCGTCGGTCTCCTCGAGTGCCTTCTTGCAGTCCATCATCCCGGAGCCGGTGAGCTCACGCAGACGCTTGACGTCGGCAGCGGTGTAGTTCGCCATGGTGGGGCGACCCTCCTAAAAAGAGTTCGTGATGTGTCGGAAGTTGTTGACGTCGGCCGGCGGGCGCGATCGACTCCACCCTAGACGCCTCGGCGCCGGGGGACCCTCGCCCACCGTCACCGACACGTCGGGCCCGGCCCCCGGGAGATCCCGCGTGGGGATCGTGGGCGGCCGGGCCCGACGTGCTCGAGCTGGTGGTGGGAGATCAGGCCTCGGTGGACTCGGCCGCGGGGGCCTCCGTCGCAGCGGCCTCGGCCTCGGCCGCGGGGGCCTCGGTCGCGGTGGCCTCGGCCGCGGGGGCCTCGGCTGCCGTCTCGCCCTCGGGTGCCGCGGTCTCACCGGTCACCTGGTCGAGCTGCTCGGCCTCCCACTCGGCGAGGGGCTCGGCCTCTTCGCCGGTGGCCTTGCCCGCCTGTGAACGGGCCTTGAGGCCCTCGGCGACGGCCGAGGCGATGACCCGGGTCAGGACGCTGACCGAGCGGATCGCGTCGTCGTTGGCCGGGATCGGGTAGTCCACGAGGTCGGGATCACAGTTCGTGTCGAGCAGGGCGACGACCGGGATGTTGAGCTTGCGTGCCTCGCCGACGGCGATATGCTCCTTGTTGGTGTCGACGATCCACACGACGGACGGGACCTTGGTCATGTCCCGCATGCCGCCGAGGGTGCGCGCCAGCTTGGTCATCTCACGCGTGAGCATGAGAATCTCCTTCTTGGTGCGTCCCTCGAATCCACCCGACTGCTCCATCGCCTCGAGCTCCTTGAGGCGGATGAGGCGCTGGTGCACGGTCTGGAAGTTGGTGAGCATGCCGCCCAGCCACCGCTGGTTGACGTAGGGCATCCCGACCTTCGCGGCCTCTTCGGCGATGGCCTCCTGGGCCTGCTTCTTGGTGCCGACGAACAGGACCGTGCCTCCGTGGGCGACGGTCTCCTTGACGAACTCGTACGCCTGGTCGATGTACGTGAGCGTCTGCTGAAGGTCGATGATGTAGATGCCGTTGCGGTCGGTGAAGATGAACCGCCGCATCTTCGGGTTCCAACGACGGGTCTGGTGACCGAAGTGTGCGCCCGCGTCGAGCAGCTGCTTCATGGAGATGACTGCCATGGAAGTGTTGAGGGGCTCGTCCGGCTTGGAAGCAGCCGGACCGCGAGGCCCTCGTCCTCGCTTTCTGGTGTGTATCGGGTTACGCCCGAGAAACCGGGTGGTCTCGGGCCCTGGTGACCGCAGCGGACCGAACCCCCGACGAGCAGGGGCACCTACGGGTCCGGTGTCCGGTGAAGCCGGGGCTGTGAGGCCCCGGGTCCGGATGCACCTCCCGAGGGAGGTGCAGGACACGCGAAGTCAATCGACGTCAGTCGACCGCATCGGCAATCATAACCCGCCCGCGCCCGCACTCCAACACGCGATCGATAGCCGTCCCGCCCCTGTGGAAGGTCGTGGACCTCCTCCACAGCGGGGCCTGTCGGTCGGATTCCCCGCCGCGTCTCCGGGTGTACTCGATCCATGAGCCCCCCGACACCGACCGCCGCGACGCCGCGCCTCCGACCGTCGGTGATCGCCACCGCGGCCGCGACGGTGGCCGCGGCCGTCGTCGCGACCCTCGTCGTGGTCCCTCCCGCCACCGCCGTCCCGGATCCCCCTCGCCGGGACCTGAGGAGGCCGCTCCCCGGTCCGGTGGCGGTGGTGACGCCCTTCGACCCTCCCGCCGAGCGCTGGCTGGCCGGCCATCGGGGGGTGGACCTGGCGGCGCCACTCCTGACACCGATTCACGCACCCGCCGGCGGCACGGTGCTGTTCGCGGGCCCTGTCGGCGGTCGTCCGGTGCTCTCGATCGACCACGGCTCGGGACTGCGCACGACCTACGAACCGGTGCGGGCCACCGTGCGCACCGGGGACGGCGTCACCACCGGGGATGTGGTGGCGCACCTTCTCACCGGCCACGCCGGGTGTCCCGTCGACTCCTGCCTCCACTGGGGCGCGCGCCTGGCCTCGGGTGGGCCGTCGGGAAACGACGACGACTACCTCGATCCGCTGAGCCTGTTGGCGGTCGAGGACAGGCCGATCCGCCTCAAGCCGACCCTTCCCGGCGACGGGTTCGGCTGACCCCTCCACGGACCGAACCTGTCAGGCTCTCGGATGGGCGCCCCGGTAGGCGGCACGGAGGCGTTCCGCCGAGACGTGCGTGTAGATCTGGGTGGTCGCCGGAGTCGAGTGACCCAGCAGTTCCTGGACGTGGCGGAGGTCGGCTCCACCCTCGAGCAGGTGTGTGGCGCTGCTGTGACGCAGGGCGTGGGGCGAGACCTGCGGCGATCCGGGGGTGGCGGCCGTGACCTCGTTGACCACCCGGCGCGCGGCCCGGGGGTCGAGGCGGCCTCCGCGCGCCCCCAGGAGCAGCGCCGGACCCGAGGCGGAGGTGGCCAGCGCGGGCCTGCCGCCGTCGAGCCAGGCGCGCAGTGCACGCTCGGCGGGCGGGCCGTAGGGGACCGCGCGTTCCCTGTCGCCCTTGCCGGTCACCCGCAGGAGCCGGCGCCCGGTGTCGACGTCGTCCACGTCCACTCCGCAGAGCTCGGCCACGCGGACACCGCACGAGTAGAGCAGCTCCACGACCAGACGATCACGGAGGGCGATCGGATCGCCCTCTGCGGCCCCGAGCTCGGCGGTCCGGATCGTCTCGGCGGCCTGGGCCCGATCGAGGACCTGTGGGAGGTGACGTCGCGCCCGGGGTGCCTCCAACCGGGCCGCCACGTCCGTGGGGAGCACACCTCGGCGACAGGCCCACGTGCTGAACGACCGGGCGGCGGCCACCCGCCGGGCGATGGTCGACCGGGCCGCGCCGGCCACGACCTGGGCGGCCAGCCACCCCCTGAGCGCCGGCAGGGTGAGGGCCGCGGCGAGATCGGTCGCCGTGTCCGGCCCGTCGCCGTCCGCTCCCAGATAGGCGACCAACGCACGGACGTCGGAGCGGTAGGAACGCGCGGTGGCCTCTGAGCGCGACTGGCCGGTTCTCAGATCCCGGACGTAGTCGTCGATGACGTCCTCGAGCGGAGACCGGGGCCCGTCGTGACCGTCGTCCGCACCGCCCGGATGTCCCATGGGTACCAATTGTCACGTGCGTCACCCTGGCGCGCAAGCGCGTCGACCGCTTCACGTGACGGGGATCGTCAGCTGGACACCGCCGTCCCCGGATCTGCGCCACCCTTCCGGACCGCGGACCGCCGCGCCCGCGGACAGCAGCCGGCCCAGTACCGCGCGAGTGACGGTCGGCGCCGTCCCCGCGGACGCCGCGATCTCGGCCGGCGCGGATCCGCCGGTGACGGGCAGCGCCTCCAGGATCCGACGGGTCACGTCGTCCAGCCCGTCCCAGGAACTCAAGTGCCCGGTCGGCGGCGCGGCGGTCTCCCCCATGTCGCCGGCCAGCTCGATCAGGTCGGCGGTCCTGCCGACCAGGACCGCTCCCCTGTCCCGCACGAGCAGATGGCACCCCACCGAGGCGACCGACGTGACCGGTCCGGGGACTGCGCCCACCGGACGGTCCAAGGCCGCGGCCCACGCCGCGGTACTCAACGCGCCGCTGCGAGCGGCCGCCTCGACCACCACCGTCGCCCGGGACAGGGCCGCGATGAGCCTGTTCCGGTCGAGGAACCGGTACCGGGTCACCCCGGTACCGGGAGCCTGCGCCGAGACCACCGCCCCCGACTCCGCGACCGCTCTCAGCATCCCGTCGTTGCCGCGGGGATAGAGCCGGTCGACGCCACCGGCGAGCACCGCGATCGTGCACCCACCTGCACCGAGGACCGCGCGGTGAGCGGCCGCGTCGATGCCGAACGCGCCTCCCGAGACCACCGTGAACCCCTCTGCACAGACGCCCGAGGCGAGATCCGCGGCCACGGCACGACCGTACGGCGTGGGCGCGCGGGTGCCCACCACGGCAACGGATCGTCCCAGCGACAGGGCGGGATCGGCGGTCCCCCGCCACCACAGGCCCAGCGGGCGCAGCGCGGTCGCGACCCCGCCGTGGCCGCCCCGGCGTCGACCCCTCGGTCGGTCCAGCGGTTCGAGGGCGTGTGCCGGCCACCCCGGGTCCCCGGGGACCACCAGATGGGCGCCGACCTCGCCGGCGGAATCCATGAGTGCCGCGCCGTCCACGCGGTCACGTCGGGACGCCGACTGCTCCGCGAGCGCCTCCGGCACCCGCGCCACCCTGATGCGGTCGCAGGCCTCGATCGGTCCGACCTCGTCCACCAGATCCCACAGTTCCGCCGTCGGCCGTTCCGTCACCGCCCCCAGGTACGCGTAGGCCCGGCGGACCTCCGGGGTCACCACCACGCCGTCACCGCCGTCCATCAGTCCTCCCCCCTCAGCACGAGTGCCTCGGACACGTGCGCTTCCCCGGGGACCCCTGCGCCGTCGAGATCGGCGACCGTCCACGCCAGCCGTAGGCACCTGTCCACCCCCCGGGGCGACAGCACCCCGAGCGCCAGGGATCGGTTGAGCGGTCGCAGTGCGCGGGGGTCGAGCCCACGCACCGTGCGCAGCACCCTCCCGGGGACGTCGGCGTTCGCCCGGGCGCCCGCGGCATCCGGACACGCCGCCCACCTCTCGGCTGCCGCCCCCCGGGCCCGCGCGACCCTGGCACGCACCACTGCGCTGTCCTCCTCCTCGCCGACCGCGAACAGACCTGACCCCAACGGCAGGGTCCGGGCCAGGATGTCCACCCGGTCGCGCAGCGGGCCGGTCAACGACTTGCCGTAGCGGCGGCGCGCGTCGGGGGTGCAGGTGCAGTCGGAGGGACGCGGTGAACCACAAGGGCAGTCGTTCGCCGCCATGATCAGTTGGAATCGTGCGGGGAACACCGAGACCCCGTCCCGGCGCGCGATGCGCACCTCCCCGTCCTCGAGCGGAGTCCGCAGGCTGTCCAGAACCCGTCCCGGGAACTCCGCGCATTCGTCCAGGAAGAGCACACCCCGGTGCGCGAGGGTAGCGGCCCCCGGCTTGGCGGTGTTGTTCCCACCGCCGACGAGCGCTGCCGCCGACGCGGTGTGGTGTGGGGCGACGAACGGCGGGCGCCGGAGCAGCGGGTCGTGGTCCGACAGGCGGCCCATCACCGAGTGGATCGCCGTGGCCTCGAGCGCCTCCCGCTCCCCCAGATCCGGTAGTAGACCGGGCAGACGCCGGGCCAGCATCGTCTTGCCCGTCCCGGGCGCCCCCCGCAGGAGCAGCGCGTGCCCCCCGGCCGCCGCGACCTCGATCGCGCGCCGGCAATCGTCCTGGCCGTGGACCTCCGCCAGGTCGACCCCGTCGTCCGTTCCCGCGGCCGGCGGTTCCGGGGCCACGGTGACCAGGTCGCCGACGCCTCGGCTCCATGCCGCCAGCATCGCGAGGGACTCCACCCCCGCCGTATCGATGCCGCCCACCAACCTGGCCTCCGCCAGATTCCCGGCCGGCACGATCGCGCGCCGGAGACCGGCGTCCCGCGCCGCGAGCACCGCCGGCAGCACCCCACGGACCGGGCGGACGCGACCGTCGAGCGCCAACTCACCGACCAGCAGTGTGCCCTCGAACCCCCCGGCCGGTAGCTCGCTCGACGCGGTGAGGGCCCCGATCGCGAGCGCCACGTCGAATCCCGATCCGCGCTTGGGCAGCGCCGCGGGCGACAGCGAGAGCACCACCTTCCCGGTCGGCCAGGACAGGCCCGAGTTGACCACCGCCGCCCGCATCCTCTCCCTGGACTGCATGACCGCGCCGTCACCCATCCCCACGATGCTCACCCCGGGAAGTCCGCGCCCCACATCGGCCTCGACCTCGACGAGCTGGCCACCGATCCCCGAGAGGGTCACCGCCCACGTCCGTCCGAGCGCCATCTCAGAACACGTCCTCGAACAGTTCCAGCCTCGGACGGGAGGGGTCCGCGAGATCCACTCCGATCACGTCGAAGCAGACCTGACGCCAGGGACCCGGGTTGGCCGCCAGCCACTCCCGTGCCAGCGTGCGCAGACGGCGCCGCTTGACCGCGGTCACCGATTCGGCCGGCGTCCCGAACCCGGTGCCGGTCCGCGTGCGGACCTCGACGAACCGTAACCGGCCCGCGGCGTCCAGGGCGACCAGGTCGAGCTCCCCCGTCCGGCTCCGCCAGTTCCGGCTGATCACCGCGCCCCCACGCGCCTCGATCAACCCCGCCGCATGCGCCTCCCCGATCGCCCCGGTCCGTCGGCGACCGTCACCCCCGTGCGTGCCGGTGGGCGATCCCGCCCTGTCCCCCGCCATCCCGAGCCCCTCCCCGGCGGCCCGGTCCGTCCGGGCCACCGCGGCTCACCCTGCACCACGACACCGGCCCGATCCGCTGGACGCGGATCGGGCCGGGAGCACCCTGTGGAGGCGCCGGAGGCTGTGGAGGACCAGCCGCCGGGTACTACTCCGGGAGGCGGAGTTCGGGCTTGTCGAGCTCCTCGATGTTGACGTCCTTGAAGGTCAGGACCCGCACGTACTTCACGAAACGGGCAGGCCGGTACATGTCCCACACCCAGGCGTCCGACATCCGGACGTCGAAGTAGACCTCACCGTCCGCGGACCTCGGGATCAGTTCGACCGCGTTCGCGAGATAGAAGCGCCGCTCCGTCTCGACGACGTAGGTGAACTGACCGACGATGTCGCGGTACTCGCGGTACAGCGAGAGCTCCATCTCGGTCTCGTAGTTCTCCAGATCCTCGGCGCTCATCTAGTGCTGCTCCTCGAATGCGCCTGGGCGGCGCGACGGACGTTGGCGTACGACATCCGGTGGATGTCGCTGGGACCGAGCTGCTCGATCGCCCTGGCGTGACCCGCGGTGCTGTACCCCTTGTGGGCGGCGAACCCGTAGCCCGGGTACCTCGGGTCGAGGTCCACCATAATCCGATCGCGGGTGACCTTTGCGAGGACACTCGCGGCGGCGATGGATGCGACGACCGCGTCGCCCCCGATCACCGCCGTGGACTGGCATCCGAGCCCGTCCACGGCGAACCCGTCGGTGAGGACGAAGCCGGGTGCCGGGTCGAGAGCGGCCACCGCACGACGCATCCCCTCGAGGTTGCACCGGTGCACACCCCGCTCGTCGATCCGATCGGGCTCGATCACCACCACGGACACGGCGGTCGCCCTCCGCAGCACGGCGTCGTGGAGCCGTTCCCGGGTGGGCGGGGACAACTTCTTGGAGTCGTCGAGGTCGGCGAGATCCGGGGGGAGGCGGTCACCCAGAACGCATGCCGCCACCACCAGCGGACCCGCGCACGACCCGCGTCCGGCTTCGTCGACCCCGGCGACCGGCCCGAGGCCGCGCCGTCCCAGGGCCGCCTCGAGTGCCAGCCGTCCGTCACGCCGGGTCACCCTGACCCGGCCCGGTCGGACCGGGCTCACCCCGCGTGGATGTCCGGCGAGGGGACGGACCCGATCCGGTTGAACGGGAGGATGATGGCCTGCACCTTGCCGATGACGTTCCCCCCGGGGACGGTGCCCTGGAACTCGTCGCCCATGTGGTAGCGGGAGTCGGCGGAATTGCCCCGGTTGTCACCCATCACCCAGTAGTTTCCCTCCGGGACGGTGACCGGTCCGAACGCGCAGTTGAGCGGGTTGCGTTCGAGGGCGGGATCCGCGTTGAGGTACGGCTCGTCCAGGGGCTCGCCGTCCACGAGGAGGCCACCGTCCGGCGAGCACCCGCCCACGGTCTGACCACCCACGGCGACCACGCGCTTGACCATGTCGTTCTGGTCGGGTGGGACGATGCCGATGACCCCTCCGACGTCCTGCAGGGTCCGTATCACCGGGTTGTCAGAACGGATGGACTGGTATCCCTGGTTCCAGGAATCCGGCCCCTCGAACACCACGACGTCCCCGGGCTGCGGATCGCCGAACCGGTACGAGATCTTGTCCACGAAGATCCGGTCACCCGTGCAGCCGGCACATCCGTGCAGCGTGGGCTCCATCGACTCCGACGGGATCTGGTAGACCCGCCCGACGAAGGTCTGGAAGACGAACACCAGCACCAGCGCGATCACCACCAACATGGGGATCTCGATGTACCAGGGCTGCCCCTTCTTCTCGGTGGTCCGCGCGTCGCGTCGACCCCCACCCACGCCTCGAGCCGGGTCCCCGTCTTCTCGGGGGCCCGGCTCGGAGGGGTTCTGTCCGGGTGATTCGGTGCTGCTCACCCGGACGAGCGTAGTCGATCGGCCACCGCACACGGCGGCCGAGTCCGACCCGCTCTATGCGCTCAGCGCTTCTCCTTGATCTTCGCGGCCTTGCCGCGGAGGTTGCGGAGGTAGTACAGCTTGGCGCGACGGACGTCTCCGCGGGTCAGGACGTCGATGTGGTCGATGGTGGGCGAGTGGACCGGGAAGGTGCGCTCGACGCCGACGCCGAAGGAGACCTTGCGGACGGTGAAGGTCTCCCGGACGCCACCGCCCTGGCGGCGGATCACGACACCCTTGAAGACCTGGACGCGCTCCTTGGAGCCCTCGATGACCTTGACGTGCACGTCGAGCGTGTCGCCGGGGCGGAACGCCGGAATGTCGTCGCGGAGAGACTTGTTGTCGATGAAGTCGAGAGTGTTCATTGTGTTCCTCGGATGTCAGGAATTGAGGACAGAGGACCCTGGCGCCCGCCTCCCGGCGGGACGACCGGTTCGTGCCCGGATCAGCGCGACCGTCCGCGGACGCACGGATGCGCCCGGATGATCAACCTCGCTAGTGTGCCATTCCCGGCCCGCCCGCCCCAAATCAGCCCGCGCGGGGCGTCCAGCCGACGGAGGCGAGCGTCTCCAGGTCCGCCGGACGGAGATCTGCGCCGTCGAGCAGCTCAGGTCGGCGCTGCGCGGTGCGTCGCAGTGACTCGTCTCGCCGCCACCGCGCGATCTTCGCGTGGTCGCCGCTCCTGAGCACCGCGGGAACCGGCCGTCCCCGCCACTCCTCGGGTCGGGTGTAGCTCGGCCCCTCGAGTAGCCCGTCGGAGAAGGAGTCCTCCTCGTGGCTGCGTTGGTTGCCCAGGACTCCCGGCAGGAGCCTGACGACGGCCTCCGCCATCACCAGGACCGCCACCTCTCCCCCGATGAGCACGTAGTCGCCGATGCTCACCTCTTCCACGTCCATCCGTGTGGAGGCCTCGTCGATCACCCGCTGGTCGATCCCCTCGTATCTGCCGCAGGCGAAGAGCAGGTGACCGCGACGGGCGTACCGGTGGGCGTCGTCCTGGGTGAAGGGCCGGCCGGCGGGAGTGGGCACGATGAGGAGAGACCGTTCTGCGGAGTCGTCCGCGGGCGGGGGTACCAGCTCGTCGAGAGCCTCACCCCAGACCGTCGGCCTCATGACCATGCCGGGGCCCCCACCGAACGGGGTGTCGTCGACGGACCGGTGCACGTCGTGGGCCCACGCACGGAGGTCGTGGACCTCGAGATCCAGGATTCCGCGATCGATGGCCCGCCCGGGCAGCGCCAGACGGAGCGGGGCGAGATAGTCCGGGAACGCGGTGACGACGTCGAGCCGGAGTCGCGGAGCGGGAACCGTGTCGTCGGTCCCCGTCACGAGGTCCCCAGATCGAGTAGTCCCTCCGGTGGGTCGATGACGCACGTACCGGAACCCAGGTCCACCTCGGGCACGATCCGGGTGACGAACGGCACGAGCGCGTCCGCACCGTTTGCGAGGCGCACCGCGAGCAGTTCCCCACCCGGCGTGTGGACGACCTCGGTGACCTCACCGAGTTCTGCCCCACCGGTGTCGAGGGCCCGCAGGCCCACCAGTTGGTGGTCATGGAACTCGTCCGGATCCCCGGTCTCCGGCAACGCCTCGGAGTCCACGAGCAGGAGCATCCCGCGCAACTCGTCGGCGGAGTTGCGGTCCGAGACGCCCTCCAGGCGCACGAGAAGCCGCCCGGAATGATCCCGGGCGGCTTCTACGGTGACCTCTCGGTCCGTGACGTTGTTCCCCTTGCCGGTGCGGCCCAGCAGGCGCTCGCCCACCGCGAAACGGTCACGGGGCGAGTCGGTCCGCACATCCACCACCAGCTCACCGCGGACTCCGTGGGATTTGACGACGCGGCCCACGACGAGTTCCATGGTGTCCTTCCGGTGCGGGTGGGTTCCGAGTGGGACTAGCGGTCGGTGTCGACCACGTCGACCCGCACGTCCGGCCCGCCGACGGCGGAGACGATCGTCCGGATCGCGGAGGCGGTACGGCCGCCGCGGCCGATGACGCGTCCGAGGTCCTCGGGCGACACGGTCACGCGGATCACCGTGCCGCGCCGACCGCCGCTCGACCTGACGGACACCGCGTCGGGATCCGACACGATGCCGCGGACGAGATGGTCGACGGCGTCGACGACCATGTCACTCATCGGACTCAGGCCTCGGCGTTCTCGGCGTCGGGCGACCCGGCCTCGGCGGACTCGGCCTCGGAGGCCTCGGCGGCGGCCTTCTTCGCGTCGTCCTCGGCCTTCTTCGCCTCTTCGGCCTTCTTGGCCTTCTCGGCCTTGCGCTTGGTGGTGATGGCCTCGGCGGACGGCTCGCCCTGGGCCTCCTCGAGCGCCTTGTTGAACAGCTCCAGCTTGCTGGGCTTGGGCTCGGCGACCCGGAGGGTGCCCTCGGTGCCCTCGAGGCCCTTGAACTTCTGCCAGTCGCCGGTGATCTTGAGGAGCGCCTCGACGGCCTCGGTGGGCAGGGCGCCCACGCCGAGCCAGTACTGCGCACGCTCGGAGTCGATCTGGATGAAGCTCGGCTCCTCCTTGGGGCGGTAGAGCCCGATCGTCTCGATGGCGCGTCCGTCGCGGCGGGTGCGGGCGTCGGCCACGACCACCCGGTACTGCGGGTTACGGATCTTGCCGAGGCGGGTGAGCTTGATCTTGACGGCCATGTGGCGTCTCGCTTTCTCTTGCGGGTCACGTGGCGATTCAGCGACTCCCGCACCTGTTGCGGGGCCCGGTTTCGCCTTCCGGGTGACCGCCGTTCGGCGCGGGCACCCGTTCGCGACCAGCACGACGGGACCCACCGGTGACGGCGTCCAGCGCACCAGTCTAAACGCCCCGCCACCGCTGGTACCAATCGGTGCCCGCGCGGCCGACCGGGTCAGCGCTTGGGGAACTTCAGGTCGTTCAGATCGATGCCCTCGAGTCCCGGGGGGAGCTTGTCGAGTCCGGGCGGCATCTGGGACAGATCCGGCATCCCTCCGGGGGGCATCCCCGGCATCCTCGGCATCCCCGGAGGCATCCCCGGCATCCCACCGGGCATCATTCCCCTGTTCTTGGGCTGGGTCGGCCCGCGGCCCTTGCCCTTGCCCTTCTTGCCCTTGCGCTGGTTCTTCCGGCCGGCTCCGGGCATGCCCATCTGACCCGCCATGCGGCTCATCATCTTGCGGGCCTCGAAGAACCGGTCCACCAGCTGGTTGACGTCGGTGACCGTGACACCGGAACCCTTGGCGATGCGCTGGCGGCGGGATCCGTTGATGATCTTCGGATCGGCACGCTCCTCCGGCGTCATCCCCCGGATGATCGCCTGGATACGGTCCAGGTACTTCTCGTCGATGTCGCCGACGGCCGCCTTCATCTCCTTGCCCCCGGGCAACATTCCCAGCAGGTTTCCGATGGGGCCCATCTTGCGGATCATCAGCATCTGGTCGAGGAAGTCCTCGAGCGTGAGCTCCCCCGAGCCGATCTTGGCCGCGGTCTTCTCCGCGTCCTTGGCGTCGAAGACGGTCTCGGCCTGCTCGATGAGCGAGAGCACGTCGCCCATGCCGAGGATCCGGCTCGACATGCGGTCGGGGTGGAAGACGTCGAAGTCCTCGAGCTTCTCGCCGTCGGAGGCGAACATGATCGGGGTGCCGGTGAGCTCACGGACGCTCAGCGCGGCGCCGCCACGGGCGTCGCCGTCGAGCTTGGTCAGGACGACGCCGGTGAAGCCGACCCCCTCGCGGAAGGCCTCCGCGGTCATCACCGCGTCCTGGCCGATCATCGCGTCGAGGACGAAGAAGGTCTCGTCCGGCTGGACCGCGTCACGGATGCCCCTGGCCTGGGCCATGAGCTCCTCGTCGATACCCAACCGGCCGGCGGTGTCGACGATCACGACGTCGTGCATCTTGGCACGGGCGTGCGCGAGGCCCCGCTGGGCCACGGCCACCGGCTCCTGCACGCCGACGACCTCGCCGTCTCCCCCGACGGACGTGCCGGGATGGGGTGCGAAGACCTGCACGCCCGCGCGCTCGCCGACGATCCGGAGCTGGTCGACCGCACCCGGCCGCTGCAGGTCGCACGCGACGAGGAGCGGGGTGTGACCCTGGCCCTTGAGCCAGTACGCGAGCTTTCCCGCCAGAGTGGTCTTACCCGCACCCTGCAGACCGGCGAGCATGATCACCGTCGGGGGTTGCTTGGCGAACTCGATGCGCCGCGCCTGGCCACCCAGGATCGCGGTGAGTTCGGCGTCGACGATCTTGACGACCTGCTGCGCGGGGTTGAGGGCCTCGGACACCTCGGAGCCCTTGGCCCGTTCCTTGACGCGCGAGATGAACGTGCGCACGACGGGGAGGGCGACGTCCGCCTCGAGCAGCGCCAGGCGGATCTCGCGCGCCGTCGCGTCGATGTCGGCGTCGCTGAGCCGCCCCTTTCCGCGCAGGTCCTTGAGCGCACCTGCCAGGCGATCGGACAAGGAATCGAACACGGCTACAGCTCCCTGGGTCGCGGGCCGGGGGCGTGGTGGCCCCGGCGTCGTCGACGACGACTGCTCACAGGGTATCGGCACGCCCGACGCCGGGCGTGGCGGGATCGCGCCGGGGCAGTAGGGACTCCACCTCCGTGGCCGTGCTGAGTACCGCTCCGGGGCCTGACAGGGCGAAGACGTCCTCGACCGCGGCGCCGCGGGTCCGCACCACGACCCAGTCGATCCTCGCCCCCTTGCCCAGGATCGACGCGATGACCTTGGCGAACAACCCCGGTCTGTCCTCGGCCCGCACCTCGAGCAGGATGCCGTCGGCATCCGTCCGTCGATTGACCAGGACCGAGGACCTGGCCTGGGGCGGTCCGATCAGGCGGGAGGCGTTGCGTGCGAGCGCGGCCCTCAGCGAGGCCGACACCCCGGAGTCTACCGCCCGGCGCAGGTCCTGGCGGAGGACCTTCGGGTCGACGGGGTCGCCGAAACGGGTGGACACCGTCATCCTCGCGCGTACCCCACCGGGTGGGCGCAGGTCGATCTCCGCGTCGACGATCTCCAGCCGGTGCGCGGCGAGGACCTCGGCCGTCACCGCGAGGGACTTGCCCGAGCCCGGGACCACGAGGGTGATCTCGTGATTGGTCCCCGTCCCGGCGGGGCGCAGGTCCACCACGACGTCGGGGGGGCCGTGCGGCCGGGTGGCGTCGACGGTCGGCGCCTCCACCGCGCCGGGTTGCGACCCCATCCGGTCCCGGCACGCATCGACCAGCATCGCGTGTGCCCTGGCCCTGCCCGGGGTCCAGACCGTCGGCCCTGTGGCCAGCGAATCGGCCTCGGTGAGCGTGGCGAGCACGTCGAAGGCGGTCGCGTCCCGGTCGAGCGTGGCCAGCACGGAGTCGGCCGTCGCCGGGTCCGAGGGGTCACGCCTGGTCGCGGTCACGGCCAGCAGCAGGTGGTGCCGGACGATCCGGACCAGGGTGTCGACGTCGTCGGGATCGAGCCCCATCCGTCGCACGATGGGGCCGACCATCTCGGCGCCCGTCTCGCTGTGATCGCCCTCGCGACTCTTGCCCAGGTCGTGCAGCAGCGCCGACAACAGGAGCAGATCCGCCCGCGCGACCGAGGTGGTCAGCCGGGAGGCCTCCACGGCGGTCTGGACCAGGTGACGATCGACGGTGTAGACGTGAGCCCGGTCCCTGGCGGGCAGATCCCTCACCTCCGACCACTCGGGGAGCATCCGCTCCCACAGCCCGCTCCGGTCCAGCGCCTCGACGACCGGCACCTGGCCCTCGCCGGAGCCCAGCAGGACGAGGAGGTCCGACAGCGCCTCGGCGGGCCACCGACCCTCGGGGACCGGCGAACGCTCCACCAGTACCCCGAGCGTCGAACCGGCCACGGGGAGCCCGAACCGGGCCGCCGCCGCCGCCACCCGTAGTGGGAGCCACGGGTCCTCGGTGACACGGGCGTTCCTCGCGAGTGCCACCTCACCGGCGTGCTCCACCACGCCGTCGTCCAGTGGTCTGCGGACCGGCGATCTGCGGAGCAGCCCGGTCAGACCGCGGGAGGACAGCGACGCGCACGAGCCACGGATGGCCTGATCCGCGGTGAACGCGATGGTCCGGGAGGCGTCGCTGAGCGCACGGGCGAGGTCGAAGCGATCCCCCAGCCCGAGCGCCTGTCCGACCTCGTCCCCGTAC
The DNA here is from genome assembly GCF_039531545.1 of Dietzia cercidiphylli. Taxonomy (NCBI): domain Bacteria; kingdom Bacillati; phylum Actinomycetota; class Actinomycetes; order Mycobacteriales; family Dietziaceae; genus Dietzia; species Dietzia cercidiphylli. Next base: position 204,416 of record NZ_BAAAQG010000002.1, read on the forward strand.
TCGGCGTGCAGCACCTCCCGGGGCCGCCCGCTCACCCGGTGGAGCTCGGTCCGCGCGTCGAGCACGAGACGGTGCGCGGTCGTCAGCCCTCCGGGGACGACCGGTCGTCCGTCGCTGAGGTGTGCCACGGCGAGCGCGGTGACCAACTGCGAATCCCGCAGACCGCCCACGCCGTTCTTCAGATCGGGTTCGCTCCGGTGCGCGATCACCCCGGACCGCTGACGCCGGGCCACCGCGGAGGCCACGAGATCGTCGAACCGGGAGGCGATCTGGTCACGCCACTGTCGCCGGGCGCCGTCGACCACGAGCGCGCCCAGGTCCGCGTCCCCGGCGATCACGCGGGCGTCCAACAGACTCAATCCCACCGAGACGTCCGCAGCCGCCACCGCGAGACACTGGTCCACGGTCCGCACACTGTGGTCCAGGCCCACGCCCGAGTCCCACAGGGGATACCACATGGCGTCGGCGAGCTCACCGACGTCGCGGTCGGGTCGTCTCTCGTGCACCAGCACCAGGTCGAGATCGGAGTACGGGAGCACCTCACGCCGGCCGAGCCCGCCGAAGGCCACCAGGGCGAACCCGGACCCCGGGCCGATCCCCGCCTCCTCCGCGAGCCGTCCGAGTTCCATCTCGTACAGCTCGCACAGTGCGTCCCGCAGGTGCGGCGCGGGGAGGTCGGCCGACGTGGCGGAGAGGATCTGCTCGCGTCCGTCCCGCAGCGCCATGGCCCGCTCACCGTCCCCCGTGAGGCTCACGTCGTCCCTCTTTCCCTCATGAGTGTGTCTCCAGACTGTCGGTGCCGTGTCACCTCGCAGCGGCCACGGTGTTTCGCTTCTGTGAACGCCCGTGCACGTGCACCGAGAGCGACGGTGAGGCACGGGGAATGACGGAGAAGCGCGGTCGGCCCCGGGTCCGGGGTCGACCGCGCCTCGTGGTGTCGTCGATCAGATCGCGGCGTCGCCCGCCTCGCCCGTGCGGACCCGGACGATGCTCTCGACGTGGGTCACCCAGACCTTCCCGTCGCCGATCTTCCCGGTTCGCGCGGCATCCACGATCAGTTGGACGACGGTGTCGGCGGTCTCGTCGTCGACGACCACCTCGACCCGGATCTTGGGGACGAAGTCCACGGCGTACTCAGCACCGCGATAGACCTCGGTGTGACCCTTCTGGCGGCCGTAACCCTGGACCTCACTGATGGTGAGACCGTGGATTCCCGCCTGTTCGAGTGCTGCCTTGACGTCGTCGAGCGTGAACGGCTTGACGATCGCGGTGACGAGCTTCATGTCAGGGGTTCCTTTCGCAGATGTCGGCTCAACGGATGAGCGCGTTGGTGGAGGCCTCGTACGCGGACTCCGCGTGCTCGGCGCCGTCGATACCGGACTGCTCGTCCGTCTCGCTGATGCGCCATCCCAGCGGGCGGCAGATCACGTAGGCGATCGCGGTCATGATGGCGGTGAAGACGAGCGCCGCCACGGCGATCACGATCTGGACCACGAGCAGCTTCCACCCGTCCGCCGAGTAGAACACGCCGGCATCGGTGTCGAAGGTGCCGGTGGCCAGGAGGCCGATGGCGATGGTGCCCCAGAGACCCGCCACGAGGTGGACGCCCACGACGTCGAGCGAGTCGTCGTAGCCGAAACGGTGCTTGAGTCCCACGGCGAGGGCACACAGGGCGCCGGACACGGCACCGAGGGCGATCGCGCCGAGGGGGTGGACCGACCCGGCGGCCGGGGTGATGGCGACCAGACCGGCGACGACACCCGAGGCGGCACCGAGGCTGGTCGGATGACCGTCCCTGATCCGCTCGGTGAGGAGCCAGCCGAGCATCGCGGCGGCCGTGGCGACGGTGGTGTTGATCCAGGCCAGGCCGGCGGCCCCGTTGGCACCGAACGCCGAACCGGCGTTGAAACCGAACCAGCCGAACCACAGCAGACCGGCACCGAGCATGACGAGCGGGAGGCTGTGGGGCCGGAACGCGGTACGCCCGAAGTCGTAGCGCTTGCCGATCAGCAGGACGAGGACCAGCGCCGCCATACCGGCGTTGATGTGGACCACCGTGCCACCGGCGAAGTCGACCGGGGCGACGGCTGCGACGAGGCCGCCCTCACCATCGTCGACGGTGCCGAAGATCATCGCCGCGAGGCTGTTCTCCGAATGCGAGAGGAGCCCGCCGCCCCAGACCATGTGGGCCATGGGGAAGTAGGCGAGCGTGACCCACACGGCGGCGAACGTCAGCCAGGTACCGAACTTCACCCGCTCGGCGATGGCTCCCGAGATGAGGGCGACCGTGATGATCGCGAAGGTGACCTGGAAGCCCACGTCGACGACCTGCGGGTAGGCGCCCGACGCTGAGGTCACCCAGTTGTCCGCGTCGCCGATCACCCCGGCGAGACCGAACATCTCGAAGGGGTTGGCGAACAGCCCGAGGACGTCCTGCTCGCCGTAGGACATCGACCAGCCCCACAGCACGTAGACGATCCCGACGACCCCCATCGCGCTGAACGACATCATCATCATGTTGAGCACTGACTTCTGGCGGGACATCCCGCCGTAGAACATCGCCAGTGCGGGCGTCATGAGCAGGACCAGGGATGCCGCCATGAGCATCCAGGCCGTGTCTCCCGCATCGATCTCCGTCGTCGCCTCCTGGGCGAGCAACAAGACACTGTCACCTCTCACGGTGAGGTCCTCCTCGTCTCCATGGTGAGCGTTTGTCACTCACTCTCGGTTCAGAAGAATTCCTTTCCGCTGTTTCGGTCGATGCGCGGGCGTGTTTCCGGTCTGTAACGTGGCCGGCCCTGTGGTTCCGATCGTGTGTCCTGGGTACTCGCGCGTCCTAGGTCCCGAGCAGGGCGTCCACGAAGGCGTCCGCCGTGAAGGGCGCCAGATCGTCGGCTCCCTCGCCCAGTCCGACGAGCTTGACCGGGACCCCGAGTTCGTGTTGGACCTGGAAGACGATGCCGCCCTTGGCGGTGCCGTCGAGTTTGGTCAACACCACGCCGGTGATGTCGACGACCTCCTTGAACACGCGCGCCTGCATGAGACCGTTCTGCCCTGTCGTCGCGTCGATCACCAGCAGCACCTCGTCGACCGGGGTCTTCTTCTCCACGACCCGCTTGACCTTTCCGAGCTCGTCCATGAGCCCGGTCTTGGTGTGGAGGCGGCCGGCGGTGTCCACCAGGACGGCGTCCACCCCGGTCTCGACACCCCGGGCGACCGCGTCGAACGCCACCGACGCGGGATCGGCGCCCTCCTTGCCGCGCACGACCTCCGCTCCCACCCGTTCGGCCCAGGTCTGGAGCTGGTCGGCGGCCGCGGCGCGGAAGGTGTCGGCGGCTCCGAGGAGGATGTGGCGTCCGTCGGCCACCAGGACGCGGGCGAGTTTGCCGGTGGTGGTGGTCTTGCCGGTGCCGTTCACCCCGACGACCAGGATCACGGCGGGTGTGCCGTCGTTCGGCAGCGCACGCAGCGAGCGGTCGTACTCGGGATGGAGGTTGTCCACGAGGGCCTGCCGCAGCAGTTCCCGGACCTCGGCCTCGGTGCGGATCTGCCGGGTCGCGATGTCCTCGCGCAGGCGGTCGACGACGCGCTGGGTGACGGTGGTGCCCAGGTCCGCCATGATCAGGGTGTCCTCGATCTCCTCCCATGCGTCCTCGTCGAGATCACCTGCGCCGAGGAGCCCGAGCAGCCCCTGTCCCACGGCGCCCTGCGAGCGCGCCAGTCGACCGCGGAGGCGGTCCAGGCGTCCCTCGGACGGGTCGATCCGCTCGACCGGGGCCACCGGGGAGGGGACCCCGGTGATCAGCTCGGTCGTGGGGACCGGGACCTCCTCGTCCGGGACCTCCGGCGGTACCACCACCGGCTCGACGGGCGCGGGTTCCACGACGACCGTGTCGTCGCTCGGGCCGGATCGGGTGTCCGGCTCGGGCACGACCGGCGTCTCGACCGGCCGGGACGTCTCGCGGGGCAGGGGTTCCCGCGGGGGTGCCGCGGTGGCGGTCCCGCCCGCCTCGGTGAACGAGAAGCCCGTCCCCGCCTGGTAGTTGCCGGAGCGTTCCTCACGGGTGAGTTCCCTGCGCTCCTCCGGCCTGCTCAGCGAGATCTGTCGCTTCTTGCGCAGCTGCAGGCCCACGACCAGCGCGAGCACGGCGAGCAACAGGACGGCGACGACGGCGATGATGATCCAGGTGGTGTTCACGGTGCCCAGTATGGACGACGACCCCCGTCCTCATCCCGGCCCCGGGCGGCGTGGGCGGACCTAGACTGGCGCGCGTTCCCGTAAGGAGGTGTCCGCGCGTGACCGAGGTCGCTGCCCCGCACGTCCCGGTCAGGGCCCGGAGGCCTCACCTCCGGCGTACCCCTGTGTTGCCCACCTGGGCCGCGAAGACGGTCATGGCCGTGACGGGCCTGGTCTTCACCTCGTTCGTCGTGGTGCACATGATCGGCAACCTCAAGGTGTTCGGCGGTGCGTCCGGTTTCGACGACTACGCCCGGTGGTTGCGGACGCTGCTCTATCCCCTGGTGCCGCACGAGGGGGTGCTGTGGGCCCTGCGGGTGGTGCTGGTGCTGAGCCTGGTGGCACACATCTGGTGCTCGGTGGTGCTCGCGCGACGGTCCCGGGCGTCGGCGGGTCCTCGTCGTCGTCGCACCGGTCTGACCGCCGGTTCCTTCGGCGCGCGATCCATGATGCTGACCGGCGTGGTGATGCTGCTGTTCGTGGTCTTCCACGTCCTGGACATGACCACCGGCACACCGCCCGCCGCCAGTGACTCCTTCGTCCCCGGTTCGGCGTACTCGAACCTCGTGGCCAGCTTCGCCAGGCCGTGGGTGGCCGCGTTCTACGGGTTCACCATGGTCCTGCTGGCGGTACACGTGGCGCACGGCGTCCGCACGGCGGCGGGCGATCTCGGGGTGACGGGCGTCCGGAGCCGTGCCGCGGCGACGGTCGTGGGTGGGGTCGCCGCCGTCGCCGTCCTGGTGGGCAACGCCCTGATCCCGATCGCGGTGCAGGCCGGGTGGCTCGCATGACCGGCCCACGCGCCCCGTGGGCGTCGGGCACCTTCGAGCCGCCGCCCGTGACGGCCCCCGACGCGAGGGCCGGGGGCCTCCTGTCCTCGGGCGCCCCGGACGGTGATCCCGCCACGGCCTGGGCTCGGCGGCGGGACACCTATCCCCTGGTCTCCCCCGGCAACCGGCGCCGCTTCCACGTGGTCGTGGTGGGCACGGGCCTGGCCGGCGCCGGAGCGGCGGCCGCGCTCGGCGAGCTGGGGTACCGGGTCACCGCGCTGACCTACCACGACGCGCCGCGGCGCGCGCACTCCGTGGCGGCCCAGGGCGGGATCAACGCCGCCCGCGCGAGGCGGGTCGACGGCGACTCCCTGCACCGCTTCGTCGCCGACACGGTCAAGGGTGGCGACTTCCGGGGCAGGGAGGCCGAGGCGTTCAGGCTCGGTGAGGAGTCGGTTCGCGTCATCGACCACTTCTCGGGGATCGGCACGCCGTTCGCCAGGGAATACGGGGGCGTGCTGTCCACGCGGTCGTTCGGCGGAGTGCAGGTCTCACGCACCTACTACTCACGCGGGCAGACCGGTCAGCAGCTCCAGATCGCCGGCACCCAGGCCCTCCAGCGGCAGATCCGGGCGGGAACGGTGCGGTTGCACACCCGCCACGAGATGCTCGATCTGATCGTCGACGACGCCGGATGTCACGGGGTCGTGGTCCGCGACCTCGTCACCGGACACCTCCGCGCCGAGACCGCCCACGCGGTGGTCCTGGCGACGGGCGGCTACGGGAACGTCTTCCACGACTCCACGCTCGCGGTGAACTCCAACGCCTCGGCCGTGTGGCGGGCCCACCAGCGGGGGGCGTTGTTCGCCTCACCGTCGTTCGTGCAGTTCCACCCCACCGCCCTGCCCAAGGACTCGACCTGGCAGGCCAAGACCATCCTCATGAGCGAGTCGCTGCGCAACGACGGCCGCATCTGGGTGCCGCTGCACCCGGGCGACGACCGATCACCAGGCGACATCCCCGATTCCGACCGGGACTTCTTCCTCGAACGCCGCTACCCGGCCTACGGCAACCTGGTCCCCCGCGACGTGGCCTCACGGGCGATCACGGCGGAGATCCGCGACGGCCGCGGGGTGGGGCCCCGCCGGAACTCGGTGTACCTGGACTTCCGGGACTCCCTCGCCCGCGACGGCCGGCAGCAGATCGCCGAACGGTACGGCAACCTGTTCGAGATGTACTCCCACGCCACCGGCGAGGACCCGTACGCCGTCCCGATGCGCATCGCGCCCACCTGTCACTTCACCATGGGCGGGCTCTGGAGCGACTACGACCTCCAGACCTCGATCCCCGGACTGTTCGTCGGCGGCGAATGCGGCTGGGCGTACCACGGCGCCAACCGGCTCGGCGCCAACTCGCTGCTCAGCGCCAGCGTGGACGGCTGGTTCACCCTCCCGTACTCGGTGCCGGCCCACCTGGCCGCGCGCCTCGGGGACGATCCACCGGACGACGACGACGAGGTGGTCACCACCGCCGTGGGCCGCGCCCGGGCGCGCGTCGAGGCGCTCCTCGCGGTGGGCGGAACCACCGGGCCCGCACACTTCCACCGCGCACTGGGCGAGATCCTCTACGCGGGCTGCGGGGTCACCCGCAGCGCCGAGGGGCTCACCACCGCGATCGAGCGCATCCGCGACCTCCGGGCCCGGTTCTGGTCCGACCTCCGCGTGACCGGAACAGGTGAGCACCTCAACCAGGTGCTCGAACTGGCCGGCCGGACGGCCGACTACCTCGAGCTGGCCGAACTGATGTGCATCGACGCCCTGGACCGCGACGAGTCCTGCGGCGCCCACTTCCGCGACGAACACCAGTCCCCGGGCGGCGAGGCGCTGCGCCGTGACGACCTCTGGCGCTTCGCCTCGGCGTGGGGATCCGCCGGCGACGACCGGGGCGGCCCACGTTCCTTCACCCGCCATGCCGAACCGCTCGACTTCTCCGCGGTCGAGCTCACCACGAGGGACTACCGATGAGAACCACACGACGAACGACTGCGAGAACCACCCCGTGAGACTCACATTGCGCGTGTGGAGGCAGGCCGGCCCCGAGGACACCGGCGGCTACGTGGAGTACCACGTTCCGGACGCCGAACCGGAGATGAGCCTGCTCGAGCTGCTCGACTCGCTCAACGAGCGACTGGTCGGCGACGGGGTGGATCCGGTGGCCTTCGATTCCGACTGCCGGGAGGGGATCTGCGGTGCGTGCGGGGTGACCGTCGACGGGCGCCCGCACGGCCCGGCCGAGAACACCCCCTCGTGCCACCAGCGCCTCGACGCCTACTCCGACGGTGACACCCTGCGCATCGAACCGATGCGCGCGGCGGTGTTCCCCGTGATCCGGGACCTGGTGGTGGACCGCTCCGCGCTGGACGGGATCGCCGAGGCCGGGGCCCATGTGTCGCTGCCCGCGGGGACGGCCCCCGACGCCGACCTCACCGCGCAGGGACACGACGACGCGGAGACGGCACTGGATCTGGCGGCCTGCATCGGCTGCGGTGCGTGCGTGGCGGCCTGCCCCAACGGATCGGCCAATCTCTTCCTGGGTGCGAAGCTGGGGCATCTGGCCCTGATGCCGGTGGCGAGCCGCGAACGCGGTTCCCGGGCACGCGAGATGGTCCGCGCTGCGGATCAGGAGTTCGGCTCCTGCTCCCTCTACGGCGAGTGCTCGAGGGTGTGCCCGGCGGGGATCCCGCTGCGAGCGATCGGCATGGTCAACCGGGAGCGCCTCCGCGCGGTGTTCAGGCGCTCGTGACCGGGGTCAGTCCCAAGCGGAGCGGGGCGGTGACGGGCACGGCGAGGTCGCGGCCTGCGAGCCGTCGGAGGGAGTGACGAGAGTGTCGCCGACCATCTCGACCGCCGGTCTCTAGACGTCGTCCTCCCTGACCGGGCCGCCCTCGCTCTCCCACCGGTCGATCATCTTGACCTTCGTCCGGGTGAACTTGCGCCGCACGCCCACACCCCCGTTCTCGTCCTCTGGGATGAACCGGGCGCCGTAATACGTGAGGGCGTCGGAGAGTGACTGCACTTCCGCGTCGTCGAGGTCGCCCACCCCGCGTTCGTAGTCCCGGATCTTCTGCTGGTCGAGCCCCGACCGTGCGGCGATGACCCCGGTGGAGACCAGACACAGGATCCGGGCCGACCGCGCCAGGCTCGCGTCCATGTGCAGTTCTCGATCAGTCATGGCCCCATGGTGCCTGATCAGCACTGTGGTGGCACGCGATCACCGCATGCGCTGGGAGATCACCTTGGAGATGCCGTCGCCCTGCATCGACACCCCGTAGAGGACGTCGGCGACGTCCATCGTGGGCTTCTGGTGGGTGATCACGATGAGCTGGCTGGTCTCACGGAGTTGTTCGAACAGTCCGATGAGGCGGCGCAGGTTGGTGTCGTCGAGTGCGGCCTCGACCTCGTCCATCACATAGAACGGGCTGGGCCTGGCCTTGAAGATCGCCACCAGCATCGCCACGGCCGTCAGCGATTTCTCGCCACCGGACAGCAACGACAGGCGCTTGACCTTCTTTCCCGGCGGCCGGGCCTCGACCTCGATCCCCGTGGCCAGCATGTCCGTGGGGTCGGTGAGGATCAACCGGCCCTCACCGCCGGGGAACAGCACGGAGAACACGTCGCGGAACTCGCGCTCGACGTCCACCCATGCCTCGGTGAAGATCTGCTCGATCCTCTCGTCCACGTCGTCGATCACCCCCTCGAGGTCGGCGCGGGCCTTCTTGACGTCGTCGAGCTGGGTGGACAGGAACGCGTATCTCTCCTCGAGGGCGGCGAACTCCTCCAGCGCCAGCGGATTGACCTTGCCCAGGGTCGCGAGATCTTTCTGGGCCAGCTTGAGTCGACGCTCCTGCTCGGCACGCAGATACGGCATCGGCGGGGGTGGGGTGACGTCCTCACCGCGCTCGCGGGCCGCCTCGTACTCCTCGATCTCCAGCGCGGACGGCGGAAGCGGCACCTCCGGCCCGTACTCCGCCACCAGGGCCTCGGGCTCGATGCCGTGCCGTTCCAGCACCGCGGACTCGAGCTCGGAGACCTTGACCTCGAGTTGGGCCCGGACGATCTCGTCGCGGTGGGCGGCGTCCCCCAGTCTGGTGACCTCGGCTTCCGCGCCCGCCAGCTCGGTACGGAGCGAGGCCACCCGTGCGGAGGCCTCCGAGCGCGCGGCCGCCAGCCGGTCACGCTCGGCCCCGGCTGCGGCGATCAGCTCGTCGAGCCGGGCCAGCAGCCGCACGCTCAGCTCGTCCACCACTCCGGCGACCTCGGCCCCGCGCCGGCGTGCGGCGGCGGCACGGGCCGCCCGTGCCCTGGATTCGCGTTCCGACTGTGCGGCCCTACGCAGCGACGCCGATCTGCCGCGGACCCCCGCCGCGCGCTCCTCGGCCGACCGGTGTGCCAGTCGGGCCTCGAGTTCGGCCCCCCGGGCGGCAGCGACCTCGGCCTGCGCGGCGACCCGCCCGTCGTCCGCGGGTGGCGCGGCCTCGTCGTCGTCACCGGCGCGGGCGAGCCGGTCGGTGAGCTCGGCGTGCTCGGCCCGGGAGGCGTCGAGCTTGTCGACGGCCATCCTCCGTGCCTGCTCGAGGCGCCGCACCTCCGCCTCGGCGCGTCGCCGGCGCGTGCCGATCCTCGCGAGTTCGGCGTAGATCTCCTCGATCGCGGCGTCGGACTCGGTGATCGCGGCGAGGGACTCGGAGAACCGGTCCGCCCGTTCGACGTCCTCCGCCTCCGCGCCGGCGAGCTCCGCGCGGGTGGTCCCGATCTCGGCGCGCGCGGCGTCCCTCTGCGCGACGGCAGCGTCGACGGCGGACTGGATCTCGAGCCCCGTCCGTCCGGCGGCCGAGCCCCCGACGGTCCATCCCGCCCCCGCGATCTCGCCGCCCCGGGTGACCGCGCGCACGCGTCGATCCGCCTCCACCTGTGCATGGGCCCCGGTCAGGTCCTCGACCACCACCACGTCCACGAGCAGGGCCGTGACCGCGGCGACCAGGTCTGCGGGGACCTCGACCACGTCGAGCGCCCACCGGGCGCCGGGGACCAGGTCCGCCTCCAGCCGGTAGTCGTCGCCCGCGGTGCCCCGTCCGACCAGGCCTGCCCGGCCGGCGTCGGCCTCACGGAGCGCGGCCAGAACCGACCGGCGGTCGACGCCCGGGTCGACGACGACGGCGTCGACGGCCGGCCCGAGCGCCACCCCCACCGCGCGCTCCCACCCCGCATCGACTCCGAGCAGCTCCCCGATGGTTCCGGCGACCACCTCCGGTCCGAGGTGCCGGAGGACCCAGTCGGCTCCGTCGCCGGCCCCCTTGTTCTGTTCGAGGGTCTCGATCCGGGCGGCCAGCCTGGCGATCCGCTGGTCCGCCTCCCTCTCGATCCCCCGCAGTTCGGCCAGTCGCGCGCGGGCCGCGAGGTGAGCGCGCTCGGCTCGACCCAGGTGCTCGTCGAGAGTCCGCTCCCCCTCGGCGTGGACGTCGACCCGGGCGTGGACGGCGTCGAACTCGGCCTCGGCGGCCGCCACCGCGGCGCGGGCGTTCTCCGCTTCCGCGTCGAGTCTCGCGATCTCGGCCTCGGTCGACTCGACCCGTGCGGCGAGCGTCTCCACCTTGCCGGCGAGCCGTGCCACGCCCTCCCGTCGGTCGGCGATGGCCCGTACGGCCTTGAGGTGTTCGGCCTCCAACCCGGCGAGCGTCGCCTCGGCCGACCTCAGGGTCTCCGTGGCCCGGCGCGCCCGGTCCGCGGCGAGCTCGACCTCGGCCGTCAGATCCCGCTCGTGCGCCTCGGCGCGGTCGGCCTGTCGATCCAACTCGTCGGGATCGGTGCCGTGGTGGACGGCCGTCTCCGCCGCGAGCGAGCGCGCGCGGTCGGAGGCGATGCGGGCCGTCGCGCGGGCGCGTTCGGCCAGTGTGGACAGGGCGAACCACCGCTGCTGTGCGGCGTCCGCCTCGGGGGTGAGGCCGTCGAGCCGGGCCTGCGTCTGGGCGACCGACCGGGCCAGCTCGTCCCGCCGGTTGACGGCCACGGCCACCTGCTCGGCGAGTCGGGCACGGACGCTCTCCGCGTCCGCCAGCTCGGCGCGTCGGGTCACCAGGTCGTCGGCGGCCAACCGGAAGGTCGCGTCGCGGAGGTCGGCCTGGACGGACTGGGCCCGGCGCGCCACCTCGGCCTGACGACCGAGGGGCTTGAGCTGGCGGCGCAGTTCGCCGGTCAGGTCACTCAGCCGGTCGAGGTTGCCCTGCATCCCGGCGAGCTTGCGCTGCGCCTTCTCCTTGCGACGACGGTGCTTGAGGATGCCGGCGGCCTCCTCGATGAAGGCGCGACGCTCCTCGGGTTTGGACTCGAGGATCTCGGCAAGTTTGCCCTGGCCCACGATCACGTGCATCTCGCGCCCGATGCCCGAGTCCGAGAGCAGCTCCTGGACGTCCATCAGGCGGGCGCGGTCCCCGTTGATCTCGTACTCGGCCGCACCGTCGCGGAACATCCGCCGGGTCAGCGAGACCTCGGCGTAGTCGATGGGCAGCGTGCCGTCAGAGTTGTCGAGGGTGAGCGTCACCTCCGCGCGGCCGAGCGGTGCCTTGCCTGCGGTCCCGGCAAAGATCACGTCCTGCATCTTGCCGCCGCGCAGCGACTTGGCGCTGTGCTCACCCATCACCCAGGTCAGCGCGTCGACGACGTTGGACTTGCCGGAACCGTTGGGTCCGACCACACAGCAGATGCCGGGCTCGAACCTCAGCGTCGTCGGTGCCGCGAAGGACTTGAAGCCCTTGAGCGTCAGCGACTTGAGGTACACGACTGTCGATCCTATGGCACGGCCGGCTACCGCCCCGGAGGCGTGACCCCGACGGCGACAATCGCCGCCGCGCGCCGCCGGGCAGCCGGCTTCACCGCCAACTTGTGGAGTTCCGACACCACGACGACCGTGGCCCCGACGATCACGCACATCGCCCACTCACCTGGACTCAGGGGGCTCAGACCCATCGGGCCGGCCAGGACCGGCCAGCTCACGACCAGCACCTGGAGGCAGGCGGCGACCGCCGTCGCGGCCATCAACAGCGGGTTCGCCAGCGGGCTGAGGGTGAACACCGACCGACGGAGGGCACGGGCGTTCATCACGTGGAAGAAACTGGCTGCGACCAGCACTGTCAGTGCCAGGGTGCGGGCGTGATCGGTGTCCACTCCCTCCCAGATCGCGCGCTCGTAGACGACGAGCGTCACCACCGCCATCCACACCCCGCTCAGCGCGGTACGCCACCACATGGTGGCATCGAGGACACCCTCACGAAGGTCGCGCGGGGGGACCTCCAGCTCGTCGCCCTCGCCGGGTTCGAATGCCAGGGCGATCACCTGGATCCCCGAGGTCACCAGGTTGGCCCACAACATCTGGACGGGCAGCAGGACCAGCGGGGAATTGGTGAAGACGTTGATCGCGACCGCCAGCAACGCCGCGATCGCCGAGGACAGAAGGAAGAAGGTCGCCTTGCGGATGGTCGCGAAGGTGACCCGCCCCTCCTCCACGGCGTGCACGATCGTGCTGAAGTCGTCGTCCGTGAGGACGACGTCGGAGGCCTCGCGGGCGACGTCCGTGCCCGAGTCGCCCATCGCGACCCCGATGGAGGCGACGCGTAGTGCGGGCGCGTCGTTGACACCGTCCCCGGTCACCGCGACCACGTTGCCCATCGCCATGAGCTGCTCGACGATCCGCATCTTGTCCTGTGGCGACACCCGGGCCGCGACCGTCGCATCCGCCAGCCGGGCCCGGAGCATCGTGTCGTCCAGGGCCGCGATCTCGGCCCCGGTCAGCGGGGGCGTGCCGGTGTCCAGCCCGAGCCTCCCGGCGATCGCGGTGGCCGTGACCGGGTGGTCACCGGTGATCATCATCACCCGGATCCCCGCCGACCGGCAGCCGGCGATCGCCTCCTGGACGCCCGGACGTGGAGGATCGGTCATCCCCTCCAGGCCGAGGAAGGTCAGGTCCTCCGGTGCGCCCTCCAGGGTGTCGCCGGCCAGCCGCGGATCCCCGTCCTCGAGCTCCCGGCGGGCCGTGGCGATCACCCGCAGCCCCTCCGAGCCCAGGGCGTCGTTGGCTGCCAGGACGGCTGCCCGATCGAGGGTCGTGGTGCCCCCTGCGGTGAGCATGCTCGAGCACATCGCGGAGACCGCGTCGGGCGCACCCTTGACGTACAGCACCGGCCGACCGCCCTCGCTCCGGATCGTCTGCGAGAACCCGAGCTCGGGCTCGTACGGCATGTGCGCCACTGGGGCGGCGGCCCGTTCGGTCGGCGTGACGACGCCCAGTCCCACCGCCACCGCGGCCATCGCCGCATCCACCGCGTCGCCGGTGAAGCGAAGGGGGTCGTCCCGTGTCGGGACGGCCTCGTTGGTCAGCGCGCCCGCGCGCAGGGCGGTCTCCGCGACGGCGCTGATCCGACCGGTGTCGGTGCCGACCCCGGTCGCGGCGTCGACAGCGATCTCCCCCTCCGTGGTCCACAGCCGTTCCACGGTGAGCAGGTTCTGTGTCAGGGTCCCGGTCTTGTCCGACCCGATCACCGTCGTGGACCCGAGGGTCTCCACCGACGGCAGATGCCGCACGATCGCATTGCGCCGCGCCATCCGGGCCACGCCCACGCTCATCGCCACGGTGAGCACCACGGGTAGCGCCTCGGGGATCGCGGAGACCACGAGAGCCACCGCGGTCCGGAACATCAGCGAGACGTCGTGTCCGAGCGCGAGCCCGGCGGCGAAGACGGCCAGAGCGGAGATCCCCACGATCAGGCCGATCCACCGCTCCATGGAGTGGATCAGGGCGGTGAGCGGTGCCGCCGCCGCGGTGTCCTGGACCAGCTCGTTGATGGCCCCGAGCTCGGTACCCGCGCCGGTGCCGACCACGACACCCGTCGCACGGCCCGACGAGACCAGCGAGCCGCTGAACGCCATGCCGGTCCGATCTCCGGTCGGCGCATCGGGGGCGACCGGGTCCGTGTCCTTGTCCGTGGCCAGGGACTCGCCAGTGAGCATCGACTCGTCGACCCTCAGGGACACCGCCTCGATCAGCCGCAGGTCGGCCGGGACGCGGTCGCCGCTGTCGAGGTGCACGAGATCTCCGGGCACCAGATCGGCCGAGTCGATGGTCTGCACGTGACCGTCCCGCCGCACGCGGGCGGTGGGTGAGGCCAGGGATTGCAGGGCCCGGACCTCCGTCTCCGCCTTGCGCTCCTGCCAGAACCCGATCGCCGCGTTGAGCACGACCGCCGCCGTGATCGCGGCGGTGTCCACCAGGTGACCCTGCACCAGGGTGATGGCGGCGCAGACCATCAGGAACAGGACAAGGGGGCTCCGGAACTGCCGGAGCAGCACCCGCCAGGCGGCGGTCGCGTCGGTCGCCTCCAACCGGTTGGGACCGTGGCGCTCCAGACGGCGCGTCGCCTCCTCGGAGGTCAGTCCCGTGGTGCCGGTGCCCACCCGGTCGAGTACCTCCGGCACCTCCAGTGCGTGCCAGGTGTCGGTAGTCACGTCACCTTCTCTTCTCCTGTGCCGGAGGTCCTGAATGAGGTCATGGTCCGGTCCTCCGGTCTGTCTCGAACGTCGCGATCGGTCCGTCTCCAGAATGCCCCTACACCGTTCCGGGCCCGGGGCCGAGGGTGCGTTCAGCGCTCGCGGAATCCGGTCAGGTCCCCCCGGGCCGGTTCCCAGGAGTCCACCACGAGCTCCACCGTGCCCGGCCCGTCCCCGCCCCGCAGCAGGTCGACGAGCTGAAGGCACGCCCGGCGGGGCCCCTCGGCCACCACATGGACCCGGCCGTCGGCCTTGTTCGCGGCGTATCCCACGAGCCCGAGCTCGAGCGCCCTGGAGCGGGTCCACCACCGGAAACCCACGCCCTGGACGTGTCCGTGCACCCAGGCGACCATCCGGACCGGGGCGGGATCGGGACCGCCCGGGCCCCCGTCAGCGGCGCGCCGGCCTGTCATCGGAGATCGAACCCGAGCTCGACCTCGGTGCCCGACTGCAGCGTCCGGCCCACGGTGCACGCCTTGTCGACGGATCGCCTGATCATGTCGAGCAGCCTGTCCCGCATGGCCGGATCGAGCCCGGACAGGTCGAGCTCGTAGGTCTCCTCCAACCGCGGGTACCGCTCGGCCTCGCGATCCGCGTCCCCGGCCACGCGCACGGTGGCCTCGTAGTCCTCGCCGAGCCGGCGGGAGACGGTGAAGTCCGAGGCCATCGCGGTGCACGACGCCAGGGCGATCTTGAGCAGTTCACCCGGGGTGAACACGCCCTCGACGTCCGCCGAGCCGATCTCCACTCGCGCGCCCCGCGTCGAGAGCCCGACGTACCGCCGGGTCCCGGCCCGCTCCACCCGGAGTTCGGTGGCGGCCGGTGGGTTCTGGGAGGTGTTGTCCTTACCGCTCGTCGTCATGACGGTCATCGTACGGAGCGGGTCCGGCGCGCCCCACCACGGCGTGGCGCCGTCTGGCAGGCGGGGCAGAAGTGGGAACCGCGGTTCATGAAGTCCTCGCGGACCACCGGCGTCCCGCATCTCGCACAGGGCCGCCCCGCTCGCCCGTAGACGTCGAGAGACCTGTCGAAGTATCCCGAGGCCCCGTTGACGTTGACGTACAGGGCGTCGAACGAGGTGCCCCCGGCGGCCAACGCGTCGGACATCACGTCACGGGCGTGACCGAGCACCCCGCGGACGGTGGCCAGCGTCAACGCTCCCGCGCGCCGACGGCCGTGGACACCGGAACGCCACAGCGCCTCGTCGGCGTAGATGTTGCCGATCCCCGACACCACGGTCTGATCCAGCAGGAGCCGTTTGATCTCTGTGTCCCGGCGGCGGATCGTCCGCGCCGTGGCCAGCTCGTCGAATCCCGGCTCGAAGGGGTCGGCGGCCACGTGGGCGGCCGGCGCGGGCAGGAGCACACGGGTGCCGTCGGCGGCCTCTGCCAGCGGGACGACGGTCCACCCGCCGAACGTCCTCTGGTCGACGAACCGCAACTCCCTGCCGTCGTCGAGCAGCGCGCGGGCGTGGAGGTGTCGCACCCGGGGAGCGTCGGAGGACGTGACCAGCATCTGGCCGCTCATCCCGAGGTGGACCAGCAGACAGTCGGCTCCCGCGGTGTGCTCCCCGTCCAGGGTCAACCACAGGTACTTGCCGCGGCGGCCGGCCCCGCTCACCACCCGATCTCGCAATCGGGCGACGATCTCCGCCGGCCCGCCGGGCTGACGGCGGGCCGTGCGGGCCCCGGACACGTCGGCATCCAGGATCCGACGACCCACCACGTGGGACTCGAGGCCGCGCCGCACCACCTCGACCTCGGGGAGTTCCGGCATGTCAGCCCGCGGCCCGGTCCAGGGCGGCCCAGGCCTGCTCGGCGGCCTTCTGCTCGGCCTCCTTCTTGGTCCGACCGACGCCCTCCCCCAGTGGATCGTCACCGACCAGCGCCACCGCGGCGAAGGTCTTGTCGTGGTCCGGCCCGGTGGAGGTGATCTCGTACCGGGCCTTGGGCCGACCGAGCGCCGAACACTTCTCCTGGAGGCTGGTCTTCCAGTCCAACGCCGCACCCAGGGTGGGCACCACGCGGAGGCGCTCACCGATGATCCCCTCGACGATCCCCCGCGCCACCTCCAGACCGTGGGTCAGGTACACGGCGCCGAAGACCGCCTCCAGGGTGTCCGCCAGGATCGAGTGCTTGTCCCGCCCGCCGGTGAGTTCCTCCCCCCTGCCGAGCCTGAGGAGCGCGCCCAGTCCGTCGGGGCCCAGCTCGCGGGCGATGTCCGCCAGGACGTAGGTGTTGACCAGGCTGGCACGGATCTTCGCGAGGTCGCCCTCCGGGCGGTCCGGGTACGCGGTGTAGAGATGTTCGGTCACGACGAGCTCCAGGACGGCGTCGCCGAGGAACTCGAGCCGCTCGTTGTGTGGTAGGCCCCCGTGCTCGTAGGCGTACGACCTGTGGGTCAGCGCCTGTGCGGCCAGCTCCGCGGGGAGCTGCACACCCAGGACCGCGCCGAGCTCCGGGGAGGGGTCCGTCACCCGGCCCCCTCGTCGATCCCGGGGTCCGCGAACTTCTCCGCCAGGCCGGCCCAGCGGGGATCGATGCGTCCCTCGGTGCTGCCCGAGACCCCGTCCGGCGCGGGGGTGTCGGGGTTGACGCAGTCGCTGAGACCGTAGTCCGTGCACGTGGGCGACATCGGGAACTCGAGACCGAAGGCGTCGACCAGGGCGGGTTCCAGGTCCAGCAGGTCTCCGTCGAGCAGGCGCACCTCGTCCTGCTCCGCGCCGTCCGCCGCGGCCGTGCCCTCGACGGCGTACATCTCCGTCAGATCCACGGAGACCTCGCTGGTGAACTCGCCGAGACACCGCGCACATTCCACGGTGGCCCGCCCGGCGACGGTGCCGGTCACCAACACCCCTTCCTCGACGAAGGTCAGGGCCAGATCCAGGTCGACCTCGGCCCCCTGGGGGATCCGGATCAGCTCGACCCCGATGTCCGACGGCAGCACCGCGGCACGCTGGACCTGCGTCATCGCCCCCGGGGACCGGGTGATGCTGCGGGTGTCGAGGACGAGGGAATCGGCGGCCGGGCGGCCTTGGCGTCGCTTGCGGGAGGTGGTGGACACGCCCAGCAGACTACCCGTCTCTGATCAGTAGTCCCCGTACCCGTCGCCGTAGTGATCGCCCTCGCGCGCCCCGCGGCGGCCGGTGGCCTCACGCCGCCCGGCCGGGGTGACGCCGTGGAGCTCCTCGCGCCCGCGGGACACGGTACGGATGGTCGAGCCGAGGAACTCCTCGAACCGCGCCATCTTGTCGTCGATGTAGGCGTCGCACTCCTCGCGCCGACGGTCGCTCTCCGCGTGCGCGGCGTCCCGGATCCGGCTGGCCTCCTCGTCGGCGATCCGGACGACCTCGGACTCCGACAGCATCCGCTGCTGCTCCTGGCGGGCCTCGGTGATGGTGCGGTCGTAGATGATGTTGGCCTGTTCCACCAGCCGGTCGGACTCGGCACGGGCACGGGCGGTGGTCGACTCGGCCTCGCGGCGGGACCGGTCGAGCAGATCGGCGGATTCCGCGCGGGCGTCGCCCACCAGGCCGTCGGCGTGGGCCGTGGCCTCGGCGACCATGCGATCGGCCCGTGCCTTGGCGTCGGCGAGCATCGCGTCGGCGTCCGCCCGGGCCTCACGCAGCGTGCGATCCGCCTCGGCATCCGCGGCGGACACGGTGTCCCGGGCGGTCGCGTCGGCTTCCGCGAGCACGCTGTCACGCTGATCCAGCACGTCCTGGGCGTCGTCGAGCTCACCGGGGAAGGAGTCACGGATGTCATCGAGCAACAGCAGCGACTCGTGCCGGGGCACCACGCAGTTCGCGGTCATGGGCAGACTGCGGGCATCCTCGATCATCGCGTTCAGCTCGTCGAGGGCCTGGAACACTCGGTACACGCTCGTCCCTTCACCGGATCGTCACTCTTGCCACACCAGTGTGCCCGCAAGCCGGGTCCCGGTGCGGGTGCGGCGGCGGTGTGTCCGGTGGTCCGGGGCGCAGGGGCTCGCCGCCCGGCCCCACCGCTCAGCCCAGCCGGTCCTTCAGGGCCCGTGCGACGGGATCCGGCAGGAGATGCGAGACGTCCCCGCCCAGACGGGTGACCTCGCGGCACAGCGACGAGGACACGAAGGCCAGGTCCGCCCGGGTCGGCAGGAACACGGTGTCCACCCCCGCGATCGACCTGTTCATGTGGGCCATCGGCAGTTCGTAGTCGTAGTCGGTCGAGTCGCGCAGGCCCTTGATCACGGCCGTGGCGCCCTTCTCGCGGCAGTAGTCGACGAGCAACCCGTAGAAGCTGTCGACGCGGACCCCGGGGAGGTCGGTGCAGACCTCCTCGATGAGCGCCTTCCGCTCGTCGATGGTGAATGTCCCCTGCTTGTTGGGGTTGGCCACGACGCACACGATCACGTCGTCGAACAGCTGCGCCGACCTCCGGATGATGTCGAGGTGCCCGAGGGTCACCGGGTCGAACGAGCCTGGGCAGACGACGGTGGTCATCGGGCGACCGTATCAACCGTCCGGGCGATCTCGACGGCGGTCTCCCCGTAGGTCCGTTCGAACACCACCTCGTACCCGTCGGGCCATCGCACGGCCGGGTCCCGTCGGGACCTCTCCCACACCACGAGGGCGTCCCCGGCCAGCCAGCCTCCCGCCGACAACGCCTCGAGGACGGGGGCGTCGACCTCCCCGGACTTCTCGTACGGTGGGTCGGCGAGGACGAGGTCGAACCCGCCGGCCACCGGGCACGGCCCCGCGACGGCGGCGGGTAGCGCCGCCCGCCTCACGGACGGGCGGACGGACGGGAACGACGACGACAGACCCGCGGTGTTCGCGCGGATGCTCGCGACCGCCCGGGGGTTGTCCTCCACGAACCACACCTCGTCGGCGCCCCGGGATACCGCCTCCAACCCGAGGGCGCCGGATCCCGCGAACAGGTCCAGGACCGTGGCACCGTCCAGATCCATCCGGCTGACGATCGCGCTGAACAGGGCCTCACGGACGCGGTCGGTGGTGGGCCGGGTCCCCGAGGGCGGCACGGTGATCGACCGCCCGCGCAGGCGGCCCGAGATGATGCGGGTCATGGCTCCCCTGATGGTCGAGATGGTGGTGGTCAGTACTTGAACAGGTAGTCCGACTCGTCCGATCCGGACAGTCGGCGGACCCGCTCGGCCAACGCCGGGTGGGTGTCGAGACCGGGGTCGGAGTCGAGGATCTCCTCGGCGTGCCGGCGTGCGATCTCGATGACCTCGCCGTCGTCGACGACGGACAACAACCGGAGCGAGGCCAGCGCACCCGACTGGGCGTCTCCGAGGACGTCGCCCTCGCGGCGTTGGACCAGGTCGAGCTGCGCCAGCAGGAACCCGTCGGTGGTGGCGGCCACGGCGTTCAGACGTTCCATCGCCTTGCCCCCCTCGCGGGAGTTGGTCACGAGCAGGCAGAGCCCGGGCAGGCCACCCCGACCCACTCGTCCCCGGAGCTGGTGGAGCTGGCTCACCCCGAACCGGTCGGCGTCCATCACCACCATCACTGTGGCCTCCGGTACGTCGACCCCGACCTCGATCACGGTCGTCGACACCAGCACGTCGAGATCGCCGGTGGCGAAACCGGTCATGGTCGCGTCCTTGGCCTCGGGAGGCAGCCGACCGTGCATGAGGCCGATGCGGAGCCCCGCGAGAGGCCCGGTGGACAGGTACTGGTGGAGCTCCACGGCGGCGACCAGCGGGGGCCTGTCGCCGGCCCTGTCGTCGTCCCCTCCCTTCGTGGCCCCGTCCGGGGCGTCGGTGGTGTCGGCGTCGATCCGCGCGCACACGACGTACGCGCGGTGACCCGCCCCGACCTCCTCCCGTACCCGCTCCCAGGTCCGCTCCACCCATCTCGGCCTGTCCCGGGCCGGCACGACGGAGGTCGAGATGGGTCTGCGGCCACCGGGCAGCTCCCCCAGCTCGGAGACCTCCAGGTCGCCGAACACCGTCATCGCGATGGTGCGGGGGATCGGCGTCGCGGTCATCACCAACAGGTGCGGGACCATCCCGTCCCGCCCCTTGGCGCGGAGCCGGTCACGCTGACGGACCCCGAAGCGGTGCTGTTCGTCGACCACGACCAACCCCAGGTCGAAGAAGTCGACGGAGTCCTGGATGAGCGCGTGCGTGCCCACGACGATCCCGGCCTCACCGGTGACGATGTCGAGCAGGGCCGCCCGCCGCTCCGCGGTGGACATGGACCCGGTCAGCAGCACCACCCGGGTGGCCTGGTCCGCGGCACCGAGTCGGCCCCGCTCCCCCAGATCACCGAGCATGGCCGTCAGCGAGCGGTGGTGTTGGGTGGCCAGGACCTCGGTGGGCGCCAGCATCACGCACTGGCGCCCGGCATCGACCACCTGGAGCATCGCGAGCAGTCCGACGACCGTCTTCCCGGAGCCGACCTCACCCTGGAGCAGGCGGTTCATCGGTTCGTCGAGCGTGAGGTCCGCCGAGATCTCCTCGAGGACGGTCTGCTGCCCGGCGGTGAGCTCGAACGGCATCCGCGACTCCATCGCGGCTCGGACGCCGTCCCCGCGCACCGGGCTGGCCGGCGCCGGGTCACGGGCGACGAAGCGGCGCCGGGCCCCCAGCAGCAGCTGCAGTGCGATCGCCTCGTCGAACCGGAGGCGGTGGCCGGCCCTGTCCGCGTCCTCGACGCATCCGGGCAGGTGGGCCTTGCGCAGCGCCTCGTCGAGGCCCATCAACCCCGCGGCCTGCCGGACCGCGTCGTCGAGGGGGTCCACCACGGGGACCAGGGCGCGGATCGCGGTGACGACCGCACCGAGGAGGTCCCACGACGTCACACTCTCCTTGGCCGAGTAGATGGGCAGGAGCGGGCGGTCGAACAGGCTCGGGCCGCCCTCGGCGTCGATCTCCGCGGAGAGTCGCGCGAGCGCGGCGAGGTCACCCGAGCCCTTGAGCTGGCCGCCGGGCCCGGCGACCGATCGGAGGACCAGGAACTCGGGGTGCTTGAGATCCAGGGACTGGCGGAACCGCGACACCGTCCCGTCGAACATCGCCACCGTGCCCACCGGGAGCATGAACTTGATCCTGCGGCCGGCGAAGTAGACCACCTTGAACGTGGTGTCCTCGTCCTTCACGGTGAGCGTGAGCATCTCCCGCGGCTGGCCCTGCTTGGTGGTGTAGGTGCGGGTCGCTGCGGTGGCGACGGTCCCGATGATCGTCACCCGCTCGCCGTCGACGAGCTCCCGCCGGTCGTAGCGCTGCCCGTGCTGGCGGTAGCGGCGGGGCAGGGTGTGGAGCAGGTCGCCGACCGTCCGGTGACCGAAGGCCGTGGTGATCCTCTCGGCCAGTCCGGCGTCGAGGACCTCCGACAGCGGAGTGTCCGTGGTGGCGAACGCGGTCATTCGACCCCGACGTGCGCGAGCACCCGGCCCGGTCCGGCCGCGTACCCGGCGACCTCCACGTCGGGGTGACCGTCGCGGATCCGGGTCAGCGCCTCCTGCGTCGCGGCGTCGTCGTAGTCGGCGCCGAGCAGCAGGGTCACGAGTTCGCCGCCCGAGGAGAGCAACCGGTCCGCGAGCGCGCACACCGCGTCCACCGGGTCCGTCTCGATGAGGGCGACATCGTGGCCGACCATGCCGAGGAGGTCCCCGGCGGCGCAGCGACCCACCAGGGTGAGCGCGTCGTGTTCGGCCCGCACCAGGTGCGCGTGCCGGGTGGCCGCGGCCGCGTCCGCCATCCCGAAGCCGTCCAGGGACAACGTGGTCGAGGGGTCGTGGACGGCCAGCGCGGACAACCCCTGGACGACCGACCCCGTCGGGAGGATGAGGGCGTTGCCGTCGACGTCGCGCAGGGCGGCGTCGAGTGCTCCGATCTGCGCCCTGGACAGCTCACCGTTGGGCAGCACCAGCAACTCGTCCGCGGACAGTGCCAGCACCGCGTCGATCACCCCGCCCTCGTCCGGATCGACCGTTCGCGCCCCCGCGCCCGAGAACAGCTCGGCGAGCGGCCCGTCGGGGACGATCGCCACCACCGTCCGCTCGGGTTCGCGCCCGGTCCGGTCCGCCCCCTCCCCGGACCCATCCCGTCGACGGTGCCCTGTCGACGGGCTCCCGCCCACCGGGTCCAACATGTCCGTCACACGGATCTCGGTGACCCGGCCGAGCGAGAGCGCGACCTCGACCGCCGTTCCGATGTCGTCGGTGTGGACGTGGACCGCCCAGCGGGCGTTGTCCCCCGTTCCACCGTCGCCCACGACCACCACGCTGTCGCCCAGGGTCCGGAGAGCGGACCTGAGCTCGTCGGCGCGCGCGTCGTCCGAATGGGTCAGGGAGTACATGACCTCGTACCGGGTGTCGGCGGAGGACTCCGGGGCACCACCGTCCGTCCCGTCACACTGCGCGGACGGCTCGGTGAACGGGTCCTCGGGGACGAAGTAGTCCGGTCGCTCCGGCGCCTGTCCCCCGAGCACCTCGACCATGGTGTCCAGCAGCACCAGCAGGCCTCTGCCGCCCGCGTCCACGACCCCCGCCCGGGCCAGCGCGGGCAGCTGGGACGTGGTGCGGTCGAGGGCCTCCGCCCCGGCATCCGCGGCCGCCCGTGCCACCTCGACGAGCGAGGTCGCCGACGACCGACCGGCGCCCCCGGCGGCCTCCCGCAACACGGTCACGATGGTGCCCTCCACCGGATCGCTGAGCGCATGGTCGACGAGGGTCACCGCCGTCCGGAGCGCTCGACGGTAGGTGGAGGCGTCGACGACGGTGAAGGTCGCGGCCTCGCCGACCGCCCGGAGAACCTGGGACAGGATGACGCCGGAGTTGCCCCGCGCACCGTGGACGGCCCCGTGACCGAGCGCCACGGCGATCTCGCGGGCGCCGGCACTTCCCCCGCCCTCGGCGATCCACGCCTCCTCGCCCTCGGCCCTGTCGACCGCGGCTCTCATCGTGTAGAGCAGATTGGTCCCGGTGTCGGAGTCCGGCACCGGGAAGACGTTCAGGGCGTTGATCTCCTCGCGGTGGGTCGCCAGATGTTCCACACACCGACGCGCCCACCCCAGAAGCCCGTGGGCGTCCAGTGATGACGGACGTTTCTCGACACTCGTCGACTCCTGTGCCATCACCCCTCCTCGGCGTCCGTCCACCCCAACGGTCCGACTCCGTCGGTCGGCGCGGCCAAGCCTAGTACCCTCACCTTGCGACAGCCGTCGAAAAGGCCGAGACGGCCCGTACCACTCCCTGGAGCCCAGATGACCACTGCCCTGAACGCCACTCCCCTCGTCACCCTCGAGGACGGTGTGCTCACCATCCCCATCTCCCTCGAGGGCAGGGGGAACTCGCTGGACTCCGACGCCGTCACCCAGGCCGGAACCGCACTGGCCGCGCTCCTCGCCGGCGAGATCGACGCCGGTGCGATCCTCCTCGTGGGCCTGGGCAGGAACTTCTGCGCGGGTGGGAACGTGCCCGGCTTCGCCGCCGCCGAGGACCGCTCGGAGCACGTCCGCGAGCTGGCCGACCGGTTGCACGTGGTGGTCAGGCAACTGGAGGAGGCACCTGTGCCGGTGGTGGCCGCGGTGGCCGGCTGGGCCGCGGGGGCCGGGCTCTCCCTCGCGTTGGCCGCCGACTTCTCCGTCGGGGGCCCGGACACCCGCCTGCTCGCGGCCTACCCGGGAATCGGCCTGTCGCCGGACGGCGGGATGTCCTGGCGGCTGCCCCGCGCGATCGGGCCCGCGGCGGCCCGGGCGTTCATCCTGGGCAACGAGCCTGTGGACGGGGCGCGGGCCTACGGGATCGGACTGCTCACCACCTACACGGAGGAGGACGTCTCCACCACGGCTCGTGCGCTGGCGGTCCGCCTCGCGGCGGGCCCGCGTGCCTCCTATGCCGCCACCAAGGAGCTGTTGCGACGGTCCGGCGAGAGGACTCTCGCGCAGCAGCTCGACGCCGAGCGGGACGCCATCGCGGCGCTCGCGGTGTCGCCCGACGGCATCGAGGGAGTGGACGCGTTCGTCGCCAAGCGCACCCCGCGCTTCGGTGGGGCCTGAGCGCACCCCGCGCTTCGGTGGGGCCTGAGCGCACCCCGCGCTTCGGTGGGGCCTGAGCGCACCCCGCGCTTCGGTGGGGCCTGAGCGCGCCTCTACGTCTGCTCCGGCATCTCCGGCAGTCGCCAGTCGACGGGGTCCACGCCGAGTCGGTGCAGTTCGTCGTTCGCGCGGCTGAACGGCCGGGAACCGAAGAACCCTCGCGAGGCCGACAGGGGTGAGGGGTGGGCGGAGGCGATGACCGGGGTGTCGCCGAGCATCGGCGCCAGGGACTGTGCCTGGCGGCCCCAGAGAATCGCCACCAGCGGACGGCCGCGCTCCACCAGCGCCTCGATCGCGCGCCCGGTGACCTCCTCCCACCCCTTCCGTCGGTGAGAGGCCGGCTGCCCCGGCGTCACCGTGAGGACCCGGTTGAGCAGGAGGATCCCGCTGCCGGCCCAGGAGCTCAGGTCGCCGTGCCGGGGGGCCGGCAGCCCCAGATCGTCGGAGTACTCGCGGTAGATGTTGACCAGGCTCCGTGGCAGGGGGCGGACGTGGCCGTCCACGGCGAAGCTCAGGCCGACGGCGTGCCCGGGCGTCGGATACGGATCCTGACCCACGATCAGCACGCGGACGTCGTCGAACGGCTGGGTGAAGGCGCGCAGGATCCGGTCACCCTCCGGCAGGTATCCGCGGCCCGCGGAGTCCTCCGCGCGGAGGAAGTCGCCCATCCGGTGGATGCGGTCCTCCACCGGCGCCAACACGCTCGCCCACCCCGGGTCGACGACCTCCCCCAGCGGAGGTCGAGCCGATCGGTCGCCCGCCACCCGGTCAGTCGATCCGTCGGAGCTCGGAGCGGTACCGCATCGCGTTCTCGTGGTACTTCTGCGTGTTCCCCTCGAGCATCGCCGGGTCCACCTCGTACCCCTCGCGGATCCGCGCGGGGGCTCCCATCGCCATCCGCGCGGGGGGCAGTTCGAACCGTGGCGGGATCAGACACCCGGCGGCGACGACCGCCCCGGCACCGATCACGGCGCCGTTGAGCACGATCGAACCGGAGGAGACCAGGGCTCCGTCCCCGATGGTCGCCCCCTCGATGTGCGCGTTGTGCCCCACGATGCAGTGCTCCCCGAACACCGTCGGTTCCGACTCCGTGCAGTGGACGATCGTGCCGTCCTGGATGTTGGTCATGGCGCCGACCTCGATGCGCCCGTAGTCGCCGCGGAGGACGGCGGTCGGCCACACGGACACGCCCGGTCCCAGGCGGACGCGACCGATCACCACCGCGTCGGGGTGCACCCAGGCGTCGGGGGCGATGTCGGGTTCGAGGTCTCCGAGTGCGTAGACAGCCATGCGGCCAGCCTAGTTCGCACCCCGCGCGGAGTCCCAGCCCCCGGGGGTCCGCGGGCGCCCGTCGAGGGAGACGGTTCCGGGGTCTCCCTCGTGGATCGTCCCGATGACGGTGAAACCCGGGGGGACGGTGGTCCCGGGCGGGAAGGTGCCCAGCAGACCGTGGTCCTCACCGCCGTCGAGGATCCAGTCCGCGATCTGCGCCTCCGGATCGGGGAGACCCAAGACGGCGGCGGCCTCGCCCAGGCGGGGGTCGACGGGGAGCGCGTCGACGACGAGGTCCGCCGCGACGCCGGAGGCCCGCGCCAATCCCGACAGGTCGCGCATCAGGCCGTCGCTGACGTCGGTGAGTGCGCTGGCGCCGGCGAGTCTGGCCGCCCTCCCGGACCCGATCGGGGGTACGGGGACCCGGTGGGCCTGCTGCAGGGGGCCCTCGGTGTGGCCCGCCAACAGCAGTGCCAACCCCGCCGCGGAGCGACCGGGTTGACCGGTGAGCGCCACCCGGTCGCCGGGGGCGGCGCCGTCGATCCGCAGGGGGCGCGCGCCGTCCGGGAGGGTGCCCATCGCGGTGACACTGACGACGACGAGGTGAGCGCTGGTGAGATCACCGCCCACCACCACGGCACCGGATCGCGCGGCCTCTCCGTGGATCCCGGCGGCCAGCTCCCCGATCTGCTCCATCGTCGTCTCCCCGGGCACCGCCAGGGCCACGAGGACGCGGGAGCAGTCGGCGCCCATGGCCAGGACGTCGGAGACGTTCTGTGCGACGGCGCGGCGACCGATGTCCCTCCAGGTGGTCAGGTCCAGGCGGAAGTGGGTCCCCTCGACCAGCATGTCTGTCGTCACCACCGTCGCCGCGGCCGGACCGAGGACGGCGGCGTCGTCCCCGTTGCCCACCGGGTCGCCGGAGTGGGCGTCCCCCGGACCGCTCAACACCGCCAGCACCCCGGCCTCCCCCACCTCCGCGACGGTCGGTGGCCGTTCGGTCGCAGGGCTCATCGGCGTCCTCGGAGGTCAGGCGCCGGGAGGACCGGCGGGTGGCTGTAGCGTTGCCGACAGGCTAGCGGCCGCCACCCCGGGCGGCCGACCGCGGGAGAGAGGACTACTCGAGGTGGGCAGCACGGACACGGTCCCGGGCGACGGTCACGACGCGGGCGGCTCGGGGCCGCGGACTCCCGACGTCCGATCATCCGACGGCCGGTCATCCGATGGCGGCCACCGACCGCCGGTCTCGCCCCTCGTGGTGGTCGCGGCGGTACTCATCCCGCTGGTGCTGCTCGCCGTGGTGCTCGTCCTGGTGCGTGACGTCCGGGACGAGGCAGCCGAGTCCGCCGCGAGCGAGCCCGTGACCGCGGTGACCATCCCGGCCCCCGGAGCCGATTCCGAGGTGTGCCTGTCGCTGGTCGAGTCCCTCCCGGACACCCTCGGTGAGGCGAACCGGGTCGCGTTCGTCGAGCCCGCCCCGCCGGGTGCCGCGGCGTACCGGCTGCCCGACGCCCAGACCGTCGTCGTCCGCTGCGGCCTCCCGGCCCCGCCGACCTTCACCGTCGGGGTGTCGCTCCAGGAGGTCAACGGCGTCCAGTGGTTCAACGAACCGGACCCGGACCCCGCAGTGACGTCGTCCACCTGGGTCGCCGTCGACCGACCGGAGTACATCGCGGTCACTCTCCCCGCGACCGGCGGTACGGGTCCGATCCAGGATCTCTCGGACGCCCTCTCCGCCGGTCTCGAGGCCGTCGAACCGCGGCCCGCTCCGATCGGGTGACCCCCCGGGGTCAGCAGCCGGCGAGCGCGGTCCGCACCAGAGTGTCGAGCAGGGTCCGGTAGTCGACGCCGGAGGCCGCCCACATCTGCGGGTACATCGAGATCGGGGTGAACCCCGGCATGGTGTTGACCTCGTTGATCACCGGTCCGTGCTCGGTGACGAAGAAGTCGACCCGGCTCAGTCCACGGGCGTCCAGGGCGTGGAACGCCTCGACGGCCAGCGTGCGCAATCGGTCGGTGTCCGCGGTGGGGAGCAGCGCGGGTAGGTCGAACGTGCAGACGTCGTCGAGGTACTTGGTGTCGAAGTCGTAGAAGGAGTCGCCCTCGGTCTCACCCTCCAGACCGGTCGGCTCACCGGGGATGTGGAGTTCGGCGGGCAGGCTCGCCTCCACCCGACCGTCCGGGTACTGCAGGACACCACATTCGACCTCGCGGCCCACGATGGCGGCCTCGACGATCACCTTGGGGTCGAACCGGCGGGCCTCGGCGATCGCCGCGTCGAGGTCTCCCGCGCGGGAGACCTTGGTGATCCCGATGGACGAGCCACCGCGGGCGGGCTTGACGAACAACGGGAGCCCGAGGCGGTCGAGTTCCGCCTGCGGCAGCGTCTCGGCCCCGGGGCGCAACACCGCCTGCTCACCGATCGGCAGACCGGCCGCACCCAGCACGACCTTGGTGAACTCCTTGTCCATGCCGGCAGCACTGGCGAACACCCCCGGCCCCACGTAGGGGATCCCCGAGAGCTCGAGGAGCCCCTGGACGGTGCCGTCCTCCGCGTGGGTGCCGTGCATGACGGGGAAGACCACGTCCACACGGGCGGCCTGCTCACCGGCCCGTTCCCCGTCCACGTACCGCAGGACCCCGCGGTCGCCGGTGGACAGTCCGAGAGCCACCTGTGGTCGCCCCGGGTCGACCTCCGGCATGACGCGGTCGACGATCCGCAGGCCCGACACGTCGTCGGGACCCAGGGTCCACCTCCCCGATCCGGTGATCCCGACGGGGATCACCTCGTAGACGGATCGGTCGAGATGTGCCATGACGGCGCCGGCGGACACGCAGCTCACGGAGTGCTCCGAGCTGCGGCCGCCATAGAGGACGGCAACGGTGATGCGATTCACCGGGCCGAGGCTACTCGGGCTTGGTGCTCCGCCTCATGAGGCGCACCGCCACCTCGACGGCGTCGCCGCCCTCGTGGCAGATCTCGTGGACGGCCTCGGTGAGCGGCATCTCGACGCCCACCTGTCGGGCGAGCGCACGGATCGACGTGCAGGACTTGACCCCCTCCGCCACCTGTCCGTTGGTGGCCTCCTGGGCCTGCTCCAGGGTTTCGCCCTTGCCCAGCCGTTCACCGAAGGTCCGGTTGCGGGACAGGGGCGAGGTGCAGGTGGCGACCATGTCGCCGAGCCCCGCGAGTCCGGCGAAGGTCATCTGGTTGGCACCGAGCGCCACCCCGAGCCTCGTCGACTCCGCCAACCCACGGGTGACGAGCGTGGCCATGGTGTTGTCACCCAGGCCCATCCCGGTCGCGATCCCACACACCAGTGCGATGACGTTCTTGGTGGAGCCACCGATCTCGCACCCCACCACATCGGTGTTGGTGTAGGGACGGAAGTAGGGGGTGGCGAACGCGTCCTGCAGGCGGGCCGCCCGGTCGACGTCCGTACAGGCGATCACGGTCGCCGCCGGCTGGCCCTCGGCGATCTCCCGCGCGAGGTTGGGGCCGGACAACGCGGCGATCCTGTCCGCCGTCAACCCGGTGACCTCGGCGACGACCTCGCTGATGCGCATCAGCGTCCCGGTCTCGATCCCCTTCGCCAGGGAGATGACCCCGGCATCCGACTCGAGGAGGTCGACCCACTGCTCCAGGTTCCCCCTGAGACTCTGCGACGGGACCGCCAGGACGACCTCGTGGGAGCCCGCGAGCACCTCGGCCGGGTCCGTCGAGGCGGTGACCGTCGCGGGCAGGACGATGCCCGGCAGATATTTCTCGTTACAGTGCCGTTCGTTGATCCCGAGGGCCACCTCGTCCCGGCGGGCCCACATGACCACCTCCGACCCCGCGTCCGCGAGGATCTTACCGACGGCGGTCCCCCACGACCCCGCACCCATCACCGCGACCCGTGCCATTTCGCCTCCCGGCTCGTCGTCCCCCACCCGGGCCATCGCCGGTGGATCGTGAGCAAACGCTACCCGGCCCGGCGCGCTCGCGAGGGTCTGCTGGCAGGATGGCGGTCGATGAATACGGTGTCGGGTCACGGGGCGGCTGATGGCGGGTGGACGATCATCGTCCCCGTCAAGGCCCTCGACCGTGCCAAGAGCCGCCTCGCCCGCGCTCTTCCGGCGTCCGACAGGCGGGCACTCGCCCTCGCGATGGCCGCGGACGTGCTCCGGACCTGCGTCGCGACGCCCGGTGTCTCCCGGGTGCGGGTGGTGACCTCGGATCCCGACATGGCGGCGCTCGCCCGCCTCCTCCCGGTCGAGATCGTCCCGGAGCCGGTCGACGCCGCGGGACGGCCGGACGGCGACCCGCTCAACGCCGCGCTCACCGGGGCGATCCACGGCGTCCCCGGCCCGGTGGGCGTGGTGACCGCGGATCTGCCCGAGCTCGGGGCCCGCCAACTCGCCCGGGTGCTCACGGCCGCCTCCCGGCACCCGCATTCGATCGTCCCCGACCATCGTGGCGCCGGGACCACCATGGCGTTCTGGACCGGCCCCGCCGGAGCACGCGTGCCCCGGTTCGGACCCGGCTCCGCGGCCCGGCACCTGTCCGAGGGGGGTGCCGTCCCGCTCGACGGGGCCGACCCCTCGGGCGCGGCCGGTCGCGACGTCGACACCCCCGAGGATGTCCGGGCACTGACCGGACGGGCCGTCGGTGAGGCCACCGCGGCCGTCCTGAGGACCCCCTCTCTGAGTCAACGTGCTCACTCCGCCGGGGTATCGGCCACAATGGTCCGGTGACCGCAGACGACCCCGTGCTCGAGCAACTCCCCCGACCCCGTGACCGCTACCTCAACCGAGAACTCAGCTGGCTCGACTTCAACGCACGAGTGTTGGCCCTGGCGGGCGAGAAGGACCTGCCGCTACTCGAGAGGGCCAAGTTCCTCGCGATCTTCGCGTCGAATCTCGACGAGTTCTACATGGTGCGGGTGGCCGGCCTCAAGCGCCGCGACAAGACGGGTCTGTCGGTCAGATCCGCCGACGGCCAGACGCCCGCCGAGCAGCTCGGCCGGATCAGTGTCCGGACCCGCGAGCTCTGCGACGAGCAGACCCGGTTGTTCCACGACGAGATCAGACCCGAACTCGAGCAACACGGGATCCGGATCCTGCCCTGGGGCGAGCTCACCGCCGACGAGCGGTTCTCCCTGGCGGAGCTGTTCAGGAACTCGATCTTCCCCGTCCTCACGCCGCTCGCCGTCGACCCGGCGCACCCCTTCCCCTACATCTCCGGACTCAGCCTCAACCTCGCGGTGATCATCCGCGACATCGGTTCGGGGCAGGAGCACTTCGCCCGGGTCAAGATCCCCCACAACGTGCCCCGGTTCGTCAGGGTCGCCCGGGACGCGGAGGACGAGTACTCGTTCGTGCCCGCCGAGGAGATCATCGCGGCCCACCTCGGCGACCTGTTCCAGGGCATGGAGGTGGTCGAGCACCACGTCTTCCGCGTGACCCGCAACGCGGACATGGAGGTCGAGGAGGACCGTGACGAGGACCTGCTGCAGGCGCTCGAGCGCGAGCTCGCCCGCCGCCGCTTCGGCTCCGCCGTGCGGCTGGAGATCGCCGAGGACATGACGCCGCGGATGCTCCGGATCCTCCAGCACGAACTCGACGTGGACTCCGAGGACGTGATCCGGTTCTCGGGACTGCTCGATCTGACGGGGCTGTGGCAGATCCACGGCCTGGACATGCCCGACCTCAAGGATCCGGCGATGGTCCCCGCCACCCCCCCGGCATTCGGTGAGCGTGAGACCGCCCGGAACATCTTCGCGTCCCTCCAGGAGGGCGACGTCCTCGTCGAGCACCCGTATGACTCGTTCGCGACCACCGTCCAGCGGTTCATCGAACAGGCTGCTGCGGACGAGAACGTGCTGGCGATCAAACAGACCCTGTACAGGACCTCCGGCGACTCCCCCATCGTCAACGCTCTCGTCGACGCCGCGGCGGCCGGCAAGCAGGTCGTCGCACTGGTGGAGATCAAGGCCCGCTTCGACGAGCAGAACAACATCCGCTGGGCGCGAGAGCTCGAACAGGCCGGTGTCCACGTGGTGTACGGCCTGCTGGGACTCAAGACACACTGCAAGACCTGCCTGGTGGTCCGGAAGGAGGGCGACCGGCTACAGCGTTACGCCCACATCGGCACCGGGAACTACAACCCCAAGACGGCCCGCCTGTACGAGGACGTGGGGTTGTTCACCGCGGACGAGGAGGTCGTGTCCGATCTGACGGACCTGTTCAACCACCTCACCGGGTTCTCCAACGTCTCCAAGTACCGACGACTGCTCGTGGCCCCCGAGGGGATCCGCTCGGGGATCATCGAGCGGATCGACCGCGAGATCGGCTTCGCGGCCGAGGGTCGCGAGGCGGGGATCCGGCTCAAGGCCAACGCGCTGGTCGACGAGCAGATCATCGACGCCCTCTACCGGGCCTCGCAGGCGGGCGTGCAGGTCGACATCGTGGTCCGCGGGATCTGTGCCCTGCGCGCCGGTGTCCCCGGGCTCAGCGAGAACATCCACGTCCGCTCGATCCTCGGACGCTTCCTCGAGCACTCGCGGATCCTCAACTTCCGCGGGGCGGACGAGGTGCTCATCGGCAGCGCCGACATGATGCACCGGAACCTCGACCGCCGGGTCGAGGTGATGACCACCGTCACCGACCCCCGGCTCAAGGGTCAGATCCACCGCATCTTCGACTCCGCCCTCGACCCGGCCACGCGCAGCTTCCATCTGAGGCCTGACGCCTCGTGGGCGCGGATGCCCGCCCCCGGGGACCGGTCCGACTCGGTCGACCACCAGGAGCGCATGGCCTCCGTCCACGCGGGGTTCCGGGACCGATGAGCAGGAAGTCGAACGGCGGCCGGACCAGCGTCCGGGTGGTCCCCGCGGCCGGGGCCGTCCTGTACCGCATGGACGGGGGGTCCGCCCGCTGCGCCGTGGTCCACCGCCCCCGGTACGACGACTGGTCGTTGCCCAAGGGCAAGGTCGATCCCGGTGAGTCGCTGCCCGTCACCGCGGTGCGCGAGATCGCGGAGGAGACGGGGTTCTCCGCGGCTCTCGAGTCCAGGATCGGGACCACCGCGTACCCGCTCAAGGAGAACACCCGGAAGGAGGTCACCTACTGGTCCGCTCTGGCGTCCGGGGGCGGCTTCGAGCCGAATTCCGAGGTCGACGAGATCCGGTGGCTCCCGGTGGATGAGGCCCGGGATCTGGTCTCGTACGCGTTGGACCGCAAGATCCTGACGCGCTTCGCCGCGGCCCGACCGGTGGATTCGGTTCTCCTGCTGGTCCGGCACGCCAAGGCGGGGAGCCGCTCGGAGTGGAGCGGTGACGACTCGTCGCGCCCGCTCGACAGGGCCGGACGCACCCAGGCCGAACTCCTGGTCCCGATGCTCAGGGCGTTCGGCGTCCGGAGGCTCCACAGCGCCCCGCGGGTGCGTTGCGAGCAGACCGTGGGTCCACTGGCCGACGAACTCGGGGTCGGCGTCGCCGTCGAGCCGGTCCTGAGCGATGAGGCGTACCTGGATGATCCCGTCACCGCGCGCGAGCGCGTGGTCGAGATCGCCGGCGGCGACGGGGTCGCGGCGGTGAGTTCCCAGGGAACCGCGATTCCCGGACTCGTGGGGGACCTGGCCGGGCTGGCCGGGATCGATGTGGGAGACACCTCGACCAAGAAGGCCGGAGCCTGGGGGCTGGGGTTCGACGGCGGGACCCTGGTGTTCGCCGACTACTACCCGAGCCCGCTCCCCGTGCGGTGAGGCAGACGGTCAGCTGACCTTGTCGCGGTGGTTCACGCCGTTCTTCCCGACACCGCCGAAGGACTGGTGTGAACTGGACCGCTTTGCGGCGAGTCGCCCTTCCGGGAGCGTCTCGGTGCCCTGGACGACGGACTTAAAGTACTGCCCGGGCCGGAAGGCGGGCGAGTACGTGGGTGGCACCGGGATGGACTCACCGGTGTGCGGGTTGCGCGCGACCCTGGCCGCACGCGCGCGCTTCTCGAAGATGCCGAATCCCATGATGGTGATGGACTCTCCGGCCGCCACCGCCCGCACGATGATGTCGAGAGTGTTCTCCAGCGCCTCGGTGGCGAGCTGCTGGTCTCCGTCCATCCGTTCCGCCAGCTCGGCGATCAGGTCGGCCTTGTTCACGAGGGATCCCCCTTAGGGTGAGTACGCCGACGCGGCAGAGCACCGCGTCATACGAAATATAAGCATACTCACACGTTGCCGTCACGGGGAGCGTTCCGGACGTGACTCCGGACCGGTCGGTCAGCCGCCAGGTGCCCGGTCGGTCAGCCGCGACCGGGCAGCGTGGTGACGGGCTTGAAGGTCGGCCTGCGCTGCTCGAACTCCGCGATCGCATCGGCCTGCCGGAGGGTGAGCCCGATGTCGTCGAGACCTTCCATGAGGCGCCAGCGGGTGTAGTCGTCGATCTCGAACGGGACGGTCACGTCCCCCGCGGTCACGGTCCGGGTCCCCAGGTCGACGGTCAACTCGAGGCCCGGACGCTCGTCCATGATCTTCCACAGCAGGTCGACGTTCTGCTGCTCGACCTGCGCGGCCACCAGTCCGGACTTGCCGGAGTTGCCGCGGAAGATATCGGCGAAGCGCGAGGAGATGACGACGCGGAAGCCGAAGTCCTTCAGGGCCCAGACCGCGTGCTCGCGCGACGAGCCGGTGCCGAAGTCCGGACCCGCCACGAGCACCGAGGCGCGGTCGTACGGGGAACGGTTGAGGACGAAGTCGGGTTCGTTCGCTCGCCAGGACGAGAACAGTCCGTCCTCGAAACCGGTGCGGGTGACGCGCTTGAGGTACTCGGCGGGGATGATCTGGTCGGTGTCCACGTTGGACCGGTGCAACGGCGCCCCGATGCCGGTGTGGGTGGTGATCGGCTCCATGATGATCAGGCCCCCTTCGCGGGCTCGAGATCGGCGGGCGAGGCCAGGCGGCCGACGACGGCCGTGGCCGCGGCGACCGCCGGGCTGACGAGATGGGTACGGGCGCCCTTGCCCTGGCGGCCCTCGAAATTGCGGTTGGAGGTCGAGGCACAGCGCTGGCCGGGCTCGAGTGAGTCCGGGTTCATCCCGAGACACATGGAGCACCCCGGTTGACGCCACTCGGCGCCGAACGCGGTGAACACCTTGTCCAGGCCCTCCTGCTCGGCGAGCTGGCGCACCTGCATCGATCCCGGGACGACCAGCATCCGGACACCCTCGGCGACCGCGCGGCCGTCGATGATCTCCGCCACGGTCCGGAGGTCCTCGATACGCCCGTTGGTGCACGAGCCCACGAAGACCACGTCCACCGGGACATCGCGCAACGGGGTGCCGGCCTCGAGGTCCATGTACTCGAGCGCACCCTCGGCGGCGACACGGTCGCTTTCGTCCCCGAAGGACTCCGGGTGCGGGACGGTGGACCCGAGGGGCACACCCTGGCCGGGGTTGGTGCCCCAGGTGACGAACGGGGTGAGGGCGGAGCCGTCGATCACCACCTCGGTGTCGAACACCGCGTCATCGTCGGTCCGCAGGCCGGTCCAGTACTCGACGGCGGCGTCCCACTCCTCCCCGGCGGGGGCGTGCGGCCGCCCCTTCAGGTAGTCGTAAGTGGTCTGGTCCGGGGCGATCATCCCGGCCCGGGCGCCGGCCTCGATGCTCATGTTGCAGATGGTCATCCGCGCCTCCATCGAGAGCTTCTCGATGGCCTCGCCGCGGTACTCGATGATGTGCCCCTGACCCCCGCCCGTCCCGATCTGGGCGATCACGGCCAGGATGAGGTCCTTGGCGGAGACCCCCGGCTGCAGTTCGCCGGTGACGGTGACGGCCATGGTCCTGAACGGCCGCAGCGACAGTGTCTGGGTGGCCATGACGTGCTCGACCTCGGACGTCCCGATACCCATCGCGATGGAGCCGAACGCTCCGTGGGTCGAGGTGTGCGAGTCTCCGCACACGACGGTCATGCCGGGCTGGGTCAGGCCGAGCTGGGGCCCGATGATGTGGACGATGCCCTGCCCCGGGTCACCCATCGGGTACGCCCGGACCCCGAACTCCTCGCAGTTGGTGCGCAGCGTCTCGATCTGGGTCCGTGAGACGCGGTCGGCGATGAGGTTGACGGCCCCGCCGACGATGTCGGTCGGGACGTTGTGGTCCTCGGTCGCCAGGGTGAGGTCCGGACGGCGCAGGACGCGGCCCGCCAGCCGGAGTCCGTCGAAGGCCTGCGGGCTGGTGACCTCGTGGATGAGGTGGAGATCGACGTAGATGAGGTCCGGCTGACGGGCTTCGCCCTCCCCCTCGCCCCTGACCACCACGTGGTCGTCCCAGACCTTCTCCGCCAGGGTTCGGCCCCGGGCACCTCCGGACGGTGTCACACTCATCACGCCTCCAGTCCACGCCCGGGTGTCGAACCGATGGATTCTCACCATGTAGGACGCTATAGTCGAACTGTGAGACAGTATAGCGGGATCGGAGTCCTCGACAAAGCCATGACGGTGCTCCACGCGGTGGCCGAGCAGCCGTGCGTCCTGGCCGACCTCTGCGAGCGCACCGGACTCCCCCGGGCCACCGCCCACCGGCTCGCGGTGGGCCTCGAGATCCACCAACTCCTGTCCCGGGACGACGCCGGCGTGTGGAGCCTCGGCCCGGGCCTGGCCAAGCTCGCCGCGCACGCCGCGGATTCCCTGGCGGAGGCCGCATCCTCGGTCCTGCCCCGCCTCCGCGAGGCCACGGAGGAGAGCGTCCAGGTGTATCGGCGCGACGGCGACCGGCGGATCTGCGTGGCCTCCGCCGAGCCCCCGACCGGCCTGCGGGACACCGTCCCCGTGGGGGCCATCCTGCCCATGAGCCGGGGTTCGGGTGCGAAGGTCCTGGCGGCGTGGGCCGACCCCGCCACCCAGCGGGCGTTACTGGTGGACGCCGCCTACACCGAGCGTCAGCTCGCCGAGGTGCGGCGACGCGGCTGGGCCCAGTCCGTGGCCGAGCGCGAGGCGGGCGTCGCCTCCATCTCCGCCCCCATCAGGGACGCCGGCGGAAGCGTCGTGGCGGCGATCTCCGTCTCGGGCCCGGTGGACCGCATCGGTCGACGCCCCGGGGTGCGCTGGGCGGCCGACCTCCTCGCGGCCGCGGAGGCGATCCACAAGAGGCTGTAGGTCCGAGCGCTCAGGCGGGCCGTCGCCCCTCGACCAGTCGGCCGAGCGCCCACGGCAGGCTGCTGACGCTCGGTTGACGTACGGCCGCCACGAGGTCGCCGTCGCGCGGATCCACCCGGACCACCTGGACGCCCGGACGCCTCAGCTCCCGGTACGGGACGGGCTCCGGGTGGGAGATCACGTCCACACCCAGATCGCGGATCTCCGTCGCGAACGGGGAACCGTCGTGGAGGGTGGCGACGGGGGTGTCGGGGCGGGCGCCGGTGCCGATGACGACGACGACGGCGTCGACCCCGAGCCTCCGCTGCCCCCGGGTCCACGAATCCAGTGCCTCCTCGGCGGTGGCGGCGATCCGGTCCGGATCGCGGTCGACGGCCTCGGCCACCACCCCGAGGTGCGTCCGCCACCCCGGACGGCCGCCCGGGTCCACGATGACCGTGGCGAGTTGCTCGAACCCCCGCAGCTGGGACTCGGAGACGTCCGCCGCGGCGAGCGCGAAGGCATCGACCCCGAACGGCAGGAGGGAGCGCAGACTGGGGAGCCCAGGGCCACCCCAGTCCGGCGCGGGCGGGGACGGCCGATCCCGCCACGGGCGGGGCCCCGTCCCGTCCGCCGCCCATGCCGCCTCCGGCTCCAGCCCCAGGGCCAGCACGACGTCCAGGTCAGCGGAGGACAGGGGCATCACACGCCGGACCGGTGGGTCATCGGTCGGGGTACGGACGGGACTCGGTGGGGCCATCGGGTCGCCCGTCGTGGTGGTCGGGCCCGTCGTCGTCTCCCCCACCGCCCCGCACGCGGACAGAGTCGCCAGCCCGGCACCGGCGCCGAGCGCCAGTCGGAGGACATCGCGACGAGAGTGCACGGGGGAATGGTCTCACGTCCCGAAATGCGCGATGTCCCGGCTCCTCGCTCACGCGAGTAACCGGGACATGTCACTGAGTACCCCCGATGGGATTCGAACCCACGCTACCGCCGTGAGAGGGCGGCGTCCTAGGCCGCTAGACGACGGGGGCCTGGTACGCCTCGACTCTAGCGACCCGACCGGCGCTCCACAAAATCGGCGGGCCGACCGCCGTTCACCCGGTGTAAATATGCACTCAGTCTACTTTTCTGTAGACTCTCCTGGTGACCTCACCGCCGGAACCGGACTCCCTCCGCGAGCGCAAACGCCGCGCCACGATGCTCGCCATCGAGGACTCCGCGACCTCCCTCGTACTCGAGCACGGGTACGACTGTGTGACGGTGGACCAGATCTGCGCCGCCGCCCAGGTCTCCAAGCGCACGTTCTTCAACTACGTGCCCTCGAAGGAGGCCGCCGTCATCGGTTCGCCGCCCCGGGACGTCCCGCTCGCGGTCCGCCGGGAATTCCTCGACGCTGCCGACCCGGACGTCCCCGGGGCGCTCCTGAGGCTGTTCCTCGCGGCGTTCGCGGCCGCGCGGATCGCGGACGACGCCCAGACCGCGACCCTGGCCCACCGTCGAGCGGAGATCTTCCGGGCCGACCCGGACCTCGGGGTGGCCCGGGTGACCGCGTCATCTCACTTCCAGCTCCGTCTGGTGGACCTGGTGACCGAACACTTCGAGCGCCACCCGGCCCTGCGCCGCCTCGACGGGGTCGCGGCCAGGGCGGAGGCACGTGCCTACGTGGCTCTCGTGGCCGCCTCGGCCAACCTCGGGCTGTCCACCTGGTTGACACGGGAGGCCGCGACGTTCGCCGACCTCGACGCCGAATGTGCCCTCGCCCTCCGGCAGCTCGCACTTCTCGTCACCGCGCCCTCCGACGCCACGCCGGCCGGGACCAGACCGGCCGGGACCATCTCCCCTGAGACCTCGGGAACCACGTCATGAGCGACACCAGCACGAACGACACCAGCACGATCGCCACGGACGATCGCCGACCCACCGGACCGGCTCCGGCATCCCACAACGTGCCGCTGGTCTTCACCTCCCTGCTGCTGGGGATGCTCATCGTGTCCCTGGGCCAGATGATCTTCGCGACCGCGTTGCCCACGATCGTGGCGGACCTCGGCGGGGTCGACAAGATGAGCTGGGTCATCACCGTCTATCTCCTGACCATGACCATCGGGCTCCCCGTGTACGGCAAGCTCGGGGACCAGATCGGCCGAAAGCCGCTCTTCGTCGCCGCCATCCTGCTGTTCCTCGGCGGCTCCGTACTCGGGGCCCTCTCGTGGAGCATCGACATCCTGATCGTCTCGCGCGCGATCCAGGGCCTGGGAGGTGGCGGCCTGATTGTGCTGTCGCAGGCGATCGTCGCCGACGTCGTCCCCGCCCGGCAGAGGAGCCGGTACATGGGGGTCATGGGGGCCGTCTTCGGACTGTCGTCGATCCTCGGTCCGCTCCTGGGCGGATTCTTCACCGAGGGCCCGGGCTGGCGCTGGGCGCTGTGGTTCAACCTGCCGATCTGCCTGCTCACCCTCGTGGTGGCGGTCCTCTACCTGAAGCTGCCCACCCGCGGCACGGGCCGCAGCACGGACTGGCCGGGCACCGTCCTCATGGTCACGGCCACCACGGCGCTCATCCTCGTCTGCTCGTGGGCCGGTAACCGCTACACGTGGACCGACCCCGTGATCCTCGGCCTCGCGGCGCTGTTCCTGATCTGCGCCGCGGCGTTCGTCCTCGTCGAGTTGCGATCGCCGCACCCACTGATCCCCATGACGCTGTTCGCGGAACGCAACTTCGCGCTCTCCACGGCCGCCGGGCTCATCATCGGCGTGGCGATGTTCGGGACCATCACCTACCTGCCCACCTACATCCAGATGGTCCACGGGCTCGGGCCCACCGACGCCGGACTGATGATGACCCCGATGATGGCGGGGATGATGGGAACCTCCATCGTCGTGGGCAACATCGTGAGCCGTACCGGCCGCTACAAGTGGTACCCCGTGGTCGGGACGGTCATCATGTCCGTGGGTCTGTGGCTCATCAGCTCCCTCGAGGCCGCCGACACCCTCCTGCACCTCGGAGCGGTCCTGTTCGTGTTCGGCTTCGGCCTGGGCCTGTGCATGCAGTTGCTCGTCCTGATCGTCCAGAACTCGTTCCCCGT
The DNA here is from genome assembly GCF_039531545.1 of Dietzia cercidiphylli. Classification (NCBI taxonomy): domain Bacteria; kingdom Bacillati; phylum Actinomycetota; class Actinomycetes; order Mycobacteriales; family Dietziaceae; genus Dietzia; species Dietzia cercidiphylli. Next base: position 244,529 of record NZ_BAAAQG010000002.1, read on the forward strand.
CTCGATGGTCGGGACCGCCACCGCGTCCAACAACTTCTTCCGCCAGATCGGCGGGACGCTGGGATCGGCGATCGTGGGGTCGCTCTTCGTCAGCCGCCTGGCAGATCTCATGGGCGACCGGATCCCGGCCGCGGCGTCCGCGATGGGGCCGGAGGGGGCCGAGGTGGCCGCGTCGTTCGCCGAGGGCTCCGGCGCGGCGAACTCGATGAGCCCGGAGATCCTCGCCGGCCTCCCGGGGCCCCTGCACGACGCGATCGTGGGGTCCTACAACGACGCCCTGGTGCCGATCTTCCTCGTCGTGGTCCCCCTGCTGCTCATCGCCACGGTGCTGCTGCTGTTCATCCGGGAGGACCCCCTCAAGGAAACGGTCGACTGACCCCCGCGGCGGATCGGACCCGCCGACCGGGTGGCGTGCTCACCGCGCCGCCGGACCGGGGTGAGCACACCGACACGCGATCCACACCCGCGGCAACCGCCCCGTTACGCGACGGCGATAGCTTGCCCAGCGTGAACACTCCCCGAGAGACCGTCCTGCGTTTCCTCGCCGCACCCACCGACGTCGGCACCGGGAACCAGGTGCACACCGGCCGCATCCTCGAGTGGATCGACAAGGCCGCGTACGCCCAGGCCGCGGTGTGGTCCGGCGGGTACGCCGTCACCGCCTACGTGGGCAACGTCCGCTTCTCGCGGCCGATCGAGGCCGGTGAACTCGTCGAGGTGTCGGCGCGACTCGTCCACACGGGATCGACCTCGATGCACATCCAGTGCGACGTCCGGGCCTGCGACCCCGTGACCCTCGACTTCCGCCACTGCGCGGAGTGCCTGGTCGTCTTCATCGCCGTCCGCGAGGGGAGACCCACCCCGGTGCCGTCCTGGCGGCCCGCCTCCCGGTTGGAGGTCCACGAGTCCGACGAGGCGGTGATGCGCATCGCCCTGCGGAAGGACATCGAGGACGCCATGGCCGTCCAGAGCTATACCGACGCGGGAACCGCACCCCGATCGGCCCTGCGGTTCCTCGCGGCCCCCGGTGACGTGAACTGGGGCGGCAACGTGCACGGGGGGCGCATCATGTCGTGGATCGACGACGCCGCGAACCTGTGTGCGACCCATTGGTCGGGCACCCCGTGCACCTCCGTGTACGCCGGCGGGGTGCGCTTCTACCACCCGGTGAAGATCGGCCACGTCGTCGAGGTGGAGGCCAGGCTCCTGCACACCGGTCACGAGACGATGCACGTGTCCGTCCACGTGCGGTCCGGTGAGCCCACGTCACCCGAACGGGTGCTGACGACCCATTGCCTGGCCGTGTGCGCGGCTCTGGGCCCGGATCTCCGCCCCACCCCGGTCCCCCACTGGACCCCGCTGACCGCGGAGGACCGTGATCTCGACGAACACGCGCGGCACCTCATCCGGCTCCGAGGACGGGGGCGGGTCGACGTGACGACCGCCGGTTGACCGGACCAGTCCGTCCGTTCTCCCCCGATCGGAAGAAGGACGGCGCCGGGATGCACCGGGGTGGAGAGGACCGGGGTGGAGAGGACCGGGCCGAGAACGAGAAAACGCCCGGAGCATGATGCTCCGGGCGTTCTCGTGTGTACCCCCGATGGGATTCGAACCCACGCTACCGCCGTGAGAGGGCGGCGTCCTAGGCCGCTAGACGACGGGGGCTCAGGACGCGGCTCCGCGAGGAACCGCTGCAGTGAGCGCTACAACGCGCTCAGCTGGCCTACCAGGACTCGAACCTAGAACGACGGTACCAGAAACCGCTGTGTTGCCAATTACACCATAGGCCACTGTATTCACTTGTCCGCCCCGTGCGGGGCGACCTCGAAGAGACTATCAAAGCACCGAGGGTGAATAGCAAATCGCCAGGTCATTCAGCGATGGGCGCGGCCTGCAGGCGGGCCAGTGTGACCTCGCGACCCAGCAGTTCCAGCGACTCGAACAGCGGCGGGGAGATGTGCGATCCGGTCACCGCGACCCGCACCGGACCGTAGGCCTTACGCGGCTTGAGCCCGAGCTCGTCGACCAGCGCGACGGAGAGCGCGGCCTCGATCGCGGGGGTGGACCACTCCGGCACCGACTCCAGTGCGGCCGCCGCCGCGTCCACCACCTCGCGCGCATCGGCCTTGAAGTTCTTGGCGGCGGACCCGGGGTCGACGACGAACTCCGACTCGTCCACCACCAGGAACCGGATCAGGTCCCACGCGTCGGACAGCACGACGATGCGGGTCTGCACCAGATCCGCGAGCACCGCCCAACGATCACCATCCAGCTCCGCGGGCAGCGTGAGTCCGTCCTCGGACGGGTGTGCCTCGAGGAAGTCCCGCAGCCGACGCGCGAACTCCTCCGGCGGGAGCCGCCGGATGTGCTCGGCGTTGATCGCGTCCGCCTTCTTCTGGTCGAAGCGCGCGGGGTTGGCATTGACCTGGCGCACGTCGAAGGCCTCCACCATCTCCCGGAGGGAGAACACGTCGCGGTCGTCCGACAGTCCCCAGCCCAGCAGCGCCAGGTAGTTGAGCAGCCCCTCGGGCAGCATGCCGCGGTCGCGGTGCAGGAACAGATCCGACTCGGGGTCCCGCTTGGACAGCTTCTTGTTGCCGTCCCCCATCACGAACGGCAGATGCCCGAACTCGGGCACACGGTCTGCGACCCCGATCCGGGTGAGCGCACGGTAGAGCGCGATCTGCCTGGGGGTCGAGCTGAGCAGGTCCTCGCCGCGCAGGACGTGGGTGATCTGCATGAGCGCATCGTCCACCGGGTTGACCAGGGTGTACAGCGGGATCCCGTTGCCCCGGGTGAGCGCGAAGTCCGGAACGGTGCCGGCCTTGAACACGGTCTCCCCGCGGACGAGGTCGTCCCACCCGAGGTCCTCGTCCGGCATCCGCAGCCGGATCACGGCGCCACGGCCCTCGTCCCGGTAGGCCTGCTTCTGCTCCTCCGTCAGGTCGCGGTCGAAGCCGTCGTACCCCAGTTTGGGGTCGCGCCCGGCCGCCCGGTGGCGCGCCTCGACCTCGTCGGCGGTCGAGAAGGACTCGTAGGCCTCACCGGCGTCGACGAGCCTGCGCACCACATCGAGGTGCTGGTCGCGTCGTTCGGACTGGCGGTAGGGGGCGTACGGACCGCCCACCTCCGGACCCTCGTCCCAGTCCAGCCCGAGCCACCGGAGCGCGTCGAGCAGGGCCTGGTAGGACTCCTCCGAGTCGCGTGCGGCGTCGGTGTCCTCGATGCGGAAGACGAAGGTCCCGCCCGTGTGCCGGGCGTGAGCCCAGTTGAACAGCGCCGTCCGGACGAGCCCCACATGAGGAGTACCGGTGGGCGACGGGCAGAAACGGACACGGACGTCTGGGGCTGTCATGCGCACCATCCTAGTGACGGTCCCGGCTCGCACCCCCGCGCAGGACCGGCCTAGGATCGGCGGGTACCCGTGGCCCGCCACTCGCGCGCGATCCACGCACATCGGAGTCGAGGGAGGCGAGCCGTGGCGTCAGGGCCCCACCCCGACGCCGCCAGGCCTGTCACCGCCCCGGATTTCCTCCTGTCGCGCCACACCGGATCGCTGCGGACCCAGGGCTCCCTCCGCGCCTTCCCCGACCCCGCCGACGCGGCGCTGGCCCTCCGGTCCGGACGCTGCGGGCTGGTGGTGGGCGCCATCGGGTTCGAGCCGGACGCCCCGGCAGCACTGGTCGAGCCCGACATCGTGGTCCGGACCGACGGCCCACTCGAGCCGCCCGCCTACTTCCGCTCGCTCCGCACGCGCGCCCGCGTCGTCGAGGAACTGCCCTCGACTGAGGCCCACCGGAGACGGGTGGCCACCGCGATCGCGGGTATCCGGGCGGGTGGGCTGGACAAGGTGGTGCTCGCGCGCGCGGTCCGGCTGCTCGCGGACGACCCGATCGACCCCCACGCCGTGTGCGCGGCGCTCATCGATTCGAGCCCGTCGGCCGATGGATTCCTGGTCGACCTGTCCCCCGCCGGCGGGGTCCACTCCGGCAGGATCCTGGTGGGATCGAGCCCGGAGCTCCTCGTCCGTCGACGGGGTGACGTGGTGGAGTGCCATCCGCTCGCCGGATCCGCCCCCCGCTCCCGTGACACGTCGGTGGACCAGGCCGCGGGACGGGCACTGCAGGCCTCGGGCAAGGACGCCGCCGAGCACGCGTTCGTGGTGGACTCCCTGGCGACGGCGCTCGCCCCCCTCTGCCGGGATCTACAGATCCCCGAGCGCCCGTCGCTCACCTCCACCCGTGAGATGTGGCATCTGGGGACGCGGATCCGCGGACGGGTCGCCGACCCGCGGACGACCGCGCTCGACCTCGCGCTGGCCGTCCACCCCACCCCCGCCGTGTGCGGAACCCCCACCGATGAGGCGCGGCGGGTGATCGCGGGTCTCGAGGGCCGGCGGGGCTTCTACTCGGGTGCGGTGGGATGGGCGGACGCGGGCGGAGACGGCGACTGGATGGTCACCATCCGCTGCGCCGAGATCGACGCCGATCGCTCGGGGGCGATCGCCTGGGCGGGCGGGGGGCTCGTCGCCGACTCCGACCCCGACGACGAGGTGGCCGAGACCGCCGCCAAACTCCGCACGGTCCTCACCGCGCTGGGCGCCGTGTGACCGGACCCCCCGACCGGGTCTCGACCGTCAGGCGGGTCGGGACCCGACCTACCTGTCGACGACGGGGTTGGTCAGCGCTCCGATGCCCTCGATCTCCACGGTGACCCGGTCACCGGGGAGCATGGGGCCGACGCCGGCCGGGGTTCCCGTCAGCACGACGTCGCCCGGGAGCAGCGTCATGACCCTGCTGACGTACTCGATGATCTCCCCGACGGTGTGCATGAACTGGGAGGTGTTGCCGTCCTGGCGCAGCTCCGAGGACCCGTCCGGGTGGTGCAGCGTGGTGCGGACGTCGAGGCCGTTGGGGTCCAGGTCGGTGACGATCCAGGGGCCCAGCGGGCAGAAGGTGTCGTACCCCTTCCCGCGGGTCCACTGACCGTCCGCGAGCTGCTGGTCGCGCGCCGTCACGTCGTTGGCGCAGGTGTACCCCAGGATCACCTCGTGGGCCCGGGCGGCCGAGACGTCGCGACAGGGCTGACCTATCACCACGGCGAGCTCACCCTCGTGGTCCACCCGCTCGGAACTGGGCGGGTACGCGATCCCGGCCTCGGGGCCGACCACCGAGGTGTTGGGCTTCAGGAAGATCAGCGGCTCGGCGGGCGCCTCGGACCCCATCTCCTCGGCGTGCTCCGCGTAGTTCTTACCGACGCACACCACCTTGGAGGCGAGGATCGGAGCGAGCAGACGGACGTCGGCCAGCGGCCATTCGCGGCCGGTGAACTCGGGGGTGCCGAAGGGGTGTTCGGCGATCTCCGCGCAGGTGAGGGTGGCGGGATCGGTGACATCACCGCGGACTTCGACGAAGGCGAATCCCTGCGGGTGGGCGATACGGGCGAGACGCATACCCGCGATCCTATGCCGTTCGCAGATCCCGGAGCGTCGTGACCCCGCGCTCGTGCAGCTCCGCGGTCTGGGCCAGGTAGAGCTCGGCGCAGGCGAGCGCGTCGATCAGCGCATCGTGCGCCCGGTAGCGGGGGAGCCCGTACCGCTCCCTGGCGCTCCACAGCCGGAGTTCGTCCGGGGAGGACTCCGGGGCGAATCCACTGTCGACGCCCGCGCCGAGCACCCGGCGGTGGAGTTCGAGGGTGTCGACGGGGACGAACGGCGGCCGCACACCGTGCCCGGAGGTGCACAGAGCGCCGAGGAAATCGGTTTCTATACGACTGTAGTGGGCGATGAGCACCCGGCCGGTCAACGCCTCGAAGACCCGGTCCAGGAAGACGTCCACGCTCACCCCTGTCGCGACCGTGTCGTCGGTGATCCCGTGCAGCGTCGCGCTCTGGCCCACTCCCTCCACGTCGTCGGCACCCTCGGCCCGCAGGAGCAGGGACCGCGCGCCGCCGAGGACGATCCGGTCACCGTCCACCGGTACCAGCCCCACGGACAGAACCCTGTCGCGGCGCGGATCGAGGCCGGTGGTCTCGACGTCCATCGCCAGCAACGGCAGATCCGCCAGTGGGGTCGACGGCTCCGGGGGCGGGGTCTCGAGGTAGCGCCGCAGCGGACCGTCGGGAAGCCGTCGTGCGGTGCGTCGACGTCGCCCGGACCCGGTGAACCACTCACGCATCACATCTGCCCGACCCGGTATTTCAGGGCGAGCGAGCCCTGCACCCCGGCGATGATCCGGAACGCGGCGCGGAGACGGTGACGGTCGGCGGAGCTCAGCGTTCCCGGATCGATGTGGTTGTCCTGAGGGTCGTCGTCCGCGATCTGGCGCGCGTGGTGGCGGTAGGTCAGACCACGCAGGAACCGGAAGGCCTCGCCGAGATCCTCCGCGTCGGCGCGCGCGATGACGCCGGCCCCGGCCGCGGCGTCGAGCCGACCGAGGGTGGACACCTCGTCCAGCCCCGCGGAGAGGGCGTAAACACGCGCGATCTGCACCACGGGCGCGATCCCGCCGGCCTTGAGGTCCAGGGTGTTGCGGTACTCACCCCGTCGTGCCACCACCAACCCACGGAAGAACCCCAGCGGCGGCTGCCATTCGCACGCTATGCGCGCCAGGTGGGCCTGGAACCGTCGACTGCCCTCGGCGCGAGCGAGCATCTCGTCACGGACCCGCATGAACAGCGAGGTGTCCCCGTGCACCGGGCGGATGTCCAGGAACACCTGGGAGTGCAGGACGGCGTCCGCTCCCGGCGCCCGCACCCAGTCCCCCACCTGGCGCTCCCAGGACCTGCACGTGCGACGCCACGCCGGGTTGGAGGCCATGACGTCGCCCGGACACAACGGGAATCCGGCCCGGTCGAGACCGGCGCACACCTCCTGCGCCAACGCGGCGAAGTACCGGTCCGCATCCGGTGTCGTCTCCGCCTCGTCGTCGAGGATGAGCGCGTTGTCCTGGTCGCTCGCCACGCCGAGCTCCCCTCTGGCCTGGGAACCCAGGCCGACCCAGCAGTACCCCACGGGCGGCGGTCCGAGGCCGCTCTCCGCGAGTGAGATCAACCGTCGCGTCGCGGCGTCGGCGGTGGCGGTGACGACGCGACCGATGTCCTGGGGGGCGGTGCCACGGCGGACGAACTCGCCGACCAGGGCGGGCAACCTCGCCGCCAGGCGCGCGACCCCCTCGGGGTCGGGCGCGCGGGCGATGCGGGCTGCCAGGTACACGGGGTCGGTCTGGGCCAGTCGGAGCAGGTCCCCGCTCGTCACCATCCCCACGGGCACGCCGCCCTCGCAGACCGGGAGGTGGTGGACCCCGCGGTCGATCTGGAGGAGCGTCGCGTCGAACGCGCGCGTTCCCGCGTCGACCGACACCGGGTCCGGGGTCATGATCGTCGACACCGGCGCCCCGGTGTCCCCGTCGACCGCCACGACCTTCGAGCGCAGGTCCCGGTCGGTGAAGATCCCCACCACGCGGCCCGATTCCACCACGAGCAGCGCGGATACGCGGCGTTCGGTCATCAGGCTCGCGGCGTCGCGGATCGTGGTGTCGGGGCCGGTGGTCACCGCGTCGCGGGCGAGCAACTCCCCGACCGGCGTGCCCAGCGCGTCCCCGCCCGCGGCCTCGAGCCGCGCCGAGGCGAGGTCCTGGCGGATCCGGTCGCTCCGTTCGCCGAAGAACCGCCGCAGATGAGGGTGCTCGGTGGCCAGGTCGTCCAGGACCCCGGCCGGCATCTCGAGCAGCAGGGTGTCGGCCACCGCCACGATCCGGTAGCGCGAGGGCCCGCTGTGGGACAGGGACGAGTAGCCGAAGCAGTCTCCCTCGCCCCGGGCGTCGAGCAGAACGCCGTCCGGGTCGCACACCTCCACGGCACCCGACCGGATGATGTGCAGGGTGTCGTTCCGGGCACCGGCGTCGAGGATCACCGTTCCCCGGCGGTGGTACCGCTGTGAGAGCCGCGCGGGGATCCGGTCGAGCTGGTCACCGGGCAGCTCGTCGAAGGGGGCGCAGCGGGCGAGGAAATCCCTCACCTCGGCGAGTTCGACGTCCATGGGTCCACTCTGTACGCCGACGGCCCGCGGTGTGATCCGCTTCACGCGATTCACACCCGCGGGCCGCGGGGTGGTGCCCGGTTCCTAGTCGCTGACCGCCGACACGATCCGGTCGCCGACCTCGGAGGTCACCACGGGACGGTCTCCACGCGACCCGAGGTCCGCCTCGACCGCGGCCTCCACGCGCTCGGCCTCGGCGACCCTGCCCAGGTGCCTCAACATCAGCGCCACCGACAGGATGGCCGCGGTGGGGTCGGCCTTGCCCTGCCCTGCGATGTCCGGGGCGGAACCGTGCACCGGTTCGAACATGGACGGGTTGGTTCCCGAGGCGTCGATGTTCCCCGACGCGGCGGTGCCGATGCCCCCGGTGACGGCGGCGGCGAGATCGGTGATGATGTCGCCGAACAGGTTGTCGGTGACGATCACGTCGAAGCGCGAGGGTTCGGTGACCATGTAGATCGTCGCGGCGTCGATGTGGCAGTAGTCGACCGCGACCTCCGGGAACTCCGGGGCCACCTCGTCGACGGTGCGCTGCCAGAGCCCACCCGCGTTGACCAGCACATTGGTCTTGTGGACGAGCGTCAGCTTCCCTCGGCGGGACCGCGCCCGGCCGAACGCGTCGCGCACCACGCGCTCGACGCCGAAACGGGTGTTGACGGAGGTCTCGGTGCCGATCTCGTGGGGTGTCCCCACGCGGATCGCCCCACCGTTGCCGGTGTAGAGCCCCTCGGTCCCCTCGCGCACCACGACGAAGTCGATCTCACCCGGGTCCCTGAGCGGGGTCCCCGAACCGGGGTACAGCCGCGACGGGCGGAGGTTGACGTGGTGGTCGAGCGCGAACCGCAGTGGGAGCAGCATCCCGCGTTCGAGCACCCCGGCGGGCACCGATCGCGGATCGCCGATGGCCCCGAGCAGGATCGCATCGTGACCCTTGAGGCTCTCGATGTCCGCCTCGGTCAGGGTCTCCCCGTTGCGGAGATACCGGCGCGCGCCCAGGTCGTACTCGGTCTTCTCGACCCCCGGGACGAGCGCGTCCAGGACCCGGATCGCCTCGGCCGTCACCTCGACACCGATCCCGTCCCCGGGGATGACTGCGAGCTTCATGATGTCCGACCCCCGCTCAGACCAGGGAGATCTGGGTCGCCGTGGCGTCGAGCTCGGAGACGATCCGGTCGACGGTCGGTTCGGCGACCGCACGATCGACCCGCAGGATCAGCGAGGCACCTTCACCGGTGACGTCCTGGCTGAGCGCGGCGGCCTGGATGTCGATGCCCTCCCCGCCGAGGATGGAGCCCACCTTTCCGAGCACGCCCGGGCGGTCGGAGTAGTGGACGAACAGGTTCTGACCCTCGGCACGCATGTCGAAGCCGCGCTCGTTGATCCGGACGATCTTCTGCACCTGGTCCAGACCGGCCAGCGTGCCGGTGACATGGGCCGACGCGCCGTCCGCGGCCACCGCGGTGACGGTGACCGTACTGCGGTAGGACTTCGACTCGCTGCGGGTCTCGACCGAGTGCGTGACACCGCGCTGCTCGGCCATCTGGCCGACGTTGACGAAGGTGGCGGGCTCGTCGGTGATGGCGGAGAACATCCCGCGCAGGGCGGCCAGACCCAGCACGTCCACCTGCTCGGCGGCCAGTTCGCCCGCGACCTCGACGGTCACGGTGGTGGGCACACCCGGGCACAGGTGACCGGCGATGAGTCCGAGCTTCCGGACGAGGTCGAGCCACGGTGCGACCTCGTCGCCGACCGGGCCGCCGGTGACGTTGACGGCGTCGGGGACGAACTCCCCGCGCAGGGCGAGCAGCACGCTGCGCGCGACGTCGGTGCCGGCCCGGTCCTGCGCCTCGCTCGTGGAGGCACCCAGGTGCGGCGTGACGACGGTGTTCTCGAGGTCGAACAGCGGCGAGTCGGTGCAGGGCTCGGTGTCGAACACGTCCAGGGCGGCGGACCGCACCTTGCCGGACCTCAGGGCCTCGACGAGCGCGTCCTCGACGATGAGTCCGCCGCGGGCGGCGTTGACGATCACGACGCCGTCCTTGGCCCGGGCCAACCGCTCGGCGTCGAGCAGGCCGGCCGTCTCCTTGGTCTTGGGCAGGTGCATCGTGATGATGTCCGCGCGGGAGACCAGCTCATCGATGTCCACGAGCTCGATCCCGAGCTGGGCCGCGCGGGCGGCGGGCAGGTAGGGGTCGTAGGCGATGAGGTTCGTCTCGAACGCCGCCAGACGTTGTGCCACGAGCTGACCGATCCGACCCAGGCCCACCACGCCGACGGTCTTCCCGAGCAACTCGACGCCGTTGAAGGAGCTGCGCTTCCAGGTGTGCTCGCGCAGGGTGCGGTCGGCGGCCGGGATCTGGCGGCAGGCGGCCATGAGCAGGGCGACGGCGTGCTCGGCGGCCGAGTGGATGTTGGAGGTGGGCGCGTTGACCACCATGACGCCGCGCTCGGTCGCCGCGGGGATCTCCACGTTGTCGAGGCCGACACCCGCGCGACCGATGATCTTGAGCTTCGGGGCGGCGGCCATCACCTCGGCGTCGACGGTCGTGGCGGAGCGGACGAGGATCGCGTCCGCATCGGCGACGGCCTCGAGGAGCTTGGGACGATCCGGGCCGTCGACCCAGCGGACCTCCACGGCGTCGCCGAGCGCGTCGACGGTCGACTGGGCGAGCTTGTCGGCGATGAGGACGACGGGACGTCCGGATGCTGTCACAGTGGGATCTCCTCGGTGTCAATTTGGGCACACCCAGTCTAGGCCACCGCACACCGCCGAGGACCAGTGGCCGGGGTGGCCCGGGACGCCTACCGTGGCTGATGTCACCGCAGGCCCCGACCGACGTCCGACGAACGGATCACCTATGTTGCGCCCGCCCCGGTCGACCGGTTTCCCGGTCCGCCTGCCCAGCCCCTGGATGCCCGTCCTCGCCCCCGCGCGCGGCTCGACCGCGGTCGCCTCCTATCTCCGGGCACACCTCTACGGGGCGGCGGTGGGTCGCAGCCTCCTGGACCACTGCATCCGCGCCGTCGACGAGACCGACAAGACCCGCCTGGAGCCCCTGCGCGCCCAGTTCGAGCAGGAGATCGACACCGCCGCCGCGCTGCTGGCCCGGCTGACCCCCATCGGGACCCCGGGCCGGCGACTGCTGCGACTGTCGACCGGTCTCTCGTTCTCCGTGCTTCCGGTGGGGCCGGTGCTGAGCGATCCGCTGGCGCGGCTCGCGCTGCTGGAGGCGCTACGCACCCTCGTGGTGGCCAAGCGCTCCATGTGGGAACTGCTCGCGGACTCGTGGGTCGCCGACCAGCCCTCACGGGGCGACGACGACGAGGTGGGCGGACCCGGCACCCGACGCGTCCTCCTGGATCTGGCGGAGCAGGCCGTGGCCCAGGAGAAGGTGTTGGAGGAACTGCGCCGGACCTACGGCCTGGCGGTGTTCGAGTGAGGTCCTCCGCGCCGGTGCGGGCCGACGTGGTGGTGGTGGGGTCGGGGCCGAACGGCCTCGCCGCGGCACTCCTGTGCGCCCGCGCGGGCCGTCGCGTCGTGGTTCTCGAGGCCGAGGACACCATCGGGGGCGGGTGCCGCACCCTGCCCATGGACGGCATGCCGGGTGATCTCGGCGCGGACCTCGTCGTCGACCCGTGTTCGGCGGTCCACCCGATGGCCGCCGCCGCGCCGTTCTTCCGTCATTTCGACCTCGCCGAACACGGGGTGGAGCTCAGGACGCCGCCGGTTCAGTTGGCCCATGCGCTCGCAGGGCGCGATGCGATCGTCGTTCCGTCCGACCCCTCCCCCGGCGCCCTCGCCGAGGGCCTGGGTTCCGAGGCGGAGGCCCGCGCCTGGTGGCGGGTCATGGGTCCGACCGCCGAGCGGTCCCTCGAGGTGGTGGCCGCGGCGTTGTCCGACCAACGGTCGGTCCCCCCGGTCGCCGCGACGGCGGCCCTGGCCGCGGCCTTCGTGCGCGCGCATCCCCGTGGGGGCCTGGCCGATCCGTTCGGCCCGGACGGGCGGACACTGCTCACCGGGATCTCGGCCCACGCCATCACCCCACTGACCTCACCGGCCGCGACCGCGGTCGCGCTCATCCTCGGTTCACTCCTGCACTCCCCGCTCGGCTGGGCCCTGCCGGTCGGGGGCAGCGGGGCCATCACCGAGGCGCTCGCGGAGGCCATCCGGGATGCCGGGGGCGAGATCCGCACCGGGCAGCGGGTGGACTCGCTGGCGCGGATCGACGCCCGTGACATCGTGTTCAACACCTCGTCGCGGATCCTCGGCGACGTCCTGCTCGCCTCCTGCCCGTCCCCGGCCGTGGAGCGCCGGGCCCGCCGCCTGGCCCGCGCACCGGTGGGCGGCGCGGCCTCGAAGGTCGACATGGTCCTGTCGGGACCGGTCCCCTGGCGCGACCCCCGGGTGCGGGACGCCGGGACCGTGCACCTGGGCGGTGACGCGGAGCAGATCGCGGCGGCCGAACGCGACGTGGCGGCGGGCCGTCACGCGGACCGGCCGATGGTTCTCGTCTCCCAACCGTGGGTGGTGGACCCGGGGAGGGTCGCCGCCGACGGACGACGACCCCTGTGGACGTACGCACACGTGCCCGCCTACTCCGAGCTGGACCAGACCGAGCAGGTCCTCCGCGCCCTGGAGGAGGTCGCTCCCGGCGTCCGCGACGTGGTGGTGTCGACCCGCTGTACGCCCGCGTCGCGGATGGGCCGACACAACGCGAACTACGAGGGCGGCGACATCGCCGCGGGCCGCGTCGACCTGCGCGGACTCATCGCCCGTCCGGTTCCACGGGCGGATCCCTTCGCGACCGGGGTCCCGGGGGTGTGGCACGCCTCCGGGTCCACGCCCCCCGGGCCCGGTGTCCACGGGATGGCGGGCCAGCACGTCGCCGAGCGGATCATCCGCGGTTGACGAACCCGCGCCCCGGCGGAGAGCCGACCTACTGGTAGGACACGAACCACGGCCGGGGTTCGACCGCCATGGTCTGCTCCGCGGTGAAGGTCGGCGTGTCCTCGTCGTAGAAGTTCTTCCAGGCCATCCAGATGTCCGGGGACAGCCCCTGCTGCAGGACCTCCCACGTCTCCAGCTTCATCTCCGGGGTGCCGTGCCCGTCGGCGTGGAGGGAGATCGCCACCTCGGGCCGTGAGGTGTCGATGTCCTCCCGGTCGGTGATCATCGCCAGGCTGAACTGGTGCAGGATGAGCAGCTTCTGTGGCCCCCCGGTGTCGCGGGTGAGATCGGCGAGCCAGTGCGTGACCCGGTTGATCTCCTCGGCGCTCGCGCTGCCGATCTGGGCCCCCGGGCGTTGGCCGGGTTCGAGCTTCCACTCGGGGTCCAGCGCCAACCCCACGTTGGGTCGCCTGAGCAACTCCTCGAACAACCGCGCCTGGTCGAGGAGGTCCGCCATCCCGGGCTGCAGGTCGATCACCGCGTAGCCACCGGCCTCGGTGATCGCGTCGATGAGGGGCTCGAACTCCTCCGGCGCCCACTCGTTGGTGTAGTTGCCGTCCGCTCCGGGGGATGTGGAGGCGACGGTGGCGATGATCTCGAACGCGGGGATCACCGGCTCCGGTGAGTACGGCTGGTATTCCTCGACCAGTTGCCGCACCCGCTCCGCGCTCTCCTCCGGACCCTGCTCGCCGAGGATGCCGAGGGCCGGGCTGATCGGCGACCCGTATGCCGCCACGAAGCGCCGGCCCGGGAACAACAGCTGTCCCCCGCCGGGGAGCTGGGGGACGGAGCGGGCCTTCTCCACCCGGTCGGCCAGCTCGTCCTCGGTGCCCCATCCGGGCCCGAGGGCGATCACGGTGTCGGCGTCCATGACCGCCTCGACTGAGCCGCCGTCGACCCGCGGGTCCGGAGCCCTGAGGTGGGAGACGGCCGCTCCGCTCGAGACGGCGGTCGCCACCGCGGCCACCGGGGTCCGGTCGTACACGAGGACGCGGGGGGCCTCCTCCGCCAACCAGGCGGGTCCTCCCGCGGAGAACACCTCGACGTCCGACGCGGGCTCGCCGCCGGCGGTGAACTCCCCGACGACCATGAGGGACGGCGAACCCGGTGCCTGGTGGACCGTGACGTCGTCCACGCGGTCCCCCGGGATCTCCTGCTCGGACTCGAACGTGATCCCGGTCAGCTCCTCCAGCTCGGTGCGGCCCTCCGGTGCGTCGACCACCTCGCCGTCGTCGGGCGTGAACGTCACCTCGCCGACCCGCAGCACGCGCTCGGCGCCCATCCGTTCCAGCTCGCTCGCGAGGGCGTCGTCACCGCCGGCCACCGCGGTGAGCATCGGCGCGCGCAGTCCCACCGCGACAGACGCGGCGCGGGCCTGGGCGGCCTCGTCCGGTGCAGCGACCACGACCACCGGGGCGGTCTCCACCAGGAGGCGGGTCGTCTCGACGCCGGACGAGTCGGCGTCGACCGCGATCCTCGCACCGTCGACCTGCGCGGCGGTGATCCCCGGCCCGTCCTCGTCCGTACCCGACGTACACGCGACGGTGGACGCGACCAGGCAGAACGAGAGGACCGCCGCCCCCACTCCTCGGTTGAAGTGGCGCACGGCGGTCCTCCTGAAAGCTCGGGAATCGATCCCGATGGACCCTACAGGGGTCTCAGGCGGTCTCGGTGATCGGCCGGTCGACCCAACTCATCAGGTCGCGCAGCTTCTGACCGGTGACCTCGATCGGGTGCTCGGCGTTCTCCTTGCGGAGCTGCTCGAGCTCTTTGTTGCCGCCCTCGACGTTGGCGACGAGACGCTTGGTGAAGGTGCCGTCCTGGATATCGGAGAGGATGGCCTTCATGCGCTCCTTGGTGCCGGCGTCGATGACGCGCGGGCCCGAGAGGTAGCCGCCGAACTCGGCGGTGTCGGACACCGAGTAGTTCATCCGCGCGATGCCGCCCTCGTACATGAGGTCGACGATCAGCTTGAGCTCGTGGAGCACCTCGAAGTAGGCGAGCTCGGGTGCGTACCCGGCCTCGACCATGACCTCGAAGCCGGTCTTGACGAGCTCCTCGGTGCCGCCGCAGAGCACGGCCTGCTCGCCGAAGAGGTCGGTCTCGGTCTCGTCCTTGAAGGTGGTCTTGATGACGCCCGCGCGGGTGCCACCGATCGCCTTGGCGTAGGACAGCGCGAGGGCCTCGCCCTCACCCTTCGGGTCCTGCTCCACGGCGATGAGCGCCGGAACGCCCTTGCCGTCGACGAACTGACGACGCACCAGGTGTCCGGGGCCCTTCGGGGCGACCATCGCGACGGTGACGCCCTCGGCGGGCGTGATCAGACCGAAGTGGATGTTGAGGCCGTGGCCGAAGAACAGCGCGTCGCCGTCGTTCAGGTTGGGCTCGATGTCCTCGGTGAAGATCTGGGCCTGCGAGGTGTCGGGGGCGAGCAGCATGATCACGTCGGCCCACTTGGTGGCCTCGGCGGCGGTCATGACCTTGAGGCCGGCCTCTTCGGCCTTCGCGCGGGACTTGGAGCCCTCACGCAGACCGATCGCGACCTCGACACCGGAGTCGCGCAGGCTCAGCGAGTGCGCGTGCCCCTGCGAGCCGTATCCGATGACGGCGACCTTGCGGCCCTGGATCAGCGACAGATCCGCCGAGTCGTCGTAGAACATCTCCACTGCCATGGTGGATTCCCTTCGTGTTGGTTCGTGTAGCCGAGACTTGTGTAGGAGTCGAGACTATCGAGTGGTGGTGATGGACTTGGGGCCGCGTCCGAGCGCGACCATGCCGGACTGCACGATCTCGCGGATGCCGTAGCCGTCGAGCATCCGCAGCAGCGCGTCGAGCTTGTCGGGGGTACCCGTGGCCTCGAGCGTGAGCGATTCCGGGGAGACGTCCACGATGTGGGCGCGGAACAGACTGGCGATCTCGACGATCTGGCCACGGTTGGTGGTGTCGGCGCGGACCTTGACCAGGGTGAGTTCCCGGGCGACCGAGCCGGCCGGGTCCTGCTCCACGATTTTGATGACGTTGACCAGCTTGTTGAGCTGCTTGGTCACCTGCTCGAGGGGGAAGTCCTCGACGGCCACGACGATCGTCATGCGCGAGAGCCCGTCGGTCTCGGTGGGGCCCACCGCGAGGGACTCGATGTTGAACCCGCGCCGGGAGAACAGCGACGCCACGCGCGCGAGCACGCCGGGCTTGTCCTCCACCAGCACGCTCAGGGTGTGGGAGCGGGCGGTCACTGGTCCTCCTCCTGGGCGGCGAGCACGGCGGCGTCGATCCGCTCGGTCACCTCGTGGACGTCCGCGGCGTCGTCCGCCACGGAATCGGTGTCGTCGAACAGCGGCCGGATGTCCCGCGCCGCCATGATCTCGTCGTTGGACGTACCCGCCGCGACCATCGGCCACACCTGGGCGTCCTTGCCCACGATGAAGTCGATGAGCACCGGGCGGTCGTTGATCTCGCGGGCCTTGGCGATGACCTCGTCGACGTCCTCGGCGCGCTCACAGCGGAACGCCACGCACCCGAGGGCCTCGCCGAGCTTGACGAAGTCGGGGATCAGTTTGGACTGCGTCGACAGGTCGGTCTGCGAGTAGCGCTGATCGTAGAACAGCGTCTGCCACTGGCGGACCATGCCGAGGTTGCCGTTGTTGATCAGCGCCACCTTGATGGGGGCGCCCTCGATCGCACAGGTGGCGAGCTCCTGGTTGGTCATCTGGAAGCACCCGTCGCCGTCGATGGCCCACACCTCGGCGTCGGGACGACCGAACTTGGCCCCCATCGCCGCGGGGACCGAGTACCCCATGGTCCCGAGCCCGCCCGAGTTGAGCCACGTGCGCGGTTTCTCGTACTGGACGAACTGCGCGGCCCACATCTGGTGCTGGCCCACGCCGGCGCAGTAGACGGCGTCGGGGCCCGCTGCCGCGCTGAGGCGCTCGATCACGTACTCCGGGGAGAGCGAACCGTCCGACTGCGGTCCGTATCCGAGGGGGTACTCGGAGCGGATCTCGTCCAGTTGCCCCACCCAGGCGGTGGGCTCGGCGAGCGCTCCGGAGTCGCGCTCGCCGCGCAGCGTCTCGACGAGCTCGACCAGCACCTCCTTGATGTCGCCGACGATCGGCACGTCGACCGCGCGGTTCTTGCCGATCTCCGCCGGATCGATGTCTGCGTGGATGACCTTGGCGTCGGGGGCGAAGGTGTCGAGCTGGCCGGTGACCCGGTCGTCGAAACGGGCGCCCAGCGTGACGAGCAGATCCGACCGCTGCAGCGCGGCGACCGCCGCGACGGTGCCGTGCATGCCGGGCATGCCGTAGTGCAGCCGGTGCGAGTCGGGGAACGCACCGCGGGCCATCAGGGTGGTGACCAACGGGATCCCCGACAGCTCGGCCAGCGCCAGCAGCTCCGCGGAGGCGTCGGCCTTGATCACCCCGCCGCCCACATACAGGACCGGGCGCTGGGCCTTGGCGATGAGCCGGGCCGCCTCGCGGATCTGCTTGCCGTGGGGCTTGGTGACCGGGCGGTACCCGGGCAGCTTCATCTCCGGCGGCCACGAGAACGTCATCTCGGCCTGCAGGACGTCCTTGGGGATGTCCACCAGCACCGCGCCCGGTCGGCCGGTCTGCGCGATGTGGAACGCCTCCGCGATCATCCGCGGGATGTCCTCGCCGTGCGAGACGAGGAAGTTGTGCTTCGTGATCGGCATGGTGATGCCGGAGATGTCGGCCTCCTGGAAGCCGTCGGTGCCGATGAGCGCGGTGCCCACTTGCCCGGTGATGGCGACGATCGGAACCGAGTCCATCTGCGCGTCCGCGAGCGGCGTCACGAGGTTGGTGGCCCCGGGGCCCGAGGTGGCCATGCAGACGCCGACCCGGCCGGTGGCCTGCGCGTACCCGGTGGCCGCATGCCCTGCGCCCTGCTCGTGCCGGACCAGCACGTGTCGGACCTTGACCGAGTCGTAGAGGGGATCGTAGACGGGCAGGATCGCGCCGCCGGGGATACCGAAGACGACCTCGGTGCCGATCTCCTCGAGGGACCGGACCACCGCCTGGGCGCCCGTCATCCGCTCGGGGGCCGCGGACCGGGCCCTGTGCTCTGCACCCGGACGGGGTCCGGGCTGTGCCGTTGGTGCGCTCACTTCAACTGTCCTTCATGGTGGTCGTGGAGCTGACGTTCGTCGCCGCACCCGGTCCGGTGGGACCAGGGGAACCCGGCAACAAAAAACCCCCGACGGCCACGGGGGCCGGCGAGGGTGCGCGTCGACGGAAAGCCAGGTAGCGGCTCAGGCGCCGACGCGCCGGCCGAGTACTAGACCGTTCCAGGTGTTCACGCGCCCAGGTTAGGCCCCGTCCGTCACGGTCGTCAACTCGTGGAAACTGGATCCCACATAGTGGACCGTGAGACAGTGGAGGGCACCATGAGCGCACCATTCAGAGCACCCCACCCGGAGTCCACGCCCACCGACCGCGCACTCTTCCGGGTCAACCCCATGTCCTATGCCGTCATCGCCATCGTCGTCCTGGCGATCCTCTGGCCCGTCAGCGCCTATCCCGTCGCTCTCGGTTGGCTCGTGCTGCTCCCGATCGGATTCGGCTGGTGGGTCGCACGGACCAACACCAGACTCGACGAGGACGGCGTCCACCTGTCGACGTGGCGGGCGAGCAGGTCCGTGCCCTGGGAGGAGGTCAAGGGGGTGCTGTTCCCCAAGAACGGCTTCGCCCGCCTCGTCACGACCGCCGACGACTCACTCACGATGGGCGGGGTCTCGTTCCACGATCTCCCCCGGCTCTCCGTGGCCAGCCGGGGGCGTATCCGCGACCCCTACGGCGCCGCCCCGACGGCCGGCACCTCCCGGACGGACGGCTCCCCGCGAACCGACGGTGCCTAGCGGGCCGACAGCACCTCCTGAGCGCCGGTCGAGAGAGCGACCGCCCGCCGGAACACGGTCGGCGACGGCCTGGCGGCGCAGCCCCATGCGCTCGTAGGCGAGGGTGACCGCCACCCCCGCGAGCAGTCCGGCCACCGCCCAGCCGCCGAGGACCCACACCGCGTGCCCCAGGCCCGCGTCCCAGCTCGAGTCGAAGAACATGATCGACCGCAGTCCGAGGTAGGCCTGGTGCATGGGTTGGAGGTTGCCGATCGCGACGAACACCTGCGGCAGCATCTGCGTCGGGGTGGCTCCGCCCGACGTCGGTATCCCCAGCACCACGAACACGACCAGGTTGACCAACAGCCCGGCGTTCCCGATCGCCGCGATGATCGCGTGTGCACACACCCCCACCGCGACGATCACGAGGTTCGAGAACCAGAACATGTGCCACGGGTCGTACCCGGTGACCCCGATGATGTGGGCGACGAGAAGGCAGAGCCCGGACACGAGCGGGGCCGTCACGAGTGTGACCACCCACTTGCGGGCCAGCGTCTGGAGCCGGCCGAACGGGGCCACGTGCACGTGCAGCGCCAGAGGTCCGATCTCCAGGGGGATGAACCCGAGCCGGGCGTCGAGCACGGCGGAGATGATCATCGCCCCGGTGAAGCCCGCAAGGATCACGATCAGCGCGTAGAACATCGGCAGCGAGGCGTTCGACACCCCCTCCGGCAGCGGGTTCCACGCGGTGACGTCGATCCCGACCGGGTCCTGGAGTGCGAGGGTCGCGGCGGCGCCGATCGTCCTGCCCTCCGCCTCGGCGAGCAACTGTGAGTCGGCGAGCAACCTGGGGCCCATCCGGTCGCGGAACGACTCCTGCATCGCCTCGGCCATGGTGTTCATCACCTGGCTCGACACGATGGAGACGCGGGGCGAGTACTCGACCGTGACCCGCGCGGGCGCGGGAGGTTCCGCCGCATCCCCCTCTTCGGTGGCCGCCGCCTCGACCAGACCGACCACCCGCTCGCTCAGGTCGGCGGGGATCCTGATCGCCCCGAAGTACGATCCGTCACGCAGTCCCTCCTCCGCCGTCCCGGGGTCCACCACGTGCAGCCGGATCTTCTCCCAGTCGTTGTTCTGGAGCAGGCCGGCGGTGATCTGCGATCCCACGTCGAGGTCCCGCACGCCGATCGGCGTGTCCAACGAGGCTCCGCGGTCGGAGTCCACCACCGCCACGGGAATGTGTCGGGCGTGGGCCTGGGGATCCGCGGTGCCGCCCAGATACATGAACGACAGCAGGAAGAACAGTCCGCAGACCAGAACCACCGCGCCCGCCGAGTGTGAGGCGAACTCGCGGAAGCCGCCGGTGTGGCCGGAGTCGGTCATGGTGATCCTCATTCGTGTGGAACGCCGGCCGACCACACGGCCGACCGAGACGAAGTTACTCCTGCCACCGCGGGTATCGTGTAGCCGTCCCCGAACCGGATCGAGGTCCCATGCCCGCCCTGAGGTCCCGCACCAGCACCGCCGGACGCAACGCGGCGGGGGCTCGCGCCCTGTGGCGCGCCACCGGCATGACGGACGCCGACTTCGGCAAGCCGATCATCGCGGTCGCCAACTCGTACACGCAGTTCGTCCCGGGGCACGTCCACCTGAAGAACGTCGGCGAGATCGTCGCCGAGCAGATCACCGCGGCTGGTGGCGTCGCGCGCGAGTTCCACACCATCGCCGTGGACGACGGCATCGCCATGGGTCACGCGGGGATGTTGTACTCGCTGCCCAGCCGCGAGATCATCGCCGACTCGGTCGAGTACATGGTCAACGCCCACACGGCCGACGCGCTGGTGTGTATCTCCAACTGCGACAAGATCACGCCGGGGATGCTCAACGCCGCGATGCGGCTGAACATCCCCACGGTGTTCGTCTCCGGCGGCCCCATGGAGTCGGGGTTCTCCGTGGTCGTCGACGGTGTGGTCAAGGCGGGCTCCGATCTCGTCACCGCGATCTCGGCCTCGGCCAACCCGGCGGTCGACCGGGAGGGCCTCGATGCCATCGAGCGGTCCGCCTGCCCCACCTGCGGTTCCTGCTCGGGCATGTTCACCGCCAACTCGATGAACTGCCTCACCGAGGCCCTGGGGCTCTCCCTCCCGGGCAACGGCTCCACCCTGGCCACCCACAGCGCACGGAGAGAGCTCTTCGCCGAGGCCGGACGGGTCATCGTGGACCTGTGCCACCGCTACTACCGGGACGGCGACGAGTCGGTGCTGCCCCGCTCGGTCGCCACCAGGCAGGCCTTCACCAACGCCATGACCCTCGACGTGGCCATGGGTGGTTCCACCAACACCGTGCTGCACATCCTCGCCGCCGCGCAGGAGGGCGAGGTCGACTTCGATCTACACGACATCGAGCAGATCTCCCGCCGCGTGCCGTGCCTGGCCAAGGTCGCGCCCAACTCGGACTATTACATGGAGCACGTCCACCGGGCCGGTGGCATCCCCGCCATCCTCGGCGAGCTGTTCCGGGGCGGTCTGCTGGAGACGGACGTCCACTCGGTGCACTCCCCCTCTCTCGAACAGCACCTCGCGGACTGGGACATCCGCAGCGGCACCGCGACCGAGGAGGCGGTCGAACTGTTCCACGCCGCACCGGGTGGGGTCCGCACCATCGAGCCGTTCTCCACGGACAACCGCTGGGAGTCGCTGGACACGGACGCCGTGGACGGATGCATCCACTCCGTCGAGCACCCGGCCACCGCCGAGGGCGGCCTGGCCGTACTCCGCGGCAACATCGCGCCGGACGGGTCGGTCTTCAAGACCGCCGGCGTGTCCGAGGAGAACTTCCACTTCAGCGGTCCGGCGCGGGTCGTGGAGTCGCAGGAGCAGGCGGTGTCGGTGATCCTGGACAAGACCCTGCAGCCCGGTGAGGTGCTGGTGGTGCTCTACGAGGGACCGGCCGGCGGCCCGGGCATGCAGGAGATGCTCCACCCCACCGCGTTCATCAAGGGCGCCGGCCTGGGCACCAGGTGCGCCCTGATCACGGACGGCCGCTTCTCCGGCGGGTCGTCGGGACTGTCCATCGGGCACATCGCCCCCGAGGCCGCCGCCGGCGGCCCGATCGGACTGATCCGGGACGGTGACGTGGTGACGATCGACGTGGCCACACGGTCCATCTCGGTGGAGGTCGACGACGACGAGCTGGACCGTCGCCGGGCCGAGAAGGGCGCACTCCCGTGGCGTCCGGCCAGCCGCGACCGGAAGGTCTCCACCGCGCTGCGTGCCTACGCCGCCATGGCGTCCTCCGCGGACAAGGGCGCCGTGCGAATCCTGCCGGGCTGACCTCCACGACCCGCCACGCCGACCCGCCCCCGACGACGGTCAGCCCGCGGTGACCGCCGGGCTGTCGGTGGTGGACATCAACGGATTGCTGCCGTTGAGCAGGTACCAGATCACCCCTGCCGCGATCACGGCCAGCAGCAGCCAGATCACTCCGCTGAACCGGGGTCGGTGCGACCACTGCCACTTGCGGTCGACAGACCAGCGTCCGGCTCCCGCGAAGAGGAGCGTGAGCAGGGCGGCGACGTACAGGACCGACGTCTCCAGCCCACGGGTCGTCTCGCCGAGGAGCGGTACGGGGTCGTCGCCGGTCAGCCGGACCGCGAGGCCCAACCCGACCAACCCGAGCAACCCGGCCGCCGCGACCGGCGTCGCCAGGCCGACGACGAGCAGGATCCCCGCGACCAGCTCGACGACGCCGCCGGCGATCGCGAGGAGCCGCGCCTGCTCGAAACCCGACTCGGTGAGGGTCTGCGTGAACCCGTCGAGCCCAGGGCCGCCGAACAGACCGAAGAGCTTCTGCAGACCGCGCATCGCCAGGAGGACGCCCACGGCGAGACGGAGGAGGAACAATCCGAAGTCGGTCGTGCCACGCCGCGAGATCTCGTCCCGGGGGGCGGGGTCGATCGTCGTGGGCTGGTCGCCGAACGGCAACGGCGTCGACGTGTCGTAGCCCCCGGACTCCGAGAACTGCGAGTAGTCCGTCCGGCCCGCCGCGGGGAATGCCGTGGTCGCCGAGTCCGTGGTCCCCGTGCCGGAGCCGGTCCCCGTCGCGTTGGGGACGTCGAGCGGGTAGTCGACATCGTGGATGATCTCGGTTCGGGCGTCGTCTCCGGGCGTTGAGGAAGTCACCATGCGACCATAGGCCGCTTCCCGGGCACCCGCACCCAGGACACGGCGCACCGTAGTCTTGTCGCCATGAGATCGCTCTCGCTGCTGGTGGTCCTGGCCGTCGCGACGGCCGGGTGCGCGAGGTTCGACGATCGTCTCGAGGCCCCCTTCACCCCCGCCCCCGGCCCGGGGATGGGCGCAGCCCCGCCGTCGAGCCCGCCCGGCCCGCCCCCTCCCACCTCGCCCCCGCGACCGGGCGAGCAGGACGCGCCCCCGGAGACCGGCCCGTGCGTGGACCCGGACCCTGCCGTCATCGCGACGTGTCTCGAGCCGGTTGTCGCGGTCGCCGGCCTCGGGGAGAGGGCGCTGGTCGCCGAATCGACGGGAGGCGTCAAGATCGTCTCGGTGGACGGACCCCCCGAGGACTTCGGCCGGGTGGACCCGCGGGGTGGTCGGGTCGCAGCGGTGGCGCCCTCCCCGGACTTCGCCCAGGACCGGCTGGTGTACCTCCTCGTCGTCGGCGACGGCCCCTCCAGGGTCGAACGACTCGCGCGCGGGGACGCACCCAGGACGGTCGCCGAGCTCGCCCCCGCGGAGACCGGGGGGCTCGCGTTCGTCGACGACGTCCTGACTGTGGGCGTGGGGTCGGAGCTCCTGCGGTACCCCGGGTTCAGGGGTATCGGCACGGCGGACGATCCGGAAGTCGTCGCCCGCGACCTGGGCCGGGTCAGTGGGCTGTGCACCCACGGGTCCGACCTCTATCTCTCTGCCGTCACCGACCGCGGCGCGGTGATCCGGAGCGCCGATCGCATCATTTGGACCTGGCCCGATCAGCGTTCGGCGGGAGGGTGCGCCGCGGCCGAGGACTCACTGGCACTCGCGTTGCCGGACGGCGAACGCGCCGACACCCTCCCCCTCGCGGGTGGGGCGGCACGGGGCCAACCCGAGGCGCTGGCCGAGGGGCGCTACGGACGCATCACCGGTCTGGCCGCGGTCGGTGACGGGGTGTTGCTCGGCGGGACCACGAACACGCAGGGCGGCTCTCCGGTCCCCACCGACGACCGCGCCGTCATCCTGCCGCAGACCGGTGGTGGCGGCGGGGACGCCCGGACCTGATCCTGATCCGGGCCCCGTGCACCGGGGCCCGCACCTGGCCGGTGGCGGTGACGCCGCCTAACCGCAGGCGGCGATCACGAGCTCTTTGACCCTCGCCGGGTCCGCCTGGCCTCGGGTGGCCTTCATGACCGCTCCGACGATCGCGCCGGCGGCCTGGACCTTCCCGGAACGGATCTTCTCGGCGATGTCCGGCTGGGCGGCGAGGGCGTCGTCGACCGCCTTCTGCAGAGCCGAGTCGTCACGGACCACCTCGAGTCCCTTGTCGGCGACGATCCGGTCCGGCTCACCCTCGCCGTCGAGGACCGCGTCCACGACCTGACGGGCGAGCTTGTTGGTGAGCGTGCCCTCCGACACGAGCTCGATGACCCGCGCCACCTGGGCGGGGGTGATGTCCAGCTCCGGCAGGCCCACGCCGCGCTTGTTGGCCTGCTGCGACAGATAGGACACCCACCACGACCGTGCCTCGGTGGGGGGCGCGCCGGCGTCGACGGTGGCGAGGATCAGGTCCAGGGCCCCGGCGTTGACCAGGTCGCGCATCTCCTCGTCCGAGACACCCCAGTCGGCCTGCACCCGTGCGCGGCGCAGCCACGGCAGCTCGGGCAACTCGGCACGGATCTTCTCGATGAGCTCGTCCAGCGGCTCGACCGGTGCGAGGTCGGGCTCGGGGAAGTACCGGTAGTCCTCGGCGGACTCCTTGGGCCTGCCCGCCGTGGTGGTCCCGTCGGACTCGTGGAAGTGCCGCGTCTCCAGCACGACCTCCCCACCTGAGGACAGGACGTCCGCCTGGCGGCACATCTCGTGACGCACGGCGACCTCGACGCTGCGCAGGGAGTTGACGTTCTTGGTCTCCGTCCGGGTCCCGAACTCGGTGGCGCCCTTGGGCATCAGTGAGACGTTGGCGTCGCACCGCATCGACCCCTGGTCCATACGGACGTCGGAGACGTCGAGACTCCGGAGCAGATCGCGTAGAGCGGAGACGTACGCGCGGGCGATCTCGGGGGCACGCTCCCCTGCTCCGACGATCGGCTTGGAGACGATCTCGATCAGCGGAACGCCGGCACGGTTGAAGTCGAGCAGCGAATGCGTGGCCCCGTGGATCCGACCGGTGGCCGAGCCGACGTGGGTGGACTTGCCGGTGTCCTCCTCCATGTGCGCCCGCTCGACCTCGACGCGCCAGGTGGTGCCGTCCTCGAGCTGGACGTCGAGGAAACCGTCGTGGGCGATCGGCTCGTCGTACTGCGAGATCTGATAGTTCTTCGGCTGGTCCGGGTAGAAGTAGTTCTTCCTCGCGAAGCGGCTGTACGGCGCGATCGAACACCCGAGGGCCAGCCCGATCTTGATCGCCCATTCGACGGCCTGCCCGTTGACCACCGGCAACGCCCCCGGCAGACCGATGCACACCGGACACACCTGCGTGTTGGGGTCCGCTCCGAACGCAGTCGGGCACCCGCAGAACATCTTGGTGGCGGTGTGCAGCTCGACGTGCACCTCCATGCCCATGACGGGATCGAAACGTGACACGACCTCGGTGAACTCCATGCGGAACAATCTAGCCGAAGAGGCAGGCGGCCTCGCGGTAGCGGTCCTCCGGGACGGTCTTGAGCACGGCGACGGCCTCGGCGACCGGCACCATCTCGATGGACTCCCCGCGCAGGGCCACCACCTGACCGAAGTCCCCCCGGTGCACCGCATGCGCGGCGTGGACACCGAAACGGGTGGCCAGGACACGGTCGTACGCCGTGGGGGTTCCCCCGCGCTGGATGTGCCCCAGCACCGTGGTGCGGACGTCGCGGTTCATCCGGGAGGCGATCGCCGTTGCCATCTGGTCCGCGACACCGGTGAACACCTCGTGACCGAACTGGTCGGTCCCGCCCTGCCGCAACGTCATCCCCGAGCCCTCGACGGGTGTGGCGCCCTCCGCCACCACGCAGATCCCGTACGCCTCCCCCATCTGGAAGCGGCGCTTCATGACCTTGCACACGTAGTCGATGTCGAACGGCACCTCGGGGATCACGATCATGTGCGCCCCGGACGCGAGCCCGGCGTGGAGGGCGATCCACCCGGCGTGCCGACCCATCACCTCCACCAGCATGACCCGCTCGTGGGACTCCGCCGTCGTGTGCAGGCGGTCGATCGCGTCGGAGGCGATCGAGACCGCGGTGTCGAACCCGAAGGTGTAGTCGGTTCCCGCCACGTCGTTGTCGATGGTCTTCGGGACGCCCACCACCGGCACACCGTTCTCCGTGAGCCACCGCGCCGCCTTCAGCGTCCCGTCGCCACCGATCGCCACCAGCGCGTCGAGGGAGTGGCGCTGCAGGGTCCGCCGGATCTCCGGCAGGCTCCCGGTGAGGATGTCCGGGTTGAGCCGGCCAGTTCCGAGGATCGTGCCCCCGCGCAGCAGGATGCGGTCGATCCCCTCGTCGTCGAACAGGGGCACCGCACGGTCGTGGACCAACCCGGACCACCCGTCCTGGAAGCCCAGGACGGGTGAGTCGTACTCGGAATGGGCGGTCCGCACCAACGCGCGGATCACCGCGTTGAGTCCGGGGCAGTCCCCGCCTGCGGTCAGCACGCCAATACGCACGTCGGACTCCTCTCGGTTCTCCCGCAGTCTAGGGCCGGGACCTGGTCACCGTGCCCGGCTCCGGTGACTGTTCACCTGTACGAAACGCCATCGTCGCCACTCCTCCGAGCAGGACCACCACGGCGGGGAGATACATGGCGTCCGCCACCGCCTGCCCTATGTCGCCGTGGACGACCAGCCGGGCTTGCATCACCGCACCGATCGCCGCGGAACCCAGGACCGCACCCACCTGGCGGGTGGTGTTGTAGACCCCCGAGCCAGCTCCGGCGGAGGCGAGCTCGAGGCGTCGCATCGCGGTGGACGATGTGGGCGCCCAGACACACCCGTTGGCCACCCCCATCAGGGCGATGGGTCCGAGCAGCACGGGGATCGAGGTCTGCGAGTCCATGACCAGAGCAAGCCAGAACAGGGAGATCGCGTAGGAGAAGTACCCGATGCCCGTGAACAACCGCGGGTCGATCCTGTCCGCCCACCGCCCGACGACCGGGGCGAGGACACCCGCGATCAACGCCATCGGCAGCAGCATCAGACCGGCGCGCGTGGGGCTGAGGTCCTTGACGCCCTGGAGGTAGAACATCAGCGGGACCATGGTGCCGGCGGTGACGAAGCCGATGGTGGAGACTCCGAACGTGCCGATCGAGAAATTCCGGTCCCGGAACAGGCGTAGAGGTACCAGTGGCTCCGTGCGCACGCGCGACTGCCACCAGACGAACGTCGCCAGTCCCGCCGTCCCCGCGATGATGAGCGCGAGGGTGGTCCCGCCCCAGCCGTGGGACTCGCCCTGTTGGATGCCGTACACCAGGAGGAACATGCCCACGGCCGACAGGACGATGCCCGGGACGTCGTAGGAGTGCGAGCGGGTCTCGAGCCTGGGGACCCACCGCCAGACCAGGACCACGGCCAGGACGCCGAAGGGGATGTTGACGAAGAAGATCGCGCGCCAGTCGAACGCGTCGATGAGGACACCACCCAGGACGGGTCCGACGACCGAGGCGATGCCCGCGACCGCGCCCCAGATCCCCATGGCCGCCCCGCGACGTCCAGGCGCGAAGACCCTGGTGATCACGCTGAGCGACTGCGGGGTGAGCAGCGCGGCACCGAGTCCCTGGAACACACGCGCGACGATGAGCGTCTCGATACTGCCCGCGAGACCACACCACAGTGATGCACCAGTGAACAGGACCAGTCCGGCGATCGAGACCGCGCGGGGTCCGATCTGGTCACCCAGACGACCGGTGAACAGCAGCGGTACGACGTAGGCCAGCAGGTAGGCGCTGGTCACCCAGATCACCTGGTTGGTCGACGCTCCGAGTTGCGTGACGAAGGCGTCGGTGGCGACCGCGACGATCGTCTGATCCACCAGGATCATGAAGAACCCGATGACGAGCGCCGCCAGGGCCTTCCATGCGTCCCTCTCGGGGACCGTGGTCACGCGATCGGGCCTCTCGCCGCCTCGAAGGCGGCCCCCACCCGGTACAGGCGGTCGTCGGCCAGCGCGGGGGCCATGATCTGGAGGCCCGCCGGAAGCCCGTCGACGAGACCGGACGGAACGGACATGCCGCAGTGTCCGGCGAGGTTGAGCGGGAGGGTGCAGAGGTCGAACTGGTACATGGCCACCGGGTCCTCGACCTTGGCGCCCAGCGGGAACGCGGTCGTCGGCGTGGTGGGCGAGACCAGAACGTCAACCTTCTCGTACGCGGCGTCGAAGTCGCGCGCGATGAGCGTGCGCACCTTCTGTGCCTGGCCGTAGAAGGCGTCGTAGTAGCCGGCGGAGAGGGCGTAGGTGCCGAGCATGATGCGGCGCTTGACCTCGGGACCGAACCCGGCTTCGCGGCTCGCCGCCATGACCTGGTCCGCGGACCCCTCGCCGACCCGCAGTCCGTACCGCATGGCGTCGAACCGGGCCAGGTTGCTGGACACCTCGGACGGCAGGATCAGGTAGTAGGCGGGCAGTGCATAACGGAAGTTCGGGCACGAGACCTCGACCACCTCCGCACCCAGCTCCCGCAGGGTGTCCACCGAGGCACGGAACGACGCCTCGACCCCCGGCTGGTACCCCTCCCCCGCGAACTCGGAGACGACGCCCACGCGCACGCCGGACAGATCTCCTCGCGCGCCCTCGCGCGCCGCCCGGACCACGTCCGGGACCGCCACGTCGAGACTGGTGGAATCGCGGGGGTCGTGTCCGGCGATCACCTGGTGCAGGAGGGCGGTGTCCTCGACCGTACGACCACACGGTCCACCCTGGTCGAGCGACGAGGCACAGGCCACGAGACCGTATCGGGACACGGTGCCGTAGGTGGGCTTCACGCCCACCGTGGCGGTGAGGGCGGCAGGCTGGCGGATGGACCCGCCGGTGTCGGTGCCGATGGCGATCGGGGCCTGGTGGGACGCCAGGGCAGCGGCGGAGCCACCGCCGGACCCGCCCGGGGTACGGCTGGGATCCCACGGGTTACGGGTCGGGCCGTACGCCGAGTTCTCGGTCGAGGACCCCATGGCGAACTCGTCCATGTTCGTCTTGCCCAGGATCGGGATGCCCGCGTTCCGAAGCCTCGCGGTGACCGTGGCGTCGTACGGGGAGCGGTAGCCCTCGAGCATCCTCGACCCGCACGTGGTGGGTGCGTCGGTGGTGGTGAACACGTCCTTGAGGGCGACCGGGACCCCCGCCAGCGGGCCGAGTTCCTCTCCGGCCGCGAGACGGGCGTCGACGGTGCGCGCGGCCTCGAGTGCCTCGTCGGCTCCCACGTGCAGGAAGGCGTTGATCTCCCCGTCGACCTCCGAGATCCGGTCGAGGTGTGCCCGGGTGACCTCCTCCGAGGACACCTCCCGCGCGGCGATCCGGCCGGCCAGTTCAGCTGCGGTGGCGGTGGTGAGCGAACTCATGCCTCCTCCCCCAGGATCTGCGGGACCTCGAAGCGCTGCTGGTCCGCGGCCGGGGCCTGGTCGAGCGCCTGGTCGGGGGTCAGACCGGGGGTGACCACGTCGGTGCGGTACACGTTGGAGATCGCGGTGGGATGGCTCATCGCCGGGACGTCGTCCGCTGCGACCTCGGACACGGCCTGCACGTGGTCGAGGATGTCGGTGAGCTGTCTCGCGAACGAATCCAGCTCGGAGTCGCTCAGTTCCAGGCGGGAGAGCCTGGCCAGATGCGCGACGTCCCCGCGTGAGATCGAGGTCACGTGTGTAGTCCCTTCGGCGTGGCGTGTCGGTACCGGCCCAGCCTAGTCAGGCCATCAGAGTGCGGCACAATGGGCGCCATGTCATATCTGCTCCGCGTCCTGCTCCCCGATCGACCGGGCAGCCTCGGCTCCCTCGCGGTCGCCCTGGGGACGGCCGGCGCGGACATCATCAGCCTCGACGTTGTGGACCGGTTCGACGGGGTGGCCGTGGACGACATCGTGGTGAACGTTCCCAACGGGACCTTCCCCGACACCCTGATCACCGCGGCCGAACAACTCGACGGGGTCATGGTGGATTCACTTCGGCCGTTCGGCGGGATCCTCGACGCGCACCGCGAGCTCGAGCTCATCGACGCGGTGGCAGGGGCGGGGGCCGGCGCTGACCAGATGCTCGCCGACGAGTTGCCCGCGGCGCTGCGCCTCGGGTGGGCGCTCGTGGTGGAGGAGACGACCGATGGATGCCGGCTGGTCGCTCGCGGCGCCGCCGCACCGTTGTGGGACGGGGGCCGGGTCGAGGCGGTTCGCCACCTCGAGCGGGCCACCGCGCTGGAGGTCGACCTGCCCGCCGAGTGGACGTCGATGGACACCGCGGTCGCCGCGGCCCCGCTCTCGTCCGGGCACGTCCTCGTCGTCGGCCGACCGGGCGGGCCGTCGTTCCGGCGGTCCGAGATCGCCCGGCTGGGGTATCTCACCGGGATCCTGCGGTCTCTCAACGCCGGCTGACCCGACGCGCCCCGGCTGACCCGGCTCACGTCGGTCCTCCGACATACGCGGCCCCTGTGCCCGCGTCCCGAAGGGTTGCGCGGCCGGTTGGGTCCCGACACGCAGCGCACCCGGGCAGGCGATCAGTCGGCGGCGCCCCCGGGATCGGCGGGCTCGGGGTCGGCCCCGTCTTCGTCCTCCCGCGCCGGGCCGTTCTCCAACAGCTCCACGAAGCCGGCCTCGTCGAGGATGGTCAGCCCCAGCTCCTCAGCCTTGGCCGCCTTCGACCCCGGGTTGTCCCCCACAACCACGTAGTCGGTCTTCTTGGACACCGATCCCGAGGCCTTGCCACCGCGAGCGATGATCGCCTCCTTGATCCCGTCGCGGGTGAACCCCTCCAGGGATCCGGTCGCCACGATGGTCAGGCCCTCGAGGGTGCGCGGGATCGACGCGTCCCGTTCATCGGCCATCGAGACGCCCGAGGCCGCCCACCGGTCGACGATCTCGCGATGCCAGTCCACATCGAACCACTCCACCACCGAGGCCGCGATGGTCGCGCCGACGCCGTCCGTCTCCGCCAGCTCCACCTCCGAGGCGGCGCGGATGTCCTCCATGGTGCCGAACCGGGTGGCCAACGCGCGTGCGGCGGTCGGCCCGACGTGGCGGATCGACAACGCGACGAGCACCCGCCACAGTGGCCGGTCCCTCGCCGTCTCGAGATTCGCCAGCAGCTTGCGGCCGTTCTCGGTGAGCACGGTTCGCTCCGGCTCGGCGCCCTCCTCGACCTGCTTGCGTGTCGCCTTGTCCAGTCGGGTGTAGAGGGAGGTGCGGAGGAGGTCCGCCTCGGTGAGGTCGAACAGACCGGCCTCGTTGTCCAGCACCCCGCTGGCGAGGAGATCGGAGGCTCCCTCGTAGCCGAGCGCCTCGATGTCGAGTGCGTTCCGCGAGGACAGGTAGAACAGTCGCTCTCGGAGCTGTGCGGGACAGGACCGCTGGTTCGGACAACGCCAGTCCGCGTCCCCCTCCTTCGCCGGCGCCAGGACGGTCTCACACTCGGGGCAGCGCTCGGGGAAGACGAACTCGCGCTCGGTCCCGTCCCGGCGCTCCACCACCGGGCCGAGGACCTCCGGGATGACGTCCCCGGCCTTGCGGATCACCACGGTGTCACCGATCAGAACACCCTTGCGCTTGACCTCGGTCTGGTTGTGCAGGGTCGCGAGCGAGACCGTGGAGCCGGCGACGAGCACCGGCTCCATGTGGGCGAACGGTGTGACCCGCCCGGTACGACCCACGGAGACACGGATGTCGAGCAACTCGGTCATGACCTCCTCGGGCGGGTACTTGTAGGCGATCGCCCACCGCGGTGCCCGCGACGTCTGACCGAGTCGACGCTGGACGGCCCGGTCGTCGATCTTCACCACGAGGCCGTCGATCTCGTGCTCGGGGTCGTCCCGGTGTTCGCCCCAGTACCGCATCCGCTCGAGTACCTCGTCGACCCCGGTCGCCGGGGCGGTGTGGGGAGAGACGGGCAGGCCCCAGTCCGCAAGCGCGAGATAGACGTCGTGGAGGCTGTCGAAGGTCGCTCCCTCGACCACGCCGAGGCCGTGACAGTACATCCCGAGGCGGCGCTGGGCGGTGATCGCCGGGTTCTTCTGCCGCAGTGACCCGGCCGCGCTGTTGCGGGGATTGGCGAACGGTGGCTTGCCGTCGGCGACGAGCCGCGCGTTGAGGTCGGCGAAGTCCTCGAGCCGGAAGAACACCTCCCCCCTGACCTCGAGCAGCGCGGGAACGGGGCGGTCCTTCGTCGGGGTGAGCGTGACCGGGATGTCGTCGATCGTCCGGGCGTTGAGCGTGACGTCCTCGCCCGTTCGACCGTCCCCGCGGGTGGCCGCGCTGACCAACCTCCCCTCGCGGTAGACCAGGTCGAGCGCCACCCCGTCGATCTTGACCTCGCACAGGAACCGAAGGTCCTCCGCGGGGATGTGAGCCTGTTCGACCGCCGAGGCCACCCACGCGCGCAGCTCCTCCTCGGAGAACACGTTATCCAGGCTCGTCATCCGCTGAAGGTGTTCGACCGGCGCGAAATCGGTGGAGAAGCCACCCCCGACGAGCTGTGTCGGGGAGTCCGCCGTACGCAGCTCGGGGTGGAGTTCCTCCAGCGCCTCCAGGTCGTGGAACAGCCTGTCGAACTCGGCGTCGGAGACGATGGGGGCGTCCTTGACGTAATAGCGGAACTGGTGATCCCGCACCGTCTCCGCGAGGTCGGTCCACGCCTGCCGTACCTCCGGGGGGATGTCCCCGGTGCCGACGGGCTCGTTGCTTCGACTCGCTTGGCTCACGAGGACAGGGTAATGCGACACATGCCCGGCGTGTCGGGGCGGTGGCCTACGGTGACCGCATGAACCCAGAGAACATCACCCCTGTCTCCCTCGACCGGAACCGGCTGCTGGCATTCGACCTCGAGACCACCGGACCCGATCCCCGGACCGCGCATGTCGTCACCTCGGCCCTCGTCGCGATCGACGGGCCCCGAAAGGTGGAACTCAACTGGATGGCCGATCCGGGTATAGACATTCCGGAGGGCGCCACGGCTGTGCACGGCATCACCACCGCCCAGGCCAGGCAGCACGGAAGGCCGCATGCGGAGGTGGTGGCCGAGACCATCGCCGGGGTCCGGACGGGGTGGCGGGAGGGGCGGACCCTGGTGGTGTTCAACGCCGCGTACGACCTCACCATCCTCAGGAGATGGGACCCCTCGTTCGAGGTGCTCGGCCCGGTCATCGACCCCTACGTCGTCGACCGGGCGACCGACCCGTACCGCAAGGGCAAGCGCACCCTCGAGGCCCTGTGCGCCCACCACGGCGTGCGGTTGGACGGCGCCCACGAGGCCGCGGCCGATGCGCTCGCGGCGGCCCGCCTGGCGTGGAAGCTACTCGGCTCGATCCCCGAACTGGCCGGAGCGGACTGGCGCGCGGTCAACGCGCAGCAGGCGCAGTGGCACGAGACGCGGCAACGCGATTTCGCGGCCTATCTCGAGCAGTCGGGCAAGGACGCCTCGGACGTCAACACACAGTGGCCGATCGCCGACACCTAGATCGGATCGGTCACTCGGCCAGCCGCGGGGCGGCCTCGGCCACCCGACGTACCGACGCCAGTGCCTCCACCGGGGTGAGGCGGCCCGAGGTCATGTCGTCCACGGTCGGGGTGAGGACCAGCCGCCCCAACCCGGCGTATCGGGGCGCGCTGAGGCGCTCGAGCAACGCGAGGATCGCGGACACATCGCGTTCCACCTCCGGGCCGGAGCGGGGCGGGCGCGGCGACCCCGGCAGTCCCTCCAGCTGGAGGATCCGCCCTCCACCGAGGACGGTGCCGGCTGCGTCAAGCGCGGGATGGGAGGTACCCGAGTGGAGAAGTTCCGCCGGAACGCAGAGCCCGTCGAGGGGCGCCTCACCGTCCGGGGTCTCCGCGACCGCGGACCACCTCGCGGGCGCCTCGGGTCCGGTGCCGGCGGGGACGCGGACCACCACCTCGGCCACCCCGTTGCGGCGCAGGACGTCGGCGAAGCGGCACAGGGAGAGCGACAGCCGGTCCTCCGGTACGGGCGCGATCGGGTCGAAACGGCTGGGTCCGGCAACCGAGCCGGCCGCGACGTGCCAGAGCATCGGCTCGTCGAGCAGGACCCTCGCGCCGACCCCCAGTCGCCGCGCCAGCCGGGTGACGCGGGCGGCCACCCCTTCGGCCAGAGCCTCCGCGAGATCCCTGCGGGCCCCACGATCGGTCAGGACCGGCAACCCGCCGGGCAACTCGAGTCGCGCGGCGAGTGACCACGGGCCCAGAGCCCGCACCACGAGACGCCGGTCCGCCGCGGCCCGGTCGACCTCGGGATCCCGGATCGACTCGTCTGCCTCCTCCAGGGCATCGAGGTCACGGTCGAGGAGGTCGGCGGCCGTGCGGGCGTGGCGCCCCGGCGAGCCCGCGAGACGCCACCCCCGGGTGGAGACGTCGACCGGGAGGTCCGCGAGCATGGCGAGGGTCCTGCCCACCTGATCCGCTCCGAGCCCCCGGTCCGACAGTTCGGGCAGGAACGGCATCCCGTGGCACTCACCCAGCACGACCCGCGCGGCCTCCCGGGGGTCCACCCCCCGCATGGGGCCGGGGCCGGTGTGCCCCGGCTCGACGGCGGTCACGGGGTGCCCGCGACCGGGACGGACGCGGTGATCGTGCCACTTCCCAGGACGCGGTCGCCCCCGGTCTCGGGCCGGTAGAGCACGGCCGCCTGGCCGGGTGCGACGCCCCGCACGGGCTCGTCGAGGGAGATCTCCAAGCGGGCGTCCGGACCGTCCCCCACCCGTCTCACATAGCCCGGTGTCGCCTCACCGTGGGCACGGATCTGCACGTGACACTCGGTCTCGCGGAGGGCGTCGTCCACCAGCCAGTAGGGCGAGGTCGCGGTCATCCCCCGGGACAGCAGGTGGTCCGATCCCCCGACGGTCACGGTGCCCGTGCCGGCGTCGATGGCCGTGACGTACCTGGGGCGACCGTCGGCCGCCGGGCCCGGCAGACCGAGTCCCTTCCGCTGGCCGATCGTGAACCCGTACACGCCCCCGTGTCGACCGAGCTCGTCACCGGTGTCGGCGTCGACCACCGCCCCGGGGCGCAGACCGATCCGCGCGCCGAGGAACGCACGGGTGTCCCCGGAGGGGATGAAGCAGATGTCGTGGCTGTCGGGCTTGGTCGCGACGGGCAGGCCCGACGCCTCGGCCTCGGCACGGACCTCGGACTTGAGGGAGTCCCCCAGCGGGAACATCGAGTGCGCGAGCTGCTGCGGGGTCAGTACGCCGAGGACATAGGACTGGTCCTTGTCGGGATCGACCGCCCGGCGCAGGACGGGACGTCGGTGGCCGGTACCGGTCTCCTCGAGGGACAGCCGGGCGTAGTGTCCGGTGGCCACCGCGTCGAACCCGAGCGCCATCCCCCGGTCGAGGAGGGCCTCGAACTTGATCCGCTCGTTGCAGCGCAGACACGGATTGGGGGTCTCACCGCGGGAGTAGGACTCGACGAAGTCGTCGATCACGTCCGCCCTGAACCGTTCGGCGAAGTCCCAGACGTAGAACGGGATCCCCAACAGATCGGCCACCCGGCGAGCGTCACCGGCGTCCTCGCGCGAACAGCAGCCACGGGAGCCCGTCCGCAGGGTCGCCGGGTCCGCGCTGAGGGCCAGGTGCACACCCACCACCTCGTGCCCGGCGGCCACGGCGCGAGCAGCGGCGACGGCGGAGTCGACTCCCCCGCTCATCGCGGCGAGGACCCTCACGACGCCGTCGCCCCGGTCCCGATCAACCCGAGCCCCGCGACCCGGGCCCTCTCGGCGGCGGGGGCGAGCGCGGCGATCGCCGCGTCCACGTCGTCCTCCGTCGTGGTGTACCCCAGGCTCAGTCTCAGACTGCTCCTCGCAGCCGCCTCTCCCGCGCCCAACGCCAGGAGCACGTGGCTGGGCTCGGCCACCCCCGCGGTGCACGCCGACCCGGTCGAACACTCGATACCGGCGGCGTCGAGCAGCAGGATGAGGGACTCGCCGGAGCACCCAGGGAAGGTGAGGTTGGCGATCCCCGGCAGCCGCTCGCCACCGCCGTTGGCGACGGCGTCGGGGACCCGGGCGAGGACCCCCGCGATCAACCGGTCCCGCAGGCGTCCCAGGCGGACCGCCTCGGCGTCCATGTCCCGAACCGCCTCGTCGAGGGCCGCGGCCATCGCGACCACCCCCGGGACGTCGACCGAACCCGACCTGAGATCCCGCTCCTGCCCACCGCCGAAACCGACCGGGAGACACTCCGCGCCGCGGTCGATGATCAACGCTCCGACGCCCAGCGGCCCGCCGAACTTGTGCGCGGACAGGCTCAACGACGTGACCCCCAGCGCACCGAAGTCCACCGGGACGTGCCCGACGGCCTGGACGGCGTCGGTGTGGACCGCCGCACCGACAGCCCTGGCGGCAGCGGCCACCCCGGCGACGTCGGTGAGCGTGCCGATCTCGTTGTTGCCGAACATGGCGGCGACGAGGGCCAACCGCGGCCCCACCTCGTCCGCCAGGCTCCGGACCGCGTCGGGGTCAACGGCCCCACGCCGGTTGACGGGCAGGACGCGGACGTCCACGCCTCCGCCGCGCGCGGTGGCCAGGTGGGCTGCCGAGTCGAGGACCGAATGATGCTCGGTCGCCCCCACGGCCACGACGTCACCGCCCGAGGCGGCCGCCTGGCCCAGCACCGCGAGGTTGTCGGACTCGGTCCCGCCCGAGGTGAACACGACCTCGGAGGGCCTGCACCCGAGATGCGCGGCGAGCGACTCGCGGGCCTCCTCCACCCGGCGACGGGCGCGGCGGCCGGCTCCGTGGAGGGACGAGGCGTTACCGACGGTGGCGGCCGCCTCGGCATAGGCGGCCAGGGCCGACGGGCGCATCGGGGTGGTCGCGGCGTGGTCGAGATAGTGCGCGGTGCGGATCGTGAGCATGACGTCGGCAAGAATACGCCCGAACGCGCCGGACCCCGGCACCGCAGGGGTGCCGGGGTCCGGTCGGTACTGCCGGGCGCTGTCGCGCCGAACTCACTTACGGGCGTTGATGGCCTCGGTGAGCTGCGGGGCGACGTTGAACAGATCGCCGACGACGCCGTAGTCCGCGATCTCGAAGATCGGGGCCTCCTCGTCCTTGTTCACGGCGACGATCGTCTTGGACGTCTGCATCCCGGCGCGGTGCTGGATGGCGCCCGAGATCCCCAGGGCGATGTACAGCTGCGGCGACACGGTCTTGCCGGTCTGACCCACCTGGAACTGACCCGGGTAGTACCCCGAGTCGACGGCGGCGCGCGAGGCACCGACCGCACCCTTGAGCGAGTCGGCCAACGGCTCGACGACCTCTTCGAACTTCTCCGCCGAACCCACGCCACGACCACCGGCGACGACGACGGTCGCCTCGGTGAGCTCGGGACGGTCGCCACCGACGATCGGGTTGCGGGAGATGACCCTGGCGGCGTTCTCGGGCTCGGGGACGTCGACCTCGACGACCTCACCGGCGCCGGCGGACGGCGACGCCTCGACGGCGCCCGGGCGCAGGGTGTAGATGGGCGTGTCGCCGGCGACGGTCGCCTCGACGGTGAACGCGCCACCGAAGATCGAGTGGACCGCGGACCCGTCGGACTTGATCTCGACGACGTCACACAGGGTGCCGGAACCGGTACGGGCCGCGAGGCGACCCGCCACCTCCTTGCCCTCGAACGTGGCGGCCAGGACGATCGCCGCCGCGCCCTGCTCGGCGAGCCCGGCGAGGACGTCGACCTTGGGCGTGACGAGGTAGTTCTGGACCGCGTCGCCCTCGGCCACGTAGATCTTCTCCGCGCCGGCCTCCTTGAGGGCGTCGGTGAGCGCTGCGGCGGTGCCGGTCTCACCGAACACGACGGCGGACGGCTCACCGAGCGCGCGTGCGGCGGTCAGCAGTTCGAGGGTGACCTTCTTGAGTTCGCCGTCGACGTGCTCGACCGCGACGAGGACTTCAGCCATGGTGGATTCTCCTTGAAAAAGACTGGTGGGAGTCGGTCGGGGTGAGCGCGATCAGATGAGCTTCTGCGCGACGAGGTACTTGGCGACCTCGTTGCCGCCCTCGCCCTCGTCGGTGAACTTCTCACCGGCGCTGCGCGGCGGCTTGGGGACCGACGACGTGACGGTGGTCGCCGCGTTGTCCTTGCCCACCTGGCCGGCCTCGACGTTGGTGTCGGCCAGCGTCAGGACCTCGACCGGCTTCTTCTTGGCGGCCATGATGCCCTTGAAGGAGGGGAACCGCGGCTCGTTGATCTTCTCTCCGACCGACACGACGCAGGGCAGCGACGCCTCGATCTCGAAGATGCCCTCGTCGGTCTCCCGCTCACCCTTGATGGTCCCGCCGGAGACCTCGAGGGTGCGCATGTGGGTGACCTGCGGCAGGCCCAGGTACTCGGCGATGATGGCCGGGACGCTGCCCATGCGGCCGTCGGTGGCCTCGTTGCCACAGATGACCAGCTCGGTGCCCTCGATGGTGCCCAGCACGTTGGCGATGGCCCACGCGGTCTGGACGACGTCCGAGCCGTGGAGCGCCTCGTCGTTGAGGTGGACGGCCTTGTCGGCGCCCATCGACAGGGCCTTGCGGATCGCCTCGGTGGCGCGGTCGGGACCGGCGGTCAGGACGGTCACCTCGCCCCCCTCGGCCTCCTTGATCTGGAGAGCCTGCTCAACGGCCTTCTCATTGATCTCATCGAGGACCGCGTCCGCGGCCTCGCGGTCCAGGGTGAAGTCCCCATCGGAGAGCTTGCGCTCCGAGTAGGTGTCCGGAACCTGCTTGATCAGTACGACGATGTTCGTCATGGGCCTGCGTCGACCTCCTGCGAGTCGGGGCTGGGTGCGATCCGAACTGGCCGGGCGCACCGGATTGTGGTCCTGGGGACAACAATAACGTCACCCGGGCCCACCCTGCAGGAGCGGGGCCGTCAGTTGATGCGCTTGTCCCACCCCGACCACGCGGCGTCGCGGAGTTCGTTCTTGCGGACCTTGCCGGTCGAGGTGCGCGGCAGGGCCTCGGTGAGCTCCACCGCACCGGGCACCTTGTACCGGGCGATCCTGGTCCGGCAGTGATCGATCACACCGTCCTCGTCGAGGTCGGAACCGGGTTTCACCACGACGTACGCCTTCGGACGCTCACCCCACTTCTCGTCGGGCATCGAGACCACGGCGCAGTCCACCACGTCGGGGTGCGCCGCGATCGCCTGTTCGACCTCGATCGTGGAGATGTTCTCGCCGCCGGAGACCACCACGTCCTTGGCGCGGTCGAGCAGCTGCACGTACCCGTCCGGGTGCATCACGCCGAGGTCGCCCGAGTGGAACCAACCCCCGGCGAACGCGGTCGCCGTGGCCTCGGGGTCGGCGAAGTACCCCTTCATCACGCCGTTGCCCGTCATGACGACCTCGCCCATCGTCACGCCGTCGGCCGGGACGTCGACGAGGTGCTTCTCGCCGGGGCTGGTCCGCTCGACCACCCGGACCGTGTCGGCGTGGATCATGGCCACGCCCTGACGGGACTTGAGGCCCGCACGCTCGTCCGGGTCCAGGTCCGCCCAGTCGGGCTGGGGCGTACACACCGTGAACGGCCCGTAGGTCTCGGTGAGCCCGTACACCTGCGTCACGTCGATGCCCAGGTCCTCGAAGCGTCGCAGGATCGTGGGCGAGGGCGGGGCGCCGGCGGTGACCATGCGGATCCCCGTCACCGGCCGGGCCGCCGGGTCGTCGGCGATCGTGCTCAACACCGCCGGGGCGCCGGCGAGGCGGTTGATCCCCTCGTCGTCGAACAGTCTCCAGATCTCATCGCCCCGGACGGCGCGCAGACACACGTGGGTGCCCATCGCGCCGGTCAGGGCCCACGTCGTGCACCACCCGTTGCAGTGGAACATCGGGAGCGTCCACAGGTAGCGCGAGTCCGCGTCCAGTCCCTGGGTGATGATCTCCCCGAGGGCGTTGAGGTAGGCACCGCGGTGGGTGTACATGACGCCCTTCGGGCGCCCCGTCGTGCCCGAGGTGTAGTTGACGGCGATCACGGCGTCCTCGTCCTCCACCGCCCAGGACACCGGCTGCGGGGAGGCCAGTGCCAGACCCTCCTCCAGCGCCTCGGCGCGGGGACCGAAGCGGGCCGGGTCCGGCTGGGTGCCGTCGGCGTCGGGGGTCACCAGGATCAGACTGATCGACTCCGGGACCTCGTCCCCCAGCCCGGCCAGGAGACCGGCGTCGGCGATGAGCACCGAGATCCCGGCGTGCTCGGTGATGTACGCGACCTCCGGGGCCGCGAGGCGGGTGTTGAGGGCCACCACCGCCCCGCCGGCGAGCGGGACCGCGAACTGTGCGAGCAGCGCCTCGGCGGAGTTGGGCGCGAGCACCCCGACGCGGTCGCCCCGGGCGACCCCGCGCATCCGCAGGAGTGAGGCCAGCCGCGTGGCGCGATCGGCGAACTCCGCGTAGCTCTGGCGGCGGGGGCCGTCCACCACCGCGGTCGCCTCGGGGAACACACGAGCGGCCTTCTCCAGGAAGCTCAGCGGGGTGAGAGCGGTGTCGAGTCCTGAGCTGGCTGTCATCGCGGATGGTCCGCCTCTCGTGAAGTGTCGAACTGGTCGCGGGTGGTCACGGTCACGGTAACCGTGGGGGCCCTCACGCGCCCGGGGATTACTCCCCGATCCCCCCTGTCCCCCGACCCTGCCGGCGCGTCGAGGAGTTCCGCCGGTGCGTCCGACGGACCGCGCGCCGACGGTCGGACTACGCTCTCCCCTGACGATCTGACGAGAAGGGGACCTCCAGTGGCACCGGCATCGATTCCGCGGCGGACCGCACCCACCGCGCGGGCTCTGGCGGTCGGTGCGATGGCGGTCGGGATCGCGGCGGGATGCGCGTCCGCCACCGAGAGCGGCGGCGCCCGCCTGGGTCAGGCCGCGAGCTGGTCGTCCGTCGCCGGAGGACCCCCGAACTCCGGACGCGCTCACGCGGCTGTCTCCGAGTCGCCCGGGCTCCTCTGGTCACGACCGCTGGGAGCGCCCGCGACCGGGGTGGCCGGTTCCGACGGGATCGGCACGTTCTTCCAGGCCACCGTCTCCGAGCGGGGGTGCAATCTCTTCGCGCTGACCGCGGACGACGGGCGCAAGCGGTGGTGTCTGCGCCTGCCGACGGACGGACCGCGGATCACGGCGACCGTCGACGGGCGCGGGTCTCTGTTCGTGCCCATGTACGGCGGGGTGGGTGCGGTGTCCGCGGAGGGTGAGAACCGCTGGTTCGCCGGGACCCGGGGGATCCCCACCACCATCACGCTGCTCGACAACCGCCATCTGCTGGTGATCTCCCACCTGGGGATCGTGCGGGTGATCAACACCCAGACGGGTCTGGACGCCTCGTCCGAACTGCCGGCCGCCGGCGAGATCGCGCCGTCCGCACCCGGGTTCGGCTCGCCGTGGTGCGGCATCGGCGAACGCGGGTGTCCCGCGCCGGGCCCCGCGGCGGTCGACACGGGGACCGGGACCGCCTATCTCACCGCCTGGACGCCGGGGGAACCGGAGCCCGAGCTGGTCGCGGTGCGGTTCACCGACGACGGGGCCGGGCGTCTGGAGGTGGTGTGGCGGGCCGGCCTCCCCGGGGGACGCCTCGGGGTCCCGGTGGTCCTGTCGGATGACCGGGACGAGATCTACGTGCACTCCGAGGACGGCACCCTGGCCGCCTACTCCACCGCGGACGGGTCCCCCGTGTGGTCGACCCCTGTCGGCTACCGCCCCGACACACCGCCCGCCCTGCTCCCCGACGGCACGGTGGTCACCGGTGGTCGCACCACCACCGTGTGGAGGGGGCCGGAGGACGACCACGACGCCGACGCCGGCCCGGCGCCCGTGGTGGCCGTCCGCGGGGAGGGCGGCGAGGGCCGCGAGGTGTGGCGGCGCGACGACCTGCGTCAGCTCACCAACCCGGCCGCGACCGGGGACGGCCGGGTGCTGGTCGCGGCCCGGTCGGGTGGGACCGACGACGAACCGGGCATCGCCCTGCTCCTGCTGGACGGCGCGGACGGCAGCACCCTCCACGAGATCGCGGTCCCGGCCGCACGGGGTCCGGTCTCCGGCCTGAGCGTGGACGACGAGGGCCGCATCGCGCTCACCACCGCGGTGGGCGCGGTCTACGTCTACGAGTGAACGCCGTCGGGCTGATCGGTCCGCGGCCCGCACACGAACACCACCGCCGATCTGTCGATCCTGGTGACCACCAGCGCGAGCGGCCGGGAGCCCCGGAGCGCCAGTGAGCGGCGCAGCACGTCCGGGTCCGTGTCCACCCCGCGGACCAGGATCTCCAGGGAACCGCAGTCGCGCCGTCTCAATGCCTGCCGCAGTTCCTTGCGGTCGAGTCTGCAGCGCTCCAGCACCTCGAACCCGGTGTACCCACCCGGGATCCGGGGCCCGGTCAGGTGGGCGATCCGGGGGTCGAGCTGACGGAGCCCGTGACGGCGGGCCCAGTGGCGCACCAGGCCGGCGCGGACGACCGCCCCGTCCGGATCGACGATGAACCGGTCCGCCTCGCCGTGGGCGTCGACCTCGTCGTCGTCGCCGTCCGTCACCTCCTCCACGTGGACGGCCAGACCATCGGTGACCAGTCGGGGCGGCCCCCACGGCGGGGGCGCCCCCGCCCCGGTGGTGCGGACGACGGTCGCGCGGCGCCGCACCCCCGCGGACAGGCCCGGCGACCACAGACACGCCTCGCGCACCGACCCGTCCAGCGAGACCAGTTCGACCTCCCCGGGATGGTCGAGCGCGGAGGTGTCCAGACCGGGCGCGCACTTGATCACGTGGTCCCGGTCGCGGGCCACGGCCAGGAGGTCCGGCAGCGGAGGGCTGAGTTGAGCGGGGTCGTGGATTCGCCGGCCCCCGGACCGTCGGGCGGGGTCGGCGAGCAGCACGGTGTCCCGGCTGGGCGGCGCGAGGGCGTCCGCCACGCACACCAGGGCGCCGGGCACGTTGTGCGCGGCCATCCGGGCCCGTACCCGGTCGAGATCGGAGCCCACGACCCGGTCCGCGGTCCGCACCAGTTCGGCCAGTTCGGCCCCCACCGAGCAGGTGACGTCGTGGACGTCCCGGCCCGCCAGTCTCCCGGCCCGGAGCGCGGCGACCGGCCAGGCGGTGGCCTGCTGGACCGCCTCGTCCGTCAGCAGCATCCGATCCGACCCGCGGACCCGCCCGTCGGCGCGCCGGCGGGCGGTCACGACGTCGATCGCCGCGGCGGCGTGACCGGGGTCGGCGCGCCGGACGACGGCGGTCGAGGCGACGAGCCGGGCGCGGGACCAGTCCAGCCCGGCGGCCAGCGCGAGCAGGTCCCGGCCGGCGTCGGAGAGCAGGAAGTCGAGGTCCTCCGGGGTCACCGGTCCGCCACCTAGTTGCCGCCCGGCGCGATGGACCGGGCGGTGGCGAGGAGTTCGGCGACGTCCGTCGCCGCCGCGAGGTCGGCGAGCACGTCGAGGGTCGGCCGGAGCATGCCCAGCCGCCCGAGGGTCCCCGCGGTGGCGGCGTCGTCGGCGCGCATCCAGCCCGCCGCGCGGGCCTCGCTCG
The DNA here is from genome assembly GCF_039531545.1 of Dietzia cercidiphylli. Taxonomy (NCBI): domain Bacteria; kingdom Bacillati; phylum Actinomycetota; class Actinomycetes; order Mycobacteriales; family Dietziaceae; genus Dietzia; species Dietzia cercidiphylli. The sequence goes on from NZ_BAAAQG010000002.1 coordinate 288,249, forward strand.
TGCCGCCGTCCGGCTCGGCCCCCGGAGGCACCGCCGCCACGAAGAACAGGGTGTCGTACCGGCGCGGGGGTCCGGGTGGCGTGGTCCACCGGTCCCACGGACGCAGCAGGTGCGCGGACAGGATCAGCCGGTGCGCCGCAAGCAGGGAGTCCAGGTCGCCCTCCCCCGCGTCGAGCACGCGACGCTCCCGGGGACCGGGTCGATCCCCGGGGCCCGCCCGCCCGGTCGCGGCGGGGTCGGGCTCGGCCAGCAACACACCGGTCTCCTCGAACAGCTCCCGCACCACCCCCCGGACCGCGGCGGCGGCGCGTTCCTCCCCGATGCCGAACGCCTCAGCCCACCAGCGCGGATCCGGCCCACGCCAGGGCCGGGTGCCGCCGTAGTCCCGCGGCTCGACGCCGCCTCCGGGGAAGACCGACATCCCGGCGGCGAACTGCATGGTGGCCACGCGGTGCTGGAGGAACACCTCGAGCCCCCCGCCGACGCGCGCGTCGCGGACCAACGCCACCGTGGCGGCCTCACGGACGGGGACGGGCCCGGGCGGGGTCGCCACGGGGTCGACTGTGCGGTTCACGGCCGCCGGTGTCGGCCGGACCGACGCGCCCGGCGCGCGAAGAACCGCCCGTCGATCGCGTCGACGACGATCGACTGCGCGAACGCGGTGCTGAGGTTCTCCGAGGTGATCACGTCGTCGATCAGGCCGGTGGCCGTGACCCCTCCCTCCGCGAGGAGCATCGCGTGGGTGAAACCCGGGGGTATCTCCTCCACGTGGTGGGTCACCAGGACGGTGGCGGGCGCGTCGGGGTCGAGGGCCATGTCCGCCAGACGGGCGACCAGATCCTCCCGGCCCCCCAGGTCCAGCCCCGCCCCCGGCTCGTCGAGCAGGAGCAGCTCCGGGTCGGTCATCATCGCGCGGGCGATCAGCACCCGCTTGCGCTCACCCTCCGAGAGGGTCCCCCAGGTCCTGTCGGCCAGGTGCTCTCCGCCGATCATCTCCAGCGTGTCCGCCGCGCGGTCGAAGTCGGCCTGGTCGTACGCCTCCCGCCACCGGCCCAGCACGGCGTACCCGGCGGAGACCACCAGGTCCTTGACCACCTCGTCGCCGGGGATCCGGCCGGCCACAGCGGCGGACGACAGGCCCACCCGGCTGCGGAGCTCGGTGACCTCGGTGCGACCCAGTTGCTCCCCCAGGATCACCGCCGAACCGGTGCTCGGGTACTCGAGAGCCGAGGCGATCCGGAGCAGCGAGGTCTTGCCCGCACCGTTGGGGCCCAGGACGACCCACCGCTCGTCCAACTCGACCTGCCAGGTGACGGGGCCCACCAGCGTCCGCCCGTCCCTCCGGAGCGAGACGTCGGTCAGGTCCAGGACGAGGTCGGGATCGGTCTCGATAGGCGTTCTCACGGACCCCATCTAACCCCCTATCCGGTGGCCGGGTGGCGAGGAACACGGCTCGTGCGCGTGAACACCGGCGCGACGCCCCTCCCCGATCGACGCCCGCTTCGATAGCGTCGTGTGCGTAGAGGCGTCCGCACCCCGGAGCCCGCAGCCGAGAGGAGCACCGACGTGAACGACCGTCTGGCCATCGACGAGGTCCGCCCCCTGGTCTCCTGCGGGAGGTTCCCCGCCAAGTCGGTCGTGGGTGAGGTGGTGCCGATCTCGGCGACCGTGTGGCGGGAGGGCCACGACGCGCTGTCGGCGAGCCTGGTGGTCCGCCGTCCCGGTGGGGCCTCCTCCCGGACGACCATGTCCCCCGGGGCGGAGGCGGACACCGTCCACGCGCTGCTCACCACCGACGCCCCCGGGATGTGGTCGTTCCGTGTCGAGGCCTGGTCGGACCCGTTCGCCACGTGGAACAGCGGCATCGTCAAGAAGATGGACGCGGGCCAGGGCGCCGACGTCCTGGGCAACGAGTTCGAGGTGGGCGCCCGGGTCCTGGACGCCGGCGCCGCACAGGCGACCGCGTCGGGTGACCCCGACCGGGCCACGCTGCTGACGGATGCGGCCACCGCGCTCCGCGGCACCGGGGACGCCCGGACCCGGACCTCGCTGGCGCTGTCCGATGAGGTCGCGGCCGCCATGGCCGCCGGACCGGTCCGCGAGCTGGTGACGGCCGGCCAGACCCACCGCGTGTGGGTGGACCGGCGCGAGGCCCAGTTCAGCTCGTGGTACGAGTTCTTCCCCCGCTCCACGGGCGGGTGGGACGAGCGGGGCCGGCCCGTCCACGGCACCTTCGCCACCTCGCGCACCCACATCGACCACGCCGCGGACATGGGCTTCGACGTGGTGTACCTGCCGCCCATCCACCCGATCGGGGTGGTCAACCGGAAGGGCCGCAACAATTCGCTCACCCCGGACCCGGGCGACGTCGGTTCGCCCTGGGCGATCGGTTCCGCGGACGGCGGCCACGACGCGGTGCACCCGGAGCTCGGCACCATCGAGGATTTCCGCGAGCTGGTCGAGTACGCCGCCACGAGGGGTGTCGAGATAGCGCTGGACCTGGCGTTGCAGTGCGCGCCGGACCACCCGTGGGCGCAGGCGCACCCCGAGTGGTTCACGGTGCTGCCCGACGGGCACATCGCCTACGCCGAGAACCCGCCCAAGAAGTACCAGGACATCTACCCCGTCAACTTCGACCTCGATCCCGAGGGGATCTACGCCGAGGTGCTCCGGGTGGTGCGGCTGTGGACCTCCCTGGGCGTCCGGATCTTCCGGGTGGACAACCCGCACACCAAGCCGGCCGACTTCTGGAGCCGCCTGATCGCCGAGGTCAAGCGCACGGAACCGGACGTGCTGTTCCTCGCCGAGGCCTTCACCCGTCCCGCCCGCATGTTCGGCCTGGCCAGGCGGGGCTTCTCGCAGTCGTACACCTACTTCACCTGGAAGACCACCAAGTCCGACCTGGTGGAGTTCTGCGAGCAGCTGCTGGCGCACGTCGACGAGGCCCGGCCCAACATGTTCACCAACACCCCGGACATCCTCCACGAGTCGCTGCAGCGCGGGGGCCCCGCGATGTTCGCGATCCGGTCGACGCTCGCGGCCACGCTGTCCCCGGCGTGGGGCGTGTACTCGGGCTTCGAGCTGTTCGAGTGGCAGCCCGTCACCGACGGCAGCGAGGAGTACCTGGACTCGGAGAAATACGAGCTCCGGCCCCGGGACTTCGCCGGTGCCGAGGCGGCGGGCCAGTCCCTCGCGCCGTGGCTCCGAACCCTCAACCGGATCCGCCGGGAGCACCCCGCCCTCCAGCAGCTGCGCACCCTGCGGTTCCACGACGTCGACAACGACCAGATCCTCGCCTACTCCAAACTCGACCCCACCACCGGCGACTGCGTCCTCACGGTGGTCTCACTCGACTCGCACGGGGTCCAGGAGGGCACCCTCCGGCTGGACATGGCCGCCCTCGGGTACGACGACGACGCCCGGTTCAGCGTCCACGACGAGGTCTCCGGCAGCGAGTTCCACTGGGGTTCGAGCAACTACGTGCGACTCGAGCCGTGGACGGCGGTCGCACACATCGTCGTGGTCCCGCCCTGCGACGAAGCACGTAGGGTCGAACTGACCTACCGCACGCACATCGTGGATTGAGGGACAACGGCATGGGAAAGCACCACGGCAAGGGCCGACCCGCTACCGAGAGCTCCGCCACGGCGCCCGGCAGGGTGCCACCGCCCGTCGACCCCGGGGCGGCCTGGCGGACGCCCGAGGAGGTCGCCCGCGACGAGGCGGGGCGGTCCCCGGCGCCGGCAGCCCCCGACGCGCCGTCGGGCGGGATCCCCCGCGAGGAGCTCGACGCCCTCCGCTCCGGCACCCACCGCGACCCGCACTCGGTCTACGGCGCCCACCCGACCGGGTCCGGCTCGGTCGTGCGGACCATGCAGCCCGGTGCCACCTCGGTGGAGATCGTGCTCGGGACGCGCACGGTGCCCATGGAACCGCTCGGCGACGGCATGTTCGGGGCGGGGTTGCCCGAGCGGGACGTCCCCGACTACCGGTTCCGGGTGACCTACCCGGACGGGCACACGCGGATCGTGGCCGACGGGTACCGCTTCCTGCCCACTCTCGGCGAGATGGATCTCCACCTGATCAACGAGGGCCGGCACGAGCGGCTGTGGACCGTCCTCGGTGCGCACGTCCGCACGTACGACACCCCCGGGGGGCCCCTCACCGGGACGTCCTTCGCCGTCTGGGCCCCGAACGCCCGGGGCATCAGCGTGGTGGGCGACTTCTGCGGGTGGAACCCGATCGCCCTGCCCATGCGTGCGATCGGCGCCTCGGGAGTGTGGGAACTGTTCGTACCTGACGTGATCGACGACGCCGTCTACAAGTACTGCGTCCGCGGCGCCGACGGCCGGACCGTCGACCACGCCGATCCGCTCGCGGTGGCCACCGAGGTGCCCCCCGCCACCGGATCCAGGGTGTTCACGTCCGGCCACGAGTGGAACGACGACGAGTGGGTCGCCTGCCGGGCGACGCGCGACCACTCGCGCTCCCCGATGACGGTCCTCGAGGTCCACGTGGGCTCCTGGAGACCGGGACTCGGCTACCGCGAGTTCGCCCACCAGTTGGCCGACCACGTGACCGAGACCGGCTTCACCCATGTCGAGCTGATGCCCGTCGCCGAGCATCCCTTCGGCGGGTCATGGGGCTACCAGGTGTCCTCCTACTACGCCCCCACCAGTCGTTTCGGCACCCCGGACGACCTGCGCTATGTGGTCGACCACCTGCACTCGCGCGGCATCGGCGTGCTGGTGGACTGGGTGCCCGCGCACTTCCCCAAGGACGAGTGGTCCCTCGGCCGCTTCGACGGGACCCCGCTGTACGAGCACGCGGACCCCCGTCGCGGTGAGCAGCCCGACTGGGGCACCTACGTGTTCGACTTCGGTCGTCACGAGGTCCGCAACTTCCTGGTGGCCAACGCCCTGTACTGGGCGGAGGAGTTCCACGTCGACGGCCTGCGCGTGGACGCCGTCGCCTCGATGCTCTACCTGGACTACTCGCGGAACGAGGGCGAGTGGACCCCCAACCGCTACGGCGGTAGAGAGAACCTCGAGGCCATCTCGTTCCTGCAGGAGGTCAACGCCACCGTGCGCCGGGAGCACCCCGGATTCCTCATGATCGCCGAGGAGTCGACCTCCTGGGGCGGCGTCACCGCACCCACGGACACCGGCGGTCTCGGGTTCTCCATGAAGTGGAACATGGGGTGGATGAACGACACGCTGCGCTATGTGGGCCTCGACCCCGTCTACCGGGGACACCACCACGGCGAGGTCACCTTCTCCCTGATGTACGCCTGGAGCGAGCGGTTCGTCCTCCCGCTCAGCCACGACGAGGTGGTCCACGGCAAGGGATCGATGTGGCAGCGCATGCCGGGGTCCTCGTGGGACCGCGCGGCCGGGTTGCGCGGGCTCTACGCCTACATGTGGGCGCACCCCGGGAAGAAGCTCATCTTCCAGGGGATGGAGTTCGGTCAGGTCGGCGAGTGGAACGACGAACTGGGCGTCACCTGGGAGAACCTCGAGGGCTGGGAGGGCGAGTACCACCGCGGCATCCTCGCCTCGGTCCGGGACATGAACGCACGCTACGCGGAGAACCCCGGGCTGTGGACGCTCGACGACGACCCGTCGGGGTTCTCGTGGATCGACGCCAACGACTCGGAGCACAACGCGCTGTCGTTCCTGCGTACCGATCACGCGGGCAACACGATCGCCTGCGTGGTGAACTTCTCGGGCCGCACCCTGGACGACTACCGGATCGGTCTGCCCGAGGCCGGGTACTGGGAGGAGATCCTCAACACCGACGCCACGGCCTACGAGGGGTCGGGAACCGGCAACCTGGGCGGGGTCCACGCGGAGGAGCGGCACCACCACGGCCGCACCCATTCCGCGGGCATCACCGTCGGCCCCCGCGCCGCGGTGTGGCTGCGGCACACGCCCTGACATCGGGCGGCACCCGGGCCTCAGTACAACGCGTTGGCGAGGTTCCGACGGGCGGCCAGCACCCGCGGGTCGTCCGTCGGGAGCGCCTCGAGGAGATCGACCAGCCGGGCGCGCAGCGTCGCCCGGTCGTCGCCCGCGCTCACCCGGATGGCGTCGACGAGGACCGCGAACGCCGGCTCGTACTCCCCGCCGGCGAGTGCCCGGTCGGCCGCCCGCAGGGCCGCGGGGACGGTGCCCTCGCCCGCGTCGGTCTCCTCCGCCGCACGCCGGGCGGCCTGCACGTACCGCAGTGCCTCCAGGAGCGTGTGGTCTCCGGGGCGTGAGTCCACCAGGGCCGTGAAGCGCTCCTCCGCCGTGGCCAGCTCCCCCTCCGCGAGGGCGTCCTCGGCCGCGTCACGCTCGGTGTCCGCGACCTCCTCCGGCTCCCCGCCCGACTCGGCCCCGGGCGTCCCGCTCAGCTTGCCCTCGGTGGCCTGGAGGACGGCCGCGATCCACTGCCGGAGGGCGTCCTCGGGTTGTTCCCCCTCGAAGTCCGCGAGCGGCCGCCCCGCCGCGACGGCGACGACCGTCGGGACCGCCCGTGCCTGGAACGCCTGCGCGATCCCCGGTGCGGCGTCCACGTCGACGACCGCGTGCACCCACTGACCACCCCCCTCCTCGGCCAGCGAGGAGAGCAGGGTGGTCAGTACCGTGGGCGCCCGCCGGGACATGAGCTCGACGACGACCGGGACCTGCGTCGAGCGGACCAGGACCTCCTGCTCGAACGTGGCCTCGTCGACCTCGACGAGCGTCACCGGACCGGAGCCGGGCCCGGTTCCGCGGGCGGCGGTGGCGGGGTCCCGCTTCGCCTCCGCCCGTTTCTTCAACCCCGAGAGATCGACGGCGCCGGCGAGGGACGCCGCGAGCTTCTGCTCGGAGGCGGACGGGGGTCGGTTACCTGGTCTCGTCACGCCTTCGATCCTGCCACGGCCGGTCCGATCGGGTGTCAGCTGGTCGCGGGCACGCGGATCAACAGCGCGTCACCCTGTCCGCCGCCGCCGCAGAGGGCCGCCGCCCCGAGGCCACCGCCGCGGCGGGCCAGCTCCAGTGCGAGGGTCAGGACGACGCGGTTGCCCGACACCCCGATCGGGTGCCCGATCGAGATGGCGCCACCGTTGACGTTGACCTTGTCGGGGCTCACGCCCAGGACCTTGGTCGAGTGCAGACCGACCGAGGCGAAGGCCTCGTTGAACTCGAACAGGTCGATGGAGTCGACCTCGACGTCCGAACGACGACAGGCGTCGAGGACCGCGTCGGCGGGCTGGTGCTGCAGGGTCGAGTCCGGGCCGGCGACGGTGCCGTAGCCGACGATCTCGGCCAGCACCGGCCACCCCTCGGCCTCCGCACGGGCGGCGGTGGTGACGATGACGGCGGAGGCGCCGTCGGAGATCTGGGAGGAGGATCCCGCGGTGATGGTCCCGTCCTTCGCGAACGCGGGCCTGAGCTTGCCCATCGACTCGGCGGTCGACTCGGCGCGAACACCCTCGTCGGTCTCCACGACCGTGTCGCCCTTGCGGCCCTTCACCGTCACGGGGACCACCTCGTCCGCGAACCGACCCTCGGCCCACGCGGCCGCGGCGCGCTGGTGGGAGACGGCCGCGAACTCGTCCTGGTGCTCGCGGGTGATCTCCAACTCGGCGTTGCGCGCTTCGGTGAGCGCGCCCATCGGCTGGTCGGTGGGCACGTCGTGCAGGCCGTCGTAGGCCATGTGGTCCAGGACCTCGATGGAACCGTACTTGTACCCGGCACGGCTCTTGGGCAGCAGGTGGGGCGCCTGGGACATCGACTCCTGGCCGCCCGCCACGACGACCTCGGAGTATCCGGCGCGGATCGCCTGGTCCGCCAGCGCGATGGCCGTCAGGCCGGACAGGCACATCTTGTTGATGCTCAGCGCGTCCACCCGCTGGGGGATACCGGCGGCCAGCGACGCCTGACGCGCGGGCATCTGCCCGTTCCCGGCGGACAGCACCTGACCCATGATCACCTGATCGACGGCCTCGGCGGGCACGCCGCCGCGCTCGAGAGCCCCGCGGATGGCGATCCCGCCCAGTTCGGGGGCGGACAGGGAGGACAGACCGCCCTGGAGACGGCCGAACGGGGTGCGGGCCCCGGAGACGATGACGGTGCGGGTGGAGTCGGCGGACATTGCGGACCTTCCATTCGAGGGGCTGTACGTGTACACGCCAAACTACCGTCTGCCGTCACCGACTACCGTGGTCCCCATGACCACTACCCCAGCCGGCCAGCCCCTGCTCCCCGCCGAACTCGTCGTGGCGATCGACCACGTCGGAGTGGCGGTTCCCGACTTCGACGCCGCCGTGTCCTGGTACCGGGACAACCTCGGGATGGAGAACCTCCACGAGGAGGTCAACGAGGAGCAGGGAGTACGCGAGGCCATGCTGGGGTCGCCCGGCCGACCGGACGGAAGCGCCCTCCTCCAGGTGCTCGCCCCCCTCGACGAGTCGTCGACGATCGCCAAGTACCTGGATCGCAACGGCCCGGGCATCCAGCAGATGGCGGTCCGGGTGACCGACATCGAGGCCATCACCGAGCACCTCACCGGACGCGGTGTGCGGGTGCTGTACCCGGAACCGAAGAGAGGCACGGCGGGTTCACGGATCAACTTCGTGCACCCCAAGGACGCCGGGGGCGTGCTCCTGGAACTGGTCGAGCCGGCCGCCGGGTCGCACTAGGGTCCGGGCGGGGCCTCCCCGCTAGGGTGGGGCCATGTCGAGCACACACATGCCCACCACGGGCGCCGACCCCTTCGCGGTGGTCCGCAAGGGCTTCGACCGCGAGCAGGTGACCTCCACCCTCACGCGCCTGGAGGCCGAGGTCGAGCTCCTCCGCGCCGACCGCGACGCCGCCGTCGAGCGGGCCGAACGGGCTGCCGCCGAGGCGGCCCGGGAACGAGCCCGGGCCGCCTCGCTCGAGGCGCGGGTGGCGGAACTCGGCCGGACCCCGGTCACCAACGAGCAGATGTCGGACCGCCTGTCCACGATGCTGACCCTCGCCGCCGCCGAGGCCGAGTCGATCCGCGACTCCGCCCTCGCGGCAGCCGACCGGGTCAGGGCGGACGCGGAGGACGAGGCCTGGAACCTCAGGGAGACGGCGCGACGCGACGCCGCGGCCGACCGCGATGCCGCCACCGCGGAACTCACCGCGGCCCGCGACCGGGCGGCCGCGGTGCGGACCGAGCAGACGGGGATCCTCGACGCGGCGCGCTCGCGGGCCCGCGAGATCATCCTCGCGGCGGAGCGTGAGGCCAGACGTCTCGACCTCGAGGCCGCTCACCGGCGGGATCTGATCGACGAGGATCACCGCATCGCCTCTGATGCGAGGAGAACGGAGTCCCTGCTCGAGGACCGGGAACGGCAGGCGGCATCGATCGCCGCGGCGGACGCCGTGAGACGTCAGGCCGAGGACGAGGCCCGCGAGACGGTCGACCGCGCCGCGGCCGAGGCGGCATCGCTGGTCTCGACGGCGCGTCGACACACCGAGGAACTGCGGTCGGTCCGAGAGCGCGTCCTGGCCGATCTGGCGGCGATCCGTGCCAGGCTGGAGCCCATTCCCGGCCGCCCGGACGACGATGCGGTCATGCCCGCCGACCCGGGGCTCGTCGACCCACGGCTCAGCTCCACCGACGGGTGAGACCCCGGCTGCCCCTCCCGGACCAGCATCCGCTGTGCCAGTGGCGGCGCTCGTCGTCGCCCCCTGGCCTATCCGGCCACGCCACCACGTGTGGGGTCCCGGCGGGGACCACCTGGTCGCATCCCGGGCAACGGTAGTCCTTACCGGCGCGCGATCCGGGGACGCGCCGGACGTGGTAGTCATCCGGGTCACCCGACGGGCCGGATTCGAGCGCACCGCCACCCGGCCCCTCCCGCCGGGGCGCCGGACGGCCCGTCCCCGCGCGTCTGTGACGTCTCGGCACCCGGTCCCCGCCCTCAGAACAGCCGCAGGTCCGTCGACTCGATCCCACGGAGAGAGTCGTAGTCGAGGGTCACGCACCGGATGCCGCGGTCCTCGGCGAGGGTCCGGGCCTGCGGCTTGATCACCTGGGCGGCGAACACCCCGCTGACCGGAGACAACAGCGGGTCGCGATTGAGCAGTTCCAGATACCGCGTGAGTTGCTCCACGCCGTCGATCTCGCCTCGACGCTTGATCTCGACCGCCACGGTGACGCCGTCGGCGTCCCGCCCCAGGATGTCGACCGGACCGATCGCGGTCATGTACTCGCGGCGGATCAGGCTGTATCCCGGCCCCAGGGTCTCGATGTGTTCGGCCAGCAACTCCTGGAGATGAGCCTCGACACCGTCCTTCACCAGCCCGGGGTCCACACCGAGCTCGTGGCGGGAGTCGTGGTGGACCTCGGAGAGCGTGATACGGAGTTGTTCGCCGGCCTTGTTCTCGACCACCCAGAGAAGGTGCGCGGGGTCATCCGGATGCTCCCGCTCGACCAACGAACAGGGAGGCGTCATCCAGTTGAGCGGCTTGTACGCCCGGTCGTCGGCGTGCACGCTGACGGACCCGTCCGCCTTGACGAGCAACAGTCTGGGCGCCATGGGCAGGTGGGCCGTCAGTCGGCCGACGTAGTCGACCTGACAGGTGGCGACGACGAGACGCACGGTTCCTCCTGGAATCGGGATGTGCCGGACGGTCCTCAGATCCCTGCGGGCAGTCGGCGCAGTCGACGCAGTCAGCGCCGACGGCGGGCCGGAGAGCGGACCTGATCGGTCGAGCAGGCCTCCACCCACGCCAGCAGTGCGGTCAGCTCGGCGGGCCCCACGCAGATCTCGCCCTCCCTGATCCCACCCCTGCGATCGTGGCCGGAGAAGGACACGATGAGCTCCCCCGACTCGGCGACGTCGAGTTCGTGCCCCGTCGGCTGACGACGGGGACCCAACTCGAGGCTTCTGCGGTCGAGACGGACGTCAGCCCCGAACCTCACGCTCAACAACCGGTAGAACGCCAGGTCGGTGTCGGAGTAGCGGACGGCTCCGTGACGCCACGCGTCTCCCCCGTCCCGTTTGACCAGGACCGAGGTGGAGTCCCTGCGGACGACCACCAATCGATAGACGACGGCCGCGACCACCGGGGCGAGGACGAGCAGCACGACGACACCGAGAATGATCCCGGTGATCGCCATCTGCTCAACCCCTTCCGGTGGCCGCGGCCGTCAGGTCACGGGCGGACCGTGCCGTACTGCTAGGCGCCGGCCTTCTCGACCGCGCGGAGCCGACCGCGTGCGGCTGCGGCAGCCGCCTGGTCGTCGCCTGCCTCGGACAGCGCGCGCTCGGCCTCGCCGCGGTCGATGGACTCCGACCACTCCGCGGTCTCGCCGAGGATGCTGACCTTGTTCGCCGTCACGGAGAGGAACCCGCCCTGCACCGCGGCGACCTTCTTGCCCTCGTCCGTGTAGACCGTCACGGTGCCACCGGCGTCCAGCTCGCCGAGCAGCGGCTCGTGCCCGGACTGGATTCCGATCTCGCCCTCGGTGGTCTTGGCGACCACCATGGTGGCGGTACCGGACCAGAAACGACGCTCGACCGTGACGAACTCGACCTCGATGTCAGCCATGGTCAGCGGTCACTTCCCCGAGAGCTTCTTGGCGGCCGCCTCGACGTCGTCCAGACCGCCGATACCGTTGAACGCCTGCTCCGGGAGGTGGTCCAGCTCGCCCTTGCACAGCTTGTCGAAGGCCTCGATGGTGTCCGACAGCGGGACGACCGAGCCGACCTGGCCGGTGAACTTCTCGGCGACCAGGAAGTTCTGGCCGAGGAAGCGCTCGAGGCGACGGGCACGCTGAACCGTGACCTTGTCCTCCTCGGAGAGCTCGTCCATACCGAGGATGGCGATGATGTCCTGCAGCTCCTTGTACTTCTGCAGGATCTGGATGACCTGCTGCGCCACCCGGTAGTGCTCCTCCCCGACGATGCCCGGCTCGAGAATCCGGGAGGTCGAGGTGAGCGGGTCCACCGCGGGGTAGATGCCCTTCGACGCGATCGAGCGGGACAGCTCCGTGGTGGCGTCGAGGTGCGCGAACGTGGTGGCCGGCGCCGGGTCGGTGTAGTCGTCGGCGGGGACGTAGATCGCCTGGAGCGAGGTGATGGATCGACCCCGCGTCGAGGTGATCCGCTCCTGCAGCATGCCCATCTCGTCCGCGAGGGTCGGCTGGTAACCGACGGCGGACGGCATGCGACCGAGAAGGGTCGAGACCTCGGAACCCGCCTGCGTGAAGCGGAAGATGTTGTCCACGAACAGCAGGACGTCCTGGCCCTGCACGTCACGGAAGTACTCGGCCATGGTCAGAGCCGAGAGCGCGACGCGCATACGCGTCCCCGGCGGCTCGTCCATCTGGCCGAACACCAGGGCGGTGTCCTGGAGGACGCCCATCTCCTCCATCTCGAGGAACAGGTCCGTGCCCTCACGGGTGCGCTCGCCGACGCCGGCGAACACCGACGTACCGGAGAACTCGCGGGCGATACGGGTGATCATCTCCTGGATCAGCACGGTCTTGCCGACACCGGCACCACCGAAGAGGCCGATCTTGCCACCCTTGACATACGGGGTGAGGAGGTCGATGACCTTCACACCGGTCTCGAGGATCTCGGTCTTGCCCTCGAGCTGGTCGAAGGCGGGCGGCTCGCGATGGATACCCCACTGCTCGCCGTCCCGGCCGGTGCCGGGGGCGTCGAGGCAGTCGCCGAGGGCGTTGAAGACGTGGCCCTTGACGACGTCGCCGACGGGCACCGAGATCGGCTTGCCCGAGTCGACGACCTCCGCGCCGCGGACGAGTCCGTCGGTGGACTGCATGGAGATGCAGCGCACCATGTTGTCGCCGAGGTGCTGGGCGACCTCGAAGGTGACCGTCTTGGCGACGGCCTCGAGGGTGATCTCGGTGGTGAGTGCGTTGAAGAGGGCCGGGAGGGCGCCACGCGGGAATTCCACGTCGACGACCGCACCCAGGACGCGGGCGACCCGACCGGTGAGACCGGCCGTGCCCGTCGTGCTCTGATCGGTAACAGCTGTGGTCATTGCTTAGTCACTTCCTGCGCTAGCGGCGAGCGCACCAGCGCCACCGACAATCTCGCTGATTTCCTGGGTGATCTGTGCCTGGCGGGCCTGGTTGGCCTCGCGGCTCAGGCCTTCCACCAGTTCGGTCGCGTTGTCCGTCGCCGACTTCATTGCCGTGCGGCGAGCCGCAGACTCCGATGCCGCCGACTCGAGCAGTGACGCGAACGCCCTCGTCGACATGTACCTCGGGAGGAGGTTGTCGAGCAGAGTGTCCGCGTCGGGCTCGAAGGTGACCTCCGGCTTGAACTCCGTCTCCGGCGAATCCATGTAGTCCTCGCCCAGATCCAGCTCCTCGATCTCGACGCGGGTCTCGATCGGCGCCAGTCGCCGCGCACGCGGGGTCTGCGTGAGCATCGACTTGAACTGGGTGTAGACGATGTGGACCTCGTCGACGCCCTTGCGGGTGGTGTCCCCGGGGTAGTCGCTCCCGAGGAACTCCGTCGCGTCGAACGTCTCCTCGCCGCCGGCCGCGAAGGCGGCGGACAGGAGCTGGAAGGCCGGACGGGCCTCCTGGTAGTCGGGCTTCTGGGAGTGTCCCTGCCACGAACCGGCGAGTTCCACCTCGCGGAACGTGTAGTACACGATGCCCTTGTTGCCCAGCACGTAGATGTCGACCTCGCGGCCGGCGTCCTCGAGGAACGCGATGAGCTCGGCGGCCTCCTTGAGGACGTTGTGGTTGTAGCCACCACACATCCCGCGGTCCGAGGTCACCACGAGCACGGCGGAACGCCTGGCGTCCTCCGGCTCGTTGAGCATCCGGTGCTGGACCGACGACGCACTGGCGAGGTCGGTCAGGATGGCGGTGATCTGATCGGCGAACGGCTGGGCCGCCGCGACCCTCGCCTGGGCCTTGGAGATCTGCGAGGTGGCGATCAGCTCCTGGGCCTTGGTGATCTTCTTGGTCGAGTTGACCGACTTGATCCGGTCGCGCAGTTCACGCATATTCGCCATTGCGTCAGATCACTCTCCTCTCGGCCTTGAATCGGATGGCTGTCATCGCAGGCCTCAGGCCTTCTTCTTCTTGGTGACCGTCAGCGTCTCACGGTCGATCTCGTCCTCCGAGAGCGCCTCGGCCTCGGGCTCGTTGACCACCCGCGAACCGTCGGAGGCGACGAAGCCCTCCTTGAACTCGTTGGTCTTGGCCTCGAGCGTCGCCTTGGACTCGTCGGAGAGCGCCGCCCCGCCGTCGATCTGGCTGTAGACGTCGGCAGCGGAGTGCCGCAGGCTCTCGAGCAGCTCGCCCTCGAACCGACGGACGTCCTCGACGGGCACGGTGTCGTAGAAGCCCTCGCCGGCGAGGTAGATCGAGACGATCTGGTCCTCCACGGCGACCGGCGAGTTCTGGTCCTGCTTGAGGATCTCCACCAGACGCTGCCCGCGCTCGAGCTGGGCCTTGGACGCCGCGTCCAGGTCGGAGGCGAAGGTCGCGAAGGACTCGAGGTCGCGGTACGCGGCCAGATCGAGACGCAGCGAACCGGAGACCTTCTTCATGCCCTTGGTCTGGGCGGCGCCGCCGACTCGCGAGACGGAGATACCGACGTTGACCGCCGGGCGCACACCGCGGTTGAACAGGTCGGACTCGAGGAAGACCTGGCCGTCGGTGATGGAGATGACGTTGGTCGGGATGAACGCCGAGACGTCGTTGGCCTTGGTCTCGATGATCGGCAGGCCGGTCAGGGAGCCGCCGCCCATCTCGTCGGAGAGCTTGGCACAGCGCTCGAGCAGGCGGGAGTGAAGGTAGAAGACGTCACCCGGGTAGGCCTCGCGACCCGGCGGGCGGCGCAGCAGCAGCGAGATCGCACGGTAGGCGTCGGCCTGCTTGGACAGGTCGTCGAACACGACCAGGACGTGGGCGCCCTCGTACATCCAGTGCTGACCGATGGCCGAACCGGTGAACGGCGCGAGCCACTTGAAGCCGGCGGAGTCGGAGGCCGGGGCCGCCACGATGGTGGTGTACTCCATCGCGCCGTGCTCCTCGAGCGTCGCCTTGACGCCCGCGATGGTGGAACCCTTCTGGCCGATGGCGACGTAGATGCACCGGAGCTGCTTGCTCTTGTCGCCGGACTCCCAGTTGGCCTTCTGGTTGAGGATGGCGTCGATGCAGACCGCGGTCTTTCCGGTCTTGCGGTCACCGATGATCAGCTGTCGCTGGCCGCGGCCGATCGGCGTCATGGCGTCGATGGCCTTGATGCCGGTCTGCATCGGCTCCTCGACGGGCTGACGCTCGAGAACGGACGGGGCCTGCAGCTCGAGAGCGCGGGTGCCGGCCGACTCGATGTCGCCGAGGCCGTCGATGGGCTTACCGAGAGGGTTGACGACGCGGCCGAGGAAGCCGTCGCCGACGGGGACGGAGAGGACGTTCCCGGTGCGGCGCACCTCCTGACCCTGGGCGATCTCGTCGAAGTTACCGAGGATGACCGCACCGATCTCGCGGTCCTCGAGGTTCAGTGCGACACCGAGGATCCCGCCGGGGAATTCCAGCAACTCGTTGGCCATCGCCGAAGGGAGTCCGCTGATGTGCGCGATGCCGTCACCGGTGTCGACGACGACGCCGACCTCCTCCTTCGTCGCGTCGGTCGAAACGGTCGAGGTGTAATTCGCAATCGCGCTGCGGATCTCTTCGGAGGAGATCGTCAACTCCGCCATGTCATTCCTGCTCTCAAAGTCGGGATGTGCTTTATGGGTGTTACCTGAGCCGCCACCGCTGGAACACGGCCGAGTCGCAGCTCGTCTTGTGCCGGACCGGCCGGTCAGCGGAGGGAACGACGCATCGCGTCGAGCCGTCCTGCCACGCTACCGTCGATGATCTCGTCGCCGACGCGGACGACCACGCCGCCGAGGAGTGCCTGGTCGACGTCGTTGTGGATGGCGATCTCCCGGCCGTACAGCGTGGCCAGACGAGCCCTGAGATCATCCGACTGCTGCTCGGTCAACGGCTCGGCGCTGGTCACCACCGCCACGGAGCGACCGCGCAGCTCCGCGGCCTGGGTCGAGATCTCCATGATGTCGTCCGCGGGCATGCCGGACGGGCGGTCCACGGCCTGGGAGGCGAGGGTCTCCGACACCGCGGTGACCTTGCCGTACAGGACCTCCGCAAGGAGCCCCCGCTTGGCTCCCGCCTCCGCGGTCCGGTCAGCCAGGAGCTGCTCGAACTGGGGATCTCCGGCGACGATGCGGCCGAGCCTGAACAACTCGTCCTCGACGGCCTGGAGCTGGCCCTGCTGGTCCGCCGACCGCAGGAGTGCCTCCCGGCCGAGCAGGATCAGGCCCTCCCGCAACTCACGCGGGGTGGACCAGTCCCGGGACACCGCAGCGAGGAGCAGATCGAGGGTGGTCTGGTCGACCTTCCACCCGAACACCCCACGGACCAGGTCCTGTCGGGCCTCCACAGGGGCCGCGGTGTCGGCCACGGAGACCCGGAGGGCGCGGTTGTCCTCGAGGACGCGCACGACCTCGAAGAGTTCCTGGCCCACCTTCGCGCCGGTCGCTCCCCCGGACGGGTTCGCCGCCAGGGTCTGCTCCAGTTCGCTCCGGGTCTGGTCGAGCGCTTCGCGACTCGCTGCGTGCATCGGCTCCACTTCCCTTAGTTCTTGCCCGCGCCGGGGACCCGGTCGAGGTCTGCCAGAAAGCGATCGATGGTGCCCGAACGCCGGACCGGATCCGACAGCTGCTCACCCATGAGCCGCTCCGCGAGATCCACCGACTGACGACCCAGGTCACTGCGGAGCTCCGCGATGATCTGCTGGCGCTGCGCGGCGAGCTGCTGGTTGCCCGCGGCGACGATGCGGTCGCTCTCCGCCTGCGCCTCGGACTTCATGTCCGCGAGGATCTGCTGACCCTGGGCACGCGCGTCGTCGCGGATCTTGGCCGCTTCGCTGCGCGCCTCGGCGAGCTGGGCCTTGTACTTGGCCAGCTCCTCCTTCGCCTCGGCCTGGGTCTGCTCGGCACGACGCAGACCGCCTTCGATGCGCTCGGAACGCTCGTCGAGTACCTGCTGGAACTTCGGGAGGATGAACTTCCAGAAGAGCCAGAGGATGACGGCGAGCGGGATGAGCGACCAGACGATGTCATACAGCGGAGGAATCAGCGGGTTGGGGCTGTCCTCCAGGGGGAGTGATTCTCCACCCTCGGCCGCCAAGATGGCGATGACGTTGTTCATGGTGCGTCCCTACGAGGTCGGTGGTCGTCGATCAGAACAGGAAGCCGGCGACGATACCGATCAGGGCGAGCGCCTCGGTGAAGGCGATGCCGAGGAACATCGTGGTACGGAGGGTGCCGGCCATCTCGGGCTGACGTGCCATTCCCTCGACGGTCTTGCCGACGAGGATGCCGATGCCGATGCCGGGGCCGATGGCGGCGAGGCCGTAGCCGATCGCGCCGTAGCCCCTCACGGTCGACTCGGTGGCCTGGGCGAGAGTGACGATGTCCATGGGGTTTCCCTTTCAGATGGCCGGCGCGGGCTTCTCCGCACCGGTCGGACGTGAATTGTCGGATTGACGGGTGGTCGTACCAGGCCTCTCGGCCCGAGTTCTAGTGGCTTTCCGCGTGGAGTGCGAGGTCGATGTACACCGAGACCAGCAGCGCGAAGATGTACGCCTGGAGGAACAGCACCAACAGCTTGAACAGCGTGAAGGCGACCGACAGCAACGAGGTGCCCACCGCCAGCAGCGTCCAGCCGTTGAACTGCCAGAAGAAGAAGTTCGTGGCGCTGAACAGCAGAACGATGATCAGGTGGCCCGCCAGCATGTTGGCCATGAGACGGATGGTCAGCGTGGCCGGGCGGAGGATGAACGTCGACACCAGTTCGATCGGGACGACCAGAATGTGCAGAGCCGGAGGAAGCCCCGGGATCACCACGCTCGCCTTGATGAACTTCGCGAACCCGTATCTCTTGGAACCGGCGTAGATGAAGGTCAGGTAGCCCAGCAGCGCGAGCATCAGCGGGAAGCCGATCCTGGCGTTCGGCGAGATGTTGAGTCCCGGGATGATCGTGGGCAGGTTCATCGCGAACACCGCGAAGAAGATCGTCGCGATGATCGGCAGGAAGCGACGTCCCTGCTCCTTCCCCAGGATCTCCTCCGCGATATGGACCCGGACGAAGTCCAGGCAGATCTCGGCGAAGTTCTGGACCCCGCGGGGGACCAACCTGGGGTTCCGCATGGCGAGCATGAAGAAGCCCAGGAGGACCACGGTCATGAGCAGACGGATGATCATGAGCCGGTCCAGCACGAACGCGTCACCGGCGAATCCGGTCAGCCACTGATCGGCAGGGAAGAACTCGTAGTCAATGTTCGGGGGGTGAAACTCGCCCTTGAAGGCCAGAAGCGTGGTACTCAGTGTGTTCTCCCCTGGTCGTGTTGGGCGGCGTGCGCCCGAGCGCGTTCGGTACGAGTGGCCCGGTGTTCGCGGCCGAGTTGGGATTCCGCGCGACCGCCTCGGGCCGTGGTGCAGCCCGGTGACGTGCTCGTCTCACCGCAGATGAGGATAACACCCTGGTCTCGGGCCGGTGTCACAGGGGGACCCGTCAGCCGGCATCGGGTTCCACGTACGGAGCCCGGGTCTTGAGGACCGCCCACGTCTCCCCCGCCAGGACCACGATCAGAGCGGCGATGACCGTCACGGCGAAGGCGGGCCGCGAGTAGAAGTCGAACCGGGAGAGCGCTGCCACGACCCCCATGGCGGCGAGGAGTTTGACCAGCCAGGTTCCCAGTACGACGGCCGCGGTGGTCTGTGGGGCCGAGTGGGCCGTCGCGATGACCACGATCGCAGTGGTGAGCACGAACGCGCCGCCCACCGCGGCGCCCATCAGCGCACCCCACAACCCCGGGGTTCCGTCGACGGCGGTCCACGCCGCCGCGCTGATCACGGTGAGCACGACGAGCGCGACCGCGCCGAGCCGCACCGCCTTGCGGAGGCCGGCTGTGTGTGGGCTTTCGGCGGGCTGCGCGGGTGTCGCGGGGATGTCCGTCATGGCGAGCAGCCTAGCGGGGGCTCCTCGGGCCGCTCGTGTCGCGCTCGCTCCTCGAACTCCTCAGACGCGGGACCAGGGTGGCGGCGAGGACCGCGATGAGTCCGGCGGCCGCGAGCGGGACGATCACCTCCGTGGGGAGCATCGTCGCCCCGACCGCCCCGAACGCGATCAAGGAGACCCACGCGTAGATGACCAGTGCGACCCTCCGATGGGAGTGACCGAGGTCGAGCAGGCGGTGATGCAGGTGCATCTTGTCGGGGGCGAACGGACTGCGCCCGGCGCCGACCCGGCGGATCACCGCCAGGACGAGGTCGAGCATCGGCACGAACATGGCGGCCGCGACCACGATCATCGGCGAGAGCAGGACGATCATCTCCTGCGGCCCGTACAGGCTCTGCGAGATCTTGCCGGACGCGCTGGTGGAGGCCGCGGCGAGGACGAGGCCGATCAGCATCGAGCCCGAATCGCCCATGAAGATCCGGGCGGGCTGGAAGTTGTGGGGCAGGAAACCCAGCAACGCCCCGGCCAGGACCGCGGTGACGAGTGCCGGGGGGTACGCCCCGACGGTGCCGCCCTGGTCGAGCATGATCCCGACGGAGAACACGCAGATCGCCAGGGCCGCGATGGCGCCGAGTCCGGCGGCGAGGCCGTCCAGGCCGTCGACGAAGTTCATCGCGTTGACGATCGTCAGCGTGAACACCACGGTGAGCAGTCCCGCCTGGAGTTGGTCCAGGACGAGGATGTTGCCGTCCCCGAACGGGATGTACACCAGCGTCCACGACACGCCCATGGCCACCAGGACGCCGGCCGCCGCCGCCTGACCGGCGAGTTTGGTGACCGCCCCGAGACCGAGGATGTCGTCGACGATCCCCACTAACACGATCACCCCGCCCGCGATGATCGTCGCCTCCACGTCCGGGGCGAACGGCGGGAACGCCCGGTTGAGAGCCGGGAGCTGCGCGGCCAGGTAGACCGCGACCAGCAACCCGGTGAAGATGCCGACCCCACCGAGGCGGGGCGTCGGCACCACGTGCACGTCCCTGTCGCGGGGATAGGCCAGGCCGCCGATCGCCGGCGCCACTCCCCTGACCAGACCCGTGACGACGAAGGTGACCAGGCCGGCCGCCACCGCGATGAGCAGGAGCTCGCGGAACGGCACCCCTATTCCCACGATCAGACCACCCGGTCAGCCACGCAGGGCCGCGGGGTCGGTCCCCAGGACCTCCCCGACACGCTCCGCGCTCACGGCCCCCTCCCGGACGATCCGGGGCGCCGGTCCGGTGAGGTCGACGATCGTCGAGGGTTCCCCGACCGCGCAGGGGCCGCCGTCCAGGTAGACCGCGACCGAGTCGCCGAGTTGGTCACGCGCCTGCGCGACCGTCGTGGCCGGGGGTTGACCGGAGACGTTGGCGCTGGAGACGGCGAGGGGGCCGACCTCGCGCAGGAGCTCGATCGCGACGGGGTGCAGCGGCATCCGGAGCATCACGGTGCCCTGGGTGTGCCCGAGGTTCCAGTTGAGTGACGGCGCCTGGTGCACGATCAGGCTCAGACCTCCCGGCCAGAAGGCTCGGATGAGGTCGCGCGCGGTCGCCGGCGTGCTCACGACCAGGCCGTCGATGGTCTCCCAGGATCCCACCAGGACGGGGACCGGCATGTCCGGGCCGCGACGTTTGGCCGAGAGCAGGAGGGTGACCGCGTCCGGGTCGAAGGCGTCGGCGGCGATGCCGTACAGGGTGTCCGTGGGGGTCACGACGAGCCGACCGGCACGCAGTGCGCCGGCCGCAGAACTGAGGCCGACCTCCCGACCGGTGTCCTCGGTGCAGTCGTAGGTGATGGTCACCGGGTGATCCCCTTCCGGGCTGTCGGGTCGACCTCGTCGTCGTCGTCGTCGTGATGATCGCCGCCTGGACGGTCGAGTCTCGTCGCGGTGACGAACCGCGGACGTCCGGCGAGGTCGGTGTGCTGTTCCACGGTACCGAAGCCTCCCTGCGCCCAGACCACCGCCGCGACCTCGGCGCCGGTCGTGTCGTCGTGCTCCACCGCCAGGTGCCCACCCGGCACCAGGAGGCGGGCCGCGACGCCGACGAGCGGCGTGATGACGGCGAGGCCGTCGTCCCCCCCGAACAGAGCGGTCGACGGCTCGTGCCCGAGCACGTCCACCGGGAGCTCGTCGGACCGTGGGATGTACGGCGGGTTGGACACCACCGCGTCGACCCTGCCCGACAGGCCCGCCAGGACGTCGGGGTCCGTGGCGTCACCCGCGTGGACCACCACGGGCGTGTCCCCCGCCGCGACCCGCTCGGCGGCGTTGCGCCGGAGCCACCCGAGCGCGCTCTCGTGCAGTTCGACGGCGTGGACCCGTGCATCGGGCCTGGCGTGGGCGATCTCGAGGGCCAGTGTGCCGCTACCGGCGCAGAGGTCCACGACGACCGGGCCCGGTCCGACGCCCGGAGAGGGCAGCGCGGACAGCGTGTCCTCGACGAGCAGCTCCGTCTCCGGCCTGGGGATGAAGACTCCCGGGCCCACCGCGAGGTCGAGTCGCCCCGACACGGCCCGGCCCAGCAGGTACTGAAGCGGGGTGCGGTCGAGGGTGCGGGCGGCGACTATCCGTCCGACCTCGGCGACCCCGGTCGCGTCCACCCCCTCCGCCAGTGGGAGCGCGGAGCGTTCGACACGCAGGACGTGTGCGCAGATCAACTGCGCCTCCACGAATGCGGAGTCGATGCCGGCGGCCTGCAGCGCGCGCGCCGCCGACCTCACGACCCCGGTCGCCGGCACGGGGCGGAGGTCCACGGCCTACGCGTCTTCCATACGTCGACGACGGTCCTCGGCGGCCAGGGCGTCCAGGACCGCGTCGAGGTCACCGTCGAGCACGGCGTCGAGATTGTGCGCCTTGAACCCGACCCGGTGATCCGCGATGCGGTTCTCCGGGAAGTTGTATGTGCGGATCCGCTCCGAACGGTCGACGGTGCGGACCTGGGTGGACCTGCCCTCGGAGGCCTCGGCGCTCGCGGCCTCCTCGGCCGCCGCCTGGAGCCGGGCGGCGAGGACCTCGAGTGCTCGTTGCTTGTTCTGCAGCTGACTACGTTCGTTCTGACACGTGACGACGGTTCCGGTCGGCAGGTGCGTGATCCGCACCGCCGAGTCCGTGGTGTTGACACCCTGCCCGCCCTTGCCGGACGAGCGGTAGACGTCGATCCGCAGATCCGACTCGTCGATCTCGACCGGCCCCACGTCCTCGGGCTCCGGGAACACCAGCACGCCGGCGGCCGACGTGTGGACCCGGCCCTGCGACTCCGTGACCGGTACCCGCTGGACCCGGTGCACCCCGCCCTCGAACTTCAGTCGCGACCACACGCCCTCGCGGGAGGGGTGCCGGGACCGGATGGAGAACGAGGCGTCCTTGTAGCCGCCCAGGTCGGACTCGGTCACCCCGAGGACCTCGACGACCCACCCGTGCTTCTCGGCGTACCGCGTGTACATGCGGGCCAGGTCCGCCGCGAACAGGGCCGACTCCTCCCCTCCCTCGCCGGACTTGATCTCCATGAGCACGTCGTCCGCGTCATGGGGGTCCCGCGGTGCCAACAGGTCGGCCAGGCGCGACTCCAGGCGCGTGGCCTCGGTCGCCAACCGCTCGGCCTCCTCGGCGAACGACGAGTCGTCACCGGCCAGTTCACGCGCGGCGGACAGATCGCCCCGGGTCGACTCCAGCGCGCGGTAACACTGCACCACGGGGGTCAGCTCGGCGAATCGCTTGCCAACCCTGCGCGCGGCCACCGGGTCCTCGTGGAGCGCCGGGTCCGACAGCTGCGCCTCGAGGCCCCCGTACTCGGAGAGGACGTCGTCGACCGAGGACGGCGATCGTCCCGGGGCCTCTGTCACTCCTCGTCCTGCGGCAGTGTCGGGGTCGTCTTGGCCACCTGCAACAGGAACTCGTAGTTGGTGTTGGTCTTGCGCAGTTGCGACATCAGGAGGTCGATGGCCTGGTGCGAGTCGAGGCCCGACAGCACGCGCCGCAGCTTGTGCATGACACCGGCCTCCTCGGGCGTCATCAGAAGCTCTTCCTTGCGCGTGCCCGAGGGGCCCACGTCGACCGCCGGGAACACGCGCCGCTCGGCGATGCGCCGGTCCAGTTTGAGCTCGGCGTTGCCGGTGCCCTTGAACTCCTCGAAGATCACCGTGTCGCCGGCGGACCCGGTCTCGACCATCGCCGTGGAGATGATGGTCAGGGACCCACCGTTCTCGATGTTGCGCGCCGCCCCCAGGAACCGCTTGGGCGGATAGAGCGCCGTGGAGTCGACACCACCGGACAGGATGCGCCCCGACGCGGGCGACGAGTTGTTGTAGGCGCGGCCCAGCCGGGTGATCGAGTCGAGGAGGACCACGACGTCCTGCCCCATCTCCACCAGCCGCTTGGCCCGCTCGATCGCGAGTTCGGCGACCTGGGTGTGATCCGACGGCGGACGGTCGAAGGTCGAGGCGATGACCTCACCCTTGACCGACCTCTGCATGTCGGTCACCTCCTCTGGTCGCTCGTCGACGAGCACGACCATGAGGTGGCATTCGGGGTTGTTGACCGCGATCGAGTTGGCGATGTTCTGCAGGATCGTGGTCTTGCCCGCCTTGGGCGGGGAGACGATCAGCGCTCGCTGCCCCTTGCCGATGGGCATGATCAGGTCGATCACGCGGGTAGAGAGGATGTTCCTCTCGGTCTCGAGGCGCAGACGCTGGTTGGGGTAGAGCGGCGTGAGCTTGCCGAACTCCGGACGGTTGCGGGCATCCTCGAGGGGCCCTCCGTTGACCGAGTCGATCCTGACCAGCGGGTTGAACTTCGCCCGGTTCTTGCCACCCTGATTGCCGCCACGACCGCCACCCTGCCCGCCGCCGGGCCCGTCGTTCTGGGTGTCGCTCTGGCCGTCCCGCGGCATCTTGACCGCGCCGGTGATCGCGTCGCCACGACGCAGGCCGTGCTTGCGGATCATGTTCATCGAGACGTAGACGTCGTTCGAACCCGCGAGGTAACCGGAGGTGCGGACGAACGCGTAGTTGTCCAACACGTCGAGGATCCCGGCGACCGGCTGGAGGACGTCGTCGTCCCGCACCTCGGTCTCGCCCTCCGACGGACGGCCACCGCCACCACCGCGGTTGCGCTCACGCCGGCGACGGCTTCGACGACCGCGGCCGCTCCCGTCGTCGTCATCACGGTTCTGACCGTCGCCGCGCGGGCCGTTGTCCCCGCCCTGGTTGCCCTGGTTGCCCTGGGTGCGTTGGTTCCCCGGGTCCCCGCCCTGCTGGTCGCGACCGCGGCCGCGCCCGCCCTGCTGGTCGCGGTTCTGCTGGCCCGGCTGATCGCGGCCCTGTTGGTCGCGGTTCTGCTGGCCCTGCTGATCGCGGCCCTGCTGATCGCGGCCCTGCTGATCGGGGTTCTGCTGATCACCGGACTGCTGATCGCGGGCGCGACCGCCCTGCTGACCCTGATCCTGACGACCCGACCCCTGGTCGTCGCGGTTCTGCCCGCCCCGACGCTGCCGGTTCCCCTGGTTCTGACCCTGCGACTGGTTCTGTGCCTGGTTCTGACCCTGCGCCTGGTTCTGGTTCTGGCCACCGCCGCGCGGGCCGTCCTCGCGACGGTTCCGTTCGCCCTGGTCCTGCCCGTCCCCGCGGCCCCGGCTCTCGGCGGGCGCCTCACCGCCACCCCGAGTCGAACCCTCGTCCGCCTTCCCGGGTTCGCGCGCGGGCTGCTGGCCACTCGGCGGCTTCTGCGCGTCGGACCGGGGGGCACTCTCCGCGGTCGCGGCGGGCGCGGACTGGGCGGGAGCCTGGGACTTCCCGCCGCGGGCGGAGTCGATCATCGCCACCAGATCGCCCTTGCGCTTGCCTGACAGGCCCTTGAGGCCCATCTGCTGCGCCAGGGACTTGAGGTCCGCCAGTCGCATGGCTGCCAGTGCGGCATCCTGCGGAGGCGTGGAGTGGGTTTCCGTCGAGGTCACGGGTGTCCTTTCTGGGCCCGGGCCGAGGCGGTGTCCACCGCTTCGCACCGAGCAACTGTCCGGGACGCGGACGGGCGTCCCGGGTGGCCGCTGAGGCCTTCCGTGGCGGCGAACTGGCCGGACACGGATTCGTCTGAGGGGGATGTACACGAGGTGACGCCCACCGCGCCGACGTCATGTTGACCGTCGACTACGGACGAGACCCACTCACGGGCACGACAATCCCAGTTGACCACTCGCCGTTCGGCCGCTCCCACCGTGACCTACTCACGAGCTGCCGTCCGCCGAGGCGGACGGTGAACTGGAGATGTCTCGGGATGCGGGGACGACCGGGCGTCCGTGGCTTCGGCAAGCATACTACCCGCAGTCGGTCTCCACACGCGTCCCCCTCGCGAGTTCCACGGGCGTGTCCGCATCCCGGTCGACGGGCGGTAACCTACAGCCCACTGCGGCCGCGCGGAAGGAGGTCTGATGTTCGGAACGATGCTCGACACCCCGTTGCTCGTGTCCCGGATCCTCGACCACGCCGCAGAGCGCCACTCCGGCTCCACGGTCACCGGTTTCGTCGGGGACATGGAGCCCCGGACCCTTCGGTTCGACGTGATCGCCGCCAGGGCCGCGGCCCTGGCCCACGCCCTCACCGATCTCGGCGTGGGCGAGGGTGACGTCGTGGCCGTCCTGTCCGGCAGCCGCACCGAGGTCGTCGAGTCGCTGTTCGCGATCCCGTCGATGGGAGCCGTCGCGCTGTCGGTCAACGTCCTTAGGTCCCGGTCCTTCCTCCTCGCGGCGCTCCGCGACAACGACGTCTCCGTCGTGTTGGTGGATCCCGAACTGCTCTCTCTCGCACTCGAGGTGGTCGCCGACCTGGAGCACGTGCGCCACCTCGTCGTCTTCGACGCCCGGGTCGCCGGGGACACCACCGACCTGTCCGGGGACGGTCACGAGGTGGAACTCCACGCCCTGGAGGCCCTCCTCGACGGACGGCCGACCACCTATCAGTGGCCCGAGCTGGACGAACGCGCCGCGGCGGCGCTGGCCTACACCTCCGGCACGACCGGCCTGTCCAAGGCGGTGGCGTTCACCCACCGCTCGATCTGGCTGCACTCGATGCAGATGTGCATGGCCGAGAGCGCGGCGCTCCGCAGCGGGGACACCGTCCTGACGACCGTGCCGATGTACCACGTCCTGTCCTGGGGCCTGCCCTACGCGGCGTTCATGACCGGGGCGAGCATCATCACCGCCCGGCCGCGACCTGGTCAGGCCATGCACTCCGGCCGCGACCTGGCCGATCTGCTCGCCACGTTCAGACCCAACAAGGTCGCGACCACGCCGGCCTCCCTGCAGCGCCTCCTCCGCCGGCTGGAGACCAACCCCCAGCCGCTCGGCCACCTGGGCGAGGTCCTGGTCGGCGGCTCGCCGGTGCCGGAGGCGCTGTTCGACGCGTTCGTCACGCGACACGGGGTCACCATCATGCAGGCCTACGGCCTGACCGAGTCGAGTCCGATCGCCACGTTCGCCCGGGCCGACCCCCATTCGTCCGCGACCCACCGCCGGGCACAGATCCTCGGGCAGGGCAGGTTCCCCGCCGGGGTCGAGGCCCGGATCGTCGAAGCCGGGCGTGTCCTGCCGAACGACGGGTGGTCGGTCGGCGAGCTACAGATCAGAGGACCCTGGGTCACCGCACGCTATCTCGGCGACGACGCGACCGACCGGTTCGTCGACGGTTGGCTGCGCACCGGGGACATGGCCACCATCTCCCCCAGGGGCTACCTCGACGTGGTCGACCGGGTGGACGACATCATCGCCTCGGGGGGCGAGCTGATCTCCTCGGTGGAACTCGAGCACGCCGTCCTTCGGGACGAGCGGGTGGCCGATGCCGCGGTGATCGGCGTACCGGACGAACGCTGGGGCAACCGCCCCATGGTCCTGGTCCACCTCAAACCCGGCGCGTCCGCCACCGCGCGGGCGCTCTGGGAGTCGCTGGAGGGCCATGTGGAACTGTGGAAGCGACCGGACCACTGGGCGTTCGTCGACGACATCCCCCGCACGTCGGTCGGAAAGTACGACAAGCGGGCGATCCGTGCCCTCCACGCCGACGGGGCCTATCAGGTCACGACCATCTCACCGGGCTCCACCGCCTGACCAGGGTCACGGCCCGGCCGTGAACCCCCGTCGTGCGAGCGGACGTCCTCACTCCCCGACGAGAACCCGGGCGCCCTCCGCGATCCGGAGATCCAGGACCTGCCATCCCTGCGCCTCGGCGTCCCCGCGCAGGTCCGCGGGCAGCGCGGAGGTCCCCAGCACCAGGACGGTGGGGCCCGCCCCGGAGACCGTCGCGGCGAGTCCACGGTCCCGGAGCCGGCCGACCCACTCGGTGGTGCCGACGAGCGCCGGGGCCCGGTAGGACTGGTGGAGCCTGTCCTCGGTCGCGGCCAGGAGGAACTCCGGGTGCGAGGCCAGGGCCACCGACATCAGTGCGGCCCGACTGGCGTTGAAGGCCGCGTCCTCGTGGGGGACCATCTCCGGGAGCAAGCCCCGGGTCTGCGCCGTCGACGAGGTCTCGGCCGGCACCAGCACGGTGGCGACGATCGTCGGATCGACGTCCATGCGCACCGCGCGGTAGGTCACGGCGGTCGCCGATCGCTCGGTCCACGAGACCACGACCCCGCCGAGCACGCTCGCCGCCGCGTTGTCGGGATGCCCCTCGAACTCGCTCGCGAGCTGTACCAGGTGCTCGTCGGTCAACACGCCGCCCATGAGACCGTTCGCCGCGACCAGTCCCCCCACCGCGGCGGACGCGGAGGACCCGAGACCCCGGGAGTGCGGTATCGCGTTGGTACAGGCGATCCTGACCCCAGGGGCGCCCGTGCCGCCGGCCCGCAGTCCCGCCTCCACCGCCTTCGCGACCAGGTGGGAAGCGTCGGCGGGGACCTGACCGGCCCCCTCGCCCGAGACCTCGAGCTCGAGCCCCGAGCCGATGGTGGTCACCGTGATGGTGTCGTACAGGCCCAGCGCCACGCCCAGGGCGTCGAAACCCGGCCCGAGGTTGGCGCTGGACGCGGGCACCTCGACGGTGACCGAGCGACCGACCGGCAGGATACGTCCCCCGGAGCTGCCGAAGACCTCGGGGCCGGTACCGGTCACGTCGCTCATTCCAACCCGAGAGCGCCGGCGACGGCGGTCGGATCCACCGGGATGGCCTCCACCTCGGGCATGCCCAGGAGGGCGGTGTCCGGGTCCTTGAGCCCGTTGCCGGTGACGGTGCAGACGATCGTCTGACCGGGCTCGAGTTCCCCGTTGGCGTGCGCGTCGAGCAGTCCCGCGACCGACGCCGCGGAGGCCGGCTCCACGTACACGCCGTCCTTGCCCGCAACGGTGCGGTACGCCTCGAGGATCTGCTCGTCGGTGCGCTTGCGGAACGTGCCACCGGACTGGTCACGGGCGGCGACGGCGCCGTCCCAGGACGCCGGCGCGCCGATGCGGATGGCGGTGGCGATGGTCTCCGGGTTCTTGACCGGCGCCCCGTCCACGAGGGGCGCCGCGCCCGCGGCCTGCACGCCCATCATCCGCGGGCGGGTCGAGACGATGCCGTCCGCGTGGTACTCGCTGTAGCCCTTCCAGTACGCGGTGATGTTGCCCGCGTTGCCCACCGGGAGGAAGTGCAGATCGGGTGCGCGTCCGAGCACGTCGACGATCTCGAACGCGGCGGTCTTCTGGCCCTCGATCCGCACCGGGTTGACCGAGTTGACCAGACCGATCTCCGCGTACGTGGCGGTGGTCTTACGGGCCAGCTCGAGGCAGTCGTCGAAGTTGCCGTCCACCTGGATGATCGTCGCCCCGTGCATGACCGCCTGCGCCAGCTTCCCCGCCGCGATCTTGCCCTGCGGGATGAGAACCGCGCAGCCCATCCCGGCGCGGGTCGCATACGCGGCGGCCGAGGCGGAGGTGTTCCCGGTCGAGGCACACAGGACGGCCTTCTGGCCCCTCGCCCTGGCGTCGGTGACGGCCATGGTCATGCCGCGGTCCTTGAACGAGCCCGTCGGGTTGAGGCCCTCCACCTTGAGGTAGACCTCGCACCCCGTGACCCCTGAGAGGTAGGGCGCCGGGAGGAGCGGGGTCCCGCCCTCGAAGAGCGTCACCGGCTCCCAGGCGTCCCCGATCGGGAGCCGGTCGCGGTAGGCCTCGATGAGGCCGGGCCAGCGGTGGTGCACGGGCTGATGGGTGCTGCTCATTCGGTGTCCACTCCCTCGAGTCGGATGACGCTGGTGATGACCGAGACCGCGTCCTGGTCGGAGAGCGCGGCGACCGTGTCGGCGAGCGCGCGCTCCGAGGCACGGTGGGTCAGGACGGTGAGCTCCGCGGTGGGCTCGGAATCGTCGAGCTCCGACTCCGGGAACTCGACCTCGGTCTGCCGCACCTGGGCGATGGACACCCCGTGGCGGGAGAACTCGGCGGCGACCAGCGCCAGCACCCCGGGCTTGTCGGCCACACGCATCCGCACGTGGTACCGCGTGGAGACCTCGTCCATCGAGGCCACGGGTAGGGCCGCGTAGGTCGACTCGCCGGGTGCGCGACCCGAGTCCACCTTGTTGCGGGCCGCCGCGACCATGTCCCCGAGCACGGCGGAGGCGGTCGGGGAACCTCCCGCACCCTGTCCGTAGAACATGAGACGGCCGGCCGCCTCCGCCTCCACCACGACGGCGTTGAAGGCGCCGTTGACGGTGGCCAGCGGATGGCTGTTGGGCAACAACGCGGGGTACACGCGCGCCGAGACGGCCTCGCTGCCGTCCTCCCGCCGCAGCTTCTCGCAGATCGCGAGCAGCTTGATGGTGCAGTCCATGTCGCGGGCGGAGGCGAAGTCGTCGGGCGAGATCCTGGAGATCCCCTCCCGGTAGACGTCGCCCGCCGTCACCCGGCTGTGGAACGCGATCGAGGCCAGGATCGCGGCCTTGGCCGCCGCGTCGTACCCCTCGACATCCGCCGTGGGATCGGCCTCCGCGTACCCGAGCCTGGAGGCCTCCGCGAGGGTCTCCGCGTAATCGGCGCCCGTGGCCCCCATCGCGGAGAGGATGTAGTTGGTGGTGCCGTTGACGATCCCGAGGACACGCTCGACCTGGTCGCCGGCCATCGAGCGACGCAGCGGTCCGATCACCGGGATCGCGCCGGCCACGGCCGCCTCGAAATACAGATCGGTGCGGGTCGAGTCCGCGGCCTCCGCCAGTTCGTCGGTGTACTCGGCCAGCAGCGCCTTGTTCGCGGTGACCACGGCCTTGCCGTGACGGAGCGCCTCGAGCAGGAGGGGACGCGGCACGTCGATGCCGCCCATCAGTTCGACGACGACGTCGACGTCGTCCCGGGAGACGAGCGAGGCCGGGTCCGCGGTCAGGAGCTCCGGGTCCACCCCGCGATCGCGGGTCAGGTCGCGCACGGCGACACCCCGCAGGGCCAACGGGGCCCCGATGCGGGAGGCGAGAGCCTCCGCGTTCTCCGTCATGTAGCGGATGACCTCGGTGCCGACGGTGCCCATTCCGAGCACCGCCACTCCCACGGGTCGCACGCCTGACGCCGTTGCGTCGCTCACTGTCCCACCTCCAAGCTCGTCAGATCGTCCAGGGTTTCACGTCGGAGCACCAGGCGTGCCCGTCCGTCGCGGACCGCGACCACCGCGGGCCGCCCGATCAGGTTGTACCGGCTCGACATCGAGTAGCAGTAGGCCCCGGTCGCCGCGACGGCCACCAGGTCACCCGCACCGACGTCCTCCGGCATCCACAGGTCACGCACCACCACGTCACCGCTCTCGCAGTGCTTGCCCACGAGCCTCGCCACGACGGGTTCCGCCGACGAGGCGCGGCCCACCAGCCGGGCGTCGTACACGGCGTCGTACAACGCCGTCCGGATGTTGTCGCTCATCCCGCCGTCGACACTGATGTAGCGGCGGCTCTCCCCACCCGCGAGCTCGACGTCCTTGACCACGCCCACCTCGTAGAGGGTGACGGTGCCCGGTCCGGCGATCGCCCGGCCGGGTTCGACGACCAGCGTGGGGGGCGCGAGGCCGACGTCCCGTGAGAAGCCGTCGACGATCTCCGTCAGCGCGGCGGCCAGCTGGGCGACCGGGGGCGGGTCGTCGGAGGCGACGTAGCTGATGCCCAGTCCGCCACCCAGGTCCAGGTGATCGAGCTGGGCCGTGCGCTCGACACCGAACTCGTCGACGATGTCGCGCAGGAGGCCGATCACGCGGCGCGCGGCGAGTTCGAAGCCGTCGACGTCGAAGATCTGGGACCCGATGTGGCTGTGCAGGCCGGTGAGCCGGATGTGCGGTGCCTCGAACACCCCGCGGACGGCCGCCATCGCCGCACCGCCAGCGAGGGAGAACCCGAACTTCTGGTCCTCGTGGGCGGTGGCGATGAACTCGTGGGTGTGCGCCTCCACGCCCACCGTCACCCGGATGAAGACGTCCTGGACCACGCCCTCCTCGGCGGCGATGCGGTCGAGCAGGGCGATCTCGGACATCGAGTCGAGGACGACGTGCCCGACCCCGCTGCGCACGGCGAGCCTGAGTTCGTCGGCGGACTTGTTGTTGCCGTGCACGGTGATCCGGTCCGTCGGGAACCCCGCACGAAGGGCCACCGCGAGCTCGCCACCGGAGGCGACGTCCAGGCTCAACCCCTCCTCCGCCACCCAGCGCGCCACCTCGGTACACAGGAACGCCTTGGACGCGTAGTGGACCCGGTCGGCGCCCCCGAAGGCCTCCGCCATCTCGCGGCAGCGCGAGCGGAAGTCGTCCTCGTCGATGACGAACAACGGGGTGCCGAACTCGGCCGCCAGCTCATCCGCCGCGACCCCGGCGAACTCCACCACCCCGTCCCCGCGACGACCCGCACCGCGCGGCCAGACCGCCGGATCCAGGGCCATCACCCCGCCCACGTCGGTGGGACGCTCGCCGATCCCGGGCGCGTGCGGGAACTCGTGCCGGGACCCGGCCGGGTGCGCGCTCACATCTTCTCCGGGGCGGTGACGCCGATCAGCCGCAGTCCGTTCGCCAGCGTCTGTCGGGTCGCCGTGCTGAGCGCGAGCCGGGCGGCGTGGAGCGGCCCCGCCTCCTCGTCACCCATCGGCAGGACGCGACACGTGTCGTAGAAGCGGTGATAGGCGCCCGCGAGTTCCTCGAGATACCTGGCGACCCGGTGCGGTTCGCGCAGCTCGGCCGCGCTCGCCACGACCCGGGGGAACTCACCGATGGTCCGGATGAGCGCGCCCTCCCGGTCCTCGACCAGGAGCGCGAGGTCGGCGGCGTCGGTGGTGACCCCCAGGTCGGCGGCGTTCCGGGCGAGGGAACACAGGCGGGCGTGCGCGTACTGGACGTAGAAGACCGGGTTGTCGTTGGTCGCCGACGTCCACAACTGCAGATCGATGTCCATGGTCTGGTCCACCGAGGAGCGGATGAGCGCATACCGAGCGGCGTCCACCCCGATCGCGTCCACCAGGTCGTCGAGCGTGATGACGGTGCCGGCGCGCTTGCTCATCTTGACCGGGACGCCGTCCCGAACGAGGCTGACCATCTGCCCGATGAGGACCTCGATCGCCGCGGGGTCGTCCCCCAGAGCCGCCGCCGCGGCCTTGAGACGGGCGATGTACCCGTGATGGTCGGCACCGAGCATGTAGATGCACAGGTCGAAACCGCGGTCCCGCTTGTCCAGGAAGTAGGCGATGTCACCGGCGATGTAGGCCGCGTTGCCGTCGGACTTGAGGACCACACGGTCCTTGTCGTCCCCGAAGTCCGTGGAGCGCAGCCACCAGGCGCCCTCGGACTCGTACAGGTTGCCGTTGCCCTTGAGCACCTCGATCGCCCGGTCGACGGCGCCGGAGGTGAACATCGAGTTCTCGTGGGTGTAGACGTCGAAGACAGTGCCGAACTCCGCGAGCGACGCCTTGATGTGGGTGAACATCAGATCGACGCCCGTGGCGCGGAACGTCTCGAGCCCCTCGGCCTCCGGCAGCTCGAGGACGTCCGGGTGCTCCGCGACGACCCGGGCGGCGATGTCGTCGATATACGCTCCCGCGTACCCGTCCTCCGGAGTCGCCTCGCCGCGGGCCGCGGCGGCCAGCGACCTGCTGAACCGATCGATCTGGGCACCGTGGTCGTTGAAGTAGTACTCCCGGGTCACCTGCGCACCGGATGCCTCGAGCACGCGCCCGAGTGCGTCGCCGACCGCCGCCCAGCGGGTGCCTCCCAGGTGGATAGGGCCGGTCGGGTTGGCGGAGACGAACTCGAGGTTCACCCGACGACCGGCCATCGCGTCCCCGGTGCCGTACGCCTCGCCCTGCTCGATGACGGAGGCCACGAGCGACCCCTGGGCACCGGAGTCGAGGCGGATGTTGAGGAATCCGGGGCCGGCGATGTCCGCCGACGCCACACCGGGATCGGCGGCGAGCGCGGTGGCGATCTCCTGCGCCAGATCCCGCGGAGAGGCTCCGACCTTCTTGGCCAACTGCAACGCGATGTTGGTGGCGTAGTCGCCGTGTTCCGGGTTGCGCGGGCGTTCGACCGTCACCGTGTCCGGCACCACCGAGATGTCGGCTCCACGCTCGGTGAGAACGGTGATGAGAGCGGCGCGGATGACGGCGGCGAGGTCGGCGGGAGTCACGTCTTCCTATCCTAGGTGTCGGCACGTCGGCAGCGGAATCGGACACCGGCGTCCGCCCGCCCTCGCGACGCGGGCGGGCCCGATGCGGTCACGATCCCGCCCCGGTGCTACGATCGGTCTCGCTGTTCAGCAGGGCGGTTCGAAGTAGTCGCCCGGCGATCGGCCTCCGGCCCGGAAAGGCCGGTATCCCGCCCTCGTAGCTCAGGGGATAGAGCGTTGGTTTCCGGTACCAAAGGTCAGAGGTTCGATTCCTCTCGGGGGCACCACAGGAGTCCTCTCCCACCCGCAGACGCGGGATTGGGAGGGGACTTCCTCGTTTCCCGGACACTCTGATCCGGCGCTATCCCACCTAGTCCCCTCACGCCCGCGCGCCTGTCCTCTCACGCCCGCGCGCCTGTCCTCTCACGCCCGCGCGCCTGCTCCCTCGCGCCTGTTACCTCTCCCCTCCGCGACGGCGGGTCGATCAGGTCGGATCCGATCCAGGCCTGCTGCCCTTCGAGGACCTGGAGAGCTCGCGCCGACACCCCTCGCGGAAGTTCGGGTTGCCGAAAAGCTGAGATGGGTTGCTAGTGTAATTATTACATCACCGCCCAAACGATGTTTTTCGCCATACCGAAAGGCCCTCTACTCCCATGCGTTCTCGATTGACCGGCCTCGCCGCCGCTGCGACGGCCGCTCTCCTGCTCGCGGGCTGCGCGACAACCCCGCGCAACGCCGGCGTCGATGCCCCCTTGACCGTCTACGCGACCACCGGGTACCTCGCCGACGCCGTGGCCAATATCGCTCCCGAAGCGATCGTGACCACGATGGTCGGGCCCGGCGGCGACCCACACACCTATCAGCCGTCGACCAAGGACATCCAAGCGATCCAGGACTCCGACGTGGTGCTGTGGAACGGGTTACACCTGGAAGCGCAGATGACCCACCAACTCGAGAGCCTCGGTGACAAGCAGCTGGCCGTAGGCGACGCACTACCCGACGACCTCCTTCTGTCCTGGCCCGAGACCGACGATGTGGGTAACCAGCTGCGCGACCCTCATGTGTGGAACAGCCCGGAAGCGTGGTCACTCGTCGTCGGCCTCGTCGCCGACAAGCTCGGCGAGATCGAACCCGACAGCGCGGCGGAGTACCGGGAGAACGCCAACGCTTACCAGGCCGAGATCGCAGAGGCCGCCGCTGAGGCCGAGGAGCTCCTCGCCCGTGTTCCCGAGCCGCGCATCCTGATCACCGGCCACGACGCGTTCAACTACTTCGGCGACTCCTACGATCTCGAAGTTCATGCGACCGACTTCGTGTCCACAGAGGCGTCGTTGAGCGCGGAGCAGATCTCGGACCTGGCGAAACTGATCGCGGAGTACCGAGTGCCGGTCATCTTCCAGGACAACCAGGCCAACCCCCAGGCGATCAACAGCCTTAGCGAGGCCGTTCATGCACTCGGTTGGGAGGTCGGGATCTCGGCCGACGAACTCTATGCCGACTCCCTCGGCGCGGAGCCCGGAGTTGACACTTATCTCGGCGTGTTCACCCACAACGCGAAGGCCGTCGCCGCCGCACTCGGGACGCAATGACCATGCTCATGGCCCAGAGTCCGGATGGCTCGCTCGCCCGCCCCACCGACACCGTGCTCGCGTGCGCCACCAAGGGCGTCTCGGTGGCCTACCATGCTGAGGCCGTTCTCCGGGGGGTCGACTTCCGCGTGCCCCAGGGAGTGGTGATGGGAATCGTCGGTCCGAACGGGGCCGGGAAATCCACACTGATCAAAGCAATGCTCGGGCTGGTCCCACCACTCACCGGGACCTCGGAGTTCTTCGGACAACCCCTTTCAAGGGTGCGGAGACGAGTCGGGTACATGCCGCAGTCCACGACTGTGGACTGGGACTTCCCGACCACCGTCCTCGACGTCGTCACTATGGGCACCTACGGCTCTCTCGGCTGGTTCCGGAGACCCGGGAAGAACGAGCGCGCCCGCGCCGTGGCGGCTCTCGAGCAGACGGGAATCCCAGGTCTTGCCGCCCGGCAGATCGGTGAGCTTTCCGGCGGACAACGACAACGCGTGTTCCTCGCCCGCGCCCTCGTGCAGGAGCCGGACCTGTACTTCATGGACGAGCCCTTCCAGGGCATCGACGCGAAAAGCCAGCAGGCCATCGTCTCCGTACTGCACACCCTGCGCGAGCAGGGAAAGACCGCTGTGATCGTGCACCACGATCTGGCGACCGTGCGCGACTACTGTGACCACGTCACGCTGCTCAACCGCCGGATCGTGGCATCCGGGCCCTCAGAGCAGTCGTTCACAAAGGAAAATATCCGCACCGCCTACGAGGTCACCTCGGACGACGACGCCTTCCTGCAGTTCGCGTCATGAGCCTGATCGAAATCCTCGACAACCACACCTACCAAATGGTGCTGTTCGGGACCATGACCATCGGGCTGGTCGCCGGTGCCCTGGGGAGCTTCGCCTATCTGCGCAAGCAATCACTCATCAGCGACGTGATCTCGCACGCAGCGTTGCCCGGTGCGCTCCTCGCGTTCCTGGCATCGGTTGTAGTACTGGGCACAGACGGCCGGAACATGATCGGTCTCATCGTCGGGGCCGTCGCCATCGGCACCGTCGCGGCGCTCTTCGCCAACGGGGTCACTCGGGTATCGAAGACTCAAATCGACACGGCCATGGCCGTGTCTCTCACGATCTTCTTCGGCGCGGGCATGCTGCTCATGCGCATAATCGGCAACGGCGCCTTCCCCGGCAAGGGCGGCATCCAGGACTACCTCTTCGGGAACGCCTCCGCCATCACCGTCGCCGACCTCACCACTAGCATCGCTGTCGGAGCTCTCGCTCTGGGACTGATGGTCGTGTTCTGGAAGGAGTTCGCCCTCCGCACGTTCGACCCCGTCCACTCCACCGTGCTCGGTTTCCGGGCGACTTTTATCGACACCCTGATGTTCACCACCATCGTCATCGCAACCGTGATCGGAGTGAAAGCCGTCGGGCTGGTCCTCATGGTCGCCTTCGTGGTCACCCCACCCGCCGCCGCCCGTCAGTGGACGCGAACACTGCCCGGCATGGTGACCCTGTCGGGTGTCTTCGGGGCCCTCGGGAGCGGAATCGGGGCGTACCTGTCGATAGTTCTCGGCAGAGTGCCCACCGGGCCACTCATCGTGCTCACCCTCTTCGTGATCTTCCTGATCTCGCTGCTCGCCTCACCGCGGCGAAGTGTCATCACACGCCTGGTCGCCCGCAGTCGTGCGCGCACGGCCGTGAAACGGGAACTCATCCTCGAGGGGGCCGCTAGATGAGTTTCGTCGTCGGCACCGCCCTGCTTGCGGTCGTCACCGCCCTCGCCTGCGCCCTGCCCGGCACCTTTGTCGTGCTGCGGAAGAACTCCATGCTCGTTGACGCGATCAGCCACGCCGTGCTTCCAGGGATCGTCATCGGCTACTTCTTCACCCGCAACCTCGACTCACCGCTACTGATCGTCGGAGCTGCCCTCACGGGGCTCATCGTGGTCCTCGGTAGCGAATGGCTCTCCCGGACCGGTCTCCTCGCCGGCGACGCACCCCAGGGCCTCATCTTCCCTGCTCTGTTCAGCGCGGGCGTCATCCTCGTCTCGGTGAACTTCGCGAACATCCACCTCGACACGCACGCCGTACTCGTCGGTGACCTTAACCTCGCCGCCTGGGATCAGTTCACCATCGGCGGCACCTCCATCGGGCCCGTCTACCTGTACGTGATGCTCGGTGTACTCGCTCTGAACATCGTCTTCCTCGGGGCTTTCTACTCCGGGCTCAAGGTCACCACCTTCGACGCCCAGTTCGCCACCAGCATCGGCGTGCGGGCAGGCCTCCTGAACACAGCCTTCATGTTTCTCGTCTCTCTCACCGTCACCGCAGCGTTCAACGCGGCAGGCGCGATCCTCGTCGTCGCACTGATGATCGTCCCGCCCGCCACCGCCTACCTCCTCAGCCGGAGCCTGCCGGTGATGGTCGGGCTGACTGCGGGCATCGCGGCCGCCGGGGCATTGGCAGGGTTCTGGATCGCGTACGCCCTGGACGCCGCGACCAGTGCCGGAATGGCAGTGTTCTACGGGATCCTATTCGTCCTCGTGCTCACCGCGACACGCATCGGGCACCGGTATCGGCGACGAACGAAGCGCGGCGTCCGGGTGCCGATAACGGTGTGAACCCCTCAGCCCCAGTTTACGAACGGCCCCGGTACCCTACCCGGGCGTCGGGGTGATCACCGCCCCACACCAGCCCGCACATAGGATCCACAAACGCCTCGGAGGGAACTCGGCCAGACCGCCCGATCAGCTCGGCAGGGTGATCCCATCGACCTCACCGATGCGGGTGACCACCCGCTCGAAGATCGTGGTCAGCGTGCCCACCTCTTCTTCGGTGAGCACGTCGATCAGTAGCTCTCGGACCTTCTCCACGTGCATGGGGGCCACCCTGGCGATCGCCTCGGCCCCCTCCGCGGTGAGGGTGACGATGGTGCCCCGG
This sequence comes from Dietzia cercidiphylli, assembly GCF_039531545.1. NCBI lineage: Bacteria > Bacillati > Actinomycetota > Actinomycetes > Mycobacteriales > Dietziaceae > Dietzia > Dietzia cercidiphylli. The sequence goes on from NZ_BAAAQG010000002.1 coordinate 326,404, forward strand.
CCGTCTTCCGCGCACTCCCCCTTGGCGACGAGTCCCCGGGCCTCCATCCGCCTGACCTGATGCGACACACGGCTGCGGTCCCAGCCGAGAGCCGCCCCCAGATCACGGGCGCGCAGGCCCCGACCGTCCGCCTCGCTCAGGCTGACCAGCACCGAGTAGTCGGACTGGGACATCGACGCGTCGCGCTGGAGCTGGCGTTCGATCGCGAGGTCGAGCAACTGATTGACTTCCCGGTACCGGCGCCACATGCACTGTTCTTCATCGCTCAACCAGCGTGTCTCGCTCATGGGGCTATTACAGCACGGCGACCCGCCGCTGCGTCCTCCAGCCACCGGCCCGCCGCGGACCAGCCGGACCGCCCTCAGTCGCGGGCCGATGCCGACCTGCGCATGACGTGGGTGCGCGCGCTGCCGACACCCGCGAAGCGTGAACGGTCGCAGGTGAGGACGATGACCTGTGACGTGGAGGCCGCGGCGGCGATGACCGCACCCATCGTGAGGCGACGGGAGGGATCGGTGTACCCCATGGTGTCGTCGAGGAACACCGGGACACCGTTGTCCCCCACGAGTCTGGCGCAGGCGATTCTGACGATCACAGCCAGCTGTTCCCTGGCCCCGCCGGACAGGGAGTCGTAGTCGACGGAGACCTCCCCGATCCTCCGGCTGAGAATGGTGAGGTCCTCCCCCAGTCGCACGTCGAACTCGCGCCCGTAGACCAGTCGCCCGAGTTCGACCACCGCCCGGTGGAACGGCTCCTGGTAGGCCCGGAGAGCCTCGGACCGTCGCTGTTCGAGGGTCCGGTAGAGCAGGTCCGCCGCGCGTGCCCGCCGCCACAGGGCGGAGTTCTCCCTCTGCGCGGCCTCGACCTCACGTTCCGCCACCGCGACGTCCCCGAGCCGTCCCTGGTCTCCGATCGCGTTCACCCGACCGAGCGCTGTGGCCACCGCCGACGCGCACTCCCTCTCCTCGGCGACGAGGGCGGCCAGCGAGGCCCGCGCGTTCTCGAGGAGTTCCGACGGCGCGTCGGCGAGCGTCTCGTCCAGTCGGGCCCGCGCCTGACGCGCGGTCTCCCTTCTGGAGTCCACCTCGAACGTCGTCCTCTCCACCGCGGCCTCGAGCTCCGCGTCCGGCGTCACGGCCCGTGCGGCGGCGAGCGCGTCCTCGCACCCCTGCAGCCGGTCCGCGGCCTCCGCGGCCAACGCGCCCCTGGTGGCGAGGTCGGTTCGCAGAGTCTCGGCCTCGGCCGAGGCGGCCCGATCCTCCGAGCGGCACCTGATCAGGTCCTCCTCCGCCGAGGCCGACTCCGCTGCAGGGTCCGGTGAGTCCCCGTCCCCGGGCCCACCAGGGCCGGCGGGGGCCCCTGCCGATTCCTCGGCGTCCGACCCCACCTCCGCGGCGAGTATCGCGCGTCGTCTCGTCAGATCCTCGGGGGTGTCCCCCCGGAGCAGATCCGTCCTGCGCCGCCGGTGGGCTGCGATCTCGGCGCGGAGCCCCTCCGCCCGCCGTTCCCTCCTCTCGGCCTCGGCGAGCGATCCGCACCCGCTCTCGCGGAGCACCGTCTCGAGTCGGGACCTGGCCGTCGACTCCGCGCGGCGGACGGCCTCGGTGTCGCCGGCGGGGACCACGGTCAGCGACACCGTTCCCACCTCGAACACGGTGTCCTCGACGATCTCGCCCTCCCAGCCCGCGGACGCGTCGATCGTCTCCTCCCCGATTCGGGCCGTTCCCTCGCCGGCCACCGCCACCCTCGGGGCACTGGCCGCACTGCGGACCACGGCTTCGCGCAGGGCCGTGTCCGCGGATCGGATCCGCTCGACGGTCCCGCCGGGAAGGTCGACATCCGCGAGTTCGGCCTCCTTCTCCGCGAGTTCCCTCCCGACCGTCCCGAGGGTCTCGAGAAGGGAATCGAGGTCGGACAGGTCGGCGCGACGCCGGACCCGGTCGCGCGCGTCCCGCTCGGCGTCGACCAGTGCGCGGGCCCTGGTGACCCGCTCCTCGGCCGCTTCCAGGGCGGCCCGCGCCTCGCTCGCCCTGATCTCGGCCGGCTCCACCCTCCGCGTCGCCGCCTCCGTGGCGGATCGCAGGTCGGTTTCCCTGGTCAGTTCCTCCTGACGCCGTGTGATGAGGTCCGTGCGCTCCCGGTGGAGCCGGCTCGCCGCGTCGTGCGCCACCGTGGCGCGGTCGACCTCCGCCTCCGCGGCCCGGAGGAGCTCCCGGAACCGTGCGACGGTTCGTCCGGCCTCCTCGAGGCGCTCCACCTCCATCTCGACGGCGGCCAGCGAGGATCGCCTGGCGGAGTGGGCGGCGGAGTAGTGTGCGTGCTCGGTCACCGCGGCATCGAGTTCGGACAGCCCCGCCCTGGCGTCGTCCAGTGCCGTGCGTGCGTCCGCGAGCCGGGTCTCCGACCGCGCGAGCTCGCCGGTGGGCTCCCCGCGTCGTGCCGTCAGGTAGCGGTGACGTTCCTCCGCGACCCGGGTGACCAATGTGTCGTCACCCGTGGGAGCGGCCCCGCCGGCCGCGGCGTCCAGGGCTCGCCGCAGCGACTCCATCCCCTTGCCCGCCTCCACCTGACCGATGGGTTCGTCCTGGGCGATACGCAGCGCTCTCCACAGGGACCTGTCCACCCGGCGGTCCAGGAGGTCCCGCACGTAGTCGTGCGCGTCGTCACCCGTCAGCGCCACCTTCGCGGACCCCGGGAACTCGAGCGACGTGCGCTTGCCGCGCACGAACTCCTTGCGGTACCGCATCCGCTCGCGGTCGATCGTGAACTCGGCCTCCACCACCACCGGGACGTCACGCCCCACAGGGCTCGCGGCCTTGATCTCCGCTCGGCCGGAGGAGGCCTTGTGTTCGAGGAGCATCTCGAGTGCATCCATGAGGCTCGTCTTGCCCGATTCGTTGGGGCCCTCGATCACGAAGACCCCGCGGGGGGGCACCTGCACCTCCTCCCGGTCGACGCCTCGGAAGTCCTCGATACACAGCCGGTGCAGGATCACCTCAGGCCTCCGTCCACGAGCCGGTACAGCAGACTGAGCGCATTGCCGGCGTCCTCCGAGTCCGATCCGTTCGACGCCGCCTTCTCCACGAGATCCTGAACCGCGCGCCCGGCATAGCCGTCCACGAGGTCGGTGAAGTCCGAATCCTCCGCGCGGACCACCAGGTGGGTGAGCCGCTCTCGCAGGTATGCGGCCGCGAACAGCTCCGCCCACGTCTCCAGGAGATCGTCGATCCTCGCACGCAGGGCCACCCCGACGGTCCCGGTGAGGCCCAGCTTGAGGACCGTCCTGGGTTTGTCCTCGATCGCCTCGATCCGCTCGGCGAGGGCGTCGAGGTCCGACTCGGTCTCGATCTCCGCGGTGATCGCGAGGAAGGACCACCGTCCGGTCCGGACGGGTGTCACCACACAGTCACCCCGGCCGCCGGTGGGGCTCCGCGTCCCGAGCTCGACGAGCAGAGCCTGACCGGACGCCCTCTCGACGTCGTCGAACGCCGTGGTCTCGGGGCTTCCCGAGAACCAGATCCTGTCGCCGGCACCGACACTGGTGACCGAGTGCCTGTCGCCGAGGGCCACGTAGTCCAGGTGTCCCGACCCGACGGCGCTCTCGAGCTCCGCGACGCGGATCGCCTCGACGGACGGCGAGTCACCGCCGTAGACCTCGTCGGTGCCACCGTGCGCGACGAGGATGCGCAGGGAGTCGGTCGGGCCCAGGTCGGCGAGCAACGCGGGGAGACGGGCGGGATCCGGGCGCTTGGAGGTCCACGGGACCCCCACCACCTCGACCCCGGGGCGTATCTCCACGGGCTCGGAGTCACAGATGACGGTGACGGCCCCGCCGTCCACGGCCGAGGAGAAGTCCCGGCACCTCAGTACCGACGACACGTCAAGCGGATCGTGGTTCCCGGGGAGGATCAGTACAGGTACCGGGAAGGCCGCGAGAACCTCCGCGGCACGGAGCACGACCGATCGGGGAACGGCGTTGTCCTCGAACGCGTCGCCCGCGACCACGACGAACTCGGCGCCGTGCTCGAGGGCGATGTCCCCCAGCGACGCCACCGCGGCGAGCCGGTCCGCCGTGTACACCGCCTGTGACTCGGTCCCGAGGAATCGCCGTGTCATCCCCAGCTGCCAGTCGGCCGAGTGGAGGAATCGGATCGTGTCGCCGTCCCGTCGCCTGTCCATGGCCGCATCGTAGGTGGGGGCTCCGACAGTGCTGCGGCGGGATTCGCCGACCGGGTGGATCACGGGCGCTGATCCCCCGGCCGATACCGGCTGAACGCGTCGAGGAAGTCCTCCAGGTCGGCCACCACCCGCAGTTGTTCGAGTGGATCCCCGGTCGCGGCCGCGGCGAGTCTCCTGGTGACCGGTGCGTCCAGGAGATCCTCCAGACCTGCCGGGGCGGTGGTGGGGACGGCGGGGAGAAGTGGATCCCGGCCCCACAGGCTCTCCTCCACGTCGAAGGCGACCGCGCCGACGTCCCCGTCCGCGGTCCCCCCCAGCACGGCGCCCACCGTCTCGGCCCTCAGTCCCCGGAGTGCGAACATCACCTCCGGGGTGGCGTCCCACCACTCCACGAGCACGTGGGCGGCGGACAGCACGTGTCGACACGGGCCCGGCTGGACCGGGCACCGGCACGAGTACCGGGTGGCGCCGTGGACCGCCGGGAGCAGGAGGAATCCGACCGTGTCGGAGAAATCCCCGGAGAGCGCGCCCAGCACTCCTCCCTCCTCGCGGCGGAGCGCCGTGCGGAGCGCGTCGGTGTCCGTGGCGTCGAGCGGGGCGAACTCGAACTCCACGGAGAACGGGTCCGGTTGACTGCCGTCGACGTCGCACCGCACGATGCGGCCGGAGTGCTCCAGGGAGAGCACCCTGCCGTTGCGCGCGTCCTTGCGGCCGAGGAACGCCTCGCCGCGGCTCACGCCGGATTCGAGGTCCGAGGACCACCGCCGACTCCACATGTGCGACCCGAACGGACCCGCCTTGGACCTGGTGGGGATCCCTCCTCTCCCGCTCACGTCTCGTCCGTCCCCTCGTCGGTCAGCGCGACGAGTGAGGCCAGATCGGCGTCTGTCAGTTCGGTGAGCACACCCGCGAGGGGGCCGAGCGTCAGATCCGCCAGCTCGCGCTTGGACTCGAGCAACTCGTCTATCCGGTCCTCCACCGTCCCGGGCGCCACGAGGGTCCGCACCTGGACCACCCGGGTCTGCCCGATCCTGTGGACGCGATCCGTCGCCTGGTTCTCCACCGCGGGATTCCACCACCGGTCCAGATGCACCACGTGATTGGCCTCGGTCAGCGTGAGCCCGGTCCCGCCCGCCCGGAGGGAGGCGAGCATCAGCGGTGGGCCGTCCGCGCTCTGGAACTCCTCGACCATCGAGGCCCGACCACCCGCGGTGACACCGCCGTGGAGGAACGGGACCCCGGTCGCCGCCCGGCGCTCCACCAGCGGGAGGATCAGATCCCCGAAGGCACGGTACTGCGTGAACAACAGGACCTTCTCCCCCGCGTCGAGGATCTCGGTGAGGACCTCGTCCAGTGCCGCGAGCTTTCCGGACCGGTGTCGCCCACCCCGCAGCAGCGAGGACCCGTCGCCGAGATAGTGCGCAGGATGGTTGCACACCTGTTTGAGCGCGGTGAGACCGGACAGGATCGCACCCTTGCGGGCCGCACCCTCGGAGTCCCTGACCTGCTCCATCATGTCCTCGACGACCGCCTGGTACAGGGTCGCCTGTTCACGGGTCAGTGGTGAGTCGACCCTGATGTGTTGCTTGGCCGGCAGATCCGCGGCCACGAGCGGGTCCGACTTGAGTCGGCGCAGGACGAACGGGGCCGCCAGGGCACGCAGCCGGGTGGCCGCGGCCTCGTCTCGGTGCGATTCGATGGGGACCGCGAACCGGGCGCGGAAGGTACTGGCCGACCCGAGCAGCCCCGGGTTGGCGAAGTCGAACACCGCCCGTAGTTCGTCCAGCCTGTTCTCCACCGGGGTCCCGGTGAGCGCGATCCGGTGCCGCGCGGGGATCGATCTGATCGCCCGGGACACCGCGGTCGCCGGGTTCTTGACCGTCTGCGCCTCGTCCGCGACCAGACGCCGCCACCTCACCCCGGTGAGCAGGTCGACGTCACGAGCTGCGGTGCCGTATGAGGTCAGGACGAGGTCGGAGTCCGCCATCCTCTCGGCCGCGCCCTCACCTCGGTCCCGACCCTGTCCGTGATGGACGTGGACCCGGAGGTCCGGCGCGAACGTCGACGCCTCCCGGGCCCACGTGGCGACCAGGGTGAGCGGCGCCACCACCAGCGTCGGTCCGGACCTCCCGGCCGCGTGTTCGACCGCGGTGAGCGCGAGCACCTGCATCGTCTTGCCGAGACCCATGTCGTCGGCCAGGACCGCCCCGGTATCGGCCCGGGAGAGCGCCGAGAGCCACCTGACACCGTCCAGTTGGTACGGACGCAGGGTGGCCCGGAACCAGTCCGGGAGCACGACCGGGGACGACGACGAGGGGATCCAGTCGAGGGTGCCCGGCGACCGGACCTCGACTCCCTCCGCCTCCTCGGACATCAACGCCCCGACCAGAGCGGGTGCGGTCGTCCGCTGGCCACGCCTGGCGGCGAGGAAGCGGGCCGCCCGCCGGAGCGCACCCGGGTCCGCCCGGACCCACTGGCCGCGGAGCTTGACCAGGTCCGACGCGGCGTCGAGCAACATCCGGGCCTCGGTGGCGTCCAACGGGTTGTCGTCGACCACCAACTCCCAGTCGACGTCCGCCAGCTGTTCGAGGCCCAACCGGTGCCCCGAGTCCACCGACTCGGTCCCGGGCTCCTTGACGGCCAGCCTGACCGCTGTCTTGATCCTGGTCCAGGCCCTCGGCAGCAGGACCTCGACCCCGCGGGCCCGGAGTGCCTCCACCCCCTCGTCGACCAGGTCGACCACGAGATCGGTCGGCAGGAGCAGGTCGGGAACACCGGCCGCCTGGGTGGCCCGCGTCAGCGGCGGCCACGAACGGACGGCCCGGTCGACCACGTCGCGAACCGGTCCGTCCACGGAGGAGGTGTCGTCGAGGTCGGAGAACGGGCGGAGCGAATCGGCGCCCGTCCGGACCAACACCTGCAGCCGCCAGAGCACACCGGGATCCCGGGACCGCTCCCCCGGCGAGTCGTCAGCCGGGTCGTCGTCCACGGCGTGGCCAGGCGTCGCGGCGCGGTCCACCTCGGCGTCGTCGGAGGGTTCGACCACCCGGAACACCACCTCGACGTCCTTCGCGGCGGCCGCCCGGCCGAACTCCCGGACGGCATCGGCCAGGCCCTGACCGCCCGAGGTCACCTGACCACCGGTGACCAGTGCGTCACCGAGATCACTGTGGCGGTCTGCCGCCAGGGGTGCCAGCGCGGTGCGGGCGTGGTGGTCCGCCAGCTCGGACAGCAGCCGGACCAGCTCCTCGCGGGTGGCGACCAGCCCGTGGCTGCGCTGGAGGCTCTCGGTGGTCCAGGCCCCGATCACCGGTGAGGCGACCAGATCCCAGGACGCCTCCCACGCCCCGTCCCTGCGGGTGAGACACGGGACCACGTGGCCCGCGGCCACGAGCGCCGCGACCCCCGCGGACAGGGCGGAGAACGCCCGCAGTCCCGACCCGACCCACGTGTCCTCGGCCCCGAGGAGTCGACACAGGTCGATCGCGGCGCCGACGGAGATCCGGATCCCGGGCACCGTCGCCGATCTGGCCCTGCCGTCCACGACGGCACGGATGCCGATCCGGTGGGACAGCCTGTAGCCGGAGAGGAACTCCACCACCGCATCCGGGGCCCCGGCACGGCCCACGGCCGTCACCGCGGCAGCCGGCGCCACCGAGTGCGGTCGACGCAACCCCGTGTCGCACCACAACCCCACGACCCCGGACTGCCACACGGCGTGGAGACGGGGATCGGCGGACTGGGTCACGACGACATGTAAGCACGCCCGTCCGACACGGCACTCCGGTGCGGTGCCGGGCCGGGGCCCCGACGGCCCTTCCACACCCCGGTTACCCACACCCCCGGCTCCTCCACAGGCCCGGGACCGGGACCACCGTCTGACGGCCTCCGGGGGCGTGGGGCCACCCATAATCGCCCCGTGACCGACCACGTACCCGCCGGACCCCGACCCGGGGCATCCGGGCGGGTCGTCCCCCCGGTCGGCCCCAGGGCACTCGGCCTCACGCTGGCGATCGTGGCGGCGATCTGCGGCGTGATGTGGTGGGGCGACCCGCGGGCCTCGGCCCCCGGCAGCCCCGGACAGGACCTCGTCGAGCCCCTTCTCGAGCGGGTCGACGTGGTCCCCGAGCGGGTCACGGTGCCCGGGTACGAGCGGGCGTGTTCCGGGGCGTCGGCGTGCGTGTTCGGTCCGGCCTGGAGCGACGCGACGGGAGCACCGGGTTCGGGGAACGGCTGCTCGACGCGCCACGACGTGCTGGCCCGAGACCTCCGGGGGGCCACGCCGGAAGCCGCGTCGGGGTGCTCCGTCGACGGCGGGATCCTGGTGGATCCCTACACCGGCCGGGTGGTCGATGTCGGGGCCTCCGGTCTCCGGGGGATCCACGTGGATCACGTGTTCCCCCTCTCCGCGGCATGGGACCTCGGAGCGTGGAGTTGGTCAGCCGAGCGGCGCGCCGCGTTCGCCAACGACGTCGACCGCAACCTCCTCGCGGTGACCGGGTCCGTGAACAGCAGGAAGAGCGACCTGACGCCGGAGGAGTGGATCCCCCCGGACCCCGGCAGGCACTGCTTCTACGCGGCCCGATACCTCACCGCGGCGGTCGCGTACGGCCTTCCGGTGACTCAGGGCGACCTGGAGGTACTGCAGGAGGCGGTACGCCGCTGCCCTCCCGGCCGGTGACGGTGGGAGGGCAGCGGCGTGGACCCGCCCGGGTCGGGACCAGGCCGGGTCAGTACCGGTCCGACCCGCCTCCCGAGCGGCCGCGGAAGCCACCACCGCGGCGGTCGTCGCCGTCGCCGCCCCGCCGGGATCCCCCGCCCCGGTCGTCACGACGCTCACCGCGACGGTCGTCGTCCCGACCCCCGCGGTCGCCACCGCGGGGACGGCCACCACGGTCGTCCCTGCCCGCGGACGGGCGACCGGCGGGCGGACCGGAGTCCGGTCGGATGTCGATCTCCGAACCGGCGACCCGGATCCCGCGCATCGATTCGATCTGATCCCGGGACAGACCCGCCGGGAGTTCGACGATCGAGTGATCGAAACGGATCGAGATACGTCCGATGTCGCCGCCACTGAGTCCGGCCTCATTGGCCAGGGCGCCCATGATGGATCCCGGCTTGACGTTGTTCCGCTTGCCCACAGCGATCCGGTACTGGGCCATGTCCTTGCCCGTGCGCGAGGGACGGGGGCCGTCCGAGAAGTCGCGGCCCGGCCGCTCGCGCCGGTCATCCCGCCGGGTGTCACGCGGGTTGTCCTGCCGTTCACGTCGCGCGGGACGCTCGGGCTCTCGCATGAGGAAGTCGGCGGAATTGCGGGACTGCGTGGCGAGTGCGGCGGCGATGTCGGCCATCGAGACGGAGTGCTCGTTGGCGTACTCCTCCACCAGCCGGCGGAACATCGCCAGGTTCGGATCATCGAGGCTCTCGGTGATCGACTGCCCGAACTTCGCCATCCGCATCTCGTTGACATCATCCACGCTCGGGAGCTGGATCTCTGTCAGCGGCTGACGCGTGGCCCGCTCGATCTGGGAGAGCATGCGACGCTCCCGCGGGGTGACGAACAGCAGCGCCTGCCCGCTGCGGCCGGCGCGGCCCGTACGGCCGATCCGGTGCACGTACGACTCGGTGTCGTGCGGGATGTCGTAGTTGACCACGTGGCTGATACGGGGCACGTCCAGACCACGTGCGGCCACGTCCGTGGCCACCAGGATGTCGGTCCGACCGTCCTTGAGTGCCTCGATGGTCCGCTCCCGGAGATTCTGCGGGATGTCGCCGTTGATCGGCGCAGCAGAGAACCCGCGCGCCCGAAGCTTCTCCGCGAGCTCCTCCGTGGCCGACTTGGTCCGGACGAACAGGATCATCGCGTCGAAATCCTCGACCTCGAAGATCCTCGTCAGGGCGTCGAGTTTGTCCCGGTGATTGACCAGGACGTAGCGCTGATGGATGTTCGGGGCGGTGGAGGTCTTGGAGGCGACCTTCACCTCCGCCGGATCGGTGAGGTACTTCTGCGAGATGCGCCGGATGGCGGAGGGCATGGTCGCCGAGAACAGGGCGACCTGCGTGGTCTCCGGGGTGTCGGAGAGGATCCGCTCGACGTCCTCCTGGAAGCCCATCGCCAGCATCTCGTCGGCCTCGTCGAGGACGAGATGGCGCAGACCCGACAGATCGAGCGTGCCCTTCTTGAGGTGGTCGATCACGCGGCCGGGCGTACCGACGATGATCTGCGCACCCCGCCGCAGACCGGACAGCTGGATCCCGTAGGCCTGACCGCCATAGATCGGGAGCACGTTGACCTGCGGCATGTTGGCGGAGTAAGTGATGCACGCCTCGGCGACCTGGAGCGCGAGCTCACGGGTGGGCGCCAGAACGAGCGCCTGCGGGCTCTTCACCGCCGGGTCGATGAGTGAGAGGATCGGCAGGGCGAAGGCCGCGGTCTTGCCGGTGCCCGTCTGTGCCAGCCCCACGACATCACGGCCCGCCATCACCATCGGGATGATGGCGGCCTGGATCGCGGAGGGGACCTCGTACCCCACGTCCTTGACCGCCTGGGCGACGGCCGGGGCCAGCCCCATGTCGGCGAACGTGATCGCGTCACCGTCGCCGGCGTCGGCGTCGGGCGCGCGGTCCACCGACTCGCCCCTGCGGGGCGTGCGCTGGTCCGCCTGCTCCACAGCGGGCGCCTCAGGGACCGGTGTCTCCTCGGCGGACGCCTCAGGGACCGGTGTCTCCTCGGCGGGCGACTCCTGCTCCGACGCCTCCTCCGCGGGGACCTCCGGGGCCGACGCGTCCTCGGCGGGCGCCTCTGCGGCGGCCTCGGCCTCGGGTGGGACGCGGTCGTCCGCCGTCTCGGCGGTGGGGTCGGTGGTCTCTGGGGTGCTGGCGGCGGTCTCGACCTCGTCGCCGGCGGTGGCGGTACGGTCCTCGTTGTCGTTGCTCATGAGGTGACTCATGCTACGGCGTCGGAGGCCCCGTTCGCGACACGGCGGCGCAGGTCACTCCCCCGTGGTTCCCCGGACCAGGTGCTCGTGGGTCTCTCTGGCGACGAGCCACGGGACGACCGCGGCCAGCAGCAGACCTCCGGAGAGTGCGAATCCGGCGGTGTAGCCGAACAGGTCCACGACGAGACCCACCAGCACCGGGCCGAGGATCGCACCGGAGTCGCTGGCCATCTGGAAGGTCGCGAGCACCTTCCCGCCCGCGCGATCCGCTCCGATCACATCCGCGACCGAGGCCTGTTGTGCCGGGTTGAGCACCCCCGCCCCCATGCCCGCCACCACCGAGGCGGCCACGAGGAGCGGAACGGTATCGCACCAGCCCAGCACGAGTGTGGACACCCCGGACACCAGGAGGCCACCGATCACCAGCGGCCGTCGTCCGTACCGGTCGGACAACCACCCGGCCACCGAGATGACGGCGGCGGTGCCCACCGCGAAGGAGGCGAGCGCGGTGCCGGCGATCCCCGCACCGGCGTCGAAGTTCGCGGCGGCGAAGAGCGGGACGATGGCCACCCGTACGCCGAAGGAACTCCATCCGTTGACGAAACTCGACACGAGCGCGGCGCGGTACCCGCTGTGGCGGAGTGCCTCGCGCACCGGCAGCGCCTCCTGCTCCTCCGTCCCGTCGTCCGCCGAGGGCCGGCGGCCTCCCCGGAGGAACACCGCCACCACTCCGGTCGCGACGAGCAGGGTGAAGGAGTAGACGAAGAACGGCACCCGCATCCCGAAGCCGGCGAGCAACCCGCCGAGGACCGGCCCGCCGATGTTGCCGATAAGGAAGGCGGTGGCGTAGAGCCCGGCGATCCGTCCTCTGGCTCCGGGTGGCGAGAGGCGGGTGAGCAACGCCATCGCCGAGATGGTGAACATCGTCGACCCGAGTCCACCGAGTCCCCGGAACACCAGCAGCTGCCAGTAGGTCTGGGCGACGCCCGTGGCCAGGGTCGACACCACCACGATGAGCAGGCCCGACATGTAGACCCAGCGTTCGCCCAGACGGTCCACGAGGAACCCGCCGGCGGGAGCGAACACCAGGCGGAAGAACGCGAACGCGCTCACGACCACCGACGCGGCGGTCACGGAGACGTCGAAGCTCCGGGCGTACTGCGGGAGGACGGGTGCGACGAGACCGTAGCCGATCGCGACGGCGAAGGCCGCCGCGACCAGTACCCACACATCGGCGGGTAGCGGTGTTCGCGGCTGCGCGGTCCGGCTACCCGAGAACGGGCCCCTCACGCCGACCGGAGCACACGGGCCAGGACATCGGCGCCGAAGTGGAGCGCGTCGACGGGGACCCTCTCGTCGACGGCGTGGAAGTGGCCGAAGACGTCGAACTCGTCCGGCACCCGCAGCGGGACGAAGCCGTAGCCGTGGATCCCCAGCGGAGCGAGGTGTTTGTTGTCCGTGCTCGCCGGCAGCAGGTACGGCACGACCAGGGAGCCGGGGTCCGCCTCGCGGACCGCCTCCCGGATGACCGAGACCAGCGGGTCGTCGGCGGGCGCGGCGATCGGCGGTTGCCAGATCCAGTCGACCGCCACGTCGGGTCCGAGCTCGTCCTCGATCTCCGCGCGGAAGGTCTCCTCGCCACCGGGCAGGACGCGGCAGTCGATCTCGGCGAACGCCTCGGAGGGGATGACGTTGGTCTTGTACCCGGCCGACAGGACGGTCGGCGAGGCGGTGTGGGAGAGCGACGCCTCCACCAGTGGGCCGAAGTGCCCGAGCACGTCGAGGTGCGCGGGCAGGTCCGCGACGTCACCGCTCGACCCGGCGAGCTCCCCGACCGCCGCGGCGAGGGCGGTGTTGGCCTCCGTGGGCGCGACGGGGAAGTGCCGGCTCGCGACCCGGTGGACGGCACCCGCGATCGCCGCGACCGCGTTGTCCGAGGTCGGGCGGGACGCGTGGGCCGCGGCCCCCTTCGCGCTCACCCGCGCCCAGGCGACGCCCTTCTCCGCGACCGCGATCGGGTAGAGCCGCCGACCCGCCACCGGTACGGACCACCCCCCGACCTCGCTGAGTGCGTGGGTCATGCCGTCGAAGATGTCGGGACGTTCCCGCACCACCCACCGCGCCCCCATCGTCCCGGCGGCTTCCTCGTCGGCGAAGAAGGCGAGCAACAGGGGTCTGCGCGGGACGATGCCCTCACGGCGGTAGTGGCGCACGACGGCGAGCATCATGCCGATCATGTTCTTCATGTCCACGGTTCCACGGCCGTAGAGCCAGCCGTCGTGGATCTCACCCGCGAACGGCGGGACCGACCAGTCCTCTGCGACCGCGGGGACCACGTCGACGTGCCCGTGCACGACCAGTCCGCCGGCGGCCGGGTCCGACCCGTCGACACGGGCGAACAGACTTCCGCGACCGGGCACGGACTCCACCAACTCGCTCGGGATCCCCACCTCGTCCAGGTACTCCGCGATACGTCGGCACACGCGGGTCTCACCGTCGCCGATCGTGGCGGGGTCGCCGGTGTTGGTCGAGTCGATGGACACCAGGTCAGCTGTGATCGAGACGGCCTCGGAGTGCAGGAGTTCCCGCATCTCGTCGGTCATCGGCACGGTGTCCGTCATCCGAAGCACATCCCTTCCCCACGGTAGGTGGGCCAGCGATCCACCACCGCTGGTCCCTGTGCAGTCTCGTCCACCACGTGGAGCGTGTCGAACCGCTCGCAGACCTCTCCCGCCTTCGCGTGGCGCCACCAGGCGCGGTCGCCTATCGCCACCTCCCCTCGCACGGGGGTCTGCACCTCTCCGGCGCCCTCCCTGCCCAGGTACCGCAACCCCGTGGGGCGGGCGGGGACGGGCAGCCGATCCGGCCCCGGCACCCCGGAGGCCACGTACCCCCCGTAGAGGAAGGTCGTGAGGCCGGGGGCCGGGGTCCGGACCGCCGGCAGGGCGAAGAACAGCGAGGGTCGCGGTGTGAACGAGCGGTAGCGGTCGAACAACCCGGGGACGAAGAGACCCGACCCGGCGGTCACCTCGGTGACGGCGGGATCCGCGGCGCTCTCGGCGATCGAACCGGAGCCACCCGAGTTGACGATCTCGGGTCGCTCCCCGGTGACGTCGGCGACCACTCCGGCGACGGCCCCCCGGATCGCGAGCAGACGGCGCATCGACAGCGCCTTGACCACGCCGATACCCCTGACGTCGTCGGGGACGCCGGCGACCTGCGCCTCGTAGAACATCACACCGACCACCCGGAAGCCCGAGGCCACGGCTCGACGGACCAGCGGCTCGACGTCGGCGGGGCCCCGGAGCGGGGACCGCCTGACGCCCAGGTGGAGGGGTCCGAACCGGAGCGAGGCGTCCACGTCGACGCACACCCTCGCCCCACCGGCACCCGACTCGCGGGCGATCTCCAGCTGGCGTTCGTCGTCGACCATCAGGGTCACCGCGTCGAGCGCGGCCGGATCCGCCCCCAGTCGCGCGAGCGCCGCGCGGTCGACCGTGGGGTACCCGAGCAGGACGTCGTCGCACCCCGCGTCCACGAGCCACAGGGCCTCGGTGAGCGAATAGGCCATGATGCCGCGTACCGAGTCGTCACCCCGGAGCCCCGGACCGAGGACCTCCTCGAGCACCCCGCGCGACCTGACGGACTTGCTGGCGATCCGGATCCGCGTCCCGCCTGCTCGTCGCCGCAGGTCGGCCAGGTTCGCCCGCAGGGTGGGCAGGTGCAGCGCGGCGAGCGGCGCGTCCAGTCCGGCGGTGGCCGTGTCCACGGCGTCCACGGCGTCGGTGCCGGGTCCGGACACCGGCCTACTCACCGTCGAGCGGATGCGCGTCCGCCACCACGAGGTCGACCGCCCGGTGGAGAAGGGCGATCGCCTCGTCGTCGTCCCGGCAGATCTGCCAGCGCAGACCGATGCCCGCGACCGTGGCCTCCACGACACGGACCATGTCGTCGAGGCCCATACCCCAGCGCATACCCGCGGACTGGGCGGTCCGCCCGAGCACCGAGCGGATGATCTCCTCGTTGGACTCCTGCTGGTGGCGGGCCAGGCCGATCTCGGGTGTCCCGTACGTACGCAGCGAGTAGGAGACGATCTCGTAGGTGAGGAGCTGCCGGTCGGGAGAAGCGGAGATGACGGCCCAGATCAGGTCGATGGCCTCGTACAACCTCCGTCGCAGACCCTCCCTGCCCATGGCGCCGGAGTCGAAGTCGACGTTGATGAACGCCCGTGCCGCCTGGTGCACCTCCGAGTTGACCGCACCGATCACCTCACGGAGGAGCTCTTCCTTATCCGTGTAGCAGTAGTGGACGACACCGAGGGAGACGCCGGCCCGCTCCGCGACGCCGCGGACGGTCACCGCGCCCAACCCGTCATGTTCGGCGATCTCCAGGGCGGCCCGGAGGAGCTGCGCTCTGCGCTGATCGGATGGGAGGCGTCTGGTCACCCGTCCATGGTACGACGACGACCCTGCGGCGGGCACACTTCGTCCCCGGATCGCACAGGGCACCGCCCCGCGGTCAGGTCTGTCGTCCAGGTTGCCCCCCTTCGACGGTGAAGCGGGGGGTAATCTCGGCAGCCATGACGACCTCGACCACACCGTGGCAGAACTGGGCCGGAAACGTCATCGCCTCGCCGTCCGGCCGGTGCGACCCCACGACCGTCGCGGAGGTCACGGACATCGTGCGCACCGCCGCCGACCGGGGCACCCGGGTCAAGTGCGTGGGCGCCGGACATTCCTTCACCCCGGCCGCGGCGACGGACGGGGTCCTGATCTCACTCGACGACCTGACGGGGATCGAGTCGATCGTCCCGACCCGCGCCCCAGACGGGCACGTCGACGGGGCTGACGTGACCGTCTGGGCGGGCACGCGACTGCACCGGCTCGGCCCTCTTCTGTGGGACCTGGGACTCGCGCAACCGAATCTCGGGGATTTCGCGGAACAGTCGCTCGCCGGCGCGGTGTCGACGGGGACCCACGGCACGGGTCGGCACGCTGTCGGCCTGCCGGCCACCGTCGTCGGTCTGCAGCTCGTCGCCGCCGACGGTTCCGTCCTGAACTGTTCCCGCGAGACGAATCCTGAGGTGTTCGAGGCGGCGCGACTCGGGATCGGTGCGATCGGGATCATCACCAAGATGACGATCCACTGCGTGCCGGCGTTCGCGCTGAGCGCCGAGGAACACCCGTGGACCCTGACCGCCGCGCTCGCCGATCTCGAGGGCTTCGCGGGCTCGGCCGACCACGCGGAGTTCTTCTGGTTCCCCCACACCGACGCCGTGACCGTCAAACGCCACACCCGGCTTCCGGGCGACACCGAGCTGCAGCCCCTGGGCAGGTTACGCGAGCTCGTGGGCGAGGAGTTCCTGGCCAACGAGGCGTTCGGTGCGTTGTGCCGGACGGCCGCCCGTCGGCCCTCGCTGACACCCCGGATCAACCGCCTCGCGGCCCGGGCGATGTCGGCCCGCGCGTACACCGATCGCAGCTACCGGGTCTTCGCCTCCTCACGACGGGTCCGCTTCCGCGAGATGGAGTACGCGGTGCCGGTGGCCGCGGCCGCGGCCGTGGTGAGGGACCTCCGGGACATGATCGACCGCTCCGGCATCGTCACGCCGTTCCCCGTCGAGGTGCGGTTCGCCGCCGCGGACGACGTGTGGATGTCGACCGCCCACCAGCGGGACGTCTGCTACATCGCGGTCCACCAGTTCCACCTGATGGACCACACCGAGCTCTTCCGATCGGCCGAGGAGATCTTCCTCGCCGCGGACGGTCGACCCCACTGGGGGAAGATGCACACCCGGACCGCTGCCGACCTGTCCGACACCATCCGACACTTCGACGATTTCGTCGCCGTGCGGGACCGACTGGACCCGGACCGGGTCTTCGCGAACCAGTACACCGAACAGGTCCTCCCGTAGGAGGCGGGACCACGTGATCCTCCGTACCGTGGAGTGACGGACAAGGGCAGCCGACCCTGTCGTGAACACCCTCGAGGAGATCCCGTGCCAGAACGCGTCCCCGCCGACACCGACGTCTCCGGTCCACTCGCCGGAATCGCCACAGGGGCCCTCCGGAAGGCGATACGGAGCCAGGCCGGGGCCGCGCGCGCCTACGTCCGCAAGCTCCGCGAGAACCATCCGGATGAGAGTCCCGCGCGCATCCGCGACCGGCTCGACTCCCGCTTCCTGAGCGCCGTCACCGCGTCCGGCGCGGCCGTGGGCGCCACGGCGGCCGTCCCCGGGGTCGGCACCATCGTCGCGTTCGGCGCGATCGGCGCCGAGTCGCTGGTGTTCATCGAGGCCGCCGCGTTCTACACCCTGGCCGTCGCGGAGGTCCACGGCGTGGACGTGAGGGTCGGCGAGCACGAGGAGCTGCTCGTGATGACCGTCATGCTCGGGGCGTCGGGCACCGCGATCCTGGCCAACGCGGTCAGCACGAGCGGCGGGGCCTCCGCCGGCGGGTCGCTCGCCGGAAGGTCGCTGGGGCTCCCGGGTCTGAAGGAGGTCAATCGTCGGATGGTGTCCCGGTTCGCCCGGAAGTTCGCGGTGAAGCGGGCGACCCTCGCCATGGGCAAGCTCGCCCCCGCGGGCATCGGCGCGGCGGTGGGAGGCTGGGGGAACCGACGGCTGGGTCGGACCGTCGTGAAGGCGGCGGCGACCACCTTCGGGACCCCTCCGGACAGCTGGCCCTCGACCTGACCCCCGTGCGTCGAGTGCACCGCATCCCCCTGTCAGGTGAGATCGGAAGGCCGAGAACGCGCAGAAGGTCTAGCCTGGGTTCATTGCGTGTGAAACCCACCACAGATCAGGAAGGCACCACAACATCGTGAGCAACACCGTCTCACAGTTCGGACAGAACCAGTGGCTCGTCGACGAGATGTACGAGCGGTTCTCCAAGGACCCGTCCTCCGTGGATAAATCCTGGCACGAGTTCTTCGACGCGAACCCCGGGGCCGCGGCCGTGAGCGGTCGGAGTGCGTCGAACGGCTCGTCCGGTGCCGGTCCGGCTGCGGACGGGGGTGACGCACGGACTGGTGGGAAAACCAGTGGTGGCAAGACCGGTGGAGAGAAGAAGAGTGCCGGCAAGAGCGGCAAGAAGGTCTCCGACGAGAAGTCCGGGGGCGACAACGCCACCCCCGACGCGAACACCCAGAAGACCTCGGAGCTGACCGTCGCGGACATGTCTCCCGAGTCGTCAGCCGAGGACGTGGCCGCCAAGCCCACGGCCGAGAGCTCCCCGAAGAGCAAGGCACGCGGGCGGGGTGTGCCGGCCCCCGCGCGGACGCCGAGCTCGCGTGGCACGTCGGAGGCACCCGCCGCCAAGCGGACCACGCGGCCCGAGTACACGCCGCCCGAGGAAGCAGAGAACAAGGTCCTGCGCGGCCCGGCCAACGCGATCGTCAAGAACATGAACGCGTCGCTGACGTTGCCCACGGCCACCTCGGTCCGTGCGATTCCGGCCAAGCTCATGATCGACAACCGCGTTGTCATCAACAACCACCTCAAGCGGACGCACGGCGGCAAGATCTCCTTCACCCACCTCATCGGGTACGCGATGGTGCAGGCGATCAAGTCCTACCCGAACATGAACAACCACTTCGAGGAAGTCGACGGCAAGCCCAACGTCGTGACCCCGAACGGGATCAACCTCGGCCTGGCGATCGACATGAAGACCAAGGCGGGGCGCACCCTGGTCGTGGCCGCCATCAGGAACTGCGAGGAACTGACCTTCCGCGGCTTCCTCGACGCCTACGAGGACATCGTCTCCCGCGCCCGCATCGGCAAGCTGACGATGGAGGACTTCTCGGGGGTCACCATCTCGCTGACGAACCCCGGCGGGATCGGCACCGTCCACTCTGTGCCGCGACTGACCGTGGGGCAGGGCACGATCCTCGGTGTCGGTGCGATGGAGTACCCGGCCGAATTCCAGGGTGCCAGCGACGAGCAGCTGGCCAACAACGCCATCGGCAAGATCACCACCCTCACCTCGACCTACGACCACCGGATCATCCAGGGTGCGGAATCCGGGGAGTTCCTCCGCGAGATCCACCGTCTCCTGCTCGCCGACGAGTTCTACGACGAGATCTTCGACGTCCTCGGCATCCCCTACGAGCCCGTCCGGTGGCGTCAGGACATCACCGACCCGCGCGTGGACAAGGACGCCCGGGTCCTCGAGCTGATCGCGGCCTACCGCGACCGCGGCCACCTCATGGCCGATATCGACCCCCTGGACGGGCGGCACGCCAAGCGTCGCCGCACCTTCCACCCGGACCTCGACGTCAACTCCCACGAGTTGACGCTCTGGGACCTGGACCGCAAGTTCTCCGTGGGTGGGTTCGTCGGCAAGGACAAGATGCGCCTGCGCGACGTCCTGTCTGCGCTGCGCGCGGCGTACTGCCGCAAGATCGGTATCGAGTACACCCACATCCTCGAGAACGAACAACGCCAGTGGATCCAGGAACGACTCGAGGGTGTCGACGACAAGCCGACGGTCGCCGAGCAGAAGTACATCCTGTCCAAGGTCAACGCGGCGGAGGCGTTCGAGACCTTCCTGCAGACCAAGTACGTCGGACAGAAGCGCTTCTCCCTGGAGGGCGCCGAGTCGGTCATCCCGATGATGGATGCGGTCATCGACGAGGCCGCCGAGTTCGCGCTCGACGAGGTCGTGATCGGCATGCCGCACCGCGGCCGCCTGAACGTCCTGGCCAACATCGTGGGCAAGCCCTACCGGCAGATCTTCACCGAGTTCGAGGGCAACATGGACCCCTCGGCCGCCCACGGCTCGGGTGACGTCAAGTACCACCTCGGCGCCGAGGGCATCCAGTACCAGATGTTCGGGGAGAACGAGATCAAGGTCTCGCTCACCGCCAATCCGTCGCACCTCGAGGCCGTCGACCCCGTCCTGGAGGGGATCGTGCGGGCCAAGCAGGACCTCATCGAGGACCCGGAGTGGCGTGCCGAGTACCCGGTCGTCCCACTCATGCTCCACGGTGACGCGGCCTTCGCCGGCCAGGGGGTGGTGGCGGAGACGCTCAACCTGTCCCAGATCGACGGGTACCGCACCGGCGGGACGATCCACATCGTCGTCAACAACCAGATCGGATTCACCACCGCCCCCGAGGCCGGTCGGTCCAGCCAGTACTCCACGGACGTCGCCAAGATGATCGGCGCCCCGATCTTCCACGTCAACGGTGACGACCCAGAGGCGTGTGTGCGGGTGGCGCGGTTGGCGATGGACTTCCGCCAGCAGTTCAAGAAGGACGTCGTGATCGACCTCGTCTGCTACCGCCGCCGCGGCCACAACGAGGCCGACGACCCGTCGATGACGCAGCCCCGGATGTACGAGGTGATCGACGGCAAGAAGAGCGTCCGCCAGTCCTACACCGACGATCTCGTCGGTCGCGGTGACATCACCGAGAAGGAGGCCGAGAACGCCCTGCGCGACTTCCAGGGCCAGCTCGAGCGGGTCTTCAACGAGGTCCGCGAACTCGAGAAGCACCCGGTCAAGGCATCCGAGTCGATCCTGCCGAACCAGCCGCTGCCCAAGCGTCTGGTGACCGCGGTCGACGAGTCGGTCATCCACGCGATCGGCGACGCCTTCGGCAACCTGCCCGAGGACTTCCACATCCACTCGCGTGTCAAGCCGGTCTACGAGGCGCGCCAGAAGATGGCCTACAACGGGAACATCGACTGGGCGTTCGCCGAGCTGCTCGCGATCGGTTCGCTCGTCATGGAGGGCCGGACCGTTCGCCTGGCCGGCCAGGACTCGCAGCGCGGCACCTTCACGCAGCGGCACGTGGTGGTGGTCGACAAGACCACTGCCGAGCCCTACTCGCCGCTGCAGAACCTCGACGAGGCCGACGGCCGGTTCGAGGTGTGGAACTCCGCGCTCACCGAGTACGCCGGTGTCGGGTTCGAGTACGGCTACTCCGTGGGCGACCCGGAGGCGCTGGTCCTGTGGGAGGCGCAGTTCGGCGACTTCGTCAACGGTGCCCAGACCATCATCGACGAGTACATCTCCTCCGGTGAGGCCAAGTGGGGTCAGAAGTCCTCGGTCACCCTGCTCCTGCCGCACGGCCACGAGGGCATGGGCCCGGACCACACCTCAGGGCGCATGGAACGCTTCCTGCAGCTGTGCGCGGAGGGGTCGATGACGGTCGCGCAACCGTCGACCCCGGCGAACTACTTCCACCTCATGCGTCGCCACGCCACCGACGGCATCAAGCGCCCCCAGATCGTCTTCACCCCCAAGTCGATGCTGCGGAACAAGAAGGCCGTCAGCGCCCTCGCCGACTTCACCTCGGGCAAGTTCCGTTCGGTGCTCGACGATCCCACCTTCGTCGACGGTGGCAAGGACCCGGAGAAGGTCAAGACCATGCTCCTGGTCTCGGGCAAGCTCTACTACGAGCTGGCGGCACAGCAGGAGAAGGAAGGCCACGACGACGTCGCGATCGTCCGGCTGGAACAGATCCACCCGATCCCGTTCCGTCGCCTCCGCGAGGCGCTCAGCCACTACCCGAACCTCACCGAGGTCCGGTGGGTGCAGGAGGAACCGGCCAACCAGGGCGCGTGGAGCTTCCTCGCACTCAACCTGCCGGAGGTCATCCCGGAGTTCCCGCCGCTCAAGCGGGTGTCTCGACGGGCCATGGCCGCCACGTCGACCGGCCTGAGCAAGGTCCACGCGGTCGAGCAGAAGGCGCTCGTGGACGAGGCGTTCTCCTGATCGCGGCCACGGGGTAGGCGCGGGTCTCCGCGCCCCCCGGCGGCGATCGCCCGGGGCCTGTCCCGTGCGCCCGGGGCCGGTCCCGTGCGCCCGTGGCTCAGTAGTCGTGCGAGTCCAGCCAGTAGTTGGCGAGATCGGTCGGGGTGGAGGTGCCGAACTCCACCCCGAGCAGGAGCTCCCGCACGTCCTCCGTGGTCAGCTCGCCGCTGATCCGGTTGACCAGGGCGAGTTGGTCCTCGGAGAGTGAGCCCTTGCGGAACACCGGGACGACGTGTTGGGCCAGGATGGCGTCCTCGTCGTCGTCCAGCGGCACCATGTCGTCGGGATCCAGGACCGGGTCGGTCGACTGGACCAGCCCCACGCCGATCTCCCCCGCGCGCAGTGCGTCGAACACCGCGCGCGGGTTCGGGCCCAGCGCCACCCTCCGCCCGAACCCGCAGTCGTACGTCCCACCCACCGCGGTGGCGAGCGCACGGTCCGCGAGCGCCTCCTGGCGTGCGCCCAGTGTGAACTCCCCGCAGCGTCCGGCGAGGTCGGACATGGTCCGCAGACCGCGCGTCTCCGAGGTGTGCCGGGTCACCACGTACACGGGGGCGTCCTCGGCGGGAGCCGGGTCGGCTGCGATGACCCCCTCGGGGAGGGCGGCCATCATCGCGGTGTACACCTCGTCGGCCTCGACCACGGTGGAGCCCGGATCGAACGCGCGGAGCAACTCCCCGGTGAACCCGATGGTGAACGTGGCGTCTCCCGTCGTCACCGACTCGAGGACCTCGGCCTGGTCTCCCGACTGCGGACGCAGAGTGACCCGGGAGCCCGATCTCAACAGGGCGTTGCCGTAGATGTGGCCGACGACCTCGGCCTCACCGAAGGACGCGGTCTCGATCACCACGACCGGATCGGACTCGTGGGCGGGGACGATCGACGACTGCGCCTGGCATCCGGTCAGTGCCACCACCGCAACCCCGGCGATCGCCAGTCCGCGTACCCCGGCCCGCTCCCCCGTCCGCCGCACTCGACCACGTCCTTCCTCGCCACGTCCGCACCCGGTCGTGCGACACCTGTCCGCCAGTCTCCCAGCAGAACCCTAACGCCCATCGTGTCGAGGCCCGGCGCCGGATAGTGTCATGGTGATGAGTGAGGGGGCGCTGGTGCCGAGTATCCGAAGACGGCGGGACGACACGGCCAGCCCCTTCCCCCCACGCACCCGGCTGACCGTTCCCACCGAACGCGCGGTGGTCGACTGCGGTGTCTACGTGGACGGCGTCCGTGTCCCGGGGCGCTTCACCCACCGGGCCGCGATCCGGCACGTACGACAGGCCGGGCGGGGGTTCGTGTGGGTCGGGCTCCACGCCCCGGACCCTCACCAGATGGAGGCGCTGGCGAGGGAGTTCGGTCTCCACGAGCTGATCTCCGAGGACGCCGCCAGCGGACGGCAGCGGCCCAAACTGGAGGCCTACGACGACTCCCTGGTCCTCAACATGTCGACGGTCAGGTACCTCGAGCACGAGTCGATCACCGAGACCAACGACATCGTCTCCACCGGTGAGGTCATGGTGGTCCTGGGCCGCGACTTCGTGGTGACCGTCCGTCACGGGGACTTCACCGGCCTCGCCGACATCCGCGCGGAGCTCGAGAGCGCGCCCGAGAGGCTGCTCCGGGGGCCGTCGACGGTGATGCACGCCGTGGCCGACCGGGTGGTGGACAGCTACCTCGAGGTGGCCGAGGGGATGAGTGGGGACGTCGACGACCTGGAGACCGCCGTCTTCGCCCCCCGCACCCGTGTCGACATCGAGCAGATCTACCTGCTCAAGCGTGAGCTGCTCGAGCTCAAACACGACATCGCTCCCCTGGCCCTGCCCCTGCGGCGCCTGGCTGTTTGGGACGCCTTTCGGAAAGCGCGGATCTGATGATCGGGTAGCGGTCGGACGGGTATCGGATAG
>NZ_BAAAQG010000003.1:0-129173 GCF_039531545.1 Dietzia cercidiphylli
GTGAGCACCACCTGCTGCAACGCCAGCACCGCCAACGCGCCAGCGGCGAGGACTTCCAAACCGTCTACCGCCAGCACCGACCGATGGTGGAACGCTCGATCGCCTGGCTGACCCGAGGCGCTCGCCGCGTGCCGTACCGCGGGGTCGACAAGAACAACAACTGGCTCCACCACCGCGTTGCCGCCCTGAACCTGCGCCGACTGCTCTCGATGGGCCTGACCCACCAGAACGGAACCTGGGCCCTGGCCTGACCAGCCCGCCCGGGCGAGGACTCCCGCCCCGGCAGACCGCACACACGACCCGCGCGGTCCCTGTCACCGAAGCCAGAACCCCGGATCCCCGCACCTCGCGACACGGCCAGACGGCACCCAACTGACACAGGCGCACCGCCCCCACCGCCAGGATCACATCTTCTTCAGCAGGCTCCTAGGCTGGCCGGCATGAATGCCACGCCACAGATTCAGCTGACCCGCGCTCGCGTCGCGGCGATGATCGACCACACGCTGCTCTCCCCGGACGCCTCCCGCGAGGACGTGCAGGCCTGTGTGGACGAGGCCCGCGCTCTCGGGGTCAAGGCGGTGTGCGTGAGCCCGGCGATGCTCCCGGTGCGGGCGGAGGGCCTGACGGTGGCGACCGTGGCCGGCTTCCCCTCCGGAAAACACCACGCGCTGGTCAAGGCCATGGAGGGGCGGCTGGCGGTGGATCAGGGCGCCGTCGAGGTGGACATGGTGATCGACGTGGGTGCGGCGATCGCCGGTCTGGTGGACGAGGTGATGGCCGACGTGCTGACGATGCGCGACGCCGTGCCCCCGCCCACCGTGATCAAGGTGATCCTGGAGACCGCCGCGATCCACCGGGCGCTGGGCGAGGAGGCGGGTGACCAGCGGGTCGAGGAGCTGTGCCACGCCGTCGCGCGCGCGGGGGCGGACATGGTCAAGACCTCCACCGGCTTCCACCCCGCCGGCGGGGCCAGCGTTCGTGCGGTCGCCGCCATGCACCGAGCGGTGGGCGGGCAACTCGGTATCAAGGCCTCGGGTGGGATCCGCGACGCCGACACCGCCCGGGCCATGATCGCCGCGGGCGCCACCCGGCTTGGTCTGAGCGGCAGCCGCGCGGTGCTGGAGGGCTTCCCGGAGAGCTGACCCGTCCCGCCGCTCCGGGCCGGACCTCAGTCGGTGGTGAGCACCATCTTGCCGGTGGTCCGGCCTGTCTCGCCCCGTCGATGCGCCTCCGCGGCCTGCTCGAGGGGGAAGACCTCGGAGACGGTGGCCCGCAGTGCGCCCTGTTCCACGAGATCGGTGACGGAGACCAGGTCGTGCCGCGAGGAGTCGACGAGCATCCGGATCGCGCGGACGCCCAGGTCGTCGGCCTCGCGGAAGAAGTCGTCCGACCCCACCGGCAGGATCGACACCACGATGCCGCCGGGCCGGAGGGTTCGCAGGGAGCGCAGTGACGTCTCGCCGCCGATGGTGTCGAGCACCACGTCGATGTCGCCGACCGCCTCGGCGACGTCCACCTCGCGGTAGTCGATCGCCTCGTCGGCCCCGAGCTCGCGCAGGAAGTCGTGCTTCCCGGTGCTGGCGGTGCCGATCACGTAGGCGCCCCGGGCCTTGGCGATCTGGACGGCCACGTGACCCACCCCGCCGGCGGCGGCATGGATGAGCACGCGCTGACCGGGCCGGACGTCGGCGTACTCCACGAGCGCCTGCCAGGCCGTCAGCGAGACCAGCGGCAGGGCGGCGGCCTGCACGTGGTCGAGGGAGGCGGGCTTGGGGGCGAACCAACTCGCGGGCGCGGCCACGTAATCGGCGTGGGCGCCGTGCCCGAACGGGTAGGAGAGCATGCCGAACACCTCGTCGCCGGGGGCGAACCGGGCCACACCGATGCCGACCGCCTCGACGACCCCGGACAGGTCCCAGCCGAGCACGAACGGCGGCTTCCCGAGGAACCCGCCGTTCCCGCGGTGCTTCCAGTCGGTGGGGTTGACGCTGGCGGCCCTCACACGCACCAGGACCTCGTTGGTCCGCGGCTCGGGGCGGGGGTGCTCGGCGACGACGAGGACGTCCGGTTCGCCGAGGGAGTGCTGGGTCACGACACGCATGGTGGCTTGATCGGTCATGCCCCCAGGGTGGCAGAACGTGCGGACCGCCGCCCGGCTCGACCTCACGGTGGGGCGGCCCGGACTAGCGATCCCGCGGAAGCCGGTGCAGTTCGACCTCGCCCACCAGGCCGCCGGCGAGGGTGGCGGTCATGTACGTGCAGTACGGCTGCCGGCGGCGGTCGGTGGGGGACCCCGGGTTGAGCAATCGCAGGCCGCGGGCTCCTGCACACTGACCGGGCGCAGTGGTGTCCCACGGGATGTGCGAGTGACCGAACACCAGGACGTCGGTGTCCGGGTAGGCCTCGTGCATGCGCCTGTCCCGGCCCGCCGACGGCCCGGTCTCGTGCACCACCGCCAACCGCACCCCTTCGAGGGTCGCGCGCGCCACCTCGGGCAGCCGATCGCGCAGTTCAGGGCCGTCGTTGTTGCCCCAGCACGCGACCAACCGGGTGGACCGTTCCTCCATTGCGTCGAGAAGTGCCACGTCCATCCAATCACCGGCGTGGACCACCACGTCCGCGCCGTCGACCTCGTCCCATATCCGGGGCGGGAGATCGCGGGCGCGCGTCGGGACGTGGGTGTCGGCGATGATCAGCAGGCGCATGGGTTCAGTGTGCCGTGCGACCGGCAGTCGACTACCGGGTCGACTCCAGCACGACGTCGCGTCCGCTGAGGTCGACGACCATGCCGCCCGGGACCACGCGGACCCCGGTCAGCTGGACGCCCTCGGGGAGTTCGGCGAGAGCGGAGTCCATCATCGAGACGGTGCCGCCGAGCAGTTCGGGCGGCAGTGCGAAACCGAGGATCGACGCCTGGGACGGATCCATCTCCAGGTTTCCGCCGATCAACCGGGGGGTCACGATCGCCTCGGCGAGGCCGCTGATGGAGACACGGAGCGTTCCCGAGGCCGGGTCCGAGACGATCTCCTGCACCTGGATCAGACCGCCGAGCATGCTGTCGCCGGCGGAGTCCTGCTGTGCGGCGGTGGACATGGCCTGGTCGGAGACGAAGGCGGTCCCGGTCAGCGAGTCCACGTAGGTGAGGTCGTCGGCCGAGCTGACCCCTTCGGCGGTGATGTCGATCGCGGGGGCGGGGCCGCCTCCGCCCTCCGCGGGGCTGCCGTCGGTGGTGATGCGGACGGTGCCCAGGTCACCGCCGAAGTACGACAGGATCACCGGGCGCGCGCCCAACTCCACCTGCGCCGGGCTGCCGAGGGAGGCCGTGACCTCCTCCTGGATCCGGTTCTCGACCGCGTTGCGGGTGCCGAACTCGAGCCCCACCACCCCGGCGACCAGGCCCACCACGGCGATCGCGGCGATCAGGGCGATCATCGGGCCGCGACGCCTCCCGCCGGTGTCGCGGCGGTCAGACGAGTCACCTGCCGGTGCGGCGGCGAACTGCTGGGTCTCGGCGTGCTGGACGCCGGGTCGGTCGTGGGCGGGGAGTCGCTGGGTGTCGTGCCGCGGGTGCATTCCGCCAATTGTCGCCGATGCCGGCCCGGATCGCAGAACCCGAGGTCAACGCCGTGTCGGCACGGGGTCGGCACGGGGTCGGCACGGGGCCGATGCGGAACCGACGCGGGGCCGACCCGGGGCCGACGCGGTGTCAGCGGGCGGCGGTCCAGCGGTTGAGGTGTTGCGTCTCGGCGTCGAAGAACCGGGTCAGGTGGGACACGACCAGCTTCTCCAGCTTGCCGCCCAGCAGCGGGACGGAGACCTTGACCTGGCCCGTCGCGGACTCCACCACCACGCCGCCCTGCGAGACGGCCTCCGAGCCTCCGTCGATGACCCCCAGCCCGCCGGCGGCCTCCGCGCGGGCGGAGCTCGAGAACCGCTCGCCGTCGAAGTCGGCGTAGGTGGTGGTCCGCACGATGATCAACCGGCCGGGCAGGACCTTGCGGGCCACGTCCGGGATGTCCTCGTCCGGGATGTGCTGGGTCAGCGTCACCGTGGTGGAGTCCCCGGTGGTCACGAACTCGTCGAGGCTGTCGTGGGGGCTGCCGATGGCGGCCATGCGGTCGTGCCAGAAGGCCTCGTCGCCGTACGAGGTGAACACGGTCTCGAGGTGGGCGTCGATGTGGGCCGAGTGGGAGAAGCGGGTCGCCATGGGGTCAAACCCTACAAGGGGGCGGTTACTCTCGGACGCGTGCTCCCGCCCTCCTCCGATCGCCGCACCGCTGACCACGCCGACGACGTGATCCGCGGGTTGTCCGCCGTGGCCGGTCTCCGCGTGGTCCCCGATCCCCGCCTGGCCGATCTCACCACCCTGCGCATCGGTGGTCGCCCCCGCGCGCTGCTGGAGTGCGAGACGGCCCACGCGGTCACGGTCGCGGTCGGGGCCCTCGATGCCGCCGGCGTTCCGGTCCTCGTGCTGGGCGGCGGGTCGAACCTGGTGGTCGCCGGCGGCGACCTCGACATGGTGGTGGTGGCCGTCCGCAACCGCGAGATCGGCTACCGCGAGGCGGGCGGCACCGGCGACGCGGACACCGGTGGCGCCGACGAGGCGGACGCGGGCGGCACCGGAGGGATCATCGTCCGGGCCGGCGCAGGCCTGACCTGGGACGACCTGGTGGCCGACACCGTCGGTCGCGGGTACGGCGGCCTCGAGTGCCTGTCCGGTATCCCCGGCTCGGTGGGCGCGACCCCGGTCCAGAACGTGGGCGCCTACGGCGTCGAGGTGGCCCAGGTGCTGCACCGAGTGCGCTGGTACGACCGGGCCGCCGGGACAGACGAGTGGGTCGAGCCCGCCGCCCTCGGGCTGGCCTACCGCACCTCGGTGCTCAAGAATACGGGGACCGCCGTGGTCCTGGAGGTGGAGTTCCGGCTGGATCCCGCTGGCCGCAGCGAGCCGATCCGCTACGCCGAACTCGCCGGCCGCCTGGGCGTCGCGACGGGGGAGCGGGCCGACCCTGCCGTGGTGCGCCGCACCGTGCTCGAGCTGCGCCGCGGGAAGGGGATGGTGCTCGACGACGACGACGCCGACACCTGGAGCGCCGGGTCCTTCTTCACCAACCCGGTGGTACCCGAGGACCGACTCCCCGCCGTGCGGTCCCGGGTCACGGAGCGGCTGGGGGCCGAGCAGGCCGAGCAGATGCCCGCGTTCGCGGCGGCGGGAGGGGTCAAACTCTCCGCGGGCTGGCTGATCGAGCGGGCCGGGTTCGGCAAGGGGCACCCGTCGTCGTCGTCGCCCGCCCGCCTGTCCACCAAGCACACGCTCGCGCTGACCAACAGGGGCTCGGCCACCGCCGACGACGTGATCGCGCTGGCGCGCGAGGTGCGCGACGGCGTCTTCGAGGCGTTCGGCGTGGAGTTGCACCCCGAGCCGGTGTGGGTGGGCTGCAGCATCTGACGCTGTCGGGCGACCTCGCGCGGGCACGAACCCGCTGCTCCCGCCGCCGCTGAGCACCCCGGCCCCCACCGCTCCCGCTGACCCTGGCACGCTGGGGGACGGCCTTCTAGTCTTGACCCGGCCTGTTCCGCCCCACCCCGCGCGCCCGCTCCGGCGCCACCGTCCCATCTGGAGATTCGCCCGTGGACCTCTTCGCGTATCCGGTGTCGCTCGTCATGAAGTTCTGGCACTGGGTGCTGAGCTTCGTCGTGGACCCCGGTTCCGGAGTGGCCTGGGTGGGGTCCGTGCTGTTGCTGGTGGTGACAGTGCGGTTGCTGCTCATGCGGTCGATGTACCGGCAGCAGTACTCCATGCGCAAGATGGCGCAGATCGCTCCCAAGATGAAGGAGCTGCAGAACAAGTACAAGGACCGCAAGACCCCCGAGGACCGCCAGGAGCAGGCCAAGGAGATGCAGGCCCTGTACGCGGATGCCGGGGTCAATCCCGCCGCCGGGTGTCTGCCGCTGCTCGTGCAGATCCCGGTGTTCCTGGGTCTGTACTACGTGCTTCTCAACTTCTCGCCGCGTGGGGTGTCGATCGAAGAGGCCTCGACCATGACCAACGGGGCATTCGGCCCCGATCAGGTCGCCTCCTTCCTCAACGCCGAGATCTTCGGGGTCCCGCTGGCCTCGTACATCCGGATGCCGCAGGACGTCATGGACTCCCTGCACCCCGGGCTCGTGCGCGAGGACATCCTCATGCTGGCCGTGCCGTTGTTCGTGCTGGCCGGCATCGCCACCTTCATCAACATGTGGAACTCGTTCCGCCGGCAGAAGGCGGCCAAGGCGGCCGAGCAGGACGCGATCGCGCAGGTCGACGCCGAGGAGAAGGCGGGCGGCCCGGTCGTCGACGGGGAGGTGCTCGAGGTCGACGGCGAGAAGCCCGCAGCCCCCGCGCCCGCCACCACCGGCGCCGCTGCGGGAGCCGGTGCGGCGGGCTCGGCAGCTGCGGGCAAGCCGCAGGACTTCCAGTCGATCGCCGAGTCCATGACCGAGTCGATGAACCAGTCGATGAAGATCATGATGTACCTGTTCCCCTTCTTCCCGATCGTGGGCGCGTACTTCTTCAACTTCCCCATCGCGATCGGTATCTACTGGCTCACCAACAACATCTGGACCGCGGTGCAGTCGCACTTCTTCATGGAGAAGCTCGAGAAGGAGCTGCCGATGACCAGCCGCGAAGGCCTCCCGCCCAGCGCGTTCATGTGACGCGCCCGCCCGCCGCAGGCACGGCGTTCTGGTCGTGCCTACTGCGGTGAATCGGCGGAATCGCCGCAGTAGCCTCGACCAGACGGGACCTCGCGTGCTCTCGTGCCTCGCGTGCAGCCCTTGCCCGCGGTGGCCCCCCGGCGTACTGTGCACAGCGGAAGTCGGCAGGCGCACGGCGTGACCGCGGGGAGACCTGCGGGCGCGAGGGGCGCCAGCCGAGAACTCGACACGAGGAGCCACAGCACAGTGCTCGACCCCAGGTGAGACCCGGCCCACCCGCCACCTCCCTGGAGCACTCATGTCTTCCCTCGTCCTGTCGGACGTCGCCTACGCGTTCCCCGACGACACCACACTCTTCACCGGGCTCGACCTCACGGTGCGCCCCGGTCTGACCTCACTGGTCGGCCGCAACGGCGCCGGCAAGTCCACGCTGCTGCGCGTGATCGCCGGGGAGCTGCCGCTGTCCGCCGGGTCGATCTCCGTCGACGGCGAGCCCGCCCGCCCGCCCGCGGTCGCATACCTGCCGCAGCTGCTCGTCGACGCCTCGCCCGGCCGCACCCTCGCCGACGAACTCGGGATAGGCCCGCAGCTCGCGGCGCTGCATCGGATCGAGGCGGGAGAGGGCGACGACGACGACTTCGCCCGCATCGGTGATGACTGGTCCGTCGCCGAACGGACCCTCGCGCTGCTCGACCAGCTGGGCCTGCCCGCCGAGTTGACCAGACCCGTGGGCGAGTTGTCCGGCGGGGAGCGCACGCTCGCGGCGGTGGCGGGTCGACTCCTGGGGCAGCCGAAGGTGCTGCTTCTCGACGAGCCGACCACCAACCTCGACCGACCGGCCCGGGCCAGGTTGTTCGCGGCGCTCGAGGGGTTCGTCTCCGCAGGGCGGCGGATCGCTGTGGCGGTGAGCCACGACCTGGAACTGCTCGAACGGGCCGATGCCACGGTGGAGCTGCGGTCCGGACGATGTCGACTCTTCGGGGGGCCGTACTCGCTGTACCGGGAGGTCGTCGACTTCGAGCAGTCGGCCGCGGTGCAGTCGCTGGCGGACGCCCGCAACGAGCTGCGCGCGGAGAAGCGGGACAGGGTCGACGGGATGGAGAAGGCGAGCCGCCGACTCGCGCAGGGGCGTCGGGTGCAGGCCGCCGGCGGGATGCCCAAGATCCTCATGAACGCACGTCGCAGGTCCGCCCAGGAATCCGCGGGCAGACTACGCGCGGTCCACGAGCAGGGAGTCGAGCAGGCGCGCGCGCGGATGCAGGACGCCGACGCCGCCGTCCGCCGAGAGGAGGTGTTGCGGATCCCGATGCCCGACCCGGGGCTGCCGGCCGGGCGGAGCGTGATTGACACCCTCGATCCGGTCGCCGGTCGCATCCACCTGACCGGGCCTGCGCGGATACGGCTCGCCGGCCCCAACGGCAGCGGCAAGACCACGCTGCTCCGGCGCCTGTTCGGTGACGGGTCCGCCGGAGCTGGTGACGACGAGGCGGCGCACGTGCCCTGGGCTCTGCTGCCGCAGGATCTGCGGGTCGAGCATCCCGACAGGTCGGTGGTGGACGCGATCCGGGCGGTGCGCCCTGAGGCCGATCCCGAGCAGGTCCACGCCCACGCCGCGCGGATGTTGTTCACGGGGGACGCCGGGTTCCGCCGCCTCGCCGAGCTCTCCGGTGGCGAACGTCTGCGCGCGGCGTTGGCGGCGAGGTTGTTCGCGCGGCCGGTTCCGCAGTTGCTGATCCTGGACGAGCCCACCAACAACCTCGACCTCGCCGGCGTGGAGGTGCTCGCCGACGCTCTCGCGCGGTGGCGCGGGGCCCTGGTCCTGGTGAGCCACGACGACGGCTTCTGTGCCCGGGTGGGGGTGGACGACGTGATCCGGCTCGGCTGACCCGCTCCATTTCCCCTGATCACAGACCACGAAGGGACTCACCCATGCGCAAGCTCATCTACTACATCGCCGTCACCGCCGACGGGTTCATCGCGGACCCCGACGGACGGACGGACTTCTTTCCGCTCGAGGGCGACCACATGGCCTGGCTCGTCGAGCACTATCCGGAGACGATCCCCGGTCACATCCGCGGCGCGATCGGGCTCGCGGGGACCGCCCCATGGGTGTTCGACACGGTTCTGCTGGGCCGGTCCACCCATCAAGTCGCTGTCGACGAGGGGCTGGCCAGCGGCTACCCGCACCTGCGCCAGTACGTGGTGACCCATCGGCCGGGTGATCTGCCGGCGGAGACGGGCCTCACTGCGTCGGACGAGGACCCCGTGACACTGGTCCGACGACTCAAGGCGGAGAGCTCCCCGCTCGACATCTGGCTCTGCGGTGGCGGGGAGCTGGCAGCGGCGTTGGCGGACGAGATCGACGAGTTCCGGCTCAAGGTCAACCCGGTGGTGATCGGCCGGGGGCGACCGCTGATCGCCGGGTCCACCGGTGCGCGGTCCCTGGTCACGCACCGGCGGATCGGGTTCGACAGCGGGGTGAGCTACGTGGAGTACAGCTGCGCCTGACCCGCCCGCGCCCGTACAGGCCCCGCCAACACCAGCCCCGCCCGTACCGGCCGAGCCCGCTCGCCGGATCCGGGATGTCCGGTCAGACGGCGCCGCCGGCCACCGCGGGCGGGGTGCCGGTGTTGGTGGAGGTGTCGGTCTCGCGTGCGAGGTATTCCTCGATGCGGAACCAGTCGTTGTCCGCGCGCTCGGCGATCGCCACCAGGGTGCTCATGTTGGCGACCTCCTCGACCTGCTCACGCAGGAACCACAGCATGAACTGCTCACCCAGCGGGTCGGACTCGGCGCGGGCCGCCTGGAACATCGACTCGATCTGACGGGTGACCTGCTTCTCCTGCTCGAGCGCGTGGCGCAGGGCGGCGACGGGGCCGTCGAACTCGGCCTGCGGGCCGGGCACGGCCGGGATGGTCACCGGGATGTCGCGGTCGAGCATGTACTGGACCATCATCATGGCGTGGTTCCGCTCGCCGAGGCTGTGCTGGTAGAAGCGCCCGGCGAGCTGGGGCAGGTCCTTGGCGTCGGCCCACACTGCGATCGCGATGTACTGCTGGCTCGCGGCGAACTCGTGACCGACCTGCGCGGACAGGAGTTCGGTGAACGACGACGACTTCTTGGCCATGATCATGGCACCCTTCCTCTCGGGGGACCTCGACGGGCGTCGAGGTTCGCCCGGGGCATGTTGCGCCCCAGGGGTCCCACAGTAGGGCCGGCAACCGCGTTTTACCAGGTCAGTAAGCCTAACCGAACATCGGTAAGCCTGGCCTTGTCGGCGGGACCTGCCAACGGGGTCCCGCGCCACCGCGCCACCGCGCCACCGCGGGACCGTACCGCTCAGCGCCTGTGGGCCCGCATGGCCGAGTGCTGGTCCCGCGGCTTGACCACGATCTGGTCCAGGTTGACGTGCGACGGCCGGCTCGCCACGAACCCCACGATCTCGGCGATGTCGCGTGCGACCATGGGGGTCAATCCCTGGTAGACGGCGCCGGCCTTGTCGTCGTCGCCGTCGAACCGCACGAGCGAGAACTCGGTCTCCACCATGCCGGGCGCGATCTCGGTGAACCGCACGGGTTGGCCCAGGTGCTCCCCGCGCAGCGTCCGGTGCAGCACGGCCTGCGCGTGCTTGGCGGTGGTGTAGCCGCTGCCCTTGTCGTAGGACTCCAGCGCGGCGATCGAGGTGATGGTCACCACCAGGCCGTCGCCGGTCTCCACGAGCACCGGCATGAGGCCGCGCACGAGCCGAAGAGTGCCCAGGACGTTGGTCTCCCACATCCACCGCCACTGCTCCTCGTCGGCGTCCATGACGGTGGTCGTGCCCTTGGCGCCGCCGGCGTTGTTGACCAGCACGTGGAGCCGGGGGACGGCCGCGCAGAACGCCTCACACGAGGCGGGATCGGTCACGTCCAGGGGCATGGCGGTGCCGCCGATCTCGTCCGCGAGCGCCTGCAGCCGGTCGAGTCGCCGGGCGCCGACGACCACGTGGAACCCCAGCCCGGCCAGTTCGCGCGCGGTGGCCTCACCGATCCCGGAAGAGGCGCCGGTCACCACCGCGATGCGGGTGTCGGCGGGGAGGGCGGCCAGGCGCGCGCGTGCGGCGGGGTGATCGAAGCTCATGTCCCAGAGACTAGGTGCTCGACGACGACGAGTTCAGCGACCCCGTCCGGTGATCATCCCCACCAGCCCGCGCACCGTGCCGAGGGCCATGTCGGACTTGGAGAAGTAGTCCTGCCAGCCGCAGACGAGGCCGTCGCGGACCTCGAGGCGTCCGCAGACCCAGAAACCGCAGCGGAATCGCCCGAGTCCCAGGTAGTCGGTGCGTTCGGTGAGCACGATGGCGGGGGAGCCTGGGGTGGTCGGGTCCGCCGGTGCGCCCACGGCGAGGTGGTGGATCTCCGCGTCGAAGTCCACGGTGGCGCCCATGGCCGACAGCGCCTTGACCACGTCGCGCTTACCCCGGATGGTGGGGAGCCCGATGTTGGCCCACCACACGTCGTCGGCCAGCAGGTCGGCGGCGGCGGGGACGTTGCCCGAGACGAGGGCGTCGAAGAAGGTGCGGACCACGACGTCGGAGTCGATCTGGGTGGTGGTGGTTGCCATTGGACCACGGTAGCCGCCCCGGTCCGGCTTGTGTGGCCGGAACGCTCGGCCCCGGCCGACTCATGTGCGGCTGGCACGATGAGTCCCATGAACTCTGCACCCACACCCGCCGTCTCGTCCGCCGTCTCCTCCGACGGCACCGTCATCGCCTACCGCGTCCTCGGCGACCCCGCCGCCCGCCCGCTGGTGCTGGTCCACGGCTGGGCCCAGTCGAGCGCCTGCTGGGGGCCGGACCTGCTCGACGCGCTGGCCGCGCGGTTCCGGGTGGTGGCGGTGGATCTGCGCGGCCACGGCCACTCCGGCGTCGCGGAGGCGGGATACGACTCGTCGCAGCAGTGGGCCGACGATCTCGAGGCGGTGCTCGACGCCGCGGGGATCGGTGAGGGCGGAGTCGCCGAGGCCGGAGTCGGCGGGGATGGAACCGGCGCCGGGGCGATCCTGCTCGGCTGGTCCTACGGCGGGATCGTGGCCTCCGACTACCTGGCCTCGCGCGGGGAGGGACGGGTCGCCGGCCTGGTGCTGTGCGGCGCGGTCACGGCCGTCTCCCGCTCGGCCGGCGGTGCGGTCGGACCGGCCATGATGGCGGTCGCCGACGGGGGGTTCGAGGAGGACCCGGGTACCGCGATCGCCACCCTGGCGGGCTTCGGCACCGCCATGATGCGCTCCGGCGACGGCGTGAGCCGCCAACGGATCTTCGGGCTGTCCCTGGCCACGCCCCCCGCCGTGCGACGGAAGCTGCTCACTCGGCGGGTGGACCACGACGACACCCTGCGCGGCCTGACCGTCCCCGCGTTGGTCATCCACGGCGAGCACGACGGGGTGGTGCTGCCCTCGGCCGGCCAGGCCAACGCCGAGATGATCCCGGGCGCGCGGTACGTGGGCTTCGCCGACTCGGCACACGCGCCCTTCCTCGAGGAGATGCCGCGGTTCCTGTCCGAACTCCACGCCTTCGCCGACACGCTGTAGCGGCGGATCCGCGTCGCGGCGACGGGCGGGTCGCCCCGCGCCGGAGTGCGCCTCGTCGTCGTCGCGGGCACAATCGGTGGGGTGACCGTCTCCGATCTCCGCACCGGCGCCGAGGCCCCCCTCCCGCGGCGCATCGCCGTCCTGTCGTTCCACACCTCGCCGCTGGCCCAGCCGGGCACGGGCGACGCGGGCGGGCTCAACGTGTATGTGCTGCAGACCGCTCGTCGGCTGGCCCGGCGGGGGGTGGAGGTCGAGGTGTTCACCCGCGCCACCCACTCCTCGCAGCCCCCGGTCGAGCAGGCCGGCGACGGCGTCCTGGTGCGCAACATCGTGGCCGGGCCGTTCGAGGGGCTGCGCAAGGAGGACCTGCCCACGCAGCTGTGCCCGTTCGTCGCCGGCGTGATGCGGGCCGAGGCCGGTCACGCGCCCGGGCACTACGACCTCATCCACTCCCACTACTGGCTGTCGGGGCAGGCCGGCCTGGTGGCCTCCGAGCACTGGGGCGTGCCGCTGGTGCACACCGCCCACACACTGGCCGAGGTGAAGAACGCGGTCCTGGCCGAGGGCGATACCCCGGAGCCGGAGTCCCGGCGCATCGGGGAGCAGCAGATCGTGGACTCCGCGCACCGGCTGGTGGTCAACACCACCGGCGAGCGCGACGAGCTCGTGGGCTACTACGACGCCGACCCCGCCCACATCGACGTGGTGCCCCCGGGCGCCGATCTCGAGCAGTACACCCCCGGCACGCAGCGCGGCACCGAGCGGGCCCGCCGCGCGTTGGGGCTCTCGCAGCGGTCCGAGGTGATCGCGTTCGTCGGCCGGATCCAGCCGCTCAAGGCCCCCGACGTGATCGTGCGCGCGCTGGCCGAGATCGTGCGGGAGCAGCCGCACCGCGACGTGCGACTGATGGTCGTGGGCGGGCCCAGCGGGTCCGGGCTGGAGCGTCCCCATTCGCTCATGGACCTCGCCGAGGAGCTGGGCGTGGCCGACCGGCTGAGCTTCCTCGCACCGCGGCCGCCGTCGGAGCTGGTGGACGTCTACCGCGCGGCCGACGTCGTGGCCGTGCCGTCGTACTCCGAGTCGTTCGGGCTCGTGGCCCTCGAGGCCCAGGCGTGCGGCACGCCCGTGGTGGCGGCGGCGGTGGGCGGCCTGCCCACCGCGGTGGACCACGGTCGCACCGGGATCACCGTGGACGGGCACGATCCGCGGGTGTGGGCGGAGACGTTGGTGGGACTGCTCGACGACGACGAGCGCCGCCTGTCGATGTCGCGGGCCGCCCCGGTCCACGCCTCGGCGTTCTCCTGGGATTCCACGGCCGACGGACTGCTCGCCTCGTACGCGGGCACGATGGCGGCCTACCGAGCCCGGCGGGCGGAGGCCGCCGCGTCCTGATCGCCCGCGGCAGCGGCGCGGCGCGCGAGCCCGGCCCGCAGCGGAGCGGCGCGCGAGCCCGGCCCGCGAACCCGGCCCCGTCCGAACAAGCCCCCGTGACGAATCGCTCACGAGTCCGGCCGTCGAACCGAAGGAGTCACCATGATCGACCCCACCGAGAACAAGCGCATGGACGACGACGGCGGGTCCGCGCCGCGCGGTGCCGACGACGTCGACCGCCCCACCCTCGAGTTGATCCGACGCTTCCTGGTGGAGCGGGACATCGAGTCGACGTTGGCCGACGGCCGCGTCTTCGTGGTCCAGCTGCCGGGGGAGAAGCGGCTCAAGACCGCCTGCCATCTGACGGTGAACCGGGAGAGCGTGCGGATCGAGGCGTTCGTCTGCCGCAAGCCCGACGAGGACTTCGAGAGGGTCTACAAGTACCTGCTGCGGCGCAACCGTCGACTGTACCAGGTGGCGTACACGCTGGACAACAACGGCGACATCTACCTGGTGGGCCGGATGCCGCTGGTCGCGGTGACCGAGGAGGAGCTCGACCGCGTGTTGGGCCAGGTGCTCGAGGCGGCGGATCACGACTTCAACATCCTGCTCGAGACCGGTTTCCACACCTCGATCCGCCGCGAGTGGGAGTGGCGCGTCTCGCGCGGTGAGCCGCTGCGCAACCTGGATGCGTTCCGCCACCTCACCGAGGACCTGCCCCAGCCGGGGCACGAGTAACCCGCGAGCCCTCGGCGCCCGCCCCCGGCGCCCGCCCCCCGGCGACCGCCCCGGCGACCGCCTCTCCGTCGAGAAGAGCGTTCCGCTCACCCTCTTCTCGGCCGATGTGTGCGGGACGCTCTTCTCGACGGTGTGGGGCGTCGACGGTGTGGGGCGTCGCGGGTGCGGGCGTCGCGGCTCCCGTCAGAGCTGCTCGGCGACCTTCTTGCGCAGGACCTTGCCCATCGGGTTGGTGGGCAGCTCGCCCAGCGCCACGAATTCCCGGGGGACCTTGTACCCGGCGAGTGAGGCCTTGCAGTGGGCGCGCAGGGCCGGGGCGTCGAGCTCGGTGTCCGGTTCGAGCACGACCGCGGCCACGACCTGCTCGCCCCCGTCCGGTCCGCGCCGTCCCACCACCGCGCAGTCGGCCACGCCCGGGGCCGTGCGCAGGACCGCCTCGACCTCGGACGGGTAGACGTTGAACCCGCCGGTGACGATCATCTCCTTGATCCGGTCCACCACGTGCAGGAAGCCGTCGGGGTCCTGCACCACCACGTCGCCGGTGCGGATCCAGCCGTCGTGGAAGGTCTCGGCGGTCGCCTTCTCGTTGCGCCAGTAGCCCGGGAACACCTGCGGCCCCTTGACCAACAGTTCACCGGGCTCGCCAGCCGGTGCGTCGACCGAGGGGTCGTCCTTGTCCGCGACACGGATGTCGGTGTCCGGGAAGGGGACGCCGATGCTGCCGGCCCGCCTCGCCGTCGACATGGGGTTGCCCACCGTGATGGGCGAGGTCTCGGTCATCCCGTACCCCTCCACGAGCAGGCCCCCGGTCGCGGCCTCCCACCTCTCGATGAGCTCGTCGGGCAGGCTCATGGCGCCGGACAGCGAGTGCCGGATGCCGTGCAGCGGGATGCCCCGCCTGCCGGCCTCCTCGAGGATCTTGGAGTAGATCGGGGGGACGGCCGGGATGAAGGTGGGCAGGTCCTTGGCCAGGATCGGCATGATGAGGTCCATCTCGGGCGCGGGCACGAGCTGCAGCCGGGCACCCACCGCGATCCCGATCACCACGCAGAGCGTCACCCCGTAGGCGTGGAACATCGGCAGCGAGGCCAGGAACCGCTCGCGCCCCAGCTCGAGCTCGGGCACCCAGGCCTCGCCCATCTTGGCGTTGGCCACGAGGTTGGCGTGCGAGAGCGTGGCGCCCTTGGGCGTGCCGGTGGTGCCGGAGGTGTACAGGATCAGCGCGAGGTCGTCGGCCTTCGGGCGGGGATACGAGAAGTCCAGCTCCGGCCCGGTCTCCAGCTCGCGCCAGTCCAGCGTCCCGGGAGCGGGCGCGGAGAGCTTGGCCCGCGAGGCGCGGAGCGACGGGACGGGCAGGAGCTTCAGCGCCAGGCGCTTGGCCGCGGGGAGCTCGTCGAGCAGGTCGACGGCGACGATGTGCTCGATCTCCGTGCCGGGGCGGTCGGCCAGCTCGCGCACCATCCCGGCGACGACGTTCCAGGTCACCACCACCCTCGCGCCGTGGTCGGCGAACGGGCCCTCGAGCTCGTCGGCGGTGTAGAGCGGGTTGTGCTCGACCACGATCGCGCCGATCCGCAGCGCGGCGTAGAACACGACGATCCCCTGCGGACAGTTGGGCAGCAGGACCGCGACCCGGTCCCCGCGCCCCACCCCGAGGCGACGCAGTCCCTCGGCAGCGTGGCGGACCCGGCTGCCGATCTCGGAGTAGGGGGTCAGTCGGCCGAAGAACTCGGTCGCGGGCCGGTCGGCGTAGGTGCGCACGGCGTCGTCGAACTGGTCGATGAGCGTGGTGGTGCCGTAGTCGAGGTTATGTGTGGTGCCCGGGGTGTAGTGGGCGGTCCACGGCCGGTCGGGTCGATCGGGGGTGTCTCCGGCGTGTGTGGTCATGTCTGCACCGTAGTCCTCGGGCGTCGGGTCATAATGGCCGTATGGCTTACGGAACCCTCGTCCTGCTGCGTCACGGTCAGTCCACGTGGAACGCCTCCAACCAGTTCACCGGATGGGTCGATGTGGACCTCACCGACCTCGGACGCGAGGAGGCGGTCCGCGGCGGCAGACTCCTCGCCGAGGAGGGCATCCTCCCGGACGTGCTGTACACCTCGCTGCTGCGTCGGGCCATCACCACGGCCAACATCGCGCTCGACGCCTGCGACCGGCACTGGATCCCCGTGGTGCGGCACTGGAAGCTCAACGAGCGGCACTACGGCAAGCTCCAGGGCCTCAACAAGGCGGAGATCAAGGACGAGTTCGGCGACGAGCAGTTCATGCTCTGGCGCCGGAGCTACGACACGCCGCCGCCGGCGATCGATGCGGACAACGAGTACTCGCAGTCGGCGGACCCCCGCTACGCGGACCTGCCGGAGGTGCCGCTGACCGAGTGCCTCAAGGACGTGGTGGACCGCTTCATCCCGTACTACGCGGCCGAGATCGCGCCGCAGCTGGCGGAGGGTAAGACGGTCATGGTGGCCGCGCACGGGAACTCGTTGCGCGCACTTGTCAAGCACCTCGACGGCATCTCCGACGAGGACATCGCGGGCCTGAACATCCCCACCGGCATCCCGCTGGTCTACCGCTTCGACGACTCCGGTCTGGTCTCCAACCCGGGGGGCACCTACCTCGACCCGGAGGCCGCGGCCGCGGGAGCCGCGGCCGTCGCCAGCCAGGGCGCCCAGAAGTAGGTGTCGCTCCGGTGAACACGCGGCGAACCCCCGTCCACCTGCGGACTTCCCGCAGATGGACGGGGGTTCTCCGTTGTGGTCGCCGATTCGCCGCACCGTAGTATCTGCCTCGTGCAGGTCAGTCTCGGGATCGCCCTCGCGATCATCGCCGCAGTGGTCGGCTTTGTCGTCGGCGGGTTCGTCGTCCCCCGGCTCAACGCCCGCCGTGAGCTCCGGCTCGCCGAACAGCAGGGTCCGAGCCGGTTGGAGGTCCTGCGGGCGGTGTACCACCAGGCGCCGTACGCGCTCGCCGTGGTGGACCGACACCAGGACGTGGTGCTCTACAACCGTCGCGCCGCGGAGCTGGGCATCGTGGACGACCGGCTCCTGGTGGACCCGGTGTGGCGCGCGGCCGAGATCACCTTCGCCGGCGGCGAGCCCTCGGCGTTCGACCTGCCCGCCAAGGTCATCACGGGGCGCCGCCGGATCCCGTCGGTGAGCGGCCGCAGCGAGATCCTCGGCGGACACCTCGGTCAGTTCGCGGTGGTGTTCGCCGACGACGACTCCGAGCAGCGGCGCATGGAGGCCGCCCGGCGCGACTTCGTGGCCAACGTCTCCCACGAGCTCAAGACACCGGTGGGGGCCATGGCCGTGTTGGCCGAGGCGCTGCTGGAGTCCAAGGACGACCCGGAGTCGGTCGAGTACTTCGGCGGCCGCGTGGTGAGCGAGGCCCACAGGCTGGGCAAGATGGTCTCCGAGCTCATCGAGCTGTCCCGGCTCCAGGGCGCCGAGCGGATCCGCGATCCCGAGCCGGTGGACGTGGACGCCGTGGTGGACGAGGCCATGCGCAGGTCGGCGTCCGCGGCGGAGGCGGCCGGGATCGAGCTGATCACCGACGCGCCCTCCGGGCTCGAGATCTCGGGCGACTGGACACTGCTGGTCACCGCGTTGACCAACCTCATCTCCAACGCCGTCAACTACTCGCCGGAGCGCACCCCGGTCTCGATCACGCGGGCGCTCGACGGGGACACCGTGATGCTGCGGGTCACCGACCGGGGGATCGGCATCGCGCCCGAGCACCAGACCCGCGTGTTCGAACGGTTCTTCCGCGTGGACAAGGCCCGGTCCCGGGCCACCGGCGGGACCGGGCTGGGGTTGGCGATCGTCAAGCACGTCGCCCAGAACCACAACGGCGGCGTCAGCATCTGGAGCAGGCCCGGGACCGGGTCCACGTTCACACTCGAACTCCCGGCCCATGTGGAGCCGGGTGGCGAGGGGGCCCCGCCCCCCGCCGAGCACGACCAACAAGGAGAGGACCAGGTGCCGTGACCAGGGTGCTGATCGTAGAGGACGAGGCTTCGCTCGCGGATCCGTTGGCGTTTCTCCTGCGCAAGGAGGGCTTCGAGGTCACCATCGCCGGCGACGGCCCGACCGCGCTGGAGAGCTTCGACGCGGAGGGCGCGGACATCGTGTTGCTGGACCTCATGCTCCCGGGCATGTCCGGAACCGACGTGTGCAAGCGCCTGCGGGTGACCTCGAGCGTCCCGGTCATCATGGTGACCGCGCGGGACAGCGAGATCGACAAGGTGGTCGGGCTGGAGTTGGGGGCCGACGACTACGTGACCAAGCCCTACTCGGCCCGCGAACTCATCGCCCGCATCCGGGCCGTGCTCAGGCGCGGCGCGGACACGGAGGGAGACCAGCCGGACGACATCGGTGTCCTGGAGTCGGGCCCGGTGCGCCTGGACATCGAGCGGCACACGGTGACCGTCCGCGGGTCGGTGGTGACCCTCCCGCTCAAGGAGTTCGACCTGCTCGAGTACCTGCTGCGCAACTCGGGCCGGGTGCTCACCCGCGGTCAGCTGATCGACCGCGTCTGGGGGTCGGACTACGTGGGGGACACCAAGACTCTGGACGTCCACGTCAAGCGGCTGCGCTCGAAGATCGAGCAGGACCCGGGCAAGCCGGTCCACCTGGTGACGGTCCGGGGCCTGGGCTACAAGTTCGAGGGCTGACCGGCTCGTCCGGTCCAGATCGGGATTTGACCGGCTCGTCCGGTCCGGAATGGGAGTGGTCGACTAGGAAGTCGCCCGCTCCGTCGCGGGGTGCACGGCGACGATCCCCAGCTGGCGGCGGCGCCGGCACGCCGCGGCCAGCACCTCGTAGCAGTCGGCCCCCAGCAACTCCACCAGCTCGTCGCGCAGCGAGACGAACACCGGGTCGGCCCCGACGTGCGCCTCGGGCGATCCGGTGCAGTACCAGTCGAGGTCCAGCCCGCCGGGGCCCCAGCCGCGGCGGTCGTACTCGCCGATACGGGTGTGGAGGACCTCCACCTCGTCGGGCCGGGCCTCCCACTCCTGCGTGCGGCGGATGGGCAGTTGCCAGCACACGTCCGGCTTCGACTCGGGCAGGGTCCGCCCCGTCCTCAGGGCCATGTGGTGCAGGGCGCAGCCCGAGCCGGCCGGGAAGCCGACGTCGTTGAAGAACACGCATCGCCCGCCGTGGCGCCTCGTCCGCAGGGCGGGCTCGGGCTCGCCGTCGTCCCCGGTGAGCTCGTCCTCTTCCAGCCACGGCTCGAGATCGCCGCCCTCGGCCTCCGCGGCCTCCAGCGCGGCCCCACGGTGCTGCCAGTCCTCGGGTCCCAGGAGTTCGACGTTCACGGTCAGTCGCGCGCGGTCGTCGTCGTCACACAGGAACGCCCCGTGCGTACAACAGCCGGAGTCGGGCTGGTCGGCCTCGATGCCGTGGCAGGCCGGGGTGCCGAACACGCAGGTCCACGAGGACAGCAGCCAGGTCATGTCCGCGGAGACGAGGTGCTGGTCGTTCGCGGGGTCCGGGAAGCTGTACCACTCGCGGGGGAAGTCGAGGGGGACTTCCGCGGCGGGCGCGCCCGGGGTGCTGGTGCGTTCGGTGGCGGTCACAACCTGCGACCGTAGACCGTTTAGGGTGGGCGTGTGAGATTAGGTGTCCTGGACGTCGGGAGCAACACGGTCCATTTCGTGGTGGTCGACGCCCATCGCGGCGGGCACCCCACGCCCATGAACGACTCCAAGACCCGTCTGCGGCTGATCGAGTACCTCGATGAGGACGACAACATCTCGAAGACCGGCATCGCCCGGCTGATCGACGCGGTCAACGAGGCCGCCGATCTGGCCAAGGCCACCAAGTGCCGCGAGGTCATGGCCCTGGCGACCTCGGCGGTGCGCGACGCCGCCAATTCGGACGCGGTGCTCG
This sequence comes from Dietzia cercidiphylli, assembly GCF_039531545.1. Lineage (NCBI taxonomy): Bacteria > Bacillati > Actinomycetota > Actinomycetes > Mycobacteriales > Dietziaceae > Dietzia > Dietzia cercidiphylli. Next base: position 20,265 of record NZ_BAAAQG010000003.1, read on the forward strand.
AAAAGGTCGAGAAGGAGACCGGGATCGCGTTGCGCGTGCTCTCCGGCGAGGACGAGGCGCGGATGACCTTCCTGGCCGCCCGCCGGTGGTTCGGCTGGAGCGCCGGTCGGATCGTCAACCTCGACATCGGTGGTGGCTCGCTCGAACTCACGAGCGGCGAGGACGAGCTGCCCGAGCACGCCTTCAGCCTGCCCCTGGGCGCCGGCCGGTTGACGCACGACTGGTTCAAGACCGACCCGCCCGAACGCAAGCGCATCAACCAGTTGCGTGATTTCATCGACGCCGAGCTGGAGGGCCCTGCCCGGGACCTGCGGGCGGCCGGCACCCCCGACCTGGCCTGTGCCACCTCCAAGACGTTCCGCACGCTGGCGCGGCTCACCGGCGCGGCGCCGTCGTCGGAGGGGCCGCGGGTGGAGCGGATCCTCACCGCGTCGGGTCTGCGGCAGGTGATCGCCTTTATCTCTCGCATGACGGCCGCCGACAGGGCAGAGTTGGAGGGCATCAGCTCTGACCGGTCCCATCAGGTGGTCGCGGGAGCGCTGGTGGCGGAGGCGTCGATGAGGGCTCTGGGGTTGGAAAGTGTGAAAATCTGCCCGTGGGCTCTGCGGGAGGGGCTCATTCTGCAGCGTCTCGACCGGGACGCGGGCGGCGACGGAAAGGGGAGCTGAGATGGCCGAGGATCAGGACGGTCAGCAGATCACCGTGGCGGAGCTGCTCAAGCGCATGGGCGCCGAGCAGTCGGACGCGGCCGCACCCAAGGGGCGCCGGCACCGGCGGGCCGACGAGGGCGGCAGCGGCGTGAGCGTCTCCGAGCTCACCGGCGAGATCCCGCGGATCACCGATGACACCGAGCTCAGCAGCCGCGCCGCGCGCCGCCGGGCCCGCGAGGCCGAGGAGACGGCCGCCGGGGCGGGGGAGAAGACCCCCGAGACGACGACGACGACGAGCTCGTCCTCCTCCCCGGAGGTGCGGCGACCCGGGTCGGCGGATCGAGCCGCGACTCCGGGCGCGGACGCGACGGCCGGGCCCGCGAGCGCTCCCACCGCCGGGAGCGGGGCTGCCCGGACGCCGGGGCGGCGACGGGCGCCGGAGACGGATGACTCAGGTGAGGGTCGTGCGCAGGCCGCGGAGGCGCCCGGGAGGCGCAGGGCGCAGACGCCCGCCGCGTCGACCCCGCCGCAGGCACCGGCTCAGCCGGGGTCACAGGCTCAGCCGCGGTCGCAGGCGGGCCCCACCGCGCCCTCGCAGACCGCGCCGCAGCCCCGGACTCCGCAGACGCAGACGCCGCCGCCGGCGTCCCAGCAGGCTCCTCAGCAGCAGACCCCGCCGCCGGCCGACCACGATTCGTCCGCCGACTCCGGCAGGAAGGGCGGCCTACGCGGACTGCTCGGCCGCAAGCGCAGGGACAAGGATTCGGACCGGGCGCAGTCCGGGGCTCCCGGTGTCCGGCCGGGCCCGGCGGGGCGTTCGGAGACCACGCCCGGCGTCGCCGCCGGCGCCGCGGCAGGTGTCGCCGGCGCCGCCGCTGCCGGAGTGGCCGCGTCGAGGAGCGAGGCGGACGCGGCCCGGTCGGCCACGCCGCAGGCCGACGGTCGCCCGTCGGAACCGTCGGCGGACCGTCCCACCCCGACCGTGCCGGTGAAGAAGGCCGACGCGCCGACCGCCTCCATGCCGACCGCCTCCGCACCGTCCGCGGCCCCGGCTCCCACGTCGGCAGCGCGGCCCACCGCCGCGGCGACGCCCACAGGCGCATCGACCTCGGCGACGGAGCAGGAGACGGCTGAGCAGAAGACGGCTGAGCAGTGGGGTGTCCCGTCGGGCAGTGGCTCGACCGCACACAAGGCCCCCGACGCTCCGACCGGGGACTCCGCCACCGGGGACTCCGCCACCGGGGGAGCCGCCGCGGGCGCTGCCACCACTGGTGCAGCCGCCGCGGGCGCAGCGGCCGCCGGCGCGGCACGGGCCGACCACGCCACGACTGCGCAGGCGACCCCCGCGCACACCGGCCCGGCGCAGGCGACCCCGGCCCAGGGTGCAGCCGACCAGGCCGCCCCTGCCCACCACCGGGCGACCTCCCGGCCCGGGGCGTCGACCGACCTCGATCCTGATCACGCCCCGGGCGACGCCGAGCCGGCCGTGCGCTCGTCCACGACGGAATGGCTGGTCCTCGTGGCCCAGGTGCTCGCCTCGGGCGTCGCGGGCGCAGCGCTCTTCATCGGCTTCCAGCTGCTGTGGCGCGACCTGCCGTGGGTGGCCATGGCCCTGGCGCTCGTGGTGATCGTCGGACTGGTCGCCATGGTCCGCGTCCTGCGCAGGTCGAACGACATGGTCAGCATCGCCCTCGCGGTGATCGTCGGCCTGGGCGTGACCTGCGGGCCACTGTTGCTCAGAGTGGTCACCTGACCGGCCCACACGACCCGTCACCACTCCGCCCGCACCCCTCACGGTGCGGGCGGAGTCGTCTGCGCACCCGCCCGCCGAACCCCGTGCGGCCGTCGGCCGCGTCGACGCCGGCCGCACGAGCGGTGTGGGGCTGATCCCGCGGGACGAGCCGTGCAGGACCACCGGGGGTGTGTGGCACTGTTGAGGGCATGACGAGAATCGCAGTGGTCGGTGGCGGACGCATCGGCGAGGCCCTCATCGCAGGACTCCGGAAATCGGGGACGGAGCCCTCGGACATCGTGGTGATCGAGGCCGTCGAATCCCGCGCCGCCGAACTGGCCAAGAAGTACTGCATCCTCTCCACCAGCCTGGACATCGGCTGCGAGGGCGCGGATGTGATCGTGGTGGCCGTCAAGCCCGGCGACGTCCCCGCTGTGGTCGACCGGATCGGCGACGCGATCTCCGACAGCGTCCACGAGTCGATCGTGGTGTCGCTGGCGGCCGGCGTGCCCACGTCGGTGCTGGAGAACAAGCTCAGTGCCGGATCCCCCGTCGTGCGGGTGATGCCCAACACGGCGATGCTCGTGGGGCAGGGCGTCTCGGCGGCGTGCAAGGGCCGCTATGCGCGCGACGAGCACCTGGAGCAGGTGGTCCGGATCATGGAGAGCGTCGGCGCCGTCGTCGTCGTCGAGGAGTCCAAGATGGACGCCGTGACGGCCGTGTCCGGCTCGGGCCCCGCCTACTTCTTCCTCCTGGCCGAGGCCATGGTGGACTCGGCGGTCGAACAGGGCCTGCCCCGTGACGTCGCGCTGCGGCTCGCGGCCGGAACCGCGATGGGTGCCGGCGCCATGCTCACCGCCGGCGGTGACGGTCCCGCCGACCTGCGCGCGGCGGTCTGCTCGCCGGGCGGCACCACGGCGGCGGCGATCCGGCGACTCGAGGCCGGGGGCTTCCGGTCCGCGGTGGCGGACGCCGTGGAGGCGTCGGCCACCAGGTCGATGGAACTGGCCCGTGCAGCGCAGAAGGCCGAGGACGACGAGCGGGACGACTGACCCGCCTCCGGGCATCGCCCGCTGCGCTCCACGCGCCCCACACGTCCCGCCAGGTGAGAGAACGGCCACCTGGCGGGACGTCGCATTTAGCACAAGCCCTGTTCAGGGTGGGTCAGGCCGCGGTCGGGCGGCGTGTCGTCAAAGTTATTTGCCCACTCCCGTCGCATTGATCACACCCTTCACGCTAGGCTCATACCCAGCACGTGCGTGTCCGTACCGCAGGAGGGGAAGCCTGCGGCACGACGCGTGCCACGAAGGGTTGTGAGATGGCGACTACCGACAAGACCGAAGGCGGCGCACAGGCGGCGGGGGGTTCCCAGTTCCTGACCGTTGCCGAGGTCGCAGCGCTCATGCGCGTGTCCAAGATGACGGTCTACCGGCTCGTCCACTCGGGCGAGCTGCCCGCGGTGCGGGTGGGGCGGTCGTTCCGCGTGCATTCCAAGGCGGTCCACGAGTACCTGGACACGTCGTACTTCTCCGCCGGCTGACCCGCTCCGGGTCGGCCCCCGGGCCCGTTTTCGTCGCGGCCCCACCTGCGGGTAGTCTGGACGGGTTCCGTACCGGCTTCCGAGCCCGCTTAGATGCCGGAACGCAGTAAGCCCGCTGTAAGGCCCCAGACCAGTAGTCGACAGGTAGGTGACCCCCGATATGGGTTCTGTGATCAAGAAGCGCCGCAAGCGTATGTCCAAGAAGAAGCACCGCAAGATGCTCCGCCGGACGCGCGTGCAGCGTCGCAAGCTCGGTAAGTGAGTCCGGCGGCGCCTCGATAGCGCCCGGACTCACGCCCGTAGCAGATGCCCGTCACCCGCAAGTGGTGGCGGGCATCGGTGTGTCGCGGGGTGTGTGTAGCAGCACGTCCGGGGTACGCGGACCGGGCGACGGACCGGGGGGGTCCACGGCTACAGTGGTCTGGGTGAACCCCGAAGCACCAACCCGTCGGCCCGCCCGGGCTGTCGCCGTCGTGGGCGGGAGCCGATACCTCGGCGCCCACCTCGTGGGGATGCTGCTCCGGTCCGAATCCGTCGAGCGCGTCCTGGCCATCGACTCCGTCAAACCGTCGCCGCAGCACCGCCGTCGGATGAGGGACGCCGAGTTCGTCCGCCTCGACCCGCAGTCGCCGCGCCTCCAGGGCATCCTGCGCGATGCCGGCATCGACACCGTCGTCCACGCCGGACTGCACCACACCGACTTCGCCCCGGGCGGCCGTGCGGCCGTCAAGGAGGCCAACATCATGGGCTCGATGCACGTGATCGCGGCCTGTGGGCGGGCCGCGACCGTCAAGCGGTTCGTGTTGATCTCCTCGACCACCGTCTACGGCTCCTCGGGCGTGGACCCGGCCATGTTCACCGAGGACATGGCGGCCCGCCGCCAACCGAGCGGCGGCATCCCCCTGGACCACCTGTCGGTCGAGGGTTACGTGCGCGGGATGTCCCGCAAACGGCCGGACATCGAGGTGACGATCCTGCGGATCCCCGCGATCCTCGGACTGCCCGAACCCACGGTGTTCGGGGAGCTGCTGGCGCCGTCGATCTCCCCGGTGCTGGCGGGCTACGACCCCCGCATCCAGTTGCTGCACCCCCAGGACGCGCTCGACGCCCTCCTGCACGCCACGATGGGCGCCGCGCCGGGGACGTTCAACATCGCCGGCGAGGGGATCCTCACGCTCACCCAGGCCATCCGGCGGGCCGGGCACGTCCCGCTGCCGGTTCCGCCGCAGACGTTCAAGCTGGCCGTGCGGCTGCTGTCCAGTCAGGGCCTGCGCGACGTCGGGGCCTCGCAGCTTCGGTACCTGCGCTTCGGGCGCGCCGTGGACACCACGCGCATGCGCGAGGAGTTCGGCTTCACGCCCCGGTACTCCACCGAGGAGGCACTGCACGCCTACCTGGTCGACTCCGGCACCGAACCGCTCATCACCCGCGCCACGCTCGAGCGCAAGACCGCCAAGATCGCCGCCATGCTCCCCGCGCCGGTGGCCGACCGGCTGCGCGCGGGAGTGGACACCACGCTGTGCGAGCTCGAGGCGATCGGCGCGTTGCCCGATCCGAACGAGCCCGATCCGAACGAGCCCGATCCGAGCAAGGAGGAGGCGCTGTGAGGGGCCCCGAATTCGACCTGAGCCAGCCACTCGGTGGGCCTCGCTGGGGGGAGGGCCGCCGCGACTCGCGGAGCGACCGCATCGTGGGCGAGGGCTTCCTCGGCGCCACCAGCCACAGCGACGCCGCCGCCACCGAGATCGGACGGATCGTCGACCGGTTCCTCACCTCGGTGCGCGACACTCTCGGCCAGGTGATGGAGGCGCTGCCCGTCGACGCCGAGACGCTGGGTCCCGTCCGTGAGGTCGCGCGGGGTGTCGACGTGATGCTCGCGACCGGCGACGTCAGCGCGCTGTCGGGGCTCGTCGACGCCATCAACGGTGTCGGCGAGCTGATCGCCACGCGCGTGACCGGTGGTTACGAGGTCGACGAGTTCGGCTTCGACGAGCACTTCCACAGCACCGTGTGGCTGCCGATGTGGCGACCGCTGTTCGAGCACTGGTTCCGGGTCGAGGTGATCGGCGCCGAGAACATCCCCGCCGAGGGCGCCGGGCTGATCGTCTCCAACCACGCCGGGGTCCTGCCGTTGGACGCGATGATGACCACGGTGGCCGTCCACGACCACTCGGGCCGCGCCCTGCGGCTGCTGGCCGCCGACCTGGCGATGACGCTGCCGGTCTCCGCACCGCTGGCGCGACGGGCCGGGGCGACGCTGGCCTGCGCTGCCGACGCCGAACGCCTGCTCGAGAGCGGACACGTGGTGGCGGTGTGGCCCGAGGGCTACAAGGGACTGGGCAAGCCGTTCTCGGACCGCTACCGGCTGCAACGCTTCGGCCGCGGTGGGTTCGTGTCCACCGCGCTGGACGCCGGCGCGCCGATCATCCCGTGCTCGGTGGTGGGCTCGGAGGAGATCTACCCCAAGATCGGCGAGTTCTCCCCGCTGGCGCGGCTGCTGGGTGTCCCGTACCTGCCCATCACGCCGACGTTCCCCCTGCTCGGCGGCCTGGGCGGCATCCCGCTGCCCACCAAGTGGACCATCGAGTTCGGCGAGCCCATCGAGACCTCCCACCTCGGCCCGGACGCCGGCGACGACCCGATGATCGTCTTCGAGATCACCGACCAGGTCCGCGAGACCATCCAGAACACCCTGTTCCGGAACCTCGCTCGCCGTGGGAGCGTCTTCTTCGGCTGATCCGCCCGGGCCGCTCGGGGCCCGGCCGCGAGTCGTCTCAGAACATCCGTCGGATCTGGCCGATCGTCCGCGCGCCGTACGAGGACTTCACGGCCGCCCGGGCTCCGGCGAGCCCGCCCACCGCGAGCACGCCCGGGACCGCCTGCTTGGCGGCCTTGCGCACCGTGCGGAAGTCCTTGATGTCCCAGCCGTTCTCCGAGGCGTACTTGCGCAGCCGCCCGTCCGGGTTGATCGCGACCGGGTTGCCGACCATCGTGAGCATCGGCATGTCGTTGAAGCTGTCCGAGTACGCGTAGCACTTGGACAGATCGAAACCCTCGGCCTCGGCGAGGTTGGAGATGGCGTGCGCCTTGCCGGGCCCGTGCAGGATGTCGCCCACCAGCCGGCCGGTGTACACCCCGTCCTCCTCCTCGGCCACGGTGCCGAGCGCACCCGAGAGCCCGAGCCGCGACGCGATCACCCGCGCGAGCATGACCGGCGTGGCGGTGACTAGCCACACCTGCTGGCCGGCGTCGAGGTGCATCTGCACCAGCGAGCGCGTGCCCGGCCAGACGCGGTCGAGCATCGAGGTGTCCACGACCTCCTCGCTCAACGCGGTCAGCTCGGCGACGGTGTGGCCCTTGACGAAGCTCAGCGCCTTGTCTCGGCCTGCGGCCACGTCGTCGGCGTTCTCCTTGCCGGAGACCCGGAACTTGACCTGCGACCACGCCATCGACGCCACGTCCTGCGCCGTGAAGAACTTGTGCTTGGCCAGCCCGCGCGCCAGCAGGATGATCGAGGCGCCCTGGATCAGGGTGTTGTCCACGTCGAAGAACGCCGCGGCCTGCGGGTCGGGGACGAACCGCGTGTCGGCGTGGTCGTCGTGGTCCTCGGTGGTCGTGGCGTCGGCCAGCGGGGGACCGGGCTCGGCGCCGGGCTCGAGCTTGACCGCGTTCCTGGCCGAGGCCTCGCCGGCGACGCGCTGGTCGCGGGCGTTGCGCCGGCGCCAGACCAGCCGCCCGATCGCACTGGTGACGTCCGCTCGTCCGGGCAGCCGGAGACCGTTGCCCCCGGTGTCGGAATCGGACTCGTCGGTGGCGTCGGTGTGGTCGTTCACCGGGTGGACCTCCTAGTGGGGGTGGGACCCCATCCTAGGGGAGTCCGGAGGGGGTGGGGCACTATCAGGGCATGGTGCACACGGTGACCCTGCTTACCCGCGAGGGCTGTGGAAGCTGCGTCCGGGTCCACGGTCAGTTGGTCCCGCTGTGCGCGACGGCGCACGCGCGGCTCGAGGTGGTGGACGTGGACCGTGCGGCCGATCCCGAACTCGCGGTGGAGTACGGCGACCGCCTGCCGGTGGTCCTGGTGGACGGCGCGGAGCACTCGTGTTGGGAGGTCGACGACGACGAGCTGGCCGCCGACCTCGCGGCCCCCGAGCCGTTCCGTGGCTGGGAGTGACCCCGCCGTCCGCCGCGTGGCGGTGGTGAGCCGGTGTCCCGCGGTGGGCGGCCACCTCCCGGTGGCGCGCGCTACTCCTCGGCGAGCAGGACCTGCAGGATCGTCGCGTGCCGGAGCAGGAAGGTGCGTTCGTCGAGCTTCTTGCGCCGCAGCCACCCGGTGACCTCGCTGTTGTGTTTGCTCGCGTTGCAGGAGGCGCAGGCGGGGACCACGTTCTCCAGTGTGTAGCGCCCGCCACGCGAGACGGGCATGACGCAGTCGCGCTGCAGTGCGGGGCCCTCCGCCCGGCAGTAGGCGCACCCGCCCCAGGCGCGGAGGAGGTCGGCCCACTGTGGGGCGGTGAGGTCGTTGTCGACTCTCGACAGGCGCCGCTTCCGCCTCTTCGCGTACCGCGCCCGTGTCGCCGCGGACACGGTGGTGGAGGACCTGCGGCGTGGTGGCACGGCGCAACCGTACGTCGCTCACGCGCGCCCGGTGGTGTGCTGTCCGCGCGCGCCGCGACCCGGGCCCGGGCCCGGGCCGCCGAGGGTCGGCGCTGCTCATGGCGGCCGCACGGCGTCCCCCGGGCATAGCATCCGCCCCGGCGACGGTTTTGTCCCGGGGTGCCAAGCGGGTTACGGTGGAGTTCGTTGCGGGTCGATCGCAGGCTCAGGCCACGGCCGTCCCGGCAGGGGAATCCACTGGGATTCGCCCTGTACGCAGCCGTGCACACCGACAGGAGACGACCGACTGTGGACCACCGTTCCGCGTGTGCGTCGAGTGTCGTCCCGTCGTTCCCGGTGTCCCGAGTTGACGCATCGGTGCCCATTCTGGCATGGGCCCCATCGGCACTCGCGTCCGGGGGTCGGCCGTGAGCATCCTCCTGGTGGGTCTGTCCCATCACAGCGCCCCGGTCGCCCTGTTGGAGTCGGTGGCCGTCGCGGAGGCCGATCGGGACGCCCTCACCGAGAACCTGATCAGCGGCAGCCACGTCGACGAGGCGATGATCGTCACCACCTGTAACCGCGTCGAGGTCTACGCGGCGGTGGAGGCGTTCCACCCGGCGCTCGACGACGTGGTGGGCCTCCTCTCGCGGCACTCCGGTCTCTCGGCCGACGAACTCAGCCGCCACCTCTACGTCCGCTATTCCGAGTCGGCCGCCGAGCACCTGTTCTCCGTGGCCTCGGGCCTGGACTCGATGGTCGTGGGCGAGCAGCAGATCATCGGACAGATCCGCACCGCCTACCAGTCCGCGTCCGACATCGGCGCGGCCGGCACCACCCTGCACCGACTCGCCCAGCAGGCGCTCCACGTGGGCAAACGCGTCCACACCGAGACGGGTATCGACTCGGCGGGGTCGTCGGTGGTGTCGGTGGCGCTCGACCGGGCCGCGGAGATCCTCGCCGAGGGGGCGGCCCCCGGGACAACCGGGTCCCCGTCGCGCCGTCTCGACGGACGCCGCGCGGTGGTGCTCGGGGCGGGCGCGATGGGCGGTCTGGCGGTCGCGCACCTGGGCCGGGCGGGGATCGCTCATATCGACGTCACCAACCGCACCCCGGAGCGCGCCGATCGCCTCTCCGAGATCGCCCGCGACGCCGGCACCCCGGCCTCGGCGTTCCCCATGGAGGACCTGGCCGACGGGATCGCCGCCGCGGACATCCTCTTCACCTGTACCGGCGCGGTCGGCGCTGTCGTGACCCTGGGCGACGTGCACACGGCGATCGCCCGGCGCGGACCGGGCCGTCCGCTGGTGATCTGCGACCTGGGCATGCCTCGCGACGTCGACCCCTCGGTCTCGGGCCTGCCGGGCGTGACAGTGCTCGGCATCGAGGAGCTCAATGCAGACCCGGCCACCTCGGCCGCGGCCGCCGACGCCGACGCCGCCCGGACGATCGTCGACACCGAGCTCGCCGCGTACACGCAGGCCGAGCGCATGGCCGGGGTCGGGCCACTGATCGGCCAGCTCCGCGGCCGCGGCGGCCAGGTGGTCGCCGCCGAGATGCGGCGGCTGGACTCGCGACTGCCGGACCTGGACGACAGGGTCCGCGACGAGGTGGCCAACACCGTGCGACGGGTGGTGGACAAGCTGCTGCACCCGCCGACGGTGAGGTTCAAGGAGCTCGCCGCGCAGCCGGACGGCGAGAACCTGGCGGCGGTCGTACGGACGCTGTTCGACCTGGACAGCGCGGATCGTCTGGACGCGACCAGTGTGGACGAGGAGGCGTCATGAGCAGGACCCTGAAGGTGGGTACGCGCGGGAGCAACCTCGCGACCACGCAGGCCGGGCACGTGCGGGACGCGCTCATCGCCGCCGGCTACCCGGCCGAGCTGGTGATCGTCCGAACCAGGGGCGACGTGGTGATGGCCCCGGTCGAGCGGATCGGCGTGGGCGTGTTCACGATGGAGCTGCGCTCGGCGCTCGAGCGTGGCGACTGTGACGTCGCCGTCCACTCCTACAAGGACCTCCCGACCGCGCCCGACGACCGGTTCGCCCCGATCGCCGTGCCGCCGAGGGTCGACCCCTCGGATGTGCTCATCGCCCGCGACGGGCTGACCCTGGCCACGCTTCCCGAGGGTGCGCGCGTCGGGACCTCGGCGCCCCGCCGGCGGTCCCAGCTCGCAGCCCTCCGGCCGGACCTGGACCTGCACCCGCTGCGCGGCAACATCGACACACGGATGTCCTATGTGACCAGCGGCGATTTGGACGCGGTCGTGCTGGCCGCCGCCGGGCTCGACCGCGTCGGTGTGGGCGAACGGGCCACCCAGCGGTTCGGGATCGACGAGATGCTCCCCGCCCCGGCGCAGGGCGCCCTCGCAGTCGAATGCCGCGCCGACGACCCCGGCGCCGCCGAGGCGATCGCGCTGCTCGACCACCTCCCCTCCAGGATCCGGGTGACCGCCGAGCGACGTCTCCTCGCCGAACTGGAGGCCGGGTGCACCGCCCCGGTCGGGGCGCGCGCCGAACTCGACGGGGGAGTGCTCACCCTGCACGCCGTCGCCGCGTCGCACGACGGCACGACCGTCCTGCGCACCGAGGGCACCACCGCCACCGCGGATCACCCCGACGGTCCCGTCACCGCGGCCGACGAGCTGGGTCGCCGGCTCGCGGCCGACCTGCTCGGCCGGGGTGCACGAGACCTGATGTCCGAGAAATCCCCCGAGGAACGGGCCCCGCTCGTACCGAGGGAGTCGACGACGGCGCCCCCGACCGTCACCGAGACCTGATCCATGTCCCCTGAAGCTCCCCGTCGCGCGCAGCCAGCGCGCGACACCCACCCCACGGAGAGACGAACAATGACTCGAGCACGCACCACCCGCCCCGGAACCGTCCGCTTCGTCGGCGGCGGTCCAGGCAACGCGGGGATGCTCACCTGCAGGGCCCGGGAGGTCCTCGCGGGTAACGCGCTGGTCTTCGCCGACGCCGACGTCTCCACCGAGGTGCTCGCGCTCGTCGCCGGCGACGTCCCGGTCCCGGAGGAGCTGTTCGACGCGCGCCGCGCCGAGATGGACGCCGCCGTCGCCGCCGAGGACAAGGCGGAGATCAAGCGCCTCAAGACCCTGCCGGCGCCCACCGCCGCGGACGTGCGTCCCGTCCTGGGTGAACCGGCCGCCGTGGCCAAGCAGCTCGTCGCCGAGGCCAAGAAGGGCCACGACGTGGTGCGGCTGGTCACCGGTGACCCCATGACCACCGACGCCACCGTCACCGAGATCGCCGCCGTCGGCCGCACCGTCGTGCCGTTCGAGGTCGTGCCGGGCGTCGCCGAGGCCACCGCCGTCCCCGCCTTCGCCGGCATCGCGCTCGGCTCCGGCTACGTGTTCGCCGACGGCCGCGGCAAGGTCGACTGGGCCGCCCTCGTCGGCTCGCCCGGCCCGATCGTCCTTCGCACCACCGGCCGGCACCTGGCCGAGGCCGCCTCCAACCTCGCCGAGCAGGGCCTGGCCGCCGGCACCCCGGTCACCGTGACCTGCTCCGGTTCGCTCTGTGCCCAGAAGTCCGCCGACGGTACCCTGGCCACCATGGCCGAGGTCGGTCGCGACATGGACGGGGACCTGGTGGTCACCATCGGCAAGTCCGCCGGTGAGCGTCACCGCCACCAGTGGTGGGAGTCGCGCGCCATGTTCGGCTGGAACGTGCTCGTGCCCCGCACCAAGGCGCAGTCGGCCGAGATGAGCGACCGCATCGCCGAGCACGGCGCCGTGCCCGTCGAGGTGCCCACCATCGCCGTCGAGCCGCCCCGCAGCCCCGCCCAGATGGAGCGCGCCGTCAAGGGCCTCGTCGACGGCCGCTACCAGTGGGTCGTGTTCACCTCCTCCAACGCCGTGCGCGCCGTGTGGGAGAAGTTCGTCGAGTTCGGCCTGGACGCCCGCGCGTTCTCCGGTGTGAAGATCGCCTGCGTCGGCGAGGGCACGGCCGCCCGCGTCCGCGAGCTGGGCATCCAGCCCGAGCTGCTGCCCTCCGGTGAGCAGTCCAGCCAGGGCCTGCTCGAGGTCTTCCCGCCGTACGACGACGTGCTGGACCCCGTCAACCGGGTCCTGCTGCCGCGCGCCGACATCGCCACCGAGACCCTCGCCGAGGGCCTGACCGGCCGCGGTTGGGAGATCGAGGACGTCACCGCCTACCGCACCGTCCGCGCGGCCCCGCCGGCCGCCGAGATCCGCGAGATGATCAAGAGCGGCGGGTTCGACGCCGTGTGCTTCACCAGCTCCTCCACGGTCCGCAACCTCGTGGGGATCGCCGGCAAGCCGCACTCCCGGACGCTGATCGCCTGCATCGGCCCGCGCACCGCCGAGACCGCCGCCGAGTTCGGACTGCGCGTGGACGTGCAGCCGGACAACGCGTCGGTGCTCGACCTGGTGGACGCGCTCGCGGCCCACGCGGACCAGCTGCGTGAGGCCGGGGAGCTGCCGCCTCCTCGTCGCCGCGCGCGCCGTCGCTGATCCCGACCGGCGCCGCGCCGCGTCACCGGCGACTTTCGTACAGTGGAGCCCGTGACCACACCGCGTGAGACCGACACCGCATCCGTTCCGGCGCCGTTGGTGCGTCCACGACGGCTGCGCTCGACGCCGGCGATGCGCAGGCTCGTCGCCGAGACCACGCTCGCGCCCCGGCAGCTGGTCCTGCCGGCGTTCGTCGCCGACGGTCTCGACGCGCCGCACGCCATCTCCTCCCTGCCCGGGGTCGTGCAGCACACCGTCGACTCCCTGCGCCGGGAGGCCGCCGCCGCCGCCGAGGCGGGACTCGGCGGGATCATGCTGTTCGGCGTCCCGCTCGACGAGCACAAGGACGCCTCGGGCAGTTGCGGCGCCGCCGCCGACGGCATCCTCAACCGGGCGCTGACCGCCGTCCGCGAGGAGGTCGGCGACGACCTCGTGGTGATGGCCGACACCTGCCTGGACGAGTTCACCGACCACGGTCACTGCGGTGTCCTCGGCACCGACCCACGTGGCGAGCAGGTCGTCGACAACGACGCCACACTGGCCGCCTACAACGACCTCGCCGTGGCCCAGGCCGCCGCCGGAGCCCACGTGGTGGGGCCGAGCGGGATGATGGACGGCCAGATCGCCGCCATCCGCGAGGCACTGGACCGCGAGGGCTACCAGGACGTGGCCGTGCTCGCGTACAGCGCCAAGTACGCCAGCGCCTTCTACGGGCCGTTCCGCGAGGCCGTCGGGTCCTCGCTGCGCGGCGACCGGCGCACCTACCAACAGGATCCCGCCAACCTGCGCGAGTCGCTGCGCGAGGTGCGGTTGGACCTGGACGAGGGAGCCGACATGGTCATGGTCAAGCCGGCGATGAGCTACCTCGACGTCCTGCGCCAGACCGCCGAGATCTCGGACGTGCCCGTGGCCGCCTACCAGGTCTCCGGGGAGTACGCGATGATCTCCGCCGCCGCCGAGCGCGGATGGATCGACCACGACCCGGCGGTGATGGAGTCGCTCACCTCCATCCGCCGCGCCGGTGCGGACATCGTTCTGACCTACTGGGCACTGCACGCCGCCCGCCTCCTCGCCGACGGGTGGGGCACCCGGTGACCCGCGGCAGCGGGCCGTGGCGCCCACCCGAGCGGACCGACGGCGCCTCCGAGCGCGCCGACGGCCGGCCGGTGGAACCGGCGGGACCTCTTCCCGACGACGTCCACTCCGCCTGGGGACTGTGGCTCGCCGCCACCGGGTTCGCGCTGGTGGGGATGCTGCTCAACGCGGCGACCTCCCGGTTCGGCGACCTGCCGCCCGCCACACGTGACGCCTTCCGCGATGCCGTCGAGACCGCCGGGACCACGGACATCTCCATCGAGGCACTGTTCGGCGCGGCCCGGATCCTGGGTGCCGTCCTGGCGGTACTCGTCAGCGTGGTGACGGTGTGGCTGGCCTTCCGGCTGCGGGCGGGGAAGGGCTGGGCCCGGACGATGCTCGACATCGTCGCCATCTTCCTCGTGGTGGACGCGGTCTCCGTCGTGATCGGCGTGTTCGGCGGTGTCGCCGAGGCAGGGGAGCGCGGTGAGATCGTCACCTTCCTCGTGATCTCGCTGCAGATCCTCGCGGGGCTGTGCGCCGCGACCGCCGTGTGGCGCCAGCACACCGCCGAGGCCATGAAGTTCACGACCGGCGGCGGTGCGCGTGCCGGCGAGTGAGCCCGACCGGCCGGAGCCGGGCACGGGACCGGAACCGCGGGGCCCCATCCTCTTCGCCGAAGACGGGTGGAGCTGGGCCTGGATCTTCGCCGCGCCGCTGTTCTGCGCGAGTGCCGCCGTGTTCGAGCTGGTCGCCGGCGCGCCCGTCCACTGGCTCATGCTCACCGTCTGCGCGGTCGCCTCGGCGATGTGCCACGGGGTGATGATCGCCGCCACCCGCGTCCACGGTCGCGTCCGGCTCACCCCGACCACGTACATCCAGGGAACCGAGGAACTCCAGCTGGACCGCGTGCAGGAGGTGCTCCCGCTGCCCGGTGACGGCATCCCCGAGGCCTCGTGGGAGACCGCCCGCACGCTCGGGGAACTCCGCGAGGTCCCCCGCCGCCGGCGATCCGTCGGACTGCGCCTGGACACCGGTGCCGAGGTCCGGGCCTGGACCCGCGACCCGGTCGCGCTGCACGCGGCCCTCGAGGCCGCGGTCCGCTCGGTCGGAACGGGCACCGGCACGGGCTCGGGCACCGCCTCGGATCCGGCGTGACCGCCCGGCGCCACGCCGTGCTCGCCGTGACCGCGGCAGTCCTGGCGGTGGTGTTGTGGTGGTTGTCGCGCGACCTCGTGGCCGTCCGGCCGCCCGAGGTCGACCCGCCCGTCGACGGTGTGATCCTGCGGACCTACACCGAGCCCTGGCTGCTGCTGGCGGCCACGCTGTCGGCCGGGGTCGCGATGGTCGCCACCACGCTCGCGTTGCTGACCCGCGGCAGCCGGCATGAACAGTGATATATCCACTTCTGCCTGCACCTTTTCGGCACCGACCCCGCACGCGGTAACGATCGGATGACGGTTCCCTGAGTCGGTGCCAGTTGGTGCGGCGTGGCACCGGCCACAGGCTACATTTGGAGCGGTTCGGACGCTTGTGACGCTCGTGAACTTGAGCGGTCGCGGCGTCCGATTCGTCTGGCAGTCATCTACAGAACATGGAATCGGGGATCGGTGCAGCCGTCTAGCACTTTCGTTGGCACCACCGCGGTCGTTGGGGCGATCGCACTTCTTGGTACCGGAGTGGCTGCCGCCGCCCCGGTCAAGTGGCAGGACTGTACCGAGATGCTCGGGATCGAGGCCGAATACGTGCCGGCCGGTCTCGAGTGCGGGACCGTCGAGGTCCCCGTCGACTACAGCCAGCCCGACGGCGCCCGGACCGAGGTCGCACTGACCCGCATCAAGGCGTCCTCCGGGCAGGCCCGGTCGGCCGTCTTCGGCAACCCCGGCGGCCCCGGCAACTACGCCCTCAACTTCTGGAGCCCCGCGTTCGACGGCACCGCGCCCGCCGGCCTGTACGAGAACCACGACCTCGTGGCCGTCCAGCCGCGTGGCCTCTACGGCTCCAACCCGATGACCTGTGACGTCGCCTTCGTCGGCCCCACCACCGCCAACGCGCTGCACGACGCCTGCTTCGGGACCGATCCGGCCTACATGGCCTCGTTCACCACCGAGAACGCGGCCCGCGACATGAACGCCGTCCGCGAATCGCTCGGGCTCGCCGAGATCGATTACGTGGGCGTGTCCTACGGCACCGCGATCGGCACCGACTTCGCGACCCTGTTCCCCGAGCACACCGGCCGCATGGTGCTGGACTCCAACACGCACCCCGACTGGCGGTGGTCCACCCAGGCCGAACAGGGCGCGCTCGCCCAGGAGCGACGACTGAACGACATCTTCACGTGGATCGCCGAGCGCGACGACTACTACGGCCTCGGCGACACCCCGCGCAAGGTGTTCCACTCCTGGAAGTGGGTCACCGACCAGGAGGTGGGGGGACCCGCCAACCTCACCCCGCCGCCGGCCGAGACCCGCGACCTGCCCGTCGAGCTGCGGGGCACCCCGCTCGAGCGGCCCGCGCTGGACACCATCAACGGCACCGCGCCCGCCCTCGCCCGCGTCGAGGGCCTCGGTCGCGCCGTCGCGCTGCAGGGTCTGACCAACAACGCCACCACCGGGTTGTACGACGCCACGGTGGGCGCGACCTACTCCGAGCAGGCGTGGCCGATGCTGGCGCACATGCTCAAGTACTACAACGACGGCGGCAACATCGCCCGGGTCGACTACCCGACGGCCGCCAGGATCGTCGCCGCGCAGGAGAGCCGCTCGCCGGTCTTCCGCACCGACATCGAGATGAACGCGATCATCACGTGCAACGAGACCGCCTCGCCGCCGAGCGAGCTCGGCGTCATGGCTGCCAAGGCGGACCGCTACACGGGCGGCAACAAGCTCACCACCCGCGCCGCGGCCGAGGCCGCCGGTGACGACTGTGTGGGCTGGGCGCCGGTCGCACGCACCATCCAGCCGAACGGCGACGCCCTCGACCAGAAGCCGCTCGTCCTGCACTCGGAGAAGGACGCCGTCACCCCGATCGCCGGTGCCCACAGGGTCGTCGAGACGCTCGACGGGACGCTGGTCGTCGTCGGCGGCGGCGAGCACGGCACCTTCCGCACCGGAAACGCTGCCGTCGACGCGGTGGTGATGGAGTTCCTCGAGACCGGGGTCGCCACCCCGGGGCGCGTCGAGGGCAAGCCCTCGCCGGAGCCTCTGCCCAGGTGGGGTCAGGCCGAGCGCGCGGCCGCCGCCCAGCAGGGCATGTCCGCGCCCGTCGCCGGAGCCGACGACTGGTACGGCACGCACCGCGACGCCGGAGCGGCCACCGCCCCCGCCCCGGCAGCCCCTGTCGCTGCGCCCGCGGTGCCCGCTCCGGTGATCCCGGCACCGGCGCCGCTGCCCACCCCGCAGGAGCTGCACCAGCAGGCCGAGAAGGCCCTGCAGGACGTGGCCGGACAGGTCGACACCGCCGTCAAGGCGATGTTCGCACCGCACGGCCAGCCCGCCCCGCCGCAGGGCTGACACCGCGAGGGGGTACTCGCGGGCAGTCTTTGAGACACTGGACGGGTGACGTCTGCGAGCGATGCCTTCCCGACCCCGTCCGGCCTGTCCGGCACCACCCGATCGGCCGAGCTCTTCGCCGAGGCCCGTGAGCTGATCCCCGGCGGGGTCAACTCCCCGGTCCGCGCCTTCAACTCCGTTGGCGGAACCCCGCGTTTCATGCGTGAAGCGCGGGGTTCCCGCATGACGGACGTCGACGGCAACACCTATATCGACCTGGTGTCCTCCTGGGGCCCGATGATCCACGGTCACGCCCACCCCGCGATCGTCGACGCCGTGCGGGAGACCGCCACCCGCGGTCTGAGCTTCGGCACCCCCACCGAGGGCGAGGTCGACCTTGCCCGCGAGATCGTCGGCCGGACCTCGGTCGAGGAGGTGCGCCTGGTCAACTCCGGCACCGAGGCCACCATGAGCGCGGTGCGTCTGGCACGCGGGTTCACCGGTCGGTCCAAGGTGGTCAAGTTCTCCGGCTGCTACCACGGTCACGTGGACGCGCTGCTGGCCGACGCGGGCTCGGGTCTCGCGACGTTCGCCCTGCCGGACTCGCCCGGCGTGACGGGAGCGACCGCCCACGACACGATCGTGCTGCCGTACAACGACGTCGAGGCGGCCCGCCTGGTGTTCGCCAACCACGGCAGCGAGATCGCCTGCGTGATCACCGAGGCAGCCGCCGGCAACATGGGCACGGTCCCGCCGCTGCCCGGTTTCAACGAGGAACTGCGCACCCTGTGCTCCGAGAACGGCGCGCTGTTGGTGATGGACGAGGTCATGACCGGCTTCCGGGCCGGTGACCGCGGCTGGTGGGGGATCGACGGAGTGGCCGGCGACCTGACCACCTTCGGCAAGGTCATGTCCGGCGGGCTGCCCGCCGCCGCGTTCGGTGGCCGCGCCGACGTGATGTCCGCGCTCGCCCCCGCCGGCCCCGTCTACCAGGCCGGCACGCTCTCGGGGAACCCGGTCGCGGTGGCGGCGGGTCTCGCCTCGCTGCGCCTGGCGGACCACTCCTGCTACTACACGCTGCAGACCAATGCGGACCGCCTCGAGGCCCTGCTGAGCAACGCCCTGCAGGCCGCTGGGGTGGCCCACACCGTTCAGCGCGCCGGGACAATGCTCAGCGTGTTCTTCACCGACCAGCAGGTCACCGACTACGCCGGGGCCAAGGCCGCCGAGACGTTCCGGTACGCGCCGTTCTTCAACACCCTTTTGGACCGGGGCATTTACGCCCCGCCGAGCGCCTTCGAGACCTGGTTCGTCTCCACCGCGCTGACCGACGACGACTTCCAGCACATCTCCGACGCCCTGCCCGTGGCCGCCGAGGCCGCTGCCGCGGCGTCCGACCCGGAGGCCACCCGATGAGCCGGTCCGAGCGGGGTCGGGGGCTTCGGGAGCGTCTCGACGTCCCGTCGACCGGCCCCACCTCATTGCCGATCCCCCTCCGTGGAGAGCACCCTGCGCCCGCCGAGGCGCCGCCCTCGCTGGGCGGGTCCGCGGCCACCGCGCGCCCCGTTGAGGCCTCCGCACCGCAGCAGCAGGAGGGGGCCGAGGCGTACGGGGCCGCGCCCGGAACGATCTCCGCTCCGGGCGAGCCGGTCTCGTCGTCGTCGTCGTCGGCACCTCGTGACTCGTCGGCCCGCGGGACCGAGACGCAGACCATCGTCCACCTGGTCCGGCACGGCGAGGTGCACAACCCCGACGGAGTGCTGTACGGCAGGCTGCCGGGCATCCGGCTCTCCGAGCTGGGGCGCAGTCAGGCCGAGACCGTGGCACGCACACTCGGGCAGGGGCACGACATCGTGTCGATCGTGGCCTCGCCGCTGCAGCGCGCCCAGGAGACCGCCGCCCCGTTGGCCGAGGCGTTGGGCCTGCCGGTGGGGATCGACGCCGACATCATCGAGGCAGACAACCGCTTCGAGGGCAACAAGGTCGGCGGCCGGGGCGGGGCGCTGCGCAACCCGCGGTACTGGCCGATCCTGGTCAACCCGCTGCGGCCCTCGTGGGGTGAGCCGTACCTGCAGATCGCGCACCGGATGATCGGGGCCGTGTACTCCACGCTCGACACCGCCCGCGGCCACGAGGCGGTACTGGTGAGCCACCAGCTGCCCGTGTACACCACGCGACGGTTCCTCGAGGGCCGCCGACTGTGGCACGACCCCCGTTCGCGGCAGTGTTCGCTGGCCTCGATCACCTCTCTGGTCTTCGAGGGCACCACGCTGCGTGACATCGTCTACACCGAACCGGCGGGTGCGTCCGACCCGTCGCAGACAGGAGCCTGAGCCATGCGTCACCCCAAGACCGCCCTCGGCGCCCTACTCCTCGCAGTCGCCCTCGTCACCGGTGCGTGCGCAACCAGCACGGACGCGGTGGTGACGGGCCCCGAGACGTTCGAGTTCGTCAGCCCGGACGGCCAGCTGGAGATCAACTACGACCCCCCATCCGAGCGCAAACCTGTCGCGACTCTCACCGGCCCGGATCTGATGGACCCCGATCGCACGCTCAACGTCCAGGAGGACTTTGAGGGGCAGGTCGTGATCCTCAATTTGTGGGGCCAGTGGTGTGGCCCGTGTCGCGCCGAGTCCGACGATCTGCAGCGGTTGCAGGAGGAGTTCGAACCGCAGGGCGCGACCGTGTTCGGCATCAACCTGCGGGACCCCAACCGGCAGAAGCCCGTCGACTTTGTGGAGGACAACGGCATCACGTTCCCCTCGATCTGGGATCCGAGCAACGCCGCGGTGGCCGCACTGCGCGGCTTCCCGACGTCCGTCGTCCCGGCGACGATCATCCTGGACAAGCAACACCGGGTCGCCGCCGTGTACCTGGCCGAGATCACCGATGACAAGCTGCGGGACACCGTGTCCGCGATCCTGGCCGAGGAGGTCGAGCCGGTGTGAACCCGGAGATGATCCTTCTCGCGCAGAGCGTGGGCGAGACCTTCCAGCAGACCGTGGCCAGCGGCCCGATCCTGCTGGCGCTGGGCGCATGTGTCCTGGCAGGGCTCGTGTCCTTTGCCTCGCCGTGCGTGATCCCACTTGTGCCCGGCTACGTGGCGTACCTGGCCAGTGTCGTGGGCGCCGACCGTCCCCCGGTCACCGTTGCCGCCGCGGAGCGCCAACGAGCCGCCACGGCGACGATGACCCTGGAGGAACGCCGCACCCGCCGTTCCTCGCGTACGCGGGTTGTGGTGGCATCGCTGCTGTTCGTGGGCGGGTTCACCGTGGTCTTCGTGGCGCTCAGCGCCATGGTGCTGGGCACCGTGCAGTACCTGGCGCCCCAGCAGGAGTTGCTGCAGCGCCTCGGCGGCGTGGTGACGATCCTGATGGGGCTCGTCTTTATCGGTCTCGTGCCCACCCTGCAGCGGGATACGCGCATGCAGCCCAAGGCGCTTTCGACGTGGGTCGGCGCGCCGATGCTGGGCGCCGTCTTCGCGCTGGGCTGGACGCCGTGCCTCGGCCCGACGTTGGCCGCGGCGCTCTCCGTGGCCGCGGGCACGGGTGTCGACGCCGCTCGAGGCGTGCTGCTGATCGTGGCGTACTGCCTCGGACTGGGGTTGCCCTTCGTATTGGTGGCCTTCGGTTCCACCTGGGCGATGCGGACCGTCGGGTGGCTGCAGAAGCACACCCGCGCGATCCAGGTGTTCGGCGGCGTCATGCTGATCATCGTGGGCCTGCTGCTGCTCTCCGGCGCGTGGGCCCTGTTCATCGACTGGCTCCGGGACTTCGCCATCTCGGACACCACCCTGCCCATCTGAGCGGCGCCTGACAACCCCCGCGGTCACGCGGCCTCCTCGACGATGCCGGCCGCGCGGAGGCGTGCGTGGATGGCATGGTCGAGGTCGCGAAGGAGCCCGAAGGGCAGGATCGGCGCCTCGAGTGACGTCAGCGGTGGCGGTCCCGCCTTGGCCGGCGGCGGGTCGGCGGCCCGCGGTGTGCCGGCGGGCGGGATCCATCGGACTCCCTGCGGCGCGGTGCGGTCGGGGATCGTGCTCCAGCCGGTGTCGTGGATCATGGCGTGGCAGTCGCCGCTGGCCAGTGCGAGTTGATCGATGTTCGTCAGTCCTCCGGCTGACCAGGGTGATCCGCTGTGGTGCGCTTCGCAGTGTCTGGCGTCCTGGTCGCAATCCGGGTGGGTGCAGCCACCGTACGCCGCGAACAGGGCGAGCCGTTGGTATCGAGAGGCGGTCCTGCGGCTGCGGTAGAGCCTGAGGTCCAGCTCCTGGTCGCACAGCGCGAGGAACCAGTGGTTGCCGCGCGCCATCGCCAGCGCCTGGGGCACGGGAACGCGGATACCCCCGTCGGTCTGGCCGCAGCCGGCCAGGGTGGTGAGTTGATCGAGGTCCATGCGCACCACGATCGCCGCCGGCGCTCCGGTCTTGCGGGCGTCGGCGGACAGGGCCAGGTGCAGGGCGTGGACCATCGCGTCGTGCATGCGTTGGCCGTCGGTGCGGGTGTCTGGTGCGTCCGCGTCAGGCCACAGCCGGCCGGGCTGGCCCCAGCGGGCGTGGACCTCGCGCATCAGGGCCGCGAGTTGCGGGTCCATGGTCATGCTGGCGCTGGCCATCAGGTCCAGTCCCTGGCCCCCGCAGGAGACCGACCTGCGGCGCGCCCGCTCTTCGGCGCCTCGTTCGGTGCGGCCCGGGTCCAGGGTGTCGAGTAGCTGGTGCGCGTGCTCCTGCAATTGCCGGGTGGTGGACTTCTCGGCAGCCTCGAGCAGTTGCTGTTCCAGGCGATCGCGCACCTCGTCGTCACACTCATCCGACAGCGCGGCCAGCGCCTTACCGATGATCCTCAGCTGCCCGGCCGAGACCGTGCCGGCACCGCTGGCGCGCATGCGAGCGGAGTCGGCGATCCCGGCATCGTCGAGGCGTCCGCGGGCCTCCCCGGGCGCCAGACCCAGGCCGCCGGTGAGCATCTGGCGGTCGTTGACGAAGCCCATCTGGCGGGCGGTGCCCGATTCCCGGGCCGCGGCCATGACCCGGGCCTGGGTCGCGCGGATCCGGCGTTGGGCCTGTTCGAGCGCGACGAGCTCGGCGTGCAGCTGCGTCGAGGAGGTGTCGGTCCAGTCGCGTTGTAGGTGCAGATCGAGTGCGGCGAGGATCGCCCGCAACTCTCCACCCACGCTGTCGCCGTTCCCGTTATCGCTCATGTGTTCGATTAGATCACCCGGGTACGACATTGTCCGTCGACGCAGTTCACGCGGCGTATCGACCGATCCGGAGGCCGTTACCAGGGCCAGAACGCCTTGATCATCGGCGAGATGAACAACCAGGCCAGCGACAGGTAGAAGATCACGACTGCCGCGATGAGGGTCACCACGTCGGACGGTTGGATCACGGACTTGAGCTGCTGTCTGCGATAGGCCACCCGGCGGTCCAATTCCTCCCAGCGCTGCAGTTGAGGGTCGATGTCCGTGTCCGCCTCGGCCCCCTCGCCGACGTCTGCAGGTTCTCTTTCGTTCTGGGTGTGGTCCATCCGGGTTCCTTTCTAGATCGCGTAGTGGTACTGCCGGAGCAGCAGGTCATGATGTTCGGTCACCGATTTGTAGGCCAGTTCGCCGAACTTCTTGCCCATGGGGGATCCTGCCGCTGCCCCTGCGCCGGCCCCGACGAGTGCGCCGTAGGGGCCGGCGTAGGAGCCGCCACTGGCTCCGAGCAGCGCCCCGCTCGCCATTCCGCCGCCCAAGGCGCCACCGGTCTCCGTAGCGATCTCGAAGGCACTTCCTTCGCCACGGGCGAACCGATTCACGCCGTCGTACACCGTCATCCCGGTGCCCAGGGGGCCCGCGACCTTCCCGACGAAGCGAAGTCCGGCGCTGGCCCGCCGGCCGTAGTCGTCGGGGGCGGGGTTGAGAACATGCCGACCGCGGGTGACGGGGTCGAGTTCGTCGGCGCGCCTGGGGAGCCCCGCGGACATGGCGCGGGTGAGCGCGTCGACGGCGACGCCGGGCCAAGGATCATCCGGGCCGGGGATCGGGCCCCTGTTGGGCTCCGGTGGGATCGCGTCGTGCAAGCGCGCGGCGATTTCGTCGAGTGTGCGTCCGTAGTGCTGGTCGAGTGAGGCCACGACGTCCAGAGCCTCTTCGATTGCCCCGGCATACTCGTCGACCTCGGCCTGGGTGATGTCGTCGCGGCCGGCAGCGGGCGCGAGCGAATCATCGCGGACGACCAGGCCGCGAGCCTGGGCTTCGGAGATCCGGTCGCGAACCACCTGTACCGCAGGGTCGAGCGCATTACCCGCCTGTTCAAGGGTCTTGACCAGGTCGTCGAGATGGCCGGCAAGCGCGTCGATGTGGCGCAGCTCGGAGTCGACGGCATGCAGCACCGCGTCAGCGGCGACGCCCTCCCAACCCATGGCGAGGCTGTGGCGCCCCTCGGAGAGGGCCCCGCGCGCCTCCTCGGCGATGGCGAGCCGACCGGCGCTGGTCACACGCGCCGTCGTCACGCCGCGGGGGTCCCATAGCCGCACCGCGCCCGCCGAGTAAGTCACCCGATCTCCTCCTGTGACTCGTGTTCCGTCACCAGGTACGACGGGGCACGTCAGCGGCCGGTTCCATCGCCGAACGGATTCTTCGGAGGAGCCGTCACGAATCGGGTGGAACCATCTGGTTGGTCGGGGCGTCAAACAGATCGTGGGGACATTAAGAGGACCAGCCGCCGCGCTCGCGGCCTGCGCGGTGATGTCCGCGTGCGGAGTGAGTCAGGACAACGACCAGGCGACGACGACGAGCCCAGCGGCCGCCGAGGAGACGATCAACCCCTGGGATCTGCCGATAGAGCAGCGGCCCGCTCTCTTCGACCCGTGTGCCGAAATTCCCATCGAGGCGGTGGAGCAGGGGGTCGGTTCGATTGTGGCCGAAATACCGAAGTTCTATAACCGCGAACCTGGTTCGCTCATCTCCTGCGGATGGGGAAACGATGAAGCGCAACTCAGTCTCTTGGCGACGTGGAAATCTCGTAATGACTACCTTGCCGATAATACATTCAATGTAGAGAACGCCCAAGCGCGCGTTAGCGGAAGAACTGGTCTTCGACTCTCTGATCAGGGAGACCTGTTTAATAGTTCTTGCGTTCAGCTATTCTTCACCTCTCGTGGCGCTGTTTGGATGCGGTTAGACCTAGTTACGGGCCTCAATGAATTTAAAGGCGATAGCCTTTCGAAGGCGTGTGAGGTTATCGATCAGGCGATACTCCCACTTATCGACTTTGTTCCCGAAGGAGACATTCAGTGACCGTCCATCTTGAACCGGGAGTCGCTGAATTGTGCGTTAGTCGCTGCGGCGACTTTATCAACGAAGTGACCCAGGACCTTACTGGGGGGATGATTGCCGGTCAGGGTTCATCGCTCGGCGCCTTCGACACCGCCCGGCAAATCGGCACCGTGTATTCGCTATTCGTGGGAGAAGACCTGCGAACCTTGCTCAACGGCTATGTGGATCAGGCGAAGGCCATGGCCATGCTCTTCGCCGCCGCCGGTGGGTTGATCGAGGCGCAGGATGAGGCGGTGGCGGCGGCGCTGGGGAAGGCGGCGCAGGAGCCGGCCGGGTTGCAGAGTTTGGGGTTGTTGGGTTCGCTTGGATCGACGACCGCGATTCTCGATTCAGCCGACGGGACCAGCACGCTGCACGGGTATGACCGAGTGGGACCCGAGGAGGTATCGGGCGCCCCACTGGCGAAGATGGTCTCCGGGGCACAGGCTCTGGATC
Organism: Dietzia cercidiphylli; assembly: GCF_039531545.1. Classification (NCBI taxonomy): domain Bacteria; kingdom Bacillati; phylum Actinomycetota; class Actinomycetes; order Mycobacteriales; family Dietziaceae; genus Dietzia; species Dietzia cercidiphylli. The sequence goes on from NZ_BAAAQG010000003.1 coordinate 45,598, forward strand.
CGGCGCAGTTCCAGCAGGTGCGGGATCGAGTCAGCACCGTCGCGACAAGCCTCCACACGGCAGCGGCAAACCTTCGCAGCGGCCTGGGCAACGCACTGGGCAGCCAGTGGCAGGGTGAGTTCGCTACCCAGGCCAGCACCTCGGTGGGATCGTTCACCGAATCGGTAGACAGACTGGCCACGGTCCTCGAAGTGGTGGCCACCAAGGCGAGCACCGCCGAGGACGGTTTCAGCACCACCAAGTCGCGGATCGGCGAGGAGTCCGCAACGCTCCAGGCCGCCCAGGTCAACACCCCGGGCTTCGGCTACCTCCACGGCCCTCCGACCCTCGAATCCGCTGCCGCGATGGCCGCAGCCCAGGAGGCCGCCGAAGAACAGGCACGAGCGATCGTCAACACCGTTTACAGCCCCGCGGTGATGGACGCCAACCTCGCCGACCTGGACATACCCAGCCCGTACCGCGTGATCTCGACGTCGGCGCTGGGTGGCGCGAGTGGACTCGACCTGGTCTCGGCCTGGAACGTGGACGGGGTCGTCCGACCCGCTGGTCCGGCCGCACCCGGCCACGCCGCCCTCGCCGCCGCCGGGGGAGGAGGGAATCCGGCCGGAGTCCCCGCGGTCGGCGCAGGTGCTGGCACGGGGACGACGACGAGCCTGCCCGCCGCAACCGACGCCCCCACCGAGCAAGCGCTTCTGACCTCGCGGAACGGCGCGGTCGACGGCGGGGGAGCGGTGGCCGCCGCCACCGGACAGACAGCTGCGGGGGGTGCGAACGCCGGCGGAACACATGCAGCCGGCGTGAACGCCTCGACCCATCCCGCCGCCACCCCGTTCGCACCGATCACGGGAGCGAACGGGCAGCCGATAGGAGCAGGCGGGGGCGCCGCGAGAGCGCGGGGGATCCGCAACGGATCCCAGCGTGATCGCGGCTTCGGTACCGCTGCCGGAATGCTCGGCGGAGGCGCCGGGGGTGCGGGAGCAGGAGCCGGGGCGGCCAGGATGGGTGGCGCAGGCACCCTGGCGGGCTTCGGGAGCCCGGGCGGCTTCGGAACCGGCGGACCGACGGCAGGAGTACCGGGCGGCGGCATGTCGGCAGGCTCGGGACCCGCGGGAGCACCCGCAGGGGCGTTCTCGTCGTCACATGGTGGTTCTCAAGCCAGCCGCGCAGGAATGATGCCGATGGGCATGATGGGCGCGGCAGGGGCCGGACAGAACGAGGGCCGACGCGGTCACACGCCAGCCGGGTACCTGACCAACGCCACCAACACCTCGGAGATCATAGGGGAACCGGTCAAGGTTGCTCCCGCAGTCCTGGGGCGAACGCCGCCTCCCGACGATGCCGCCGCCGAACAAGAGCAGCAGCAGGAGACCGCCTATGTCGGCCGGGTCGTCGGACGGCCAATCGTTGGATCATGACGGCGGGCCCTTGCCCGACCGACGTCCACTCCTAGAACGCCAACCCGTGCCGCTCCACCAGCGGCATCGTCGCCTCGAAGTCGATCTCCGCGCCGTACTCGGCAGCGAGCGAGGGGAGCGTATCGGGGGAGTACCCCCTCCCGGCTCGGCGAGGCGGCGGAACAATGCCTCGAGGCCGCCCGGCACGATGATCTCGAGCACACGGAGTTCGTCGTCGCCAGCATTCCAGAACGTGTGCCAGCGACCGCGCGGCTTGGCCAGGAGGTCCCCCGGCGTCGCCGTGATCTCGACGCCCTCCTCGATGAAGCCGATGGTGCCCGCCAGCACGAATGTGTACTCGTCTTCCCGGCTGTGCCGGTGCATCGGGGCGGCCAACGTCCTGGGGTTCACGATGTGCTCGATGATCGCGACCCGGCCGCCGGATACCTGGCTCTCGATGAGGTACCGGTCCAGCAGTCCGGGTTCGCCCGTCACGTCGCCCTGGCCTGCGCGCACGACGTGAGGACCAGGAGGCGTCTTTTATCATCAATGCCGCTCATCATGCAAATCATACGACCGCGACCCCGGCGCGGGAACCCCCGGCGCGGGAACCCCTGGCACGCGGCCGCAGCCGGCATGGCCGAGCGAGTTCCACTAGAAGTACGCCGCCCAGACCAGGCCGACGATGAACAGTGCGACCCCCAGGAGGAACTGCGTCCGGTTCTGTATGTCATGCCACAAACTCGCCACGAAACGCTTCTTGATGTCGGCCCAGCGTGAGAACGGCGGATCGCCTTCCTCGGCCGGGCAACCGTCCGGCTCAGTTGCCATCCTCGGTTCCTTCCGCATCTGGGCCGGCGTCGTATACGGCATCGTGCACCGCGCCGCCGACTTCCTGTCCCGCCCACGCACCGACCCCGGCGCCGATCCCGGCCCCGATGAACGTGCCCACAGGCCCGAAGAACGACCCCGCAGCCGCTCCGGCAAGAGCTCCGCCGGCCATGCCGCCGCCGAGAGCCCCGCCCGTCTCGAGAATTGCTTCCGCGGCAGTGGTCTCTCCCCTGGCATACCCCGTGACGCCCTCGTACGCCGTGAACCCCCCGCCCGCGGGCCCGGCGAGCCGGCCGGCTCGCCGAAGCAGTCCGGCGGCCCGACGCCCGGCGTCGTCGGGCATCGGATCGGCCTTGTGTCTGCCCCGCGTCTCGGGATCGAGTTCATCCGCGAGAGCAAACGCCCCTCCTTTCACGGCCCCGGTCGCGGCGGTGATCGCGGTCCCCAGGACAACCGCATCCGGCCCCGGGATAGGGCCCCTGTCCACCTCCGGCGGGATGGCCCGATACATCATCCCGGCAACCGCGTCGATCTCCCGGCCATAGTGCTGATCCAACGACCCGACGGTGGCCAACGCCTGGCCGAGCGCCTCGACATGCCCGTCGACGACATCCTGGGTGATCTCGTCGCGACCGGCAGCCGGCCCCACGGAGTCCTCGCCCACCACGAGCCCGGCGGCCTCGGCCTCGATGATCCGATCGCGAACCGTCTGCACCGCCGGCCCCAACGCGGCGGCGGCCCGGGAGAGGGCGTCGGCCAGATCCCCGAGCCCGTCCGCGAGCTTGGTGACGTGCACCTTCTCGCCCTCGGCGGCGTCCAGGACCGCGTCGGCCGCAACGCCGTCCCAGCCCCCGTCCAGCGCTGATCTCCCGGCAGCCAGAGCCGTCCGTGCCTCGACAACCAGTGCCTCCCGCTCGGCGACAGCAGACCTCGCCGTCGTCGCGCCCCCGGCATCCCACCGCCTGACCCGGCCGATCGTGTACCCCACTCCGGTCCTTTCTCACGCGCCGTCACAGTGTTTGACGGCGCGACACCCATTTCGGTTCCACCGCGGGCTGAACCCGCACCTCACCGTGCGGCCGGCGCGAGGTGAGGGCTCGGTTACCGGTGTGCGGTCCGGGGTAACGACCGCGTCACATAGCTCGGCCACACTCACTCCGGTACGTCCGCACGCCCGCCGCACAGCTGGAGGCAACGAAGTGTCCTACGTCCAACCCTCGGACTTCACCCGCGCGATGATCGACGCCGGAGCGAGCAAGGTCCGCATGTCCACGCGTGACACGCTCATCCGGAGCTTCATGGCGGGCGCCATCCTGGGCCTGGCCGCCGCGTTCGCCATCACCGTCACGGTCGAGACCGGCAGCGCGCTCCTCGGGGCGGTGCTCTTCCCCGTCGGCTTTATCCTCCTGTACCTGTTGGGCTTCGATCTGCTGACCGGGGTGTTCACGCTCGTCCCGCTGGCACTGCTGGACAAGCGCAAGGGGGTCACGGTCCGGGGCATGCTCCGGAACTGGGGCCTGGTCTTCCTGGGCAACTTCGCCGGTGCCCTCACCGTGGCGTTCCTCATCGCCTTCATCACCACCTACGGGTTCAATGTCGCCCCGGACGAGGTGGGCCAGCGTCTCGGCGAGATCGGTGAGTCCCGGACTCTCGGATACGCCGAGCACGGGGCGGCCGGGATGCTGACCCTGTTCTTCCGCGGCGTGCTGTGCAACTGGATGGTCTCGACGGGCGTAGTGGCGGCGATGATGTCCACCAGCGTGAGCGGCAAGGCGCTGACCATGTGGATGCCCGTGATGCTGTTCTTCTACATGGGATTCGAGCACTCGGTGGTCAACATGTTCCTGTTCCCGACCGGCCTGATGCTCGGCGGCGAGTTCTCGCTGGCCGACTACCTGGTGTGGAACGAGATCCCCACCGTCATCGGCAACCTCGTCGGCGGGCTCTGCTTTGTGGGTCTGACCCTGTACGTCACCCACGCCCGCACCAAGGCGCAGCGGCCGCTGCCGGAGGAGCCGGCCGAGCGCGAGGCCGACCGCGAGCCCGCCTCGGTCTGAGCGACACATGACCCCATCCGAGAGGAACCCCGATGACCCCCATCATGTCCAAACACGACGCCGCCGCCCACGTGGAGTCCGCCCGCATCCGCCAGGGACGCACCTGGGCAGAACTGGCCGATCACCTGGGCGCACCGCTGGTGTGGACCACCGCGGCCCTGCTGGGCCAACACCCGATGTCCGCCGAGCAGGCGCGGTCGGTGTGCACACTCCTCGGCCTGGACGAGGCCGTGGCGGAGAGCCTGGCCCTGCAACCGAACCGAGGGACTCCGCCGGAGGTGATGGCCGACCCGACGATCTACCGGTTCACCGAGGCGCTGTCGGTGTACGGTCCTGCGCTCAAGGCACTCATCCATGAAGAGTTCGGCGACGGGATCATGAGCGCGATCAACTTTACGGTGGACTTCGCGAGGCGCCCGGACCCCGACGGAGACCGCGTGGTGATCACCCTGGACGGGAAGTTCCTCGACTACCGCTGGTGACGGCCGGCGCCGGCCCGTTACCTCGCGAACCTGCCGGCAAACGCCCGCAGTGGCAGATCAGCACTGGTCACGACCCCGGCGGGCGCGGCGATGACCGACCTGATCGAGTTGAGCGCGGGCAGCCCGGTCACGGTCATGCCGATGGACGCGAAGTCCTCGGGATCGGAGAGGTCGACGCCGGGGGCGGGGAAGATCATGTGCTTGTTGTAGATCTGCGGATCGCCCCTGATCATCGTGATGTAGCACCCCTTGATGTCCCACTTGGGCTCGGTGAGTGGCGTCATCTGCCATTCGAGGTGGGTCTCGATCCGCGGCACCCCGTCGACCATCCCCAGGTACTTGATGTAGCTCCCGCCGAGGGACCCCTCGGGTAGCCGGTACCAGCCCAGGTCGACGTCCTCGGTGCAGGCGCCCAGTTCGCAGTCGAACACCACCTCGTCCAGCTCGAGGTCGAACGCGTCGGCCATCATGTACACCGAGTCCGCGAACACCTCGGTGTACTTGCGCAGCATCCCCGGCAGCGCGGGATCGTCGACGGGCCTGCCGTAGCCGACCTCCGTCCAGGTGTCGGCGGAGTGGTGACAGGACACGTCGACGGACTCGATCGTGGTGACGTTCTCGATGTCGGCCACGTCGGCCGAGGCGACCAGGCCGAGGATCTGGTTGAGGCCCGGGTTCATGCCGGTTCCGTAGAAGGTCGCCCCGCCGGCCTTCGCGGTCACGTCCAGGATCTCCCGCCACGACCGACCGGACGGGTGCGGATGGTTGAGATCGCGGTGGTGCCCGGTGATCCAGTCGGCGGTGGTGACGATGTTGATGCCGGCCTCGAGGACCTGCAGGTAGAGGTCCTCGTCGGGGAAGACGCCGTGGAACGTCACCACGTCCGGCCGGGCCGCGACGATCTCCTCGACGGTGCCGGTCGCGACCACCCCGACGGGCGCGATGCCGGCGAGTTCGCCCACGTCCCGGCCGACTTTCTCGGGCGTGTAGCAGTGGACGCCCACGAGTTCCAGATCCGGGTGGCTGCCGATCCGCCTGATCATCTCGCTGCCGACGTTGCCGGTGGCGACCTGGAACACGCGGGCGGGCTCACTGGTGCTGCTGGTCATCTGAGGTGTCACCTTTCGGGGAGTGGATGATCGGGATAGAACTGGGTAGCCCATGTCCGCAGAGCGGTGAACCCCTCGTATTCGCCGGGGGCGAGCGCGGCGGGGTCGGAGTACTTCTGGTGCCTCCAGATGGCGAGGTCGGCCTCGAACTGCTCGATCACGCCGCGGCCGTGCCTGGCCGCGCGCTCGGCGGACTCGGCGTCGCCCAGGTCCGGGCGCCGGCGGATCCAGACGGAGAACCGGACGTCACAGGTCTCGTCGTCGACCGGGGTGACGCAGGTCGCGGTGCGGTTGTCGACCATCCCGTGACTTCGGGTGACGGCCACTCCCAGCCCGCCGTTGATGGCCTCGACTCCGCTGTCGACCTCCTCGATCGACCCCGGTGAGCCCTCGAACGCGATGGTGAAGTCAACGTAGGAGACGGGCTGGTCGAAGTCCTGCCTGGTGAAGACCGGGATGATCGGCACCTTGTGGACGAACTCGAAGTGCGCGAAGTCGACCCCGTTCTCCAGGACGTACTGCGGATGGAGGTGGAGCCGCTCCTCGACGAGCGTGGTCCGCGGGTGGCACGGGTGGTAGTCCTCGGCGCGCGTGCCGTCGTCCCAGCTGGTGAAGACGTCGGGCACGTCGAAGTACGGCTCGCGGCCCTCGAGGTCGTGCCAGAGGTAGATCGACTCGTTCCGCTCGACCACCGGGTACGTCCTGATCTTGCGGCCGAGGTTCGGGCGGTCCGCGTAGGGGATGGCGGTGTTGCGCCCGTCCGGGTTCCACTGCCAGCCGTGGAAGGGGCACTGGATGGTCTCGTCGACCACGGTGCCGCCGTGGCCGAGATGGGCGCCGAGGTGTTTGCAGTACGCGTCCATGACGGTGGCCCGGCCGGATCGGCTCCGCCAGGTCACCAGGTCCTCCCCGAACGCGGTGACCCGATGGACGTGCCCGACCGGGACCTCGGCGGACCACGCCACCTGGAACCACCCGGTCGGCTTCATGGGGAGCGGGGGCTTGGGCATCGGCGGACTCCGTTCTCGGCTCGAACCGGCAGGAGGTGGCAACCGCCATCCACAAAAACAGAATGGCGATTCTGCGAAGGTAGCATCGAGCCGTGGAGGCCACAGGGATTACGACGACGACGACGAGGACCGGCGACCGTGAGGAGAAGCTCCACGGCTACCGCCGACAGATCCTCCGCGCCGCGGAGCGCGAGTTCGGCAAGGCCGGGTTCACCGCCACGCCGATGAACGCGATCGCGGCCACCGCCGGGTTGTCGCTGGCCACCGTGTACAAGTCCTTCTCCGGCAAGGCGGAGATCTGGGACGCCCTGCACCGCACGCGGATGGACGCCCTGCTGGAGGCGGTGCGCGAGGCCGACGCCGGGGAGCCGGGACTCGAGCGCCTGCTCACCGGACTGCGTCGGGTCTTCCTCTTCCTGGCGGCGCACCCCGCCTACCTCGAGATGAACCTCCGGGCCGGTGGGGGATGGGCGAGCAGCGTGGAGGGCGCCCACGGGATCCAGCGCACGGTGTGGAGCTCTGGCCTCGAGGTGATCGCCGCCGGGATGCAGGCCGCGGCGGACCGGGGGGAGCTCGCCGGCCTCGATCCGCGCATCGCCGCGGGGATGGCGATCTCCGCGCTCCAGGTGTGGTTGTCCGAGTGGGTGGCGTCGGAGCGCGCCGAGGATCCGGAGGTGCTCGTCGACGACATGACGCGGCGGCTGCGCCTGCTGTTGACCAGCTGCAGTGACGACTAGCTCGGGTACCTCTCGGCCGCCAGGGCGCTGAGTCGCCGCAGGAAGCGGCGGAACAGCGGTTCATCACCGGCCGGACCGCAGTGAGCGAGAGGTTGGTCGCCGCGTTGCCGTGCATCGCCAGGGTCCACGTGAGTCGGCAGCCGCCCTCGGTGGGCACGATGTCGTAGGCCTCGGCGAAGGCGTGGATCCCCTTGGTGGAGCTGGCGTTGAACCGGAATGCCATCCGGCGCTCCGGCTCCCACGCCAGGAACTCCTCCTCGCCGACCAGGCCGCCGAGCATGTGGACGGTGCGGGTGGTGCCCACGCCGTACGGGGGCTCGCTGGTCCAGACCACCTTGGTGATCACGCCCGCCCAGCGCGGCCACGAGTCGGCGTCGACGAAGATCTCGAACAGCTGTCGCGGCGTGGCGGGGATCGCCACGCTGTTGGTGAAGCGGAACCGGGCGGTGTCGGTGTACTCGACGTCCACCGGTTCACAGGGGTGCATGGTCGGCATCGCCCCTCCTCTCGTCTGACCCCTGGAGGTCCATGTCCCGAGGGTAGAACACGTTCTTGTCCCGTGGGTCGGTCAGGCGGGCCGAGCCCTCACAGAAACCGCTCAGGAGCCCCCGACTAGTCTGGGTCCAAACCGGCGCCGCGACAGGTCGGCGCGCCGCGAACCGCAGATGGACCCCATGCCAGAGCCCAGAACCGCCGCCGCCCGCTCCACGCTGGGCACCACAACCGCATTCCTGCGCAACTCATGGCGCACCCTCACCGCCATGCGCACGGCGTTGATCCTGTTGTTCCTGCTCGCCGTGGCGGCGATCCCGGGCGCGCTCCTGCCCCAGCGCAGCCTCAATGAGGGCAACGTCAACGACTACATCGCCGAGAACGGCTGGCTGGGCGAGTTCTACGACCGCCTGCAGCTGTTCGACGTGTTCTCCAGCTGGTGGTTCACCGCCATCTACGTCCTGCTGTTCATCTCGCTGATCGGCTGCCTCACCCCGCGCTGCTTCGAGTTGGTCCGGCAGCTGCGCACGCCCCCGCCGCTCACTCCCCGCAACCTCTCGCGCCTGCCCCATCACGCCGCGTACCGCACCACGGCCTCACCCGAGCAGGCCGCCGACCAAGTCAAGGCCCAGCTCAAGGGCTGGCGGGTTCGGCGGAACGACGGCGACGGCCGCGTCCCCGGCACCATCGAGCTCTCCTCCGAGCGCGGCTACACGCGCGAGGTGGGCAACATCGTCTTCCACTTCGCCCTGCTCGCCCTGCTGATCACCTTCGCGGCCGGCAAGTTCGTCTACGCCGAGGGCATGCGGGTGATCATCGCCAACGCCGAATCGCCGGCCTTCTGCAACACCACCCCCAGCGCGTATGACACGTTCCGCGCGGGACTCCTGGTCGACGGCACGGATCTCGAGCAGTTCTGCATCAAGATCGAGGACTTCCGCGCCGACTACCTGCCCAACGGCCAGGCCGAGATGTTCACCTCCAACGTGCGGTTCACCGAGGAGGTCGCGACCACCGATCCGCAGACGTGGGAGCCGTACGAGATGCGGGTCAACCACCCTCTGCGCGTCGGGTCGACCCGCGTCTACCTGCAGGGCCATGGCTTCGCGCCCACCTTCACCGTCACGTTCCCCAATGGCGAGACCCGCACGGACACTCAGCACTGGCAGCCCACCGAGCTGCAGACGTTCTTGTCGTCGGGCATCATGCGCTTCGACCCGCCGGCCGGCCTGTACCCGGACCTGATGGAGCGGCGCACGCAGCAGATCGCCGTGCAGGGCCTGTTCGCGCCCACGGCGTCGTTCGACGGCACCATTCTGAGCTCGCGCTTCCCGCGGATGGACGACCCGGCGGTGGCGATCGACGTCTACCAGGGCGACGCCGGGCTCGACACCGGCCGCCCGCAGTCAGTCTTCTCGCTGGAATCCGACCTCATCGAGACCGGCGCCCTCGAGCGGCAGGCGCGCGTCAACCTCTTCCCCGGCGAATCCACCACCCTCCCCGACGGCACCGAGGTCCGGTTCGACGGCGCCGACGAGTTCATCAACATCCAGGTCTCCGAGGACCCCACGCAGATCTGGGTGGGTGTCTCGGCCGCGGTGATGATGGCCGGACTGATCCTCAGCCTGATGGTGCGGCGCCGCCGCATCTGGGCGCGCGTGACCGTCGACGACGACGAGGTGACCCGTGTCGACCTGGGGGGCCTCGCCCGGACGGACCGGATGGGCTGGGGATCGGAGTTCGACGAGCTCCGGGACCGGCTCGTCGCAGCGGCGGCCGTCACACCTGTCTTGCCCGAGGAGCCCGACTCGGGACACACTGCAACCAGTCGCGGCACCGCCGGCGACGCTCCGCGGAAGGACGACACCCGGTGAACTCTCTGATACTCGCCCAGGGCCTGCCCATCGACGAGACGCTCTCGACGTACAGCGACCTGGCGTTCCGCACGTCGTTCGCCATCTATGTCCTGGCGCTGATCGCCTCGCTGATCTACTACGCCGGCTTCCGGGTGGAGAAGGTCTCGCCGAGGCAGCTCGCCGGCGCCGGCGGGCCGGGACTCACCGAGTCCACGTCTCTCACCGATACCGGCGACGAGGACCGCGCGTCCGCGGGCAACGTGCGCTGGGCGCGTATCGCGCAACTGTTCGTCACGATCGCCTTCGTGTTCAGTGCGTCCTCGCTGGTGCTCCGCGGTGTGGCGACCGACCGTTTCCCCTTGGGCAACATGTACGAGTTCATCCTGGCCACCACCGTTCTCGCGGTGGGCACGGGACTGGTGTTCCTGCGCAAGCCCGCGTTGCAGGTGGCGTGGCCGTTCGTCCTCGCCCCGGTGTTGCTGCTGCTGTTCTTCGGCGGGACCCATCTGTACTCCGAGGCCGCCCCGGTGGTGCCCGCACTGCGCTCGTACTGGCTACCGATCCACGTGACGATCATCTCGTTGGGCTCGGGCATCCTGCTCATTCCGGGCGTCGTGTCGATCATGTACCTGCTGCGCGTGTGGCAACCCCAGGGTCAGGAGAAGGGGTGGGCCACGCGACTGACCCGGCCGCTGCCCGCCGCCGAAACCCTGGACCGGTTGGCGTACCGCACCACGGTGATCGGCTTCCCGATCTACAGCGTGGGCATCCTGCTCGGGGCGGTCTGGGCGGAGAGCGCGTGGGGCCGCTTCTGGGGCTGGGATCCCAAGGAGACCGCGTCGTTCATCTCCTGGGTCCTCTACGCCGGGTACCTCCACGCCCGCGCGACCAGCGGCTGGGGCCCCAAGAAGGCGGCGTGGATCAACATCGCGGGTTTCGTGGTGTTGGCGTTCAACCTCTTCTTCATCAACATCGTGGTCTCGGGCCTGCACTCCTACGCCGGGCTGAACTAACCCCCACACTGCCCCGCCCTGCCCTGCCCCGCACCGCCCCGGCCTGCTGTGGTTGGTCGACATCACGCTGTGATTGCTTGACATCTCGCAGCTCCCCGCGCGGACTCTCGCGCATTCTGGCGACCAACTGGGCCGGCTGTCCTCGTGGCCGTGCTACTCGCTGCTCCGGGCGGCGGACCAGGTTTGTCCTCGACATCACCCGCGTGAGCTGGGGTGCCCTGCAACCCGGTTGCAGGGCACGGAGGTGGTCGCGCCTCTGAGCTGGGAGAGTGCGACGACGACGATGAGTTCCGGTCGCCACCGGGCATTCAACTGCTCGGTGGGCCGTCCGGGCCGGGGCTGGCGGAGGGGCTCATCTCGAGCATTCAGCTCGAGCGCCCTGACCGACCACGAGCCAGTCAGAGCTGCGCGAGCAGGTCCTTCCAGACGGGCTTCCAATACTCGATCGCCTCGGCCGAGTCGAGCTTGGTGTGCGTCAGCCCCACCGTGGACTTGCCGTTCTTCTTGTCGCTGAAGTTCAGGGCCACGCGCGTGCCGTCGGCCAGCGGGACCCGCCAGTAGCGCCACTTCTCGCTGCTCGAGGTGGCGGGGTGAGTCTCGACCTCTACGCCGCCGAATTCCTTCCGGTCTCCGGCGAGCTCCACCCATGCCTGAAGCGCCGCGTCCATGTCCCCGGTGACGGTCCGCGAGGTCGACAACTGGAAGTCGCCGGTGCACGACTGGCCCGGTACCCGCAGGCCGGCGTGCTGCTCGTAGGCGATGGCCGTGCCCTGGGCCCACCACTCGGCGCGCTCGACCGACTCCGGCATCATCCCCAGGGCTACCTTCGCGATCGCCGAATGCGCCATCTCCCGCGCGCCGGCCTGCTCGAGCATCTCGACCCACTCGTTCCACGACCGGCCGGTGGCCGAGGCGATAGCAGGGGTATTGGAGGGCTTCGTCATCCCCTCATGCTGCCCCAGCGGGGCGCGGGCGGTCGTCGGTTCCTCCCGGAACCGCTCCGAAAAGTGAGCTGCCCTCCGGTGCCCTGCACCCCCTCCGCAGGGCAGCCCAGGTCAAGCGGGGTTCCCGAGCGCGAGGTAAGACCACGACCAGAGCCAGGTACACGACCAGAACCGTGACCACGACGACGAGTTCCGCTGCCGCGCCACGATTTCATCCACCCGCTGGGCCGCCCGTGCAGGTGCCAGCGACCGCGGCTCCCAGCCACCTGCCAGCGAGCTGCCGGGGAATCGCCACGATCCCTCGGCATACTGTGCACGTGGACGCCACAGCGAGCAACGCCCCCGCCGCCCGGCCCGAGGCCCGGGTGCTGGTGGTCGACGACGAGGAGAACATCGTCGAGTTGCTGTCGGTCTCACTGCGGTTCCAGGGGTTCGAGGTCGAGACCGCCCGCACCGGCGCCGAGGCGATCGACAAGGCCCGCCGCTTCCGGCCCGACGCGGTGATCCTGGATGTGATGATGCCGGTCATGGACGGTTTCGACGCGGTCAAGCGGCTGCGCGCGGACGGCTGTGACGCGCCGGTGCTGTTCCTCACCGCGCGGGCCGCCGTGGCCGACCGGGTCGCTGGGCTCACCCTGGGGGCCGACGACTACGTGACCAAGCCGTTCAGCCTCGAGGAGGTGGTGGCACGGTTGCGCACGATCCTGCGTCGCGCGGGCACGCTGTCCGGGGCCGAGCGCAGCTCGCGGCTCACCTTCGCCGACCTGGAGCTGGACGAGGACAGTCACGAGGTTCGCAAGGCGGGCCGGGCCGTCGCGCTCTCGCCCACCGAGTTCACTCTCCTGCGATATCTGATGGTCAACTCCGGGACGGTGCTGTCCAAGGCGCGCATCCTCGACCACGTGTGGGACTACGACTTCGGCGGAGACGGCGGCGTGGTCGAGTCCTACGTGTCGTACCTGCGCAAGAAGATCGATACCGAGGAGCCGAGACTCATCCACACCATCCGCGGCGTCGGCTACGTGTTGCGCGAACCGCGCTGATGCCCAGTTCGCCGGGCTTGCCCGCCTCGTCGTCAACCGCGGCCGCCGCACCCACCACGCGGCGTCGCGCGGTCCCGCTGCGGGTGAGTCTGGTCCTGCTCGCGGTGGTCCTGACCGCGCTGGCGCTGGTGGTCTCGGGGGTCGCTGTCACCCGCGCTCTGGAGGCCTCGATGCTCGAGCGGACCGACGCCGCGCTGCACCAGGCCGAGCGCGGGTGGGCCCGCCCGATGGGCGACCTGCCCGCCGAGGCGCCGCCCCCGCCTCCCCGCGCGCCCGGTCCGGAGAGCCCGCCGAGCCGGTACTTCGTGCAGGTCCGGGATGCCGACGGCGCGATCGTCGTGGCGATCAACGACGAGGACTCCGCCCCCGACCTCGAGTCGCTGGACCCGGACACCCCCACGACGGTCCCGTCCACGGCGGACGGGTCGACCTCCTGGCGGGCGCTGCGGTTCGACGGCCCCGGAGGGGAGAGCGTGACGGTCGCGATCCCGCTGACCGAGAACCGGGCCGTGGTCCAGCGGCTGGTCTACCTGCAGGTGGGCATCGGGATCGCGGTCCTGGCGCTGCTCGCGCTGGCCGCCTACGCGACCGTGCGCCGAAGCCTGCGGCCGCTGCGGGAGGTGGAGCGGACGGCGGCGGCGATCGCGGGCGGGGACCTGTCCCGACGGGTGCCGGAGCGCGACCCGCGCACAGAGGTGGGGGCGCTGGCCGCCGCGGTCAACGCCATGCTCTCCCGCATCCAGACCTCGATGGCCGACGCCGCCGAGGCCGAGGACGCGGCCCGCCGCTCCGCCGAGGCGGCCCGCGACTCCGAGGCCACCGCGGTGCGGTCCGAGGCGGCAATGCGTCGGTTCGTCGCCGACGCCGGCCACGACCTCCGGACCCCCCTGACGACGATCCGCGGGTTCGCCGAGCTCCACCGGCAGGGCGCTTCGGGCGACACGGACAGGCTGATGCGGCGCATCGAGTCCGAGGCCGGGCGCATGGGCGTGATGGTGGAGGACCTGCTGACCCTGGCGCGGCTCGACGAGCAGCGGCCGCTGGCCCGCGAGCAGGTGGACCTGCTGGGTCTGGCCGCCGACGCGGTCCACGACGCGCGACTTCTCGCCCCGGGCCGGCGGATCGGGCTGGAGGTCATCGAGGGGCCCGGAACACCGGAGGTGCTGGGCGACGACACGAGGCTGCGTCAGGTCCTGGGCAACCTGGTCGACAACGCCCTGGCCCACACCCCGCCGGACGCCGACGTGACGGTGCGGGTGGGCACCCGCGGCAGCGACGCGGTGCTGGAGGTGGCCGATCGCGGACCGGGGATGACGCCCGAGCAGGCCACCCGCGCCTTCGAGCGCTTCTACCGCGCCGACACCTCCCGGACCAGCGCGACCGGGGGGAGCGGGCTCGGGCTGGCGATCGTGCGGTCGCTGGTGGAGGCGCACGGCGGGTCGGTCGGCGTGGAGACCGCCGCCGGCCGGGGTGCGACGTTCCGGGTGCTGTTGCCGCGGGTGCGGGCCTGAGGGACGACGACGAATGCGCTGACGGAATCTACCCGCGCGGCTGGATCGAGCAGAGAGCGGTGGCGCCGGCCGGGCAGCGTCCCGCCCTGTCGTGCCGGTCGGACCGGCCTCAGGACCACTGCTCCACAAAGGCGAGGGTGGCGGCGTCGGCGACCTCGGGGTCGGAGGCGGTGAGGAAGTGCTGGCCGCCCTCGACGATCTGCAGGGTGGCGGACAGTGAGCCGGTGAACCGGGCGATGCCGTCCGCGGCGTTGGCCACCGAGTACACCTGGTCGGCGGTGCCCTGCAGCCAGAGCACAGGGCAGTGCACGTCGCCCAGCCGTGCCTCCAGGCCGTCGCGGTCGCGGAGGTTGATGGAGCTGGTGCGTAGGCGACGCCGGCCCTCGTCGCCGCGATAGTTGGTGCGGTAGGTCTGGATCCAGAAGTCCCGCTCCGCGTCGGAGACGTTCTCTCCCAGGCCGGCACCGAGCACCGCCACCACGAAGTCGTCGTCCACCACCCAGTCCTCACCGACGGGCTCGGCGAGCGCCTCGATGGCGGGGCTGCAGAACTCGGACCCGTTCCAGCAGCCGCGTTCCATGCTGGCCGGGCTCTCGTAATCCATGGAGGTGCCGCAGATGACGATGCCCTCGACCGTGCCGGGATTGAGCAACGCCATGCGGGTGGCGATCCACCCGCCCTGCGAGGTTCCGAGGGCGAACGCCTTGGGGATCCCCAGGGCGTCGAGCACCTGCAGGTTCGCGATCGCACTGTCCCAGTAGGTGAAGTGCCGGTACCGGGCGCGGGACTCTCCGTGGCCGTAGGGCTCGATCGCCAGAAGGTTCATCCGCGAGGCGAGATCCGAATTGGCGAACTGCGGCCGGTACAGCTCGACCGAGGTGGTGAACGAGTTGATCATCACCAGCGTGGGCAGGGCGGGGTCGTACTGCCGGGCGAACCTGTAACCGATGGTCGACCCGCCCAGGTGGGGGATGTCGATGGTCTGCGTTGTCATGGCAAGGACTCTCTGGAGGGGAAGTGCGTGAGGGGGTACTCGAACCATAGGACTCTGGTGGCGCCACGGGAGCGGATCGGCGGGTCCCGTCCTTCGATCAGGCGCCGGACTCCACGGTGTGAGCCACGGTGGCCGGGGCGCTGGCCGCGGGCGTGCGCTCCTCGGGAGTCTGAACAGCGGACGGAACCGGCGCCGCGGTGGTGGTGGCGACGGTGGTGGCGACGACGGCGACCTTGGACAGCGGCGGCAGGTCAAAGGCCCAACCGGCGGTGCCCTCGGGCCGGAGCATCGCCCGCTGCGCCGAGTCGTCGAGCTGGAATGCGATCACTATCTCGTACTCGCGGTCCGGCGACAGGCGCGTGGTCGTCGAGACTGCAGACTGCTCGCAGTCCGAGCTGACGGTCCTGGCATCGCGGGTCGCCCCACTGGGCCGAAGCTCGGCGAAGTCCCCGGGGCTGAGGGACGACCAGCGGTCCGGGCCCGCCTCCGCCGAGGTGGTGATGCTCAGGGTGAGCGCCACCCCGCAGCCGGGAGTCCGCACGATGTCGTAGATTCTCGCCGAAGCCAACTCGACGCCGCTGCGGCCCATCACGGTGAACCACCGGCCGGGCGCGACGTTCTCCGGCCGCTGCTGTGCGTCCGCGCCAGCTGACTGCTCGGCGGGCTCGGATTGCGCGACCGGCGTGGTCGTCGCGGGTGCCGTCGTTGTCGTCGCCCCGGACTCCGACTTGTCGCCAGTCGCCCCCGGCTCCGAGTCGACCGCGGGCGCGTCGTCGGTGGACGGGGATGACGGGACCGATGACTTGTCGCTGGACGGCTCGACGCCCTCTGGGTCGGCATCCTCGGACTGCAGGGCGGTCGGGGCATCGGCCTGAACAGCCATCATCCGATTCGACTGGGCCGAGAGGACGGGCCACTCGCCGGGGGTCGGACGGGTGGGGGCCGCCGTGGCAGCCCGGTCGACCCCACACTCGGCGTGAGCGAGGATCAGGGTGAGGTTCCAGCGCTCGGCGCCGCCCGTGCCGGTGGCATTGACGCGCAGCCGCAGCTGGGACAGGGCGTATCCGGGACCCTCCTTCCTCACGTGCTGGAGGGTGGCGACGTAGTCGTAGCTGCCCCAGCTCCGGTACCCCGTCTGCTCCGAGTTCGGACCGGGCATCGCCACGCGGACCTCCTGCTCGAAGAGACCGTTCCGCCCCAGGATCACCGGCCCGTCCGAGCTCAGGGTCGCCGCCCCGGCGGTGGGGGAGCAGGCCGCGGTCGCGCGAATCGGGTTCCTGCCCGAGTAGCTGACCAGGTCCGCCCCCAGGATGCTGGCCGTCCGCACGTCCAGAGATCGGGTCTCGGAGACCGCGCCGGCGGTGGCGGCGGCCACGCCGGTGGGGTTCCCGTTCTCGCACCGCGACTGCGCATCGAGCGTCGAGCACGAGAATCCCACGGTGGTCAGGGGGAGCAGGAAAGTGGGAAAGGAGCCGGTGCTGCTGTGCGTCGCCGGACCGACGACCTGGCGGGACGTGTCGGGGCTCTGGCGGAAGGCGGTGACGGCGCCGACGTCGCTGTCCCGGACCGCTCGTTCCATCTGGCCGAAGGTCGACATCGCGCGGGCGAAGCGCGTGTTCTGGTGCGGATTGGCGGCCCCGAACTCGGCCGCGCCCACTGCGCTGTCGGACCACGTCGCCTCGGTGGGCCGGATATGCCCAGCAGGATCTCGGGCTCGCCACCAGCGCCTGGATCGGCTCGATGGTCGTGGCCGCCTACACGATGGCCGGCGGCATGCTCGCGGCCGTGTGGACCGACCTCGTCCAGGGCGTGCTCATGGTGGTCATGTCCGTGGGGCTGTTCATCTTCGCCGTCCAGGTGGCCGGTGGCTGGCTCCCCATGCTCGACACCATCTCCACCACGAGCGCGGAGCTGCTCTCGATCGACGGCGTGCAGGCCCCCACCTACATCTTCGCGTTTGGACTCCTGATCTTCGTGGGTGCGGTGGGCCAGCCGCAGCTGCTCACCAAGTTCCTCATGCTCCGTGACATGACGCAGCTCAAGTGGGGTGCAGCCGTTGCAGGTATCGCCTACGCCATCACCACCCTGTTCTCGGTGGGCATCGGCCTGTCCACCCGCTCCATGACCATCACCGGCGACGCCCCGGAGCTCGAGAACATCGACGACACCGCCATCTGGTTCCTCGACTCGGTGACCAATCCGATCGTCGGCGGCATCGCGCTGACCGGCCTGCTCGCGGCCATCATGTCCTCGGCCTCGAGCTTCATCACCATCGGCGCCTCGTCGATGATGCGTGACCTGCCCGGCGCCTTTGGCATCAAGGTGGTCCGGGAACTGCTGTGGAGCCGGATCGCGAGCCTGACCCTGGTGGTCCTGTCGGTCCTGCTGACCCTGTTCCTCTCGCAGGTGGTGTTCCTGCTCGGCGCGCTCGGCTGGGCCGCGTTCGCCGCAGCGATCGTGGGTCCGGTGGTCATGTCCATCTACTGGCACCGCGCCACGGCCACCGCCGCGACGGTCACGGTGGCGTTCGCGATCCTCGGCAACATGATCATCACCTCGCTGGCCGCGCGGGAGATCATCTCCGTCCCGGCATTCATGCAGGTCGGCGGCATCTCACTGCTCGTGTCGATCCTGCTGTTCTACGTGGTCTCGCTGATGACCTCCAACCGTCACCCCGACGCCACCCTGGAATACCTGTACAGCGGCCGGAGGGCTGGGAGCGATCCGCAGCTCAGCGGCGCGGCTGCCACCCCGACCGCCGCGTCCACCACGACCGCGGCGTCGGCCCCGACCGCCACGTCCACCGAAAGGAACGACCATGTCTGATCACGCCTCTGATCCCGCCTCGGATCCCACCGCACGCGGCCGCGCACTCGACGGCGGTCTCGACAGTGCACTGGACCCCGCGGACGCTCCGGAGCCCGACCACAAGCGCGCGGGCATCCTGATCCACGCGTTCGTGGCAGTGGCCGCCTTCGCGCTGCTCGGGATGTTCACCGACACGTGGCAGATGGTGTTCATCGCCGTGCCGCTCTTCGCCGTGATCATGATGCTCCTCGGCTCCCTGCACTCCGACGGCTCGTGGGAGAGGGTGTCGACCATCGCGATCGTCGCCTACTGCTCGGGGCTGGGCGTGCTGGTGCTGTGGTCGATCCTCACCGCATCCGGGGACGCCGTGCTCTGGGGCCTGCCGATGTCGATGGGAGTGATCTTCTATCTTCTCTGGCCCTATACCGCAGTGGGCGCGGGCCTGCTCTACGCGCTGGTCTTCGACCGCACGATCGACGAGAAGAGGCTGGCGGCCGCGGCCTGAGCGCCGCCGCCACTTGGTGTGGTCGCTCCGCGGATGTGCCGGGAGCGCTTCCGTCGCCGAGCCGGGCGGACGACGATGGGGGCACGCGGCGAAGGGAGCGACATGGACGTCGAGGGCACCGGGGAACCCCGCGAGGACCTGGCCGTGGAGCGCGACGAGACCGAGGCTCAGCGGATCGACCGCAACTGGATCGAGCTGCTCCAGGAGCTGCGCATCGTCCAGACCGGCGGCCAGGTCCTCACCGGCTTCCTGCTGGTGGTGCCGTTCCAGGACCGGTTCGCGGACATCGGGGGCGGCGGTCGCGCCCTCTACCTGGTGGTCCTGTCGCTCGCCCTCGCCTCGACGGTCGTCCTGCTGGCCCCGGTGATGATCCACCGCGCGGTGTTCCGCTCCCACCGTAAGGACCGGGTGCTGCGACTGTCCGCGACGCTGGCCCGCGTGGGCCTGGTCATGTTGTCGATCGCGTTGGTGGGGCTGGCCGCGCTGGTGTTCTCGCTGGTGCTCGGGACGCTGCCGGGGTTCGCGGCCGGGGCGGCGATGGCGGTTCTCGTGGCGGTCATGCTCTTCGTGGTGCCCGCCCGGGTCCGCCATCGCGCTGCGACCAACCCGTACGTCGCCGACTGAGCTGCGGGTGTGTCCGGAATGACACGGCGCCTGCCCCTCCTGGTGGGACAATGGGTTCCGTTCCGTTCCGGCCCGCGACAGCGCAGGGGGAGGTGGCCGTTCCCGATGGCGTCGATGGAGATCTACTCCGGTTCCGTTGCCCGGCAGCAGAACGCTGCCGCCGAGCAGGCCCGCACCCGACTGGACGCAGGTCTGCGGGAATGGTCAGGCCAACGTGCCGCCCTCACCGCCGATGACCTCGGTCGCAATCCGCTGCGCCGGGTGCCGCGAGGCTGGCCGGAGGCGACGGCCACCCGGGTGGAGGTGGCGGCGAGAGAGGCCTGCGTGATCGACGAGCAGGGTGCGCAGACCGAGGCATCCCGACTGTTGTGGTCGGCCACGGCCAAGCTCGTCGGCGCCGGGGTGGCGCTGGCGGTCCCGTTGTCGATCGTGATCGCGCTGGTGATGGGGTCATGAGGGCGCTCGGGGGTCGCGCTACCGGGCGGTGGACGCCGTGCTGAGGCTCCTCGTCCCCGTGGTCATAGGCCTGCTTTTCCTGGCGGTGATCGCGGGCTGGTTCTGGTACACCACGTGGCTGGTGCGGTCGGCGATCGACGAGCTCGCCCATCGCCGCAGACTCCTGGCCGGGGTGGATCCGCTACAGGTGACGGCCAAGAAGGCGACCGCGTCGGTCGAAGCGGCCCACGACGCGGCGCACAGGGCGCTCTCACTGACAGTCGAGTCCTGGTACGACCTGCGGGAGAGCCGGGCGGTGGGGACGGCACTGGTCGAGAGGTTTCCGAAGATCGAGGAGCGGGCGGCGCGGGACCCGGAATTCCTGGACGTGCTCGAGGATGCCGACGCGCTGCTCAACGATCCCCGGCCGGGATCGGAGGCGATCGACGATTTTCTAGTGCGCACCGCCCGGATGGATGAGCTGAACCTGCGGCTCAGGCACCTGGTTCACCAGTACGACGCCGCCGGGAAGCGCGGGTTCGGACGATTCTTCCGGTAGCCGGGCCGGGGTGACAGCGGCATGGTCGAAGGGCTGGGCCTCGACGGGATCGTCTATTCCAACGAGTCGAGGTGGAATGGGCCGGATCAAGGCCTGCGTCGGTCGTCCGACTTTTGGCGATTCGGAGGCCTTGCGGAGCAACGGAAGGGATTATTGACGATGATCCGCAGTGGCCCGATCGGGTCCACTAGCAAAGCGCGCAGGACCCTTGCGACTGCCGCACAGGCCCTGAAAGGACTGCCATGGTTCTGCCGCTTATTCCACTTGCAATTATCGGAGTCGGTGCTGTCAGCGGCGTAGGAGGCACCGCCCTCGGATTCAAGGGCGGATTCGACATCAAGAAGGCGAACAAGTCAGTCCGCCAGGCGGTCGAGCAGTACGAGGCGGAACGCTCTGTGATGGAGGAGCTCGAGACTAAGACCAACGCAGCGGTGTTAGAGCTCGGTGAACGGCAGGAGCGAGCTATCAGGCTGGTCGTGGAGCGGTTTGCCGAATTTCTACGACGGAATGAGAAGCAGGTCTCAGAGAGCGAGAAGCTCCTCCTTGACGGATTGGAGGCGTCCAGCGGAAGGGTGGCGATCGGCCGGGATCTCGATCAAGACTCTATGGCCTGGATCGGGGGAATGTTTAGCTCTGCGGCAGTGGGTATGGCCATCAACTCGGGGGTCCCGGCTGCTGTCACCGCCCTTGCAAGCGCGAGTACGGGAACAGCGATTTCGACGCTTTCCGGAGTCGCCGCGAGTAACGCGACGCTCGCCGCGCTCGGCGGGGGGAGCCTCGCAGCCGGCGGTGGCGGAATGGCGGCCGGGGCGCTCGCGCTCAATTTTGTCACCATCGGACCAGCAATCCTTGTGAGCGGGTTCATGGTGGCTGGGCAAGGAACAAAGGCGAAGTCGAAGGCGCGGGTCAACCAAGCCGAGGTTGCTGAGGCGATCGCCAAAATGAAACGGACTAGAGTCGAGTTCGATGCGATCGTCTCAAGGTCTGTCGAGATGAGGTCCATTCTCGATGACCTGGTCGATCGAGCTGTGTCTGCTCTGGATGCGCTAGAGGAGCAGCAGTTCGATCCCGAGCTACATGCGGGTCCGTTCCAGTTGGCGTTGGTGACGACTCTCGCCGTTCGTGACGTAGCGTCGGCAGGTCTCGTTGATGAGGATGGCCAACTGAGTGAGGGAACGGCCGCTTTCGTGGTGAAGCATAAGGCGTGGGTGAAGGAGCCAGAATCGTGAATCCGGCAGCAGGTAACAATAAGGTCGCGCACAATCTCGCGGGGGCGATAGGTCCCCTTGAGGCGTTAAACGCTCTCGGCGAGATCGTGCAGGTGGCACGCGAGTATGGCCAACTCGCCCAGACGGAGCGGACAAGGCGGGCTGCGATTGCCGCTGCGGAGAGTGTGCAGGTTGCTCGCATCGAGGCGGCCGAGGCCACCCTGAAGATGTATTTCGATCGCGTCTTTGCCGAGCGCCGCCAGTCCAGTGACGCGATGTTCGTTCGCCTCGATCAGGCCATGGAGGCTGGCGATCCGCAGATGGTGCATGCAGTAGTGCGCGGAATCGTTGAACTGGCTCAGTCTTCGCCCTTGGCAGGTCTCGATGACTTCGGCAAGTTCTGGGCGGAATATGGCACGCCCGACAACCCCATCGAACTCTGAATCAGTGCCTGCCCACCGCTCCGGACACTACCGAACCCCTATAGATCCCCCGGCAGTTTGTCCCGGCGGATGTCGCGCCACGACGACTGCCGCAGCACGCCGTCCTCGGTGATCCCCTGATGGCGGACCTCCACCACGAGCTTGGGCAGCACCCAGATGGCGTCACGGCGGGCGTCTGAAGGCAGGTCCTCGAGGAAGGGGCTCGAGCGGCGGCGCAGCGGTTCGAGTTCCTCGAGCAGAGCCTTGCCCTGCCGGTCAGTGAAGCCCGTGCCCACGCGTCCGATGTAGGTGAGCCCGGTCTGCGCGGGCAGTCCGAGCAGTAGTGAGCCGAGTGAGCCGGAGCGGCCGCCCTTGCCCGGTCGCCAACCGCCCACCACGGCCTCGGTAGTGGTGAGCAGCTTCTCCTTGAGCCAAGTCTTGGCCCGCCGGCCCGACTGGTAGTGCGAGTCCCGCCGCTTGGCCACGATGCCCTCCCAGCCGAACTCCTCGGCCTCGGCGAGGGCGCGGTCGCCGGGGCCGTCGAGCACTCCCGGCACGTGCACTCGCTCGACCGCGTTGAGCACCGGGGTCAGCAGGTCGAGCACCTCGCGCCGTCGCTCCCACCGCTCCCGGCGCAGGTCCACCCCGTCCACCTCGAGCACGTCAAAGACGAACAGCTCCACCTGCGGCAGCGACTGGTCCTGCCCCTCGGCCGCCGCCTGCTTGGCCAGGGCCGCGAAGTCGGGCACCCCGTGCGAGTCCAGCACGACCAGTTCGCCGTCGAGCATCACCGGCCTCTCCAGCGCCTCCGCCAGGCCGGGGAATCCGTCGGCCAGCCAGTCCATGGAGTGGCCGTTGCGGCTCACCAGGCGGCACTGAGTGCCGTCGGTCGACACGGTCACGCGGTAGCCGTCCCACTTGCCCTCGAAGGCCCACTTGTCCTCGGGCAGGTCCGTCACGGACCCAGAGGTGGGGATCATCGGCAGCGGGGGAGCGTCGGGGCGGCCGGCCATGTCCGAGTCGCGGGTCCGCTCATCGCCCGAACCTCGCGAGGCTGGCTTGTTCGAGCTGCGGGTAGCCGCCGTGACCGAGCCGCGGGAAGGCGCCTTGTCTGACCCTCCGGAGCGATCCTCATCCGAGGGATAGGACGACTTCGGGTTGTCGCGCCCGCCGTAGAAGGAGTCCGGCGACTGGTCCTTCATGTACTGCACGATCCACTGGTTCTTCTCGGCGCTTGTGCGCACCAGGACGTACCGGCCGGAGACCTTATCGCCGTTGAGCCACACGATGATCTCGTCCTCGCGCCACTTCTCGCACTCGTAGGTGCCGCGGTCCCAGACGGTCATGTGGCCGGCGCCGTATTCGCCCTTGGGGATGGTGCCCTCGAACGTCTCGTAGCCCAGCGGGTGGTCCTCGGTGTTGACGGCCAGCCGCCGGTCCTTGGGCTCGGTCGGCAGGTTCTTGGGCACGGCCCACGACGCCAGCACGCCGTGATGCTCGAGCCGCAGGTCAAAATGCAGACGGCGCGCGTGGTGCTCCTGGATCACGAAGATCGGACCGTCGCCGTCGGAGCGATCGGTGTCGACCTCGCCGTCGAACGGCTCCGGAGTCTTGCGGCGATCGCGCTTGCGGCGGTACTCCTCAAGGCTGGTCACCACGGCGTCAGCGTCGGTGGGACCGGCGTCGCAGCCCTCCTCGGACGCGGCCCGGGTCGAATCGGAACCGCCGGAATCGGCGCCGGAAGAATCGGAACCGCCGCGCTCGGGGTCCCCGTCATCCGATGACGACGACGAGCTCTTCTTGCTGCCTCCCGACTTCTTCTCCCGCGATGCCGACGACTTCTTGGCGGCAGTCTTCTTGGCGGAACCTTTCGTGGACGCACCGCCTTTCTTGGTCGCGCCGCCCTTCTTCGCGGGTCCCTCCAGGCCGTCGAGCAGGTCGCCCTCGGACTCCAGTCGCTTGAGCATCTCGTCCCAGTGCAGGTGCGTGAGCCCGCCGTCGCCGAGTTCCTCCCACGAGCGCGGGGCCGCGACCCACGGCTCGGCGCGGCCGCGCAGTGAGTAGGGCGCCACGGTGGTCTTGGCGCCGCTGTTCTGGCTCCAGTCCACAAACACCTTGCCGTCGCGGATCGAGCGCTTCATGGTTGCGGTGACCAGGTCCGGTGTCTGCGTGGCCAGCGACTGGGCGATCTGCTTGGCCACCGCGGACGCGCCCTTGGAGGAGACGGCCTTATCCAGGCGGGCGTAGAGGTGGATGCCCTTGGATCCGCTGGTCACGGCGAAGGCGTCCAGTCCGGCCTCGGAGAGGAGATCTCGGACGCGCAGCGCGACCTTCGCCGTCGTATCCAGGTCGACGTCCTGGCCGGGATCCAGGTCAATGACGATCCGCCGTGTCCGCCCAGGCTCGCCGTCGGACAGTGTCCACTGCGGCACGTGCAGCTCGAGCGCGGCCTGCTGGGCGAACCACGCCAGCGTGGCGGGGGAGTCGAGCACCGGGTAGGTGACGGTGCGCGAGGAGTGCTCGATCGCCACCCGCGACACCCAGTCGGGCGCGTGGGAGGGCAGGTTCTTCTCGAAGAACGACTTGTCCTCGGTGCCGTCGGGCCAGCGCTTGCGCGTCACCGGACGCTGGCCGGCGTACGTCATGAGGTGCGGCGCCACGGCGAGGTAGTACTCCAGCACGTCGGCCTTGGTGGTGCCGGTCGCGTCGTAGAGCACCTTGTCGGGGTGGGTGAACCTAATGGTCCGCCCGTCGACCTCGACGGATTCCTTCGCGCTCTTGCTCGCCATGGGTCCACTCTGGCACTCGAGTCGGACACTGGCGACCGGCTGCGGTATTCGCGCGGTTACCTAACTGCGCCGTCTAGAAGCGGCGCCTCGTGACTGCGCTCAATCCGGTCGGATCGGGTTGGAGATGGTGCATTGGTCGCCGCCTGTTCAGGCCGATCGAAGTCGGGGCCACTCATCGGCCGCCGGGCCAGCCGGCCATCGAGTTGGCGTTGTTCCTGGAATGCGGTGGAGTATCGTGAGGTGTGAGCGCGGCACCGTGGGTGTCGGGCGAGTCGCAAGGCCAGGTGCACCTGGGGCAGACCGGGACCCTGGCCTTACGCATGTCCGGAGTCGCGGACACCTCGAATAGTCGCTACGTGGCCTGCTCCTGCGGCCTCGTTGCGCACGTCGCCTGCTCCCCAGTAGAGAAGGTAAGGCTCTAGGCGACCCGTGACTGGCCCGTGCCTCACCGCGTGAAGTCGATGACCAACCGCCCCCGCGTCCCACCGGATTCGAGCCGCTCATGCGCCCGCCCCGCGTCATCGGGTGCGTAGCTGTCCGCAACGCGGCGTGTCACCACGCCGTCTTCCGCTAACTGCCGCAGTTCGTCGAGCTTGGCCTGCTCCTCAGCCATGACAGCCACGCTCACGGCATGAACCTTCAGGTCGCGGCTGCCGTCGCCCTGGTACCACCGCACCGTCGCCACGCCCCCGCCGGTCTTGACCGCGGGGAGTGCGGCGGCGTCCTGCACGGCTCCATCGAATAGGCCGTCGACCCCGTCGGGGTAGCGCTCGAGGATGCGGTCGGCGACGAAGACCCCGCTGATCGGGGCGATAGCGCCGCCTGGCACGTCGGTGTGGGTTGTTGGGTCTATGTGACGACGACGAGCCCGCCCTCTACCGGCTGACTTCTCGGCGCGGGTGGGGCGCGAGGGCCGCGAACGACTCATGGCCGAGTGACAGCGAGTGCTCTCGGCGCCCTGACACAAGGCGGGCATTTATGGGACATTGGAGGGATAAGAGAAGCGCGTCATCTTAGTGGGGAGCTACGGAAATGGCCACGGACACCAATGCAGGAGCTCGGTCGAGCGCGGCGCACCGCAGCGCCGTGACAGGGTCGATGCAGGACATCGCCCGCTTCCTGATCGATCACCTTGGCTCAGCGCTAACAGCGCACATCGCCGGGGTGGACCGGCGTACCGTCAGTCGCTGGGCTGAGGGGGCTGCAGCTCGCGCATCAGGAGAGGCGAATCTACGAGTCGCATTCCAGGTCTTCCAGCTGATCCAGACTGTCGATGCGCCGCAAACGGTGCGCGCGTGGTTCATGGGTATGAACCCGCAACTCGACGACGTCTCACCGGCGGAGGCGCTCGCAGACGGTCAGCACCGCGAGGTCATGGCCGCGGCCCGGGCGTTCGTGGCCGGTGGTTGAGGTTGATGGCGACTTCCCATCTCTCTGGGCCGGCTGTGGTTCATCCGCCGGCTAGCCTGTACCGAGTGGTCCGGCGTGGGCGCGAACTCGACCATTCTCGGATCAACGCTGCGGACGCCGCGCTCACCCGCTCGGGCAACCGCTTCGATGTGGCCGGCGGGGGCGTGCCGCAGGACTGGCGGGCGCGGCGATTGATGATCGAAGCGGCAACGATCGATCCGCTGCCATTCGTCGATGTCGAGGACCCTGACACCCACGAGTTCCTCACCTCGGCGATGGCACCCCAGCTCGACGCGCTGGGCGTGAGCGTTCTCGATGTCGCTGCGCTGCGCGGACGTAACAGGGCCGTGACGAGAGCGGTTTCCACCTGGATCTACGCAGCCACCGACTCGAGTGGCGCGCCACAGTACTCGGGGATTCGCTACGTCTCGCGCCTCGGCAACCACGAGTGCTGGGCAGTATTCGACGGCACGGAGCTGCAGGTACGCAGACGCGAGGGGCTGGAGTTGGGTAATACCGCTCTCCAGAAAGTCGCTGGGAGCTTCGGGCTACGGATCTTCTAGCGCGGCCTGAAGCGACACGAGCGACTGCTGTTCGCAGGGCAACCGCCTGACCGTTCAGAGCGCCCCGGCCAACCCCCGATCCCTCGCCCCAGGAGGGTGAGGGCCCCCAGAGTGACGACGACGGCAACACGTCGCCCCGCCGTCGCGGACACCCGCTCCGCGCACGGACGTGGAACGCGGAGCGCGGTCAGCCCCTACGTAACAGCTGCATCGACGTCGCCGGTCAGGCGTGGCTATTGATGAGGTCGTCCATCGACCGCCCCGATTGTCTCGACCACAAGCTGAACACCGCGCTGGTCATGGCCGCGGCCGCGTAGAGGGCGGACGCCAGCCCGTGCTCGCCGATCACGGTGCGAATGCCGGAGGCGGCGTCGCAGTCGAGCAGGACCGCATCGCACAGCCCGGCCATGCCGTCCGGGGCGTCGGGAAGCCGTGCGCTGTCGCCGACCTTGGCGATGACGGCGGCGGGCAGCTCCGGCGCCACCGACTGGGCGAGCTGGGCGAAGCGGGAGGCCACGGTCAGGGCGTCGGAGATCGGCAGGGGAGAGGCATCGACGGTCAGCTCCAGCGCCTCGAGGAGCTCACCAGCGGCCGAGGTGTCGCCGCGTGCGTGGGCGTATAGAACGGCCCGAACTTGCTCGACGGCGGCTTTGTGGCGCGGCGCGGTGCACATCACCGATCCGCGAGGCGACGTGCCCGTGCCTCACCTCGTGAAGTCGATGACCAGCCGTCCGCGCGTTCCGCCGGCTTCGAGCCGCTCGTGGGCCCGCCCCGCGTCTGCGGGCGAATAGCTGTCCGCCACACGGAGGGTGACCACGCCGTCTTCCGCCAGCTGCCGCAGCTCGTCGAGCTTGCCCTGCTCCTCGGCCATGTCCGCCACGCTCACGGCATGGACCTTCAGGTCCCGGCTGCCGTCGCCCTGGTACCACCGCACGGTCGCGACGCCTCCACCGGTCTTGACCGCGGGGAGTACGGCGGCGTCCTGCACGGCTCCGTCGAAGAGTCCGTCGACCCCGTCGGGGTAGAGCTCGAGAATGCGGTCGGCGACGCCGTCTCCTCGCCTGACTATTCTGTCGGCGCCGAGCGACCGGACAAGCTCTTCGTCCGCCTCGGACGCATCGGCAACAACTGTGAGGCCGGCCTGCTTGGCCAACTGCACGACGTAGCCACCGGTCGATCCGGCGGCCCCGGTGACCGCAAGAGTCTGTCCGGGCTGCAGGTCGAGGAGGTCGAGAGCGCGCCGAGCGGTGAGGCCGTTCATCGGAAGCGTCGACGCGGCGACGTCGTCGGAACCGCGGGGTACGGCGGCGATCGACTGCGCAGGCAGGACGATGTCCTCGCGATACGCACCGTGCTCGTCGCGGGGTACCACGATCCCCATCACCCGGTCGCCGACCGACAGGGAGGTCGTCGCCTCCTCACCGATCTCGACCAGTGTTCCCGCGATGTCCATGCCCGGGACGTCTGCGGCTCCGCGCGGAGTTCCGGTCTTCGACCGAGAACCGTTGCGCGTGTAGGTGTCGGTGGGGTTGATTGTTGCGGCCGTGACTCGCACGCGAACCTCGCTCGGCCCGAGCTCCTGGGCCGGGACGTCAACGACCTGCAGAGCGTCCGGGCCCCCGTAGGTCGTCACTCCGACGGCGCGGACGGGGCCAGCTGAGACGCTCATTGTTTCTCTTTCCCGCAGAACCGGCGAAAAACGGGGCGGTTCCGCTTGATTGTTGACACGAGTGACTACGTGTCCGCATGGTAACCGCGCACCCGTTCAGACCGCCGCGGCCAAGCCCCCGAGCCCCGCCCCGGCAGCATCAGCGCGCCAGCGGTCACCACCACCAGAGCACCCCGGCGGACCGCCGCCAGCAGATCGGGCCAGAGCGCTCAGCCCCTCCGCCGGAACTGCTGGGCGGCGCGGAGGGCCGCGTCGACGTCCAGACCTCGCCCGCCCAGGAGCGCCTGAGCCGTGTCGGCGCTGAGGTCGGGGCATTCTGCGAGCATCCGGTCGAGGTCCCGCGGGTCGGGGTCTGCCGCGGCCGGGCGGCCCCCGACGGACATCGTGAGTTGGTCGAAGATCTGCCTGAGTACGAGTCGGTCGTCGAGGAGCGGCAGGTTCAGGGAGGTGAAGCCGTCGTCGGCGCTGTAGTCGGCGCGCGTCCACGTGCCGCAGTCGTATCCGTAGATGAATCCGATCCACATGCCGTGGGTATCGATGCGCTCGAGGTAGTCACCGATCGCCTCCGCCCACCACGGGGGACAGCCGGCCAGGAGGTCGGTCTCGGGCTGCCCGAAGTACTCCGCGGCGGCGCGGAAGTACGTGGTGGAGTACTCGTGGTCGTGGCCGAGGAGCACCGCCCGCTCGTCACTGACAAAGCGGATATCGGCCCAGTTGCCGCCGCCGTCGTCGTAGTGCCAGGTGGAGCCGTCCGAGTAGGCGGACTCCGCCCAGCGCGGCCCGTACGCGGCGAGCACCGCGGCCAGTGCGGACCACCGTGGGGCCATCGTGTCGGGGCGCGGAAGCTCGATTTCTCTCACGAGACGATTCTGGACGACGGAAGACCATTGTGGAGCCGTCATATCGGAAACCGGCGTCGACCTCGAACGGCGCAGTCCGGACCTATCGCGCCCCTCGTTCACCGGTGTTGTGTGCGCCACACCGCTGCTACCATCGGCCGGGCAGGCGCCAACGGCGCCACCTCACCACACGCACCCGCCCGGAAGGACGTCCACCATGGGTTCAGATGCACTCGGCTCGCTCGGCTCCCTCGCTATCGGCTCGCTCGCGGCCCCCATTCTGGGATCGCTCGGCCTCGGCTCGCTGCTCCAGGGGGCCAGCAGTGGCAACGGCAGCGGCACCGACTCGCTGACCGGAATGCTGCCCACCGACCTCCTCGGCGGCATCTCCTGACAAGTCGGTCTCTCCTGACCAGCTGAAAGGCCGGGCAGACCTCGGACCCAAGACCCCGGACCGCACCCGCGGCCCGGGGTCTTTCTGCGTTCCCACCGCGGTCCGGCCCACTGCGACTCAGATCACCCCGGCCACGCTCCCGACGCCTCGCACGAGGAGCGCGAGGGCGCCGGCCGTCACCACCACCACGGCGACCCTGCGTCCCGCCGTCGCGGTGACCCGCTTCGCCACGAGTCCGCCGAGGAGGAGGCCGACCGGCACCATCGCCACGACGAGCCCGATCACCGGCAGCGGCGGTAGTCCGGAGATCGGCGCGGCGCCCAGGCCGACCTTGGTGATGACCGAGGTCAATCCCATGGTGAAGAAGATGGGTTGCAGGGTCGCCGCGAAGGACCGTTGGTTCCAGTTGGTGGCCTGTGCGTAGACCAGCATCGCGGGCGCGGCCACGCCCACGGCGGTGTTGAGGAACCCCCCTGCCGTGCCGGCCACCGCGGCCGGCACGGCACCGCTGACGGGCGGGATGCGTACGAGGGCTGTCATCAGCAGCGTGCCTATCAGGGCGGCCCCGATGATCACCTCGAGCCAGCTGCGGTCGGCGGCGCCGACCAGGAGCGCACCGGGCACGGATCCCACGACGATCAGGGGCGCGAGGTGGCGGTACCGGCGCCAGTCGATGTCGCGGCGGAGCGTGATCCCGATCAGCACGGCGGAGACGGTGGTGGTGACGTTGGTCAGCAGTACTCCGGCGACGGGCCCGAGGAGCAGGGTGAGGGTGGGTGCCACCACCAGCCCGACCCCCATCCCGCTGACCCGCTGCAGGACCGTGCCCAGGATGACGGACGCCGCCGCGATCAGCAGGAGGAGGGGACCGACGTCGGCGGGCATGGACCACAGCATTCCAGGTGCGCCTGCCTGCGACCGGCGGCGCCACGCGCCCCGATATCGCATACTCATCCCATGCGATCCATCTGGAAGGGCGAGGTCTCCTTTGGTCTGGTGAACGTGCCGGTCAAGGTGTATTCGGCGACGGAGGACCACGATCTGCACGCGCGGCAGGTCGACAAGAAGGACGGCGTGCGCATCCGCTACAAGAAGGTGCGGGACGACAACGGCGAGGAGGTCGAGTTCTCCGACATCGCCAAGGCGTACGAGTCCGAAGAGGGCGAGATGGTCATCCTCACCAAGGACGACCTGGCCAGCCTGCCGGTGGAGCAGAACCACGAGATCGAGGTGACGGAGTTCGTCCCGGCGGATCAGGTGGATCCGGTGGCGTTCGACAACGCGTACTTCCTCGAGCCGGCGTCGCGCTCCAACCGGGCGTACGTGCTGATGCGCGAGGCTCTGCAACAGACCGACCGGCTCGCCATCTGCACGTTCACGCTGCGCAACCGCACTCGCCTCTGCGCGCTGCGGGTGTACAAGGACGTGCTCATGCTGCAGACGCTGCTGTGGCCCGACGAGATCCGCCCGGCGATCCTGGAGGGCTTGGACAAGGAGGCGAAGGTCCGGCCGCAGGAGGTCAAGATGGCGGCGTCGCTCATCGAGACCATGGCGGCGGACTTCGAGCCGGAGAAGTACGAGGACGACTACCAGAATCAGCTCAAGGAGTTGATCGAGGCCAAGGCGGCCGGCGGTGAGGCGTTCACGGTGGAGGAGAAGGACACCTCGGGCGACGATGACGGCGAGGACGAGGTGGCCGATCTGCTCGCGGCGCTGCGGGCGAGTGTGAAGGACCGGGGCGGTAAGGCGGACGACGCCGACGACCAGGACGACGACGAGGACGACGACGAGGACTCCGGCTCCGCCAAGAAGACCGCCAGCAAGAAGAGCGGGAGTAGCTCGGCAAAGAAAGCCCCGGCCAAGAAGACTGCGGCCAAGAAGGCGCCCGCCAAAAAGGCCGCGGCAAAGAAGTCGACTGCCAAGAAATCGACGTCCTCCAAGTCGGACTCCGGCAGCTCCGGCTCGAGCACGGCTAAGAAGTCGACAGCCTCAAAGTCCACCGCCAAGAAGGCCCCGGCGAAGAAGTCGACGGCCCGCAAGACGCCGGCCAAGAAATCGGCCTGAGTCGGCTGCGGTCTTTGTGTCGGTCGGGCTCTGCGCCTCGTGGGAAGCAGGCCGAAGCCCGGGCTGTGGCCGTCAGCGGGGAGTAGTCGCCAGCCTCGAGTGAGCTTCCGCAATCGCAGGTCCGACGGATTCCCAAAGCTCTAGTAGGTGCCTGACGCAGTCCCGGGCGTACTCGTCGAGGTCAGTTATCGACTTTTCGGGTGCCAAGGGAGCTCGCCAGATCCACCACCGGTTGGGGCCGAGCGCCATGCCTCGAGAAGTAGCGATTTCCTGGGTGGCTTGTTGCACCTCCTGTCGGCACTTGGCTCCGGCGTCAGGATGACTGCAGATGATCAACTGTGGCCATTCGAACTTCAGCCCCGGGCGAAGCAGGTCGCTCGGGCGCCACTGAAGTTCCAGGAACCCTCCGACTAACCCGTCAGGACCCGGCACCTTCAACTGCAGAAGGGGGATACTGCCCTCCAATGACTCCCAGACACTGAATCGCTCGGAGGGATCCGCCTGCACTGGCTCAAGATGCTTGCGCAACGACGTGGATAGTTGGTGAACCGCCTGACTGGCAGATAGGGCTTGTCGGTACCGCGGGTCCGGCGAGTTGGTACTGCTGTTCCGGCGACCCGGAACCGGCCCGCGCGTGAGGCGGGCCGGCACCGTCGGGGGTTACTCCCAGTAGCCGGTGGTCGCCCGGGCTTGGTCGTCGCGTTGGCGTCGCATGTCGACTTCGCCGAGGTTGATCTCGCGGGCGTTGTTGGCCAGCCGGTTGACGATGGAGTCGGCGGCGACCCTGTCGGGTAGAGCCTCAAGCCAGTACGCCGGTCGGGATTGTGAGGCGATCATCGTCGGCAGCCGGTGCTCTCGGTTTGCCAGCACGGCGAACAAGTCGTTGGCGGCTTCGGGATCGATGCCCACGGTGAGGAAGTCGTCGATGATCAGCAGCTCCACGTCCGACAGGTCGTTGAGCATCTTCTGGTGGCGGATCCCATCGCCGCGGGCGATGACCAGCCGCCGGGCGAGTTCGTCCATGCGGGCGTAGGTGACGGTGTGCCCGTTCTGGCAGGCGGCGATCCCGATCGCGCAGGCCAGGTAGGTTTTTCCGCCGCCGGTCGGTGAGAGGACCAGCAGGTTGGTGGGGTCTTGCCTCCAGTGGTGCCCGGCGTAGCGTTTCATCCGCACCGGGGTGATCCCGCGTCCTTCCTGGTAGTTGATCTCCGCGATCGAGGCCTGCGGGATCGGGAACTTGGCGGCGCGGATCAGCTTGTCGATCCGGTGGGCCTGGCGCTGGTCCAAGGCGTCGTCGACGGCGGTGAGGAAGATCTGCTCCGGGGTGAGCTCGTCGTTGGCCTCGTCGCTGATGAGCTCCTCGAACCGGGTCGCCACGTGCGTGATGCGCAGGTTGCGGAACTTCTGGTGATCGATCTCGGTGAACATCACACGCCCTCCCCGCTGCGGCCGCGCGCATAGTGATCGGCCGACCGGACTTGAATCGCACCGTCGTCTCGGGCCCCGGCCGGTGGCGGAGGCTTTCGAGTGGCCGCCGCCGGCACCACGGGCCGGGGCGCTTTGCCGTCGGA
This sequence comes from Dietzia cercidiphylli, assembly GCF_039531545.1. Lineage (NCBI taxonomy): Bacteria > Bacillati > Actinomycetota > Actinomycetes > Mycobacteriales > Dietziaceae > Dietzia > Dietzia cercidiphylli. The sequence continues at coordinate 78,931 of NZ_BAAAQG010000003.1, forward strand.
GTCGATGGTGGCCATGACGCGTTTGAGCACGCTGTAACTGCCAGCGCTGTTCTGGTTGAGCAGCACTTGGCAGGCCGCCTCGAGCCGCTGGCGACTTCTCTTGCCGAGAGTCTCGAGGATGTTCTGGCAGTCCAGATAGCCCTGCGCCTCGATCACGTGACGATCCAGGATCTGGGCGATCACCTTCTCGGTGGCGGGGCCGAACCCGCGGGCACGGTCGGTGAACCACTGCCGTGACCAGAGCCCGTCGATGCCCTGGTGCTCTTTCGGGGCGTGGGCGAGCACGGTCGAGTACTGGCCTTTGCGGCCGTGGCGCCGTGGGTGCTCGCAGACGACCTGGTCACCGTCGAAGATCGTCACCGACTGCGCGGTCAGGCGGACCCGCAGCAGCTGACCGGCGAAGGTGTACGGCACCGAGTAGTACTGCGAATCGCAGGACACGTGATAGTTCCGCCCGACCTTGAGCTGCTTCCATTCCACCGTGGCGAACCCGTCGTCGGGCAGGGCCGCCAGCAGCGGCGCCTCATCGGACTCGAATCGCTCCCACCGTGTCGTACCGTCAGCCCGGCGGATCGCCGTGTTGATCTCTGCGACGCGGTCATCAATCGCCGCGTTCAGGGCCTCGACGGTGGTCCACACCTCCTCGGCGAGGTAACCGATGACGCGTTTGTTGACCACCTCCACGGCTGACTCCACGGCTGCCTTGTCGCGGGGTTTTCGGACCCTCGCCGGCACGATCGCGGTGCCGTAATGGTCGGCCAGTTGCTGGTAGCGGGCGTTGACGGCTCTGGCCGCCTCGCCCTGCTTCTGCCGATGAGTGGCGGTGGTCGGGTTGTCGGGCACCACCATCTGCGGCGTGCCGCCGAAGAACGTGAACGCCGCGACGTGGGCGTCGATCCAGGACGGGGACTTCATGTCCGTGAAGCCGCGGCAGAACACCGCACCGGAATACGGCAGGACGGCCACGAACAAGTACAGCTTGGTGACCTCCCCGGTGACGGCGTCGAGGACCTCGAGGGTGTCGCCGGCCCAGTCGACCAGCATCGTTCTGCCGGGTTCGTGATGCAGCGTCGCCACGACATCCTTGATGCGGGCGTGCTCGGCGAACAGGGCACAGTACTGCGAGTACCCGTACTTTTTCCCGGCCCCGGCGGGGTCGGCGAGGTACTTGCCCCAGGCCTGCTGGATGGTGAAGTGCCGGTTGAACTTCATCGACGCCATCACCCGATCAAAGTCCGGCTTGGTGTAGTCCTCCGAGACGCGTTTACGCCCATCGGGGAACATCCCGGCGATCTCGGCCGGGTTCATCGACGACGCCTGGCCGGCGGTGATGCCGTACGCGGTGATCGTCTTCTTCACCGCCGCGATCTCCCGGCGCGAGCACCCGACGGCGGCGACGATCTCGCTGTAGCTATGCCCGGCCAGCGCCAACGTCATGATGGCCTTGCAATCGGCCACATCAGCCTCCTCAAATAGGAAGAAGCGGCGCCGAGTGCGCCGCCTCACCCCGAGCAGACCACCCCGGCGGGCCCGAGGAGTACCGAGTCGTCGGAATCGAAGTACCGGATCGCCGGACTAGGCGTACCCACTGGTCCTATCTTCCAGCCTGACCATGTAAGTCAGACCATTCCAGAATCTGCTCGCGGTGATGCAAGTAGAAATCCAACTTTGAGTCGTCCACTGTCGCTGGCCTCTCTCCGCTCATCTCAAGCGTTTCGATAAGGTCTCGAGCCCCCGGGGCGATGGTCCCCGGACCGATGCGATTCATGAGAACCCGACCAATTGCACCCAGGTCCTGCCACCGCAGCGTTCTCCACTGGTCGACACTCTCCACGGCTGTGGCCGGGACGCCACCGTCCGAGGTCAAGAAGACGAACGACGGGCTCTCGGGGCTCCACCCCTCGGCAAGTCGGTCTGCTTGTCTTGCGCCCTCCGGAGCCGAGATCTTTGCTTCGATCAAGACCGTCGCCGCTGTAGTCCGCACAATGATGTCCGCGCGGGTATCCCCGCGAGTTTCCTCTGTGGTGACGGAAGCCTGCTCTGCGCCCTCGACCGACAAGGCGAGCAACTCGAGAAAGGCAGAGAGGTACTCGGAGCCCAGCCCGTGCCAACCGTCTGGCGTTAGCAGCCACGCCAGTCCGCGGCACATGTAGACCTCAAGGCGATGTAACCCGAGTTCGCGCACCAAGGTCCGATGACCTGAGCGCCACGTCCGGGCGTTCTTTTGCTGACGGGTTAGCTCGGCCATCTTTCTGAACGCAGTTTCCCATTCGTCGACCACGTCCGGCCCCGTTGAGCGAGGCCGATCGCCGTCAACCGTTGAGGACGACATGCGCGATCAGATGGTCGAGCTTCCGAATGTCGACGCCCCGGTTCAGGTTGATCTTGATGTGGCCGGCCCGTGTCCACAGTTCGAGTTCGGAGTTGGAGTCGAGCATCCTCCCCGCGTTTTCGGACGACCACATATTGATCGCGTTGTATGGCAGGGAGTAGATCTCGACCTTCTTGCCGGTGAGGCCCTGGGCATCCCGCACGATGAGGCGCTTGGTGGTGAAGATCGCGGAGTCGCGGAACGTTTTATACGCGGCGATCGGCTGCTCGCCCTGAACGAGCAAAGGCCCGATGTCGTCGGGAATCGGGCATTCAGCGACGAACGTCCAGGCGGCGATGCTGGCAACAGCAGAGGTCAACGGAGGGATCCGATCTATTCGGCGGGTATTCCGCACAGAAGAAGAAGTCGCTCGGGATAGTAAGCATCGATCCCGGGGTTTCGAGACGCAACGAGTAGGACTCGACCGCGAGAGCGCGGCGTCGAAATCGACCGGTGCACCTCTCCGCTCGTGAGGGCCAAGCTGGGGCCATGCCCTTCAGCATCAGCTCCGCCGCCCTCGAAACCGCTGTCGCCGACCACCTCCCGTGGCTGCGCGACCTCTACCGCCACTTCCACCGCCACCCGGAGCTCAGCATGGCCGAGCACGCGACGGCGGACCGGATCGAGCAGGAGCTCACCGCGCTGGGCCTGGCGACGCAGCGCATCGCCGGGACGGGCGTGGTGGCGGTGATCAGCAACGGCGAGGGTGCCACGGTCCTGGCCCGCGCGGACATCGACGCGCTGCCGCTCCAGGAGGACACCGGCCTGGAATACGCCTCCCAGAAACCGGGCGTCATGCACGCGTGTGGCCACGATGCGCACGCGGCGGCACTGCTGGGCGCCACCCGCATCCTGGCCGAACACCGGGACGCGTGTTCAGGCACCTACATCGCGGTGTTCCAGCCGGGGGAGGAGACGGCCGCCGGCGCCCGCGCGATGGTCGGGGGCGGCCTGCTCGATCAGGTCCCGCGGCCGGATGTGGCGCTGAGCCAGCACGTCATGCCCACGGCGGCCGGCACGATCGGCAAGGTCGCGGGTCCGGTGCTCTCGGCCGGCGACTCGCTGAAGATCACCATCCACGGCCGGGGCGCGCACGGCTCGATGCCGCACACGGCGGTCGACCCGGTGGTGCTGGCGTCGTCGATCGTCCTGCGCCTGCAGACCATCGTCTCGCGCGAGGTGGAGCCGGGGACGTTCGCGGTGGTGACGGTCGGCTCGCTCACGGCGGGCGCGAAGGCCAACATCATCCCGGACTCGGCGGAGCTGCTGCTCAACATCCGCACCTACGACCTGGCGGTGCGCGAGCAGGTGATCGCGGCGATCGAGCGCATCGTCCGCGCGGAGTGTGCGGCTGCCGGCGCCCCGGCCGACCCGCAGTTCCACTACTACGACCAGTACCCGCTCACCCGCAACGACTCGGGCGTCACGGACACGGTCACCGAGGCGTTCGTCGAGCACTTCGGCCCGCGCGCGGTGTACGAGGCCAGCCGGGTCACGGCGTCGGAGGACTTCTCGCTGATCCCGGACGCGTTCGGGGTGCCGTACACGTACTGGACCGTCGGCTCGGTGGATCCCGCCCGCTACCGGGACGCGGTCACCCGCGGCGCGGTGAGTCAGGAGATCCCGGCCAACCACTCGCCGCACTTCGCGCCGGTGGAGGAGCCGACGCTGCTCACGGCGACGCGCGCCCAGGTGGTGGCGGCGCTGGCCTACCTGGGCGCCGGTCGCGAGGCCGATTAGGAGACGACAAGGACGACGACAACGACGACGAGGTCCCGCCTCCTCACGCCCCTGCGGTCGCCGCGTCCGCAGTTCAGGCGTGAGCGCTGATGAGCTCGTCCATCGTCTCCCCGGAGTGCTCGGACCAGAGGCGGAATGCCGCGGCTGTCATGGCCGCGGCGGCATAGAGGGCGGCGGCCGGCCCGTGCTCGCGGATCACGGTGCGCAGACCGGTGGAGGCGTCGCAGTCGAGCAGAACCGCCTCACTGAGGCGGGCCATACCGTCTGGTGTGTCGGGGCGAGATGCCTTGTCTCGGACCGCGGCGATCACCTCTGCGGGAAGCTGCGGCGCCACCGTTTGGGCGAGTTGGGCGAAGCGGGTCGCCACGGTCAGCGCATCGGGGATCGGCGGGGGAGTGGTCTCGGCGGACAGCTCCAGTGCCTCAAGGAGTCCGCCGGCGGCCGAGGTGTCGTTGCGCGCGTGGGCGTTCAGGACAGCGCGAACGTGAGCGACGGCAGCGGCGTGGCGCTGCTTGGCGCGCTCCATCCCGGCGTCGAGTTCGGCGACGGACGCGGTCCACACATCGACGCCCTCGCGGGCCAGTAGCGGGGCGAGTAGGTCGAACTGTGCGCGCTGTTCCGGGGAAGCCATGCACACATTGTGTCCGGTGTCCCCGCGGGAGCGCGCCCGGCCGCCCGGCTCGGCTGATGCCTCCGCGCCTGGCTAGGCCGCCCCGTCCCGTCTCGCGCGGGCGAGCACCGTGGCGACGCCGGCCAGGAAGTCCGCGCTGCGCCGCGCGGCCTGCTGCTCGATGAGTACGAGATCCAGCGTCTGCGCGACCGCGGCCTGATCGGCGCCGGCGTCCAGCCGATCGAGAGCTACTGTCGCGGCGTACGCCTGACCTTCGTGGAACGCCAGATCCGGGAGTACGGCCTCGAGGGCCCGGGCCAGCTCGCCGGCGGGTCGATCTTCGAACGCCGTGCTCACAGATATGCGGTACTGCTCGAACCGGTCCTGGGCGGCTTCGAGATCCTGGCGTAGGTCCGCGGTCTCAGGCATGGGCCGGCGACTCTGCGTCCGTGAAGTCGGCGTCGACAAACAGGTCGAGCATGCCGGTCATGGAGGTGAACGCTCCCACCAAGCTGCCGGTGAGGCTACTGACGTCGGTGCCTTGGCCGCGCAAAAGGTTGAGAATCTGCATCGAATAGGCGAAGTGACCCTGCTCGAGACTGAAACAGTGATCGAGGCCGTTGAGGTAGACCCCCGCGACGAACATGCCCTCATCGGGTTCATCGCAGGGAAAAGACAGGCCCTGCAGGTCGTCGTGGATCTTCAGCCAAGAATCGCTCAGCTGGTCGCACATTGCGGTCACTTCGTCGCGCCACGCCTTGGATCTGAGTGCCTCGCCTAAGCCGGACAGGGCGCCGAGCATCCCTTGGAACAGCTTGTAGTCATCGTGGCCCACTTGGTAGACCGCCTCGTCGTCGAAGCGGAGGGTGTCGGGCCACTCGTCGACGACGAACGCATCGAGGGCGGGGAAGGCCTCGTCGAGGTTCTCCTGCACTATGCGTTCGCCCTCGATCGACATCGTCGCGCCCATGGCTTCGGCTGCGTACTTGTACGCGAGGTAGAGCGTTCCGCGCCTCTGCTTTGCGAAACGGTGGAAAGAGGGCCCGGTCAGGGAAGACTTCGGTGGCTTGGTCAGATCCTGGTCGGGGTTCATGCGGTAGAGCATGGCGATGGCGAGCACCCACCCCTCGTCCCACAAACGAGCCGTGAGCGGATGGTGGTTCGCCGGCCCCTTCTTTGCTTCGAGCTCACGCAACTTCATCGCGAAGTCCAACCACGCTCCGATCTCGTCACGACTGAGGTCTATCCCGAATTCGGGCAGATCCTCGGCCGCCCGGTCGATCCGCTGATCTCGCTTTCGCAGGTCAGCCTGACGGCCCTGCTCCTCGCGGGCGAGTTTGCGGGCGCGCTGCTCCTCGGCGTTCGACACCGTGACCTCTTCTCTTGAGCCGGCGACCGGCGGTTGCGCGGCGCAGAATGCGAGCCCGCGTCGACTGGATTACTTGAACGAACCTAAGACGCACTCCGCGGTCACGGGCGAACCCCAGGCAGGCTCATACCCGCCAAGCTGTTCTAGGACGGCGATGAAGTCGACCGCCTGCCATCTGCACGTTCACGCTGCGCAACCGCACTCGCCTGTGTGCGCTCAGGGTCTTCAAGGACATCCTGATGCTGCAGACGTTGCTGTGGCCTGACGAGATCCGCCCGGCGATTCTGGAGGGGTTGGACAAGGAGGCCAAGGTCCGGCCGCAGTAGGTCAAGATGGCGGCGTCGCTCATCGAGACCATGGCGGCGGACTTCGAGCCCGAGAAGTATGAGGACGACTACCAGAATCAGCTCACGGAGTTGATCGAGGCCAAGGCGGCCGGCGGTGAGGCGTTCACGGTGGAGGAGAAGGAGTCGTCGGACGATGACGGCGACGACGAGGTGGCCGATCTGCTCGCGGCGCTGCGGGCGAGTGTGAAGGACCGGGGCGGCAAGGCGGACGATGCCGACGACCAGGACGACGACGAGGACGACGACAAGAGTGACGACCAAGACGACGACGACGAAAACTCCGGTTCCGCCAAGAAGGCCACGAGCCGAAAGAGCTCGAGCACCTCGGCAAAGAAGGCGCCGGCTAAGAAGGCTCCCGCGAAGACTACTCACCATCCGCACCTACGACCTGGCGGTGCGCGAGCAGGTCATCGCTGCGGTCGAGCGGATCGTCCGCGCGGAGTGCGCGGCTGCCGGCGCCCTGACCGACCCGGAGTTCCACTACTACGACCAGTACCCGCTCACCCGCAACGATCCGGGCGTCACGGACACGGTCACCGAGGCGTTCGTCGAGCACTTCGGCCCGCGTGCGGTATACGAGGCCAGCCGGGTGACGGCGTCGGAGGACTTCTCGCTGATCCCGGATGCGTTCGGGGTGCCGTACACGTACTGGACCGTCGGCTCGGTGGATCCCGCCCGCTACCGGGACGCGGTCTCCCGCGGCGCGGTGAGCCGGGAGATCCCGGCCAACCACTCGCCGCACTTCGCGCCGGTGGAGGAGCCGACACTGCTCACGGCGACGCGGGCGCAGGTTGTGGCCGGATATCATTCTTGGCTAGGTACACGACCTGGGACATCTATTAGTTCCATTGGTGCTGGCCAGCGGCATTTCGAAACAGCTGAACGCTTGGACAGGTCGAAGAATCCCGCTGCGATTCAGTTTGTTGACACTTGTGGACTGGACCCCTGGTTTCTATAGTGATCCGAAGTCGGTAGCTAAACCTGAGCCCCCCCTTCAGGTTGTCGCCGACTTCGCCGCGATGAGCGGGAACGCAGACCAGTCATCTCGGTCGCGACCGGGCATCGTGGAACGGAATCACCGGCGGCCGTTGGACCCCCACCGCGGCCGCTGGTGGTTCGCCCTTCGGCGGGTCTCACTCGCGGCTAGTGTCGCGTGTCGTTAGTTCCTAAATGCTTGGGTGTTTGGGAGAATGGGTCATGCCCAATAACCCGGCTCCGGCTTTGATTCTTCGTGATGGTGACCGCGAGGAGTTGGAGTCGTGGACGCGGTCAACGTCGATCCAATCGGGGTTGGCGATGCGGGCGCGGATTATCCTGCTCGCGGCGGAAGGTCAGGCGAACTCTCGGATCGCTGACCGGGAGCGAACGACGCCGACGACGGTGTGGAAGTGGCGAGGCAGGTATGAGGCGGATGGGATCGCGGGCCTGTTCGACGAGTCGCGCTCTGGCCGGCCGAAGCGGATAGATGACCAGAAGGTCATCACCACGACGTTGACTCCTCCGCCGAAGAAGTACGGGGTGACGCACTGGTCCTCACGCCTGCTGGCGGATCATCTGAAGATCGGTAACGCCACCGTGGCCAGGGCGTGGCGCAAGTTCGGGGTGCAGCCTTGGCGGGCCGGAACGTTCAAGTTCTCCACCGATCCCGAACTGTTCGCGAAGGTCACCGACGTGGTGGGGTTGTACTTGGCGCCACCGGACAACGCGATCGTGTTGTGTGTTGACGAGAAGAGTCAGATCCAGGCGCTGGATAGGACCGCGCCGATGCTGCCGATGCGCACCGGGAGCATCGAAAGGCACACCCACGATTACAAGCGGCACGGCACCACGACTCTGTTCGCCGCGTTGGACATTGCGACCGGGCACGTCACCGGCGCGGTCAAGCCGAAGCATCGCCATCAGGAGTTCCTGGCGTTCCTGCGTCAACTCGACCGCGCCTACCCGGAGGTTGACCTGCACTTGGTGATGGACAACTACGCGACCCACAAGACCCCGGCGGTGAAGGTGTGGCTGGCACAGCATCCGCGGTTCCACGTGCACTTCACCCCGACGTCCGGATCCTGGCTCAACCTCGTGGAAGTCTGGTTCGGGATCATCGACCGGCAGGCCATCCGCCGTGGTGTCTTTACATCTGTCAAGGACCTCAATGCCAAGATTCGCCAGTTCATCACGGGCTGGAACGACCGCAAACACCCGTTCGTCTGGACTAAAACTCCCGAACAGATCCTCGCGAAAGCGAACCCTAAACCAACTTCAGAAACGCGACACTAGCTCTCTGAGCCGACGCCGCGCTCGAATCGAGCGAATCCGCTGGTGAGGGAGGCCCTGTAACCTACCGACCGCCTCGCTATCTGCACGTTCGTGCTGCGCAGTCGCACTCGGTTGTCGTGCGCTCAGGGTGCGCACGGACGTGCAGATGCTGCGGGCGTTACCGTGGCCGGATGAGATCCGCCCGACGAATCTGGAGGGGCTGGACAAGGAGGCCAAGGTCCGGCCGCAGGACCTCAAGATAGCGGTCTCGCTGATCGAAACGATGGCGGCGGATTCCAAGCCGGCGAAGTACGAGGACGAGAACCAGAATAAGCTCAAGGAGTTCATTGATGCCAAGGCGGCGACCGGTAAGGTGTTCATGGTTCAGGAGAAGGATCCCTCGGGCGGCGATGACGGACGAGGGGGCCGCCCCGTTAGCGGCGCTCCGCGCGAGGAAGCAGGGCCAGGGGAAGGTGAGGTTGAGACGGATTCTGGCGACAAGGTCTCCGACTCCATGCGCCAGTCGGCCGCACGAGAATGCAGCGGGTCAGCGGGTAAGCAGGCTCCACTGAAGAAGGCGTCCGCCAGTAAGCCACCTGATGCTCGGAGCGCCAAGCCACCAAGCTCTCAGAAACTACGGGATAAGGGACCGCTGGCGGGGCATGTTGACCGCTATGCAACGTTCATTCGGCGGCGAAACCGACAAACCTTGAGTTGTTGACTTCTCCACCGAGACGCAAGACTCACGCTGACGACCCACCGGTCACCGGACCCGCACCGTGCGGCGGGACGGCTGGAGGCCGCTGCACCCCACCCCGGACACCAGCGAATCGCTGTAGGTGAAGGAAATCGGGTCCGCTACCTTAGCGCCAGCACGCGGGTCGGAGGAATGCCTTAACATAGCCCCCTGTCTCGTGTATCAGGGCGTAGCGTCGTGATATCGAAGTGGGGCGGGGTGTGTCGGTCACGAACACCGCCTCGCCGAAGCATTGCTCGAAGTAGATCCGCACCCGCGACACATGGCCCCAGTACGTGACTACAAGTAGCGTTCTCCACCCCCGGCTGCGGGCGATACGGGCTGCAGCCGTGGTCTCGCCCTCGGTGGTGTCAATATCGGGCGCGAAGCACTCAACCTCAACGCTCCGGCCTTCTGAAGTGTAGAGGGGAGAGGATGCGCAGTACGACGCGAGCACGGACCCGTAAGAGCCGTCAGCACTGGGTGGTTTCGAGACCAGGATGCGGTCGGACACGCCTTCGTTGGCGAGCCGCCGTGCATAGGCGTATCGGTCGTCGTTCGTGCCCGCTACCACCACGATTGCGTCCACCGAGCGGGGCGCATCAACCCGCGGATAGAGGACGGCGCTGGCAGCCGTGAGCCCCGAAACTGTAGCCGCTAACAAAAGTAGTGTCGTGGCAACAAGCGTTGTTCTGTGCTGGCGGGGTCGGCGTCTCACACGGTAAGACTACGGAGCCCGCCTGAGGGCTTGCTCGGGAAGCAAGTGCCCCAAGTCGAGACTCTGCGGGTGAATCCATGTTCATCCTGTGAACGACCAGTGTGGAGGTTCGCCTCAGCAAAGTAGTATCAACGGCTGGTTCGATTTTCGCCCATCGAACTGGGCAACTTTTGTGCGTCACTACCTCGAGGAAAGGAACCTGGAGTGGATCTGCGGGACCTACTGTCTGTACTGCGCGCCCGCTGGATCGCCATCGTGGCTGCGACGCTAATAGGAGCTGTCCTAGGACTCGCAGCGAGCCTTCTAACGACCCCGACTTACCAGGCGAAGATTCAGTTCTACGTGACAGTTGCAGGCGGAGAGTCCGCCCTCGCCGCTTATCAGGGGTCCTTGGGCGCTCAGCAGCGAGTGCAGTCCTACGCGGCTCTTGTCAAGAGCACAGACATCACTCAGGACGTCGTTGACAGTTCCGGGGTCGACCTCACTGCAACTCACGTGTCGGAAGCAGTTACGGCAACCGCCGATGCGAAGACCGTGCTACTCGACGTAGCGGTAAACGACTCTGACCCGCAGCGCGCGTTTAAAATCGCGCAGGGATTCGGTCAGGTGCTTCCGGAGGCTATAGAGGACCTCGAGACCCCTGACGGTGGAGGACCTGCCCTCGCAAGGTTGAGCGTGGTCAATCCCCCGGCGCTACCTACAGCTCCGGTAGCACCAAGGACAGAGCAGAACATCGCGATCGGTGTCGTGCTGGGCGTCCTCGCTGGAGTCGGCATTGCGCTCCTCGTCAACACCCTGGACCGCCGGGTCAAATCTAAGGAACAGTTAGAGTCCATCGCAGGGAAACCGGTTGTCGGCTCAATACCGTTCCGCAAGAACGACGACAAGCAAAAAGGGGCAGAGCACATTGTTCCCTTTCGTGATGGGCACTCCCCGGCGGCCGAGAGTTTTCGCCGCCTGCGGACGAACCTACAGTTCTTGAACGTGGACCGCCCGCCCCGCGTCTTCGTCCTGACCTCATCAGTTGCAGCTGAGGGGAAATCCGAGACAACGATCAACCTCTCGTTAGCTCTGGCCGAGTCCGGTAACCGAGTCCTCATCATCGAGGCGGACTTGCGCCGGCCGCGGGTGGTCAGTTATATGTCCATGCCCGACAAGGTGGGGCTAACTAACATCCTATCCGGCCGTGCCGAATTCGCCGATGTGGTGCAAGAAACGCGCCACGCAGGCGTGGACCTGTTGGCGTGCGGCCCGCTGCCGCCTAACCCCTCCGAACTCCTAGCCTCCGAAATGGCGCGGCGCCTCATTGATGACTTGCGCAGCAAATACGACTATGTAGTAATCGATTCCCCGCCGCTTCTCCCTGTGACGGACGGCGCTCTGCTCGCTCATATCAGTGACGGCGCGTTGCTGGTGGTGCGTTCGAACCGCACTACAAGCGACCAAGTCGCGCAAGCGGTTGACAACCTCGAGAAGGCAGACGCGGCCCTATTGGGCCTCGTGGCGGTCGCTAACAAGCCGGCTAAGAGAAGTGACACCGGATATTACGACGCGTACTACTCTTCGTCGAAGACGCCAACGAGCTAGGCGGAACACCGATTTACATCGATGCGCACCCACGTCTCTCCCTAAGGAACTAGAAATGACCTATCGTGTCGGCTGGCACACCAGCGGCCGTTTCGGCGGACTAACGGTGTCGCCATGGATGCTAGCTGACTCCATTCTTTGGGCAACGGCATTCACCTTAGCGCTGTGGATGCGTTTCGATTTCTCAGTAGCGCAAGTCGCGAATTCGATGGGGACGCAGCGCTTCTACGCGGTTCTGATCGGCTTTGTGGTGTTAGGTTGCGGCGTCGGATGGTTCGTTGGTCTATATAGAGGGCGGTTTGTCCCCGGAAGCGTGCTAGAGAGTGGCGTGCTGTCGATGGTGTTTATTGGATCCGCCTTCCTGGTATTCGTGGGCCACGCGATTATTGGCGAAAACGGGGAGATTCCGAGGTCGGTTCCCTTAATAACCGGGGCGTTGATCGTACTCGCGGCTTTGATATTAAGATCGCTGGTGCGTGCTAAAGAGCTTTTCGGTGCCGGGGCCGCGAAAGACGCTGAAGCGGTGATAGTATTCGGGGCAGGAAGCGGGGGAAGGCAGCTTGTCCGCCAATTCCGAAGATCAGTGACCTCGAAATACAACCCAGTTGGCATTTTGGACGATGACCCGAGCAAACGGAATATGGTAATCGAAGGCGTGCGGGTGCATGGCGGTCGTGACTATCTCGAGGCACTAGCAACGCGGACCGGAGCAGGAACGCTCATTGTCGCCGTGCCGAGTCTACCTGGCGACGACTTGATAGACGTTCGCGACAGAGCTGAAGCCGCGGGTCTAAATGTCTTAGTCCTGCCGCCGTTGGACTCGTTGATGACAGGGCGTGTGGCAGCGACAGAACTACGAGAGATCAACGTAAATGATTTATTGGGTCGCAAGCCGGCGAAGCTGAACCAAACGCAAATAGCAGAATATATTCGGGGGAAACGAATACTGGTTACTGGCGCCGGCGGATCGATAGGGTCCGAGCTGTGCCGTCAAATCATTAGGTTCCGTCCGGCCGAGCTCATGATGTTGGATCGGGATGAATCCGGCCTGCACTCGGCACAATTATCAATAAGTGATCAGGCGATGCTGGACGGCGATGATACGATTCTCGCATCCATCCGAGACCGCGATTCAATTATTGACATTTTCGCTAAGCGTCGACCTGAGATCGTGTTCCACGCTGCGGCACTCAAGCATATGCCGCTTTTGGAGAGATACCCTCTAGAAGCCTTGAAAACAAACGTGCTGGGTACTCTGAACTTGCTTGATGCAGCAGAGAGTACCGGAGTAGCCACATTCGTAAACATCTCGACGGACAAGGCAGCTAATCCCTGTTCGTCATTGGGTACTAGTAAGCGAATCGCTGAAAAACTGACGGCGACGAAGGCGGCTAGTAGCAGCGAGGGAAAGTACGTATCGGTCCGATTCGGAAACGTACTAGGATCTCGAGGTTCGGTGCTGACTGTATTTGAGAAACAGATTGAGAACGGGGGCCCGCTGACAGTTACCGACCCTGAAGTCAACCGGTTCTTTATGACAATTCAGGAGGCCTGTCAATTGGTTCTTCAAGCAGCGGTTGTCGGCGACAGCGGCGAAACCCTTGTCCTTGATATGGGCGAGCCGGTAAAAATTGCGGATGTTGCTAGAACGCTGATTGAGCAGTCCGGGAAGAGTATCGAGGTCGTGTACACCGGGCTACGAAACAACGAAAAGCTTGCAGAAGAGCTGTTTGACGACTCCGAAACCCCGGTCGTCGGGGAAAAGCACGAAGCGCTCTCTGAAGTGCGGGTTCCCCCAGTTGACCTAGATTTAGGCTATGTGCTGTCGATAAAAACGAACGAAGATGCTCGGTTATGGCTGGATGAGAATTCCAGCACCAAGCCGAAATTATCATGGGAGAAAGCGTGAAGATACTTATTACTGGGGGCGCCGGCTTCATTGGCTCCAACCTCGCACGTATGGCGACAGTGGCGGGTCACGAAGTGCGCATAATCGATGATCTCAGCACAGGAAACATGCGGAACATCGATGGCCTGAACGTTGATTTCAGAAAAAACTCCTTCCTGGATAAGCAGGCGCTTTCGTCGGCCATGGACGGGATCGATTCTGTAGTCCACCTGGGTGCGCTAGGTAGTGTGCCGCGAAGCGTTCAGGATCCTGTAGCGACTCATGAGGCAAACGCGACCGGCACGCTTAACGTGCTTCTCGCTGCTCGTGACGCAAGCGTAAGCCATGTCTCGGTCGCGTCGTCGTCGTCAGTCTATGGAATGAACCCTGCGATGCCCAAAAGCGAAAGAGAATGGGTACGAGCAATGAGCCCGTACGCTGTAAGCAAGCTCGCAACTGAACAGTACGCATTGGCGTTTCAGCAGGCGTACGGCATGAGCACACTGGCGTTCCGGTTTTTTAATGTTTACGGGCCCTGGCAGAGGGCGGGTCACGTTTACGCTGCGGTTATCCCGATATTCATTGACTCGTTATTGAGAAACCAGCCTTTGCCGATAAACGGAGATGGTACGAATTCAAGAGACTTTACGTACGTTGGTACTGTTTGCGAAGTGCTGTTGGAAGCCGCAGAAAAAAAGGTGACGCATGCCGAGCCGGTGAACTTGGCCTTCGGTACCAATACCTCTTTGCTAGAACTCGTCGGCCAGATTGGCTCGCTGGCCGATAGCGCGCCAACAGTTGAATTTCGTGACCCTAGACCTGGAGACGTGAAGCACTCTCAAGCGGTAAATAGAACGCTTACCGGCCTGTTTCCGAATGTAATACCGGTCCCCCTAGAAATCGGACTAGACCGCACTTTCAACTGGTTCGTTGAGGAGTATAAATGAGTACGCTGGTTGTAATCGGGCAGGGCTATGTTGGTCTGCCAATGGCGCTCCGAGCAGCGCAAGCTGGTCACGAAGTGATCGGTTTGGACCTGAACGAGACGGTCGTTGAGAATCTAAACAGAGGCACGTCGCACATCGACGATGTGACGAGCGGCATGCTTGCGGCTGGGCTAGAAGGCGGCTACAAAGCCACTTTGGATCCCAGATGCATAAGGGAAGCCGACGTCGTGGTTGTTTGTGTGCCAACCCCCTTGAGCGCAGACGGTGGTCCCGATCTGCGGGCGGTGGAGGCGACCGCTAGAACAATCGGCGAACATGTCCAGCCGGGTGCAGTTTGCATCCTCGAATCTACTACTTATCCGGGAACCACGGAGGAGATTTTTGCTCCGCTGGTGACTGCTAATGGTTATACGGTTGGCAAAGACCTACATGTTGCTTTTTCGCCCGAGCGAATTGATCCAGGGAACCAGATTTACGGCGTAAAAAATACGCCGAAAGTCGTCGGAGGTATCACCGAACAGTGCACCGAAAAAGCTCGCGACTTTTACGCCTCGTTTATTGACACGGTAGTTCCGGCTAAGGGGGCGAAGGAAGCGGAGATGGCGAAGCTATTGGAGAATACGTTTCGCCATGTGAATATCGCGCTGGTTAATGAGATGGTTCGCTTCTGCCAGGAGTTGGAGATTGACCTCTGGGACGCGATTGATGCGGCATCAACTAAACCGTTTGGATTCATGGGGTTTAGGCCCGGGCCGGGAGTTGGGGGTCATTGCATTCCAATTGACCCGTCCTACCTTTCGCATAGGGTGAAGGCAAAGCTCGGGTATGCGTTTAGGATGGTCGAGCTCGCCGAGGAAATTAACCATGCCGCTCCTTGGTATGTTGCCGACCGGTGCAGAGCCATTCTGAATAACGAGCGAAAGCCAGTTAACGGTTCGCGCATTTTGTTGCTCGGGGTTACTTATAAGCCCGACATTTCAGACCAGCGTGAAAGTCCCGCCATACCGCTCGCTAACAGGCTCAACGCTTGGGGCGCGGATATTCGTTACTACGATCCTTTCGTGCCATTGTGGGAGTTCGGCGGCGAGACTCAGATGGAGGGAGAGCGGGAGCTAGAGGTCGCTTTAGGCGAAGCGGATCTGGTAGTGCTGTTGCAACCGCACTCATCGATCGACTTGGCTTTAGTTCAGGCGACCGCCACATGCGTGCTCGACACTCGTGGGGTGATGAGTCGCTCTAAAACCGTACATCTACTCTAACGAGGAATAGTCATTTTAGTGCCCTGTTCCTGCCGGCAACCCCGGCGGGTGGCGCATGACCTGTTGCAAGGAAGACCGGGTCTTCAATCCGAGGGCTCCAAAGTGCGAGGAGGGCGGGTCTATGTGCGGAATAGCAGGAGTGGTATCGGATCGATCTGGTGCGCCGTTGCAAGAAGCTGTTTTCTCGGCGATCGAGGCATTCAAACATCGCGGCCCTGACGAGACCGGTTACGGCGAGTGGCCGGGGACGTTCTTGGCCATGTGTCGGTTATCTATCATTGACTTAAAGCACGGCTCGCAGCCCGTCTACTCAGAGGACGGCGGTGTCGTCGCTGTCTTCAACGGGGAAATTTACAACTACCGGGAATTGGCAAAATCTCTGCGGGAACGTGGCCACGTTCTGAACTCTGATGCCGACTCAGAGGTCCTGGTGCATCTGTATGAAGAGTGCGGTACAGCTTTCCTAGATAAGCTCGACGGCATGTTCGCTATCGCGCTTTATGATAGGAAGGAAGGCGTATTCCTGTTGGCTCGCGACCGGCTCGGTAAGAAGCCGCTGTATTACGCTAACGTTCCTGGGGGCGGCCTGGCGTTCGCTTCGGAGCTTAAGGGGCTAGTTCCGCTGCTTGATCGTCTAGGAATATCAGCGACGGTTTCGGATCAATCGATCTTTGACTATCTTTCCTTCGGTGTTGTACCGCAGCCGGGCACAATCTACAAAGAGATTCGCTGTATAGCGCCTGGTTCCATGATGGTAATGAGTGCGGCTGGTTCAACAGTCACTCAATACTGGTCGCCCACGTTTGAGCCAAAGTTGAGGCTAAGCTACGAGGATGCCAAAGCGAAGACTCGCGAGCTAGTTGGCGCGGCGACGAAGAAGAGACTTGTTTCAGATGTGCCGGTGGGCGTTTTCCTTTCCGGTGGAGTTGACAGCAGCGTCGTAGCGTATGAGATTGCTAAGCAAGGCGGAATAGGTGTCGACGCATTCACAGTTGGTTTCGAGGGTTTCGCGAACGACGAGTCGATGGTGGCGCAGCGGACTGCGAAGAGGTTTGGTCTCAAGAGTCATTCTGTCAGCTTACCGCTATCTCCAGCGGAGCTCATCCCGAAGGTCGTCAAGCATTACGATCAGCCTTACGCTGACTCAAGTGCAATTCCAAGTATGGCGATCTCGGAGTTCGCGAGCAAGCACGTAAAGGTTGTGCTGAACGGAGACGGAGGTGATGAGCTGTTTGCGGGGTACGGTCGCTATTTGATGACGAGATACCTCCAGCGTGGCCTTACTACTCCACCTCGTGCTCGAAAGTTCTTCAGCTTGTTAGAACGCCCAGTGTCGCACGTGCCGGGCAGCGCAGGACGCCGGATTGGGCGGTTGCAGCGGAGTCTTGCTGCAAGCTGGGAGCAACAGTATCTGATGTGGACCGTCGATATGTTCGACACCAGAGACAAGGAACTTGCATGGATCGGTAACCCGCAGAGTCCGAGCGAACGGATAGTCTCCGAGCTCAATATTCCAGCTCTGAATATGCTTGACCGGCAGATTAATGCGGAGCTATCTATAGTTTTGCTTTCCGACTTGCTGGTCAAGATGGATATGGCCACTATGGCGCATTCGGTTGAAGCAAGGTCCCCGCTGCTAGATTTCCATCTCGCTGAATTCGCTTTTCGCTTGCCTGCGAATTTTCGGGTCCGCAACGGTCGACGTAAGGCATTGCTTAAGGACTCTTACCGGGGTCTCATCCCGGACGAGGTTATCGACTCTCCTAAGCGCGGTTTTTCCGTACCTATGGGGGAATGGATGGGCAACGATTTGCGCCCGATGGTCGGTGACTTGTTTGAATCCGGAGAGCCCTTGATTTCGTCGTATCTCGATCCCATGTTCGTTCGACGCTTGTTCAATGGCACCGAGATGGCGAACAAGAACACTGATTTTCTTCGGTATAGTCTGCTTGTTTTGGAGCTATGGCTGAGGGATCGCCCTTAGTGGTCAGCTAGTCTCATCACTTCGCGGAATTCAGCTGTTCAATCTCATTGTTCTTAGTGGGCGAGAACTGTATTCGAGTTGATAGGTCATTTTCACATTAGTTCGGAGAGGTGTTCGGATTATGATTATGAGAGTCTTTAGAAAGATCGCGGACCGACTGTTTGTACGAGTCGCCCCGAGCCGCTACCTTCGCGCTAAGGGCGTTTTGTTCGGCACCAATTGCTCGTTTCTCGATGTGTCTATCGCTACTTTTGGCTCGGAGCCATATTTGGTGTCGCTTGGTAGCCGGGTGCGCGTGACTTCGGGGGTTAGGTTCATTACCCACGACGGCGGTGTATGGGTGGCGCGAGAGGATGATCCTAGGTTGGATGTCTTCGGCCGCATCGTGGTTGGGAACAACGTCTTCATCGGTGTGAATTCTATAATTTTGCCCGGCGTCAACATCGGCGATGACGTCGTGGTCGGAGCAGGGTCGGTTGTGACTAAAGACGTTCCAAGCGGGTCGGTGGTTGCTGGTTGCCCGGCGCGTGTTTTGGATTCCGTGGAAAGCTATGTAGCCAAGTCGTCGAGAAAGGGAGTACCTACTAAACAGATGTCAGCAGTCGAGAAAAGACGGTTCCTGGAAAGCAGCGTATGGCTGTAGCTGTCTGGAAACTGCCTGTTTTGCGGAAAGAAATAGGCGCGTGATCTAGTCAGTTCATTCACCACCTTCTGTCATTTCGATCTAGGAGCGGTAGTGCTACGGTTAGGTTCGTTCGTGAGGGGTGATACCTTCCGCGCCACTGTAATCCGATTTATCGCAATTGGTCTAGGGGTTCTAGCCAGTGTGTTGATGGCGCGATTGGGGGGTGCCGAGACGAAAGGTTCTTTTTCTTCGATAGTTGCAGCGGGCAACCTTTTATTTGCAGTGATTAATTGTGAATTGGCTTCGGAGGTGGTCCGGCACGGCAAGAAATCTGGATCTCAGGAGCGGTCTGCGTACTGGATGGCACCATATTGGGTCGCATACTGCGTTTCGGGCGCCGTGCTCTTTGTATTGTTGCATCCACTGTTGCCGTTTTTAGCCTACGTTGTCGCGGCAGCGTGCGCGATAACTGTACTTAATCAGGCCGGCGTTATTATGAATGGCCGATATGGTCCGATGCGCTTTGCCGTCCTGGTGCTTGTTCAGCAAGCTTCAGTTTTGCTTATTACTATCGTTTTGGGCCTCTTGGGTGGCCTGAATGAGGGCACGACTGTGATCATTGTCGTGGGGAGCATGCTGACGGGCGTTGCCTTGTCGATACCGACACTGTTCCGCGTTGGCGAATCGTCGCAAGTGGCTCGACCCAAAGCGTATAAATCGATCCTACGCGGTGCTCACTGGGTACCTAATCGAGTCAGCCAGATGGCGTTGAGCCGAGCGGACCTCTTGGTTGTGTACCTAATCGTTGGTCCGGCCGGAGCCGGCATTTATTCGGTGGGTATTTCGTTTAATATTTTGATTGAGATCGCTCCCAGTCAATACAGCTGGCGCGCCCAGTACCTCGCGGCCAATGGAATGGCTCATTCAGTACCTCGGATGGTTAGAAAGGCCCTGTTTCTCGGCTTGGTTTGTGCCGGCCTGGTTGGCTTGGTCGGGTATCCTCTAATTGTTTTAATGTACGGCCGAGAATTTGAGCCCTCGTATCCTGTGCTTCTCGCTAGCCTCGTCGGTGCTGCGGCGCTTCCACCGTATCAGACCTTTTGCAATTCGATTCGCATAACTGGTAGTCACCGAATTCCGACGGCGACTGGCGCATTAGGCGTGGCGGTAATGCTTGCATGCATAGTACCGCTGACTAGTCTCTTTGGACTGGTTGGTGCGGCGGTGGCGTCGTCTCTCGGCTGCTTTTGCGCATTAGCGTCGATGGCGGTTGCATACCGAATCTATATACGTTGACTCCTAGTGATTTCCACGTGGCCGTGTCCTCCTGCCGGGGCGCCTTGCCTTTCGAGTTGATGGTGGCCATGAGGCGCTTGTGCCCACTCTATCTATACTGACGACGGAGGTTGTGTCTTCGGTCGGCATGGCGGGATGAACTGAGGTAAGCCTCCGTGTGAGGTTTGAAAGCGACTAAGCATCTACGCCCACAACGGGTGTCTTCGTGTCCCATGCTAACGCGACATCGACGCCGAGCCTGTCAAGAGTTCTGTGTAACAAGGTGGTCAGAGCTAGCGGTTAATGTGGTTGGCTGGTAGGGCCAGAAGGTACTGCGATTCCGGCGACTTGGTGCTTCGCGGGCCACGTGGGGTGGTCTGCTTGGGGCGAGGCGTCGCGAATGCGCCGTCTTTTCCTTTTTGATGAGGCTCGCGTGGCCGACTAAAAGGCCATGGTGACGTTGGCGCTGGCCGGGCATAGCTACAGCGAGATTGTCGCCGCCGTCGGATGCTCGCGCCGGGAGATCGCGGCGGTGAAGATGACGATCACCGCGTACGGCATCACCGCCGGCCAAGCGGCGTCGATGAACCCGGCCGAGATTGCAGGGACGTTCTTCGACGGGCGCAAGCGCGTCTCGGAGGATTACGCCAAGCCCGACTTTGACCAGGTGCTGGCGTCGATAATAGTGCCCCATAGGGTGGTGTAACTCGGTGGCCGAGATCGTCTCCGACATCCGTGTCGTTGATGGATGTAGAGCGGCCACCGCGTGATCCTTCGAGTCAACCGTCTAAAGAATCCTCGAGGAGTCATCGCGATGACCGCACCCCATATTGTCGACCCTGCAGGCCTGCTTACCCAAGCCCTCGCCGACGCATGACCGGATCTGATGCGTGAGCTGCTGCAGACCATGATCAACGTATTGCTTTACGCCGACGCCGACAGCGCATGGGGCGCCGAATGGAACGCCCGCACCACCGACCGCACCAACCGCCGCAACGGCTACCGCCTCCGCCCCTGGACACTCGCGTCGGCACCGTCGACCTCGCCATCCCGAAGTTGCGCTCAGGCAGCTACTTTCCCGAGTGGCTTCTCGAGCGCCGCAAGCGGGCCGAGTCCGCGCTGATCACCGTCGTGGCGGACTGCTACCTGGCCGGGGTCTCGACCCGCCGGATGGACAAGCTGGTCAAGACCCTGGGCATCGACTCGCTGTCCAAGTCGCAGGTCTCACGGATGGCCGAACACCTGGGCGAGCAGGTCGCCGCGTTCCGGCACCGCCGCCTGGACGAGGCCGGGCCGTTCACCTTCGTCACCGCCGACGCCCTGACGATCAAGGTCCGGGAGAACAATCAGGTCGTCAAGGCTTCGGTCCTGTTGGCCACCGGGGTCAACGGCTACGGCCACCGCGAGGTCCTGGGCATGCAGGTGGCGACCAGCGAGACCAAGGCCTCGTGGAACACCTTCTTCGCCGACCTGGTGGCCCGCGGCCTGGGCGGGTCCGTCTGGTGACCTTCGAGGCCCACGCCGAGTTCGTCGAGGCGATCGCGGCGAACCTGCCCGGCGCGGCGTGGGAGCGCTGCCGCACCCACTACGCCGCCAACCTGATGGTCGTGTGCCCCAAGTCGGTGTGGCCGGCCGTGAAAGCGATGCTGCACAGCGTGTATGACCAGCCCACCGCTACCCGCGGTGCACGAGCAGATCGACCGGCTTCTGGAGTACACCGACGGCAGGCTGCCCGACGTCGCCGACCACCTCGGCGATGCCCGCGGGGACCTGCTCGCCTTCACCACGTTCCCCGACGACGTGTGGCGACAAATCTGGTCCAGCAACCCCACCGAACGGCTCAACCGAGAGACCCGCCGCCGCACCGACGTCGTGGGGATCTTCCCCAACCGCGAGGCAATCGTCCGCCTCATCGGCGCGGTCCTGCCGAGCAGACCGACGAATGGGCCGAAGGGCGCCGCTACCTCGGACTCGAAGTCCTGAAACGCTGCCGACTCACACTGCCCACCGACAGCGACACCAGCTCACCACGGAGGTGACCACCGATCCACTGATGCAACTACCCGCCTGAGCAACAACGAAGGATCAAGAACCAGTTACACCGCTACTAGGAGCTTGATGAGTATGTCAAGCCCCGGGTTTTGTAGAGGGTGGTTATCTGGCGTCGATGAGGTCGTCGACGGACTCTGGTGCCGGTTCGACCGCCGTGTGTTGTGCTTCGTACTCCGCCGGTGGGACGTAGCCGATCTCGCCGTGAATCCGGCGGTGGTTGAACCAGTCGATGTACTCGGGGACGGCGATCTCGAGGTCGTCGATTCCTCGCCACGGTCCCTTGTGGCGGTTGCGAATCAGCTCGGCCTTGAACAGGGAGTTGAACGCCTCGGCCATCGCGTTGTCATAGGAGTCGCCGCGTGAACCCACCGAGGCCACCAGGTCCTGTTCTTCGAGCCGTTCGGTGTAGCGCAGCGCTCGGTATTGCACGCCGCGGTCGCTGTGATGAATCAGTCCGCTGAGGTCGTCGCAGGTGTGGGTGCGCTGCCAGATCGCCATGTTCAGCGCGTCCAGGGCCAGATCGGTGTACAAGTTCTTGGACAGCTGCCACCCGACGACCATCCGCGAGTAGACGTCGATGATGAACGCCGCGTACACCCACCCGGCGTACGTGCGAATGTAGGTGATGTCGGCGACCCAAAGTTGATTCGGGCGCTCGGCGACGAACTTGCGTTCCACCAGGTCAGCGGGCCGCTCAGTCTCAGCCCTTGGCCGGGTGGTGCGCGGCGACTTGGCCCGCTGGACCCCTTTGAGGCCTTCGGCTCTCATGAGGCGTTCGACGGTGCAGCGGGCGACCTGGTGGCCGGCGCGGCCCAGCTCCTTCCACATCTTCCGGGCTCCGTACACGTGGTAGTTCTCCTCGTACATCGTGGTGATCGCAGCCGTCAGTTCGGCGTCGCGAACCGACCGCGCTGAGGGCGGCCGGGTCTTGGCGGCGCAGTAGGACGAAGGCGCGATCGCGGCGCTGGTCTCGGCCAGTGCGTCGCAGATCGGCTGGACACCGTGTTCGTCCTTGTGGCGGTCGATGAACTCGACCTTCAGCGCTGTGGACGGTCCAGCTCCGCAGCGAAAAAAGCCGACGCCTGCTTCAAAATCGTGTTCGCCCGCCGTAGCTCGCGGTTTTCCTTCTCCAGCTGGGCCAGGCGGGCGTCGCGATCAGCCGAGACCGACGAGGCGTCCTGGCCCTCGGCCTGGGCTTTGCGGACCCAGGTCCGTAGTGCTTCGCGGTGCACGCCGAGGTGCTCGGCGACACGCACGATCGCACCATGCGAGCGGTCGGGGTCGGACAGTGCTTCCAGCGCCATCCGCGTCGCGCGTTCACGAAGCTCATCCGGGTACTTGCGAGGTGCTCCCATATTCCCAATGATCCCTTCCCGGGTAATCGATGTCTCCATCAAACCCGGGGCGATGCAGACCTCGCTGTTGCGGTCTACCGGTCGCGGAGTGCGCGGCATCGTGCGGGCGGTCTCGGCGATGATGCACGAGTCCCGGGCGTCGGTTTTCGACCGCCTCGGATACAGGTCCGCCGCTTTCCGCATGGCCAATCCTGGCAGTTAGCGACCTAGTAGCCGCAGTCTCGAGCGACTGCGATTGCCAGTGCCCGATTGTGTTCGGCTGATCGACGATCAACAGGAACCCCCGTACTGCTGCAGGCCGACGAACACGTTCTTCAGAGCAGCTTCGTCCTGGACCAGGGGTTTGTCGTAGAGGCGGGAGCCGTCCTCGGCGAGAGTGCATGCGTGGTGGGCGCTCTCGCCAACGTCCGGTCCCACGTACACGGCGTAGTGCTCGGACGTGGCGATACTATGCTTCTGAAGTACCCCTGCTAGTCACCGTCTTGCCACCCGATGCCGACACCCACGCCTGCGAAGAAGACTCCACCGGGAGGTGGGCCGCGTCCCCATCAGCGGTCAACGCGCGTCTCTCGAGTAGGTGGCAACACTTCCGGACCATCGATGGCAGGGCAAGAAAGCCATGCCCACTCGCGCGACCAGACCCCCGGCTATCGGAGGTCCAATAACGGTAACGGGCTATATCCGGCACGTGCGGCGGCTTAATGGGAGCGCACGCGTATCGAAGTCCCTAACTCTCTCCAAGCACTTCGTCCAAGTGGCGGGGACCAGCCAGCTGCAGTGAGCCATGAATCGTCTTGGTCTTGACCAAACCACAGCATCTCAATACGTCGAGCATTCGGAGCGATGGCGGGGGCAGCTCGACCTGCCAGCTCAAGAATTCCGCTCACTGTGCGCGCGAGACCACGGGGAATTACAAAAGGGCGTTTCCCGCCGAGCAGCTCCATTAGATCCAGCGCTGTCAACCCTTCCCACGGGTGGATGACGACGCGCGGAGGTGGAGATGCGGTTGTTGCGAGAAATTCAATCGCAGAAGCAACGTTTTCAACGAGTGCCTGTGGGCTGTGTTGACTACCAGGAGCCGCAACGGTCGCCAGGGGAGAGGCTGCAATGCGCGTCGTCATCGAAGTTACCCGCCGACTAACCGCATGAACGCTTGGGGGTCTGTAGATTATCGCGGAAGGATACTCCTTGTGGACTAAACGCTCCCCCTCCGCTTTCGAGTGCGCATACGCGGAAAACTCTTCAGTTACGGTGGTCTCATCTAGTCTAGATCGTCGGCCTTGGACGACCGCGCTACTGACGTGGACTAGTCGCGCAACGCCAGCTAATCGCGAGGCTCGTGCTACTAGAGCGGGGGACAGAGCGTTCGCCGCGAGGAGGACCCCTCGATCCTTCTCGGAGGCGTCTGGATTGCCGGCACAGTTCACCACAGCTTCGACTGCTTTGAATAGGTCGATCATGCCGTCATCTACTCTTAGTTCAGAAGCTGGGTTCTCGGGGACACTAGGTGGCGAAACCCGGGGCGCGCGGACTGGCACAACTTCATGACCCCGGTCGGTCAACGACTCTCGAACTGCGGACCCTACGAACCCGTTGGCTCCAACCAAAGCTATGCGCATGGGTTAAGGGTAGCGGTCTTAAGCTCTAGGTCAATCGCTCAGGCCGGATGTCCGAGAGTTCCTCAGCATACTGGAGTAAGTCGGGAAGCGCAGACAGACAAAGCGCTGGGACTAGAGCCCTGGCAGCGCCAAGCATCGTCGTAGACGACAGGCCACTGGTGAGAGCCACCACCCCTGCCAGCGCAGCCACATGCCAGTGCTCCCAGCCCTCCCGGTCGGCCAGCCGCTGGTAGGCGTGACTGCGATGGGCTTCCATGAGTTTTTCGCCACGATAGGCCCGCCTGGCCATAGTCGTTCCTGTATCTACCAGATAGAAACCGAGCGGCGACAACGACTCGAAAAGCCCCCTTGTGCCGGACCTAGAGAATGACGCTAGCGCCGTCGCAGCGACAATGCCACCGAAGTAATAGCTGCCGGCGTCCCCTAGAAACATCTTTGCTCGGGGTACGTTCCACGGTGCGAAACCCAAGCTCGAGCCTAGGGCTATGGCCGAAGGCGCGGCACTGGACTGGTCCATCTTCAACAGCCTAGAGAAGCCCCATGCGGCTGCGGTCGCGCAAGTAATCCCGTTTACGCCGTCCATAAAATTGACGGCGTTAACGATCGTCGGCAGGGCTAGAGCCCCTACAAGTGCCGACGTACTACCACCGATCGCGAGACCGAGAGCGCCGCCAATTGAAGCCTGCGCAGCCAACCGAAAAGTAGCCGGCAGACCCCACTTATCGTCGGCGAGTCCGAGTGCGGCGAGGGAGCCCACGGCTGCCGCTACCCCAGGATGGGTTTCAAACGGCCCGGTGCGGCCGATGGAGAAGCCAACCGCGGCACCTATGATGCAAGCAGCGCCGCCCCCTCTCGGTGTCGGAACCGTATGTGAAGACCGCAAATTTGGCACATCAACAAGTTGGGCTCGAGCAAGAGCCTTCAAAACAAGCGGGGCAGCGAGCGCGGTCGCAGCAGCCGTCGAAGCGACGACGGGTAGGCTAGTTCGAAACACAAGAGACACCAAGACCTCCAGAAAGTTCGCGGAAAACACTGCCGTTGGCAACGAGAAACAGCCAGTCGGCCAGACCGAGTGCAGGTCAAGTCCATCTCGCTAGCTACGTCGCCCTCGGAAGAAGGATACTAGGTGAGTTATAAACCACTCGCAGGCCTGACTGTGCTTTACGGCACCACTATTGGATCAAGTGCGTGGTCGTTCCTCCGTGGGCAGCTTGCTTTCATGAGACAGCAAGGGGCTGAAGTCCACGTGGTTAGCGCGCCAGATCGACTCTTGGAGAAGACACGGCGAAGAGAGCAAGTTCAGACTTACGGAATTCCGATGGAAAGGGAGATCTCTCCGTTGGCAGACTTGCGTTCACTCTACTCCTGGTTTCGTGTCATCCGTCGTATCAGGCCAGATGTGGTGAACGTGGGAACGCCTAAAGCCGCTCTCCTTGGTTTAATCGCCGGAAAAGCGTGCAGAGTGCCTGTGCGAGTGTATACAGTGCGCGGGCTGAGATACGAAACAACTAGTGGGCTGAAGCGATTATTCCTCAAATCGGCCGAGCAACTGTGTTGCGCGTTGTCTACGCACGTAATTGCGGTTGGGCATGGGGTAGCGAAAGAAATGCGTAGCGCGAAGCTCTCAAACAAGGCCATTATCGTTATCGGTGACGGGTCAAGCAATGGAGTGCCTGGGGCGCAGATAGCGGAGGGAGTATCACGGCTGTCACGTACAGAATGCCGTGCCCGTTTAGGTATCGAAAGAGACGCCTTTGTCATAGGCTTCATTGGTAGAGTTACTTCAGACAAGGGGAGTCAATGCCTATCGGAAGCGCTCAACCTCCTGCGGGGAAAGCAAGATCAATTCCGGTTCGCACTGCTCGTTGTGGGTGACGCTGAAGATGTTGAGTCTGCCAGCGCATTGAAAGATATATCAATCCCCGCGGTGTCAACTGGTTGGATAGATGACACTCTACCAGCCTTTACGGCGATGGATATACTGTGTCATCCAACTAGGCGCGAGGGATTCCCCAACGTAATTCTCGAGGCTGCCGCAGCCCGAGTTCCCGCGATAACTACCCGAGCTACAGGCGCTAACGAGTCTGTGGTGGATCGAGTTACTGGTCTGCTAATCGACGTGGACGACCCTCTCGCCCTTTGTGGTGCTATTCTCGAGTTAGCTAGTGATGCCGAGGGTAGGTTAACTATGGGGCGGCACGCGCAGGACAGGGCTCTTAAAGACTACGACCCTGCGCGGATCTGGGAGGCTTTGGTCGATATTTACCGGGGATTGGAGCCAGTGGACGTTTCGATGTACTAGATATTAAGCACGCCGGGCGCGAACTGTGTTTGACGTGCGATCTACTTAATCATGTGCAATCCGACGCTCGACCCCGAGCGGGCCCACCGCTCGCTACTAAGTCCGAAAGGCGATCACTAAATGACCACTTTCCTGTTCGCCTGGAACTCCGGGGAAATTGGCGGCAATGAACGACGCATGGTGGACGTGGCGGAAACTCTCGTCGCGAGAGGCAATCGAGTCGCGCACTTTGTTCGCTGCCACGGAAATCGTAGTAATCTCGGCGAATTGATTAGTAAACGGGACGCGGGCACCATAGTTCATGGTGGCTTAGTGCATCTATGCTCCGTCACTGTCAAACTCGGGCCGGATTACGTAATTGGAGCCGGCATGCCAGTTTCATTAATTCTACGTATGCTGCGACTGTCCGCACTTTCGAAGTCAGCGCTTATAATGCCACGTCCGGGTTTAGATTTCAACAAGGGTGCGGTCTACAGGTTCGCAGATCGCCGAACCGCGTTGCTGGTTGATGCCTTCCTCACTAACTCGCCTGCTGCTACGGGGCAATTAATAAGGCAGGGGATTGCGGCTGATAAGATCCTGGAGATCCCTAGTGCCTTGGGTCAGGATTGGTATGTCAACGTAGTTCCTTTGGATTCTGCCCGTCAGGTAACTAGGTTGGGGCGCGCGATTATGGTAGGTAACGCCCGACGCGAAAAAAACCAGCGTTTCGGAATCGAGGCATTTCTTAAGTGCAAAGCGCTAACTCGACTGGACGTTTATACGAGTGCGGGGGCGGCTTTCGACCACTTAGTCGCCCAAGCGGAGGCGGTTGGCAAAGAACTGTATGTGCATGTAGGTGTCTTGGTATCTCCGGAGACGTACGACACGGCGGAGCTTCTTCTTCATCCATCGCTTAGTGAGAGCCTCCCTCGAACCGTGCTGGAAGCACAGTCTCGCAACTGCTTAGTGCTTGCCTCCGAAGCGGGTAGCACCCCTGACATCATTAGTTATGGGCGAACGTTGGCGGCGACTTCGGTAGATGAATGGGCGTGGACCATCGACTCCATGCTCGGTTCGCCATCGGAAAATAGAAAAGAACCGATAATCGAAGCGTTGACTGTTTCTGAATACACCTCGCGTTTTCTGGCCGCTATAGGAAACCTATCGTGAAGAATGTTGAGAGCGGTTTATCGGCGTTCGTTCTGTCGCTCGTCTCCGCTGCAATATTAACCGCTGGTAAACTATCGCTAGACGGTTCAATTACGCCCATTATGGTATTGGCGGCAATCGCGGTAGGATTTTCGATTTCGGTTTTCAGTCCATTGACTGTACTGACGTTCGGCATTGTCGCAGAGTTTGCTGCCGGTGACTTCGTATCGTGGCGCTTAGTTGGCATGGGATGGGTTGTCATCTCCTGCGTTGTTATGCTCGTTCAGAGAAGCGGCTCAGTGCGCGGCCGCACTCTCCTTCCGCTTCCGCCATTGGTCGCTGTTGCTCTTTGTGGCCTGCCGCTGCTTCTTCTGGTCCGCATGCTTCTTGCTGGATCGATGCTCGCCGGTCTTCCGTATTTGGTATGTCTCGCCGTAGTTGTCGCTTGTTGGACCTCTTGCACTCTGGAATCTGCCGTCTCAGCATTATCCCGCGCCATCGCATTCTTCGTAGCTGCGTCTACGGTGTTTGGGAACTACAATGAACAAGGAATTCGATTCGAAGGAATTTCTGGCAACCCTAATGGCATGGTCGAGTGCATATTAATCGGTCTGCCGTTTCTCGTAGCCTCCGCTTGGAGGTTACGCGTCCGGGTCGAAGGACTTGGGTTTGTTTTTGTTATTGCTCTATCGGTCCGGCTTTTGATATTGAGCGGCTCATCACAGGCGCTAGTCGGTTCGGCGGTCTTGATTCTCGGATATGCTGCGCTTGGGTTGGTGAGGTACAAGTCGTTCTCGCAGCTAAGTGCCCCTATGCTTCTTTTCGCTGCCGTTATAGGTTACTTTGTTCTGCCGTCGGTTCTCGCTGGCCTGAACGAGGATGAAGCTTCTCTTTCGGGGCGGACTCCGCTGTTTGCCGAGTCTGTGCGAGTTATACTCGTAGAGCCAGTTGCAGGTACGGGTGCGTCCCATTTCGACGTCGGTGTCGAGGGTCCGTTTAGCGCGCACAATGCTCTCCTTTCTATTGGAGTCATTGCTGGTATTCCCGCAATGGCAGCATGGGTCGTCATAATCGTCGCGGCGGCCGTCGCGTCGACCCGGTTGGTGAGTCTTGAGCAGGGGGCCGCGCTATCGATGTTGTCTGTTCTTAGTCTGCAGTTTGTGGCTACGCTCCAAACTCGGCCTCTAGTTTGGTTTATTCTAATGGTAATAATTGCGTCGGATATCGCGAGTCGTCATGTTAATCGGGACACGGTGCAGGGCGATGCGGCTCGCAGTTAGTTGCGCCTAGCGCGCAAGCCGCAGCACGACCCCGGACAGCCGCCATGCCGACTAGCCTTCGTCTTCGGCTCCGTCTATCCGGGGCCCGTCAAGCTACTTCGGTGGGCTGCGGCATCGGTTCGCGGCTGACAAGTCCGCTGCTGTCTGCATCGGGCCGGCAATCCAGATTTCTAGCCCTCAGGATTGGTTGACGGAAGTGGACCGCGGCCCTAGCGTTGCCCACGAAATACGCCATAGCCGCGGCGGCAACTCGTGTTCCAGTCAACGTCGCGGTTATGATGTCTCAAGGGTGCTGGGGCTGTGCTGTCGCTCGCCAATTATCACTCGGTCAGCTTGGGCAGTCTTGGAATGCCCTTTAAGGTTGTACTGCGCGCTAGCGTTGCGATTGGCTGTCTGATTCTGTCGTCAGTCCAAGCAGTCGCGGAGCCCGCCAGTCCGAAGTTGGCGTGCTGACCTCTCACGTGGCCGGCCGCCTCCTCCCAGCACGAGCCAGACCGCGCGCTCGCCGGCGTAGCTGTGCCCGTAGCTCGGACGGTGATGGATCCGTTCCACGTCGTCCACCTCGCTTCGGACAAGCTGACCGTGTGCCGCCAGCGCGTGCAGCAGGCCGCTACCGGGCACCGGGGCCGCACGGGAGATCCGCTGTACGGGATCCGCCGGACGTTGAACACTGGTGCCGAGCTACTGACCGACAAGCAGAGGATCCGGCTATGGAAGGCGTTCGTCGCCGACGATGCGCACGTGGCGGTCGAAGTCACGTACGGCATCTACCAGCGGCTCATCTACGCCTACGAAGCCACCAACCGCCGCGAGGGCAAGATCGCGATGTACAAACTCCTCAAGTCGATCCGCGCCGGCGTGTCCAAGAAATTGCCCGAGCTCGCCCAGCTCGGCCGCTCGCTATGGAAGCGGCGCCGCGAGATCCTCGCCTACTTCGACGTCGGCGCCTCCAACGGCCCCGTCGAAGCCATCAACGGACGCCTCGAACACCTCCGCGGAATCGCCCTAGGTTTCCGCAACCTCAAGCACTACATCTTGCGGTCGCTCATTCACTCCGGACAGCTCCAGAACCGGATCAACGCACTCTAAATCCGGAAGGGCCGTTGAACCCCATGGCCGCACCCAGGGTGCTTTCCTCCCGCAACAGGGTCCACAACGACGGCATCAGCTTCGAGCAGCTCCTCGGCATCGCGGGCGATCAGGTCGAACTCGAAGGTCGACGTTGGCGCGACGCCGCGGTCGAAACCCGGGACAAGGTCGTGGCTTCCGGCTCGGACGGGCTGGAGTCCGCGGTTCAGGCCGGTAGCCACACGATCGAGTCGGCCAGGCTCGTCACCGGGAAGGCCGCCGAGGGGCTCAGCAAGCGGTTGCTTCGTAAGGGCACGGAACACGAGACCGGCGAGAACGTGGTACTCGACAATGCGTCCGAGCAGGCGCGGCGTTCTCTCACCTCGCGTTCGACCACGCTGCCCACCCGCGGGTCGGGCCGAGGTGAACCGGAGGACGACTAGCGCAGGTGGCGGCTAACGAGATCGGGCCGTGGCCGAGCAGCCCGGCCGGTAACGCACCCGGTCTCGGGCGCGGTTGATCCACCGGTTCCGCCCACCCCGCCCCGGCGGGCCCGGTCGGAGGGGCGGGCGTTGTCGTCGTAGACGTTGTCGACGTCGGGCCTCCACGGCGCCGCACGACGCCACCCTGCGTGGCGCCCCCGACGCCGGCCCACAATGCCGCACGGGCCGAACCCCACGAGGGATCCGGCCCGGCGCCCCGACGCGCGCGGGGCCGGCAGCGCGACCTACTGCAGATCGCCAGCGATGATCGCGTCCATGTTCCGCTCGGCAAGGGCGGTGATGGTGACGAAGGGGTTCACCCCCACGTTGCCCGGGACGAGGGAGCCGTCGACCACGTAGAGGCCGGGGTACTCGTGGAGGCGCCCGTGGTTGTCGGTGGCTTTGCCGAGCAGGCAGCCGCCCAGGGGGTGGTAGGTGAAGTCGTCGCCCCAGGTCTTGTACACACCGAACAGGTCGGTGCGGTAGATGGTGCCTTCTTTTTTTGTTGATCTTGTCGAAGACCCTCTTGGCCATGGCGATGCCCGGCTGGTTCTGGGACACGCTCCAGGTCAGGTCGACCTTGCCGGTGGCGGAGTTGAACTGGAAGCGGGCCCGCTCGGGGTTGTTGGCGATCGCCAGGTACAGGCTCACGTAGGTCTCGAGCCCGGCCGGCAGGGGAGCGATCTCGGCGAAGATCGACGCGGTGGGGTCGGCCCAGTTGTCGATACCGAGGGTGGGGATGGTCGACTGCGTGGAGCCGGTGGCGTCCCATGTGGTTGGCGCGCCCGACCATGACGTTGCCGTTGTTGCCCCATCCCTCGCCCACCTGGTTGGACAGGTTGGGCAGGAGGCCCTGCGCCTTCATCGACACGAGCAGCTTGCTGGTCCCGATGCTGCCGGCGGCGAAGAACACCTTGTCGGCCGTGACGTTCTTGGTGGCGATCACCGCGCCCTGCTCGTCGATCTGCTCGATCGTCACCGAGTAGCCGCCCCCGGTGGCCCGGGTGACTGCCGTGACCCGGTGCAGCGGCGAGATGGTGAGCCGGCCGGTGGCGGCGGCCTGGGCGAGGTAGGTCTTGTCCAGCGACTTCTTGCCCGCGTTGTTGCCGTAGATCACCTCGCCGCCCAGCGCGGAGGCCTGCGCGGTGCCCGCCGCCTCGCGCTTCATGTAGTCGAAGTCGTAGACGTTGGGCACGAAGGTCGTGGCGAACCCGGAGCGGTGCGCGGTCTTCCGGCCCACGCGGGCGAACTGGTACCAGGGGCTCGACTCGAACCACTCCTGGTCGATGTGGTTCACGCCGAGGGCGGCGTTCGCGCGCGGGAAGTAGGTGCCGTACATCTGGGCCGCATCGACGTTCGGGAGGATGTGCTTGAAGTGGCTGCGCTTGGGCGTGACCACCATGCCGCCGTTGACCAGCGATCCGCCACCCACACCGCGGCCCTGGTACACCTTGACCCCCGAGAACTTCTCAGCGTCGAGGACCCCGACGTAGCGCTCCACCTTCTTGTCGATCCCGAAGCCCATGAAGTTGCTGACCGGCTGGCTGGTGGTGTCCGAGAGCCAGGTGGAGCGCTTGTCCGGATTGAGCATCCCCGAGAAGATTTTGCCGTCCGGCCCCGGCGTGTCCCAGCTGCGGCCCATCTCCACGATGTGGGTCGCGATCCCCGCCTGCGTCAGGCGCAGTGCAGGTAGCGGCGGGGCGGTTCAAGTGGCGGCGGGCCCTCGTCGTCGTCGGTTCTCAGAGCGCACCGGGGGAGCGCCCCAGCTCCGGCCGCCGGGAGGCGCCGCGGCCCATGAATGCTTGAGGCGTCTGGAGTGCAGGTCGTAGCGTGGTGCCATGGCTGGGATCACCGCGCGGCGTGTGGTCGTCGCACTCGACTGCCCTAATGCTCGATCGCTCGCCGAGTTCTACGCAGCGATGCTCGGCTGGCGGATTCGTGACGATGCCGAGTACTCGGATTGGGTCGACGTGCTGCCGCCGGAGGGCGAGCCGGACGCGGTCACGCTCGCGTGCCAGACCGTCCCCGACTTCCGTGCGCCGACCTGGCCCGAGGGGCCGGTCCCGCGCAGGTGCACCTCGACTTCTACGTGGACTCGATCGCCGACTCCGAGCCGGCCGTACTCGCCGCCGGCGCCCGCCGGCACGAGCAACAGCCCAGCCCCGACGGGCGGTTTGTGGTGTACCTCGACCCGGTGGGGCATCCGTTCTGTCTCTGTGGGGAGTGAGGCCGGGGCCGGGCAGGCTCGGTGCTCGAGCTCTGGTGGGACACGTCTGGGCGTCCGAAGTGCAGCAGTGTTGACATCGAACCGGGAAACTCGCTTATTTGCCGTTTGCTCAGTGCATGATCGGTGGGATGCTCCGCCCAGCCGGGCACTGACGAAGGGCCCGCAATTGAGTGCACCTACCCACCGACATCGCTCGCATGCCTCGAGGCTGAATGTGGTCGGCGCCGTGTTGTCGACGCTCGTCCTGGTGGCCGGGTGCGGGGGCGAACCGGCGACTGACGAGCCGACCAGCACGGAGAGGACTTCGAGTTCGTCGACGCGGACGACCACAAGCAAGTCCAACACCACGACCGTCGCAAGGACGCCGGAGACGGCGACTGCGCCGACGGGGGCGCCGGCCGCGGCCACTCCCGCAGCTGCAGGGCCGACGCTCGTCGAGTGCATCTATGGCGGGGGAGCGTGGACGGAGAGTGGCTGGTTCAGCGACGGTTCGCACGGGTACCACCCGCAGTGCGCAGCTCTGCGCAGTGAGCAGATGGCCGAGAATCCGTACCGGTGCCCGCGGACAGATCATTACGTGGCAGACCTGTCGGAATGTGCCGATCCGAACGGTATCCCCGTCCCGCCCGAGAACCAGAATGCGCCCGCGGTGGAAAAGCCCGAGGAGACAGTGGAACCCGCCGAGCCCCCTGACGAGCCAGAGACTAGCGAAGCGCCGGAAGTCGACCCGTGCGACGCCGGCGATACGTCCGAGGCATGCCAGGAGTAGCCGTCCCCGTCCCCGGGCATCCAGGGCGGCGGGCTTGGCGGGAGGGAAACCGAAGTTGACGTCGTCGTTGGTCCTCTCGGGTTTCCTCCTGAGTTTTCTTAGCTCCGGGTGCCCGCGGTAGCCGCAAGTAGGGTCGGTTCCCATGACGAACATTGTCTTTCTCCCAGGCCTTCACGGCGACGCCCAGACGTGGTCTCCCGTGATCCGCGTATTGCCGGAGCGGGTGAGCGCCACCGCCCTGGATCTACCGGCCCGGTCCGACCTCGACGCGCTCGCTGATGAGGTGGCCGAGCAGGTCGAGCAGGGCAGTGTCGTGGTGGGGCATTCGCTCGGCGGCGTGGTGGCGATGCATCTGGCCGAGCGGCACCCGTCGTTGCTGGCGGGGCTGGTGCTGGTCACCGCCCCGGTGGGTGCTGAGGATACGGAGTCGGCGAAGGCGCGGGCCGACCGCGCCGCGGGACTGAGTCCGGAGGCGTACGAGGAGATCGCGCTCGACGGCATGGAGGCGGTGTACTACGGCGACCGCGGCCACGATCCTGAGGTCCGGGCCGAGCGGCTGCGCGCGGCACGGGTGTACGGGCCCGAGCGGTTCGCCGCCCACTCGGCGGCGATCGGCGCCCGGCCCGACCGGAGCGAGTTCCCCGCGCAGGCGGGTGTCCCGGTGCTGATCGTCGGGGCGTCGGATGACCAAGTGGTGCCCACCGAGGAGCAGCGACGCTGGGCAGCGGCGAACGGGGCCGAAGCGGGCGGCAGTCGGAATGCCCGGGTGTCTTACACCGAGATCCCGGAGACCGGACACATGCTGCCGGTGGAGGCCCCGGACGAGCTGGCCGGCGCGATCGTCGACTGGCTCCGCGGACTCTCGGGCTGACCCGGCCGGTTCCGCGCCACCCGGCAGCCGCGGGTCGGGCGGGTGGAGGTGGGCCTCGTCGTCGTCGTCATCGTCGTCGTCGCGATCTTCCACCCGCACCACGTCGCCCAGTGGCATGCCCGCCTGGCAGTCTCCGGTGACTGGACGCGCGGCGCCGCCACTGGCCGCTCGCGCGCGTACCGTCGATTCATGACCGAGCAGCAGCCCTACGAGGTGCTCGAGCATCACCCGGAGTTCGAGCTGCGGCGGTACCCCTCCCACGCCGCGGCGGAGGTGTCCGTCGGCGGGTCGTTCAGCAGTGCCGGCAACCAGGCATTCAGCGCGCTGTTCCGGTGCATCACCGGTCACAATGAGTCCGCCGTCCATCGCCATGACGGCGCCGGTCGTCCAGGAGGCCTTCGGCTCCGAGAAGGTCGCCATGACCGCGCCCGTGGTCCAGACCGAGGCCGACGGCGGCGAGCACGTGGTCGCCTTTGTCCTGCCCGCCTCGCTCACCGCCGCGACCGCGCCGGTGCCCACCGATCCTCGGGAGCGGGTCAAGCAGGTGCCCGACCGTGTCGCGGCGGCGGTGCGCTACTCCGGACGGTGGAGCGAGTCGGCCTATCGACGTCACCTGGCCGACCTCGAGGCCGGGATCGCCCGGGCCGGGCTGGTCGCCACCGGGCCGCCCAGGTACGCCCGGTTCGACCCGCCGTTCACGCCGTGGTTCCTGCGGCGCAACGAGGTGGTGCAGGACGTGGTGTGGCCCGAAGGCGGCTGACTCGCGTCGCGCTGGCGGTGTTCGGCAAATTGTCCGCTTCCGTTGGCTGCGGAACGGCGCTATTATCCGAACATGATAAACGGCAAGACGATAGATTCGAGACCCCCTTCGGAGGCGGAACTCGTCGATGCCGCGTCCCAGGCACTTCGCGAGAGACTCCCGCCGGAGTGGAAGATCGATACCAGGCAGGGCGCTACATCGTCGACATCTGGCGGCGCCGATTCTCTGATGGTCGCCGAGGCTCCCGATGGGAGTGCCGCAACATTCTGTGTCACCGTCAAGAGCGCCGTCGTAGCTCGCGACATACCTGCGCTTCGGAAGAGGTGCGGCGACACTATGGCCCAGGTGCCGGACAGTGGGTGCCTGGTCTTGACTCGCTATCTCGCGCCCGCCGACCGTGCGCGGCTCGACGCGGCTGGCATTTCATACATCGATGCGACCGGCAATATGAGGGTTTCATCCCCCGTTCCCGCACTCTTCGTCTCGGATCGTGGTGCCGAAAGAGATCCCTGGCGGGGGCCAGGGCGCCCGAGGGGCACCCTCAAGGGAGAACCCGCGGCGAAGGTAGTCAGAGCGCTACTCGATCTTCCCGGGCCATGGCGTGTGCGGGAACTCGCCGACGTCGCCAAGGCCTCGGTGGGGTCGGTATACCGTGTGATGCAGTTTCTCGAAGATCAGGGACTTGCGCAGCGGCTGCCTGACCGGCGATTCCTGGTGTCCGACTGGGCAGCTCTTCTGCGCAGATGGAGCGACGACTATCAGTTACTCCGGTCCAATGCCGTGTCCCATTGGATCGCTCCCCGGGGCCTGTCGGACCTTCTCGATACGGTGCGCGAGGAAGAGGACGTCGACTACGCGCTGACCGGGTCCGTCGCAGCAGCAGCGTGGGCTGCCTACGCACCAGCCAGGTCGGCGATGGTGTACGTCCGAAACGTCGAACGTGCAGCGGCGAACTGGGGCTTGCGCGCGACCGAAGCGGGAGCGAACGTGCTGCTGATCGAACCCACTTACCCCGTCGTCATGGAACGCGCCATGACCGCGTTGGAAGGGCTCACGGTCGCCCGCCCGGCCCAGGTGGCTGTGGACCTCATGACCGGGCCGGGCCGGGCACCCGCAGAGGCGAACGAGTTGATCAAATGGATGGGGGCACATGAACAGTCCTGGAGAGGGTAGTGGCGATCTGCTCGTCAGTGCCCGGTCTGCGCTTCTGGACGCGGCCGAGGCGTTGTCCGAGCAGGCCGCAGTCGACGGGCTGATTGCGAGACCGGCATGGAGGGCCGCCCGTCATGACCTCGACACGCTTTAAGGCTGTCAAGTTGCTTGACACGGTGGTACATTTTCAGTGCGACCCCAATCGACGAAAGAGCCCCTGGGCTTCGGGAATGATCCCTAGTTGGTTGGGGTTTCGTGCGTCAGTAGTAGTGCTCGGTGCCGTACCCGAAGTAGTCACTCTCGATCCTGATCTTGCTCCGGATCAGTCTGTGAGCCCGGTCGTCGCCGGTCTCCCACTTCCGTGTGACCGCCCAGGTGCAGTAGTCCGCAGCCTGGAGACCGAAGTCGGACTCATCCCGCCAGAATGCCAATACTCGCTTGGCGCGGAAGGGCAGACACTGGGCCATGACATCGTCCACGGCGCCCCTGAACGCAGCCCGGGTCTTCCTGGTTCCCATCTGAGCGGCGACGACCTGGATGGAATCGCCCTGGTGGAACAACTGAGGGGCGGCCCGACTGAGATGAAAAAACCAGGCGTACTGGTAGAACTTCGGTTCGGTTGGGCGGATCGAGGGCTGGGCCTTGGACTTCTCCAACAGAGTGATGTCGAACCGGAACTCAAGTTCCACCAAGGCGTCGAACACCGCGTCTCGCACGACCTGGGCGTCCGGAGAGGCGTGGAAACACGAATCCAAACCCTGGGCCTTCCAGGCCAGTTCGTCCCGGAGCCGCATGAGGCGCGTCCGGAGCGCCCACACCTGTTCTTCGTCGGCGCACAGCGTGCCAACCGCGAAGTACCTGGATGCCTTCCCATTGCGGAGGAACTGGAGGTCGCCACTCTCATCTGCGAACAGATACTTGATCGCCACGAAGGGGCCTTTCTCTCGACTGCCACCTATGGAAGCACATCGAGAGGACACTCCTCGGGCGGGAAACTCACTAAGCGCCATTACCCGCAGATGACATAAAGGCAGGTCAGCGCGAATATTCAGCGTTTAATCCACAGGCGCTCCCCAGCAAGTCACAGCCTTGTAGGCCACTGTGACGAGTTGAGGGCGCGGTGGGTGAATAGCGTGGACCAGCTCTACGTCGCGCCGCACGAGTTGGTCTATGCCGGTCGGTTCGAATGGCGGGAAGTGGCGGTCCGCTCTCGGCGGTCGTGGGCCTTGTCGTCGTCGCCCTCAAGACCGCAGTCCACGTCGGACAGTGAGCGTTAAGACGGAGCGGGTCCGGTGAGCCACCAGGCGATCACGTTACTTGTCAGCTCGGGGATCGGGCCCTCGCCGGTGGAGCCGTCGCCCCACCGCGGAAGGTCCACCCAGATGCGCAATGGTGGACTGCCGATCATCGGGAGGTCGACATGGGCGAGTGGGCGCATCGTCGAGGCGAGCACGTCCCTTTCGGAGGTCCCGCAGTTGAGCGCCGGGACGACACCCGGCAGGCAGATCACCTCGGCTCTCCGCCCCCCCCCCCGGCGCCGTGGGCCTGCACAAGGGACCCCGCCACTCCGCGCAACTACCGCACGTCGCTCGACCCGCGTGCTGACCGTCCTGGCCTCCGCCCGATCGCCCCGCGTTGGGGGCGAGCGCCCCGGATCGAGCGGGATCGTCCACTCGGCGGGATCCGCCCGGTGGTTGGGGGCTCGGTGCGCGGTGCGCGGGAGCGGCGGCCGTCGTCATCGCTTTCGCGCTGGCACGTGAGCGATGTCGACGGACACCGGCCGCCACGAGATCCCGGGGATCGAACGCAGGGGAGCGAACGAGTCGGCAGCGCGCTGCCACGCGACGGACAGACTGCTCGCGATAAGGTCGGCGTCGGCGGGGTGGGCTCGCGTGGCGACGCGACGCAGGAGCTGGACGTCGGTGAGCTTGACCGTGACCGTCCACGTGATCGTCCCCCGGTCGTAGATCTCGGTGGTCACAGCGCTCTCAACATCGAGAACCCGGAACGCGCCCTCTTCGAGGAGTTCCTCCACACCGCCCGTAGGCCAGATCAGCCAGTTCAGTTGAGGCAGCGGCGGCAGGGTGGGATCGGGCCCCGCCTCCTCACTCGCCGGGTCCTCGATCACCGCACCGGAGAACGCATCGACCACCACCGTGTCCTCACGGTACTGGGCCAGTGCCGCCGTCACCGCCGCCGCATCGACGATGGCGACCTCCGCGGACACAGTGCAGGACCATGTCTCGCGGTTCCTGCCGGGACGGGGCCGCGCAGGCGAGGGTTGCGGGGTGGGCTCAGGCGCGGGCTCGGGTAGGTCGAACAGGCCGGGCTCGACAGTGTCCATGGCAGGTGAGACTACTTCTCCAAACGGGGGCGTCCCAGCGCGCCGCTCGCATCTCGTATCGTCGGTGAGGTGACGCCTTCGACAGATCGCCCCTACGGACCAGGCGACCTCACCGCAGACGAGTTGAAGCACGCGGTTCTCGACGCATTGGCGAGCGCGGGAGTCCCGCAGACCGAGTTGATGGCCTCGCTGGCGGCCGGGGCTGACTATCAGTCCCCGTGGGAACGCCCGGCCGTCAACCGGCGGCACCCGAGGCGCGAGACACCGGTGATCTACCGTGTCAAGGTCGAGCTGCTGGACTCGTCCCCGCCCATCTGGCGACGCCTGGACCTGCGCAGCGACCTCATGTTGCCGCGCCTTCACCTGATCCTGCAGGAAGCCATGGGCTGGACGAACAGTCACCTGCACGAGTTCGTCCACGCATCCTCGCGCCGGGACCGCGACGCCGAGCACTTCGCCTCCATGGACTACCCCGACGCCGGGGAGATGGGCGAACTCGACGAGGCTGACGTACGGCTCGACGAGCTGGCGCACAGCGTGGGCGATAGGTTCCTGTACCTGTACGACTTCGGTGACAGTTGGTGGCATCGCGTCACCGTGGAGAAGGTCCTGGAGCCCGACGACGACGACGACGAGATCCCGGATGCGACGGTGGTGGCAGGTCGCCGGGCATGCCCTCCGGAGGACTGCGGGGGGATCTGGTCATATAACGAGTGGATCGCCGGCGGCGAAGAGTTCGACTCGGATGGCTGGGGCCCGGAGGTACTCGAGTTCTGGGCCGGCTGGGACGCGGAAGAATTCGACCTCGAGGACGTTCAGCGGCGAGTGGTCGGAATCGCCGACACGCCAGCCACTCTCAGGGAAGTCCAGCGGGACGAGGCCGCGAAGCTGCAGATCCTGCTCGAACGGGTCGGCGACGGGGTCAAGCTCACCGCGGCCGGGTACCTGCCGCCGACGATGGTCGAGCAACTCATGTCCGACACCGGCTGGGACCGCAAATGGATCGGGAAGAACAATCGCGAAGACCTGACGTTCCCGATCTGGCAGTTGCGGGATTGGGCCCGCGCGCTGGGGTTGGTGCGCAAGTACAGGGGCGAGCTCCGGCCGACCCGCCGGGGAACCGCGCTGAAGAACGATCGCGATGCCCTGGCCGAGCTGATCACCCGGAGCCTGCCACACGACCGGCTCTACGGCACCCCGCTTGACTGGTGGTGACCCGGCCGGTTCCGCGCGGCCGGGTTCATGCGGGCCGGGGGAGGGTGGCGGCCCTCGTCGTCGTCGCCCCCTCTCGGACAACTCATCCGAACCAATTGAGAACCCGCCGACACTGAGCCTCGACCTCGGCCAGAAGCGTGTCTGCCAACCGGTTTTCGTCGTCAGTGCGCGGGGGGTGCTGTGCCACGGAGGAGCGGAGGGCGTCCGGCAATTCGAGGGCGTCAAGGTAGAGCTGAGCAGTGAGCACGCTCGGATCGAGGTCGTGGGCCTCCGCAAAGGTGACCCAGTGGCGGAGGGTGATCTCGTCGTAGGCGTACCGACTCCCGATCTTCATAGCGAGTCTGCGCTGACTCCGTTGTGGTGAGTACGGGTAGATCGACGCGATGTCATAGAGCGGTGCGAGCCGGGGTGGGGAATCATCGGCGTGAAGAATCGCGTAATTCTTGGCATGCGCGTCGGTGGCGCCGAGCAGAAAGTTGATCGCAAGCGCTCGAACGAAAAGCCAGACGTCTTCCTCGAGGCGGAGCGCCCGCAAGAAGGAGATGACATCGCCGGGGGATGGGCCTCCATCGGCCTGGTACTTACGCGACGGATGAATTGCGAGAGCTTGGCAGAGGTCCTCCTGATGGACACGGGTCACGGTTCCATCAGCGGCGACATAGCGGTCCCACCGTCGGCTGATCACAGCGGGAGTGCCGACGAAATCACTGTAGTCAGTGTTCGCCGTCGGCAATCCGACTATTCGGACGGCGTCCAGACACAGGACTTCGTTGTACGCCTGGCAGTGGAGATCGGTACCACCAGGCTTGATGATGTGCGTAGTGGGGATCGCGCCTGTCGCCTGATACCACTGGTCTGCTCGTCGGTGGAGAGCGATCTTCTCCTGAGCTCCTGCGAGCGACCAGTGCTCGCCGCGGGCCTGCCAGGATGCCTGTCTGCTGGAGAC
The DNA here is from genome assembly GCF_039531545.1 of Dietzia cercidiphylli. Lineage (NCBI taxonomy): Bacteria > Bacillati > Actinomycetota > Actinomycetes > Mycobacteriales > Dietziaceae > Dietzia > Dietzia cercidiphylli. The sequence continues at coordinate 120,210 of NZ_BAAAQG010000003.1, forward strand.
CAGCTCTCGGAGTCTCCCGCTGATGTCGGAGTCGGACATCGGTATGAGACTGCCTCCGTGGAGTTCGTCCATCGCATCGGGGCGGAGGAACTGAACAGCGCCTGCGCAATCGCGACCGACAACAGCGAGAAGAGAAAACGTGTTGCCTGCGACGGCCCCGTGATGGCGGGCGATCTGGACCCGCGCGGCCTGATTGTCGGGCAACAGTCCGTCGAGGAAGGGCTCGACCCGATCGGGGCCCCAGGCCTGACGGCGTCTGGGCATGGAGAGCGAGAGACTCCGTTCGGGGCCGGCGAGATCGTAGGAGAACCAGTGCTTGCCATGACGGTCCTCCGTCAACGTCCCCAGTCTCTGTCCAGACAGTAGGACCGCGAGTTCCTTGTCAGGCATCGGAGGACCGCTGGGTGATGTCATCTGCGACGGCGCGTGCACGGTGGGTCGCCCGGATGGCGCGTGCAGCGGCAAGCGCTGATTCGCTGAGGGGGGCAGGGTCCGCGGCAGGGTCCGCGGCGGTGAGGCCTTCGCCATCGTCCGCCGGCGTGTCGACTGCGTCGGGTGCGTCCATCGCCTCGGCCATATCGACAGCCTCGGGCAGGTGCCACGGGTGGCGGGCCGACTCGGCGGAGGGCGTGTCCGAGTCCGGCACCGGATACGCCAGTCGGATCGTGACGCCCAGAACGTCCATCATCGCGAGCACCTTGCTCAGTGACGCATTGGGAGCACGCCCGCTCTCGAAGAGGCTCACCCAGGAGCGTGTGAGATGGGCTGCCGCTGCGAGGTCGGCCTGGCTCATGCCGGCGGCGAGACGTGCGTCCCTGACCGACGTAGCGATATCGGTCAGAGTCCGGGCCCGAGCGGCGAACGTTGCCATGACGCTCCTGACGTTCGTTGTATCAGGCACAGCATAGATGTTCGGTTTATCGAACAAAAGGTCGCATGTGCGCTATTCCGAACTTTGTGTTGGTAGGGCACCGTGGGTGGACTTCTGAGCTGGTGGCGGACGACGGGCGTACCGTCGATCCCATGACCGAGCAGCAGCCGTACGAGGTGGTCCAGCGGTACCCGGAGTTCGAACTGCGGCGCTATCCCTCTCATGCCGTGGCGGAGATATCCGTTCGCGGGTCCTTCGACAGCGCCGGCAACCAGGCGTTCAGGTCGCTCTTCAAGTACATCACCGGACACAACGAGTCGGCTGGGTCCGTCGCCATGACGGCACCGGTCGTCCAGGAGCCGCCCGGCTCGGAGACGATCGCCATGACCGCACCTGTGGTCCAGACCCAGGCTGAGGACGGCGAGCACCTCGTCGCCTTCGTGCTACCCGCCTCGCTGACCGCCGCGACCGCGCCGGTGCCCACCGACCCTCGGGTGCGCATCAGACAGGTGCCCGATCGCGTCGCGGCAGCGGTGCGGTACTCAGGACGGTGGAGCGAGTCGGGCTATCGCCGCCACCTGGCCGACCTCGAGGCCGGGATCGCCCGGGCCGGGCTGGTCGCCACGGGACCGCCGAGGTTCGCCCGGTTCGACCCGCCCTTCAAGCCGTGGTTCCTGCGGCGCAACGAGGTCGTGCAGGACGTGGAGTGGCGCGACGGCGACTGAGCCCGGCTCGGTACGAGGGTATGGCCTGCGACGGATGCGCTCACTCGACGAGTGGTCACACCTGAGGGAATTGGGAAAAGCCCACCTGGGAGAACGTGATCAGGAGTGACCACGCGGCGGGTGGCCGCCGGCGGACGGCTCGGCCGGGGACTGTCCCGGAGCACCCCGCTGGCCCGCGACGAGCCGTCCACGCTGGCACCGTAGATCGGGCGAGGGCATTCTGGACGTCATGCCAGCAGACTCCAACCAGCCCGCTCCCAGCTCCGCCGCCGCAGCCAGCTCCGCCGCCGATCACGCGTCTGACGGAAAGGTCGGGCTGCGCGTCTTCGTCGAACCCCAGCAGGGCGCCACCTATGCTGACCAGCTCGCGGTCGCCCGCGCGGCCGAGGACCTGGGCTACGAGGCGTTCTTCCGCTCGGACCACTACCTCAAGATGGGCGACGTCAGCGGTCTGCCCGGACCCACCGACGCCTGGCTCACCCTGGCCGGCCTGGCCCGGGAGACCAGCTCCATCCGGCTCGGAACCCTGCTGACCTCGGTGACCTTCCGTCACCTCGGCCCGCTGGCGATCTCCCTCGCGCAGGTCGACCAGATGTCCGGGGGACGGCTGGACGTCGGCCTGGGCGCCGGGTGGTACGACGAAGAACACACCGCCTACGGCATCCCGTTCCCGCCCATCGGCGAGCGGTTCGACATGCTCGAGGACACCCTCGGAGCCCTGGAGACCCTGTGGTCGACACCCGAGGGAGAGACGGTCACGGTGCGCGGCAAGCGGATCGATCTGGTGGACTCGCCCGGTCTGCCCAAGCCGGTGCAGCAGCGGCCGCCGGTGATCGTCGGTGGCTTCGGCAAGCGCCGCACCCCCGCGCTGGCCGCCCGGTTCGCCGACGAGTTCAACGTGCCCTTCGCCGACGTCGACACCGTGGCCACCCAGTACCGCCGCGTCGACGAGGCGTGCGCCGAGCGCGGCCGGGCACCGGGGGAGATCGTGCGCTCGGCAGCCCTCGTGCTGTGCTGCGGGCGGGACGAGGCGGAGCTCGCCCGCCGCGCCAACGCCATCGGCCGGGTCGTCGATGAACTGCGGGCCAACGGCGCGGCCGGCACCCCGGATGAGGTGGTCGACACCATCGGCCGGTACTCGGCGATCGGCGCCAGGCGCATTTACCTACAGATGCTCGACATGTCTGACCTCGATCACCTCGAGCTGGTCGCTTCGGAGGTGGCGCGGCAGCTGTAGAGGAGTCCAGCGGCCCTGGTGTGCCATCCCTCGTTCGCGTCACCCTCGAGCGCACTCCGTGAGGTAATGAACCGCGGAGGAAGAACACCGAACTCCGTTGGTCCGATCGCCTCCGGGGCTGGCGGTTCCCCGCTCCGTCGGCGTTTCTCGAGTAAGGACTCCGCTGATGCTGTTCACGAGGTTGAAGAGCAGTCCCGCCGTCCTCGCGATCATCGCCATCCAGATAGTCCTGTACATCGCCCAGCTGGTGAACCCCGATGTCGCGGATCGGCTCGGTCTTCCGGGTCGTGCTGCGGCGTTGAGTGAGCGGCCGTGGAGTCCGCTGACCGTGATTTTCGTCCACGAACTCCTCGTACACGTCGTGTTGATGGTGTTGATGCTGGCGGCGTTCGGGCCACTGCTGGAGAAGTCCGCACGCGCCGTGGATGTGGTGGCGGTCTATCTGCTGGCCGGAGTGGCGGGCTCACTGGGGATGCTGGCCGCGACCGCTGCGGTCCCGGCGTGGGCGGAGGACGGGACCATCGTCGGGTCCTCGGCGGCGGTATTCGGCGTGACCGCGGCGGTGCTGGCGATGCGCCCGTCGTCACGGATCTTCGGCGGCACGACTACTCAATGGTTGGCCATTCTGGTCGCGATCAACATCGTGTTCCTGTTCTCGCTGCCGCTCGGTTCGGTGGGGCACCTGGTCGGAATCGCTGTCGGGTGGGTGTACGGGCGGTGGCTCAGGACGAGCTCGCGCCTCCATGCAGAGCCGATGGTGTGACGGGTAGAGGCACCGACCTCCACAGGAACCTGTCCCCAAACCGACACCTCAGGGTGTACGCGGAGACGAGTCGCAGCCTAGGTGCATGAGGGTCCAACTCCTGGCCATGTTCGGCAAATGGCCCCCTTCCGTTGGTTTCGGAATAGCGCTATTCTCTGAACATGGCAGTCGGAAACTCGCTAGGTTCCAGACCCCTCTCGGAGACGGAACTCTTCGATTCAGCGGCCGAAGCACTCCGTGCGAGAGTCCCGGCTGAGTGGGAGATCGATGTAGGCCAGGCTGCTACAACATCGTCCCTTGGCGGCGCAGATTCTCTGATGAACGTCGTAGCTCCTGATGGGAGCGTCGCTAGTTTTTGCGTCACCGTCAAGAACGCCGTCGTAGCGCGAGACATACCGTCGCTTAGGGAGAAGTGTGGCGAAAGTATGGCCCAGGTGCCGGGCAGTGCGTGCCTGGTGGTGACTCGCTATCTCGCGCCTGCCGACCGTGTGAGGCTCGACGATGCGGGAATTTCGTACATCGACGCGACCGGAAATATGAAGGTCTGGTCCTCTTCTCCCGCCTTCTTCCTATCGGATCGAGGTGCCGACAGTGACCCCTGGCGGGGGCCGGGGCGTCCGAGGGGCACCCTGAAGGGAGAGCCCGCCGCAAAGGTGGTCCGAGCGCTCGTTGATATCGCCGGCCCGTGGCGCGTGCGCGAACTCGCCGACATCTCTCGGGCCTCGGTGGGGTCGGTGTACCGGGTGATGCAGTTCCTCGAAGAGCAGGAGCTGGCCGAGCGGCTTCCCGACCGTCGGTTCCTCGTGCCCGACTGGGTGGCTCTTCTGCGCAGGTGGAGCGACGACTACCAACTTCTCCGGACCAATACGGTGACCCGTTGGATCGCTCCCAGGGGGTTGTCCGACCTTCTCGATACCGTGCGCGAGGACAAGGAAGGTGACTACGCGGTGACCGGGTCCGTGGCAGCAGCAGCGTGGGCTGCCTACGCGCCAGCGAGGTCGGCGATGGTGTACGTCCGAAACGCCGAGCGTGCAGCCGCGAACTGGGGGCTGCGCGAAACAGAAGCAGGGGCGAACGTGTTGCTGATCGAACCCGCGTATCCGGTCGTTATGGAGCGCGCCATGGCCGCGCTGGAGGGGCTCACCGTCGTGCGCCCGGCCCAGGTGGCTGTGGACCTCATGACCGGGCCCGGCCGGGCGCCCGCAGAGGCGAACGAGTTGATCGAATGGATGAGGGCACATGAACAATCCTGGCGATGACAATGGCGCATTCATCCTCGCGCACGATCTCCTCTCTGCGCTGCGTGAATGACCGGAGCCCCGACCAGTCACCGGTCCGCTCGGGCCCGCCGGCGGTCCAGTGCCCGCATGACCTGGGACGCGCTCGCGCCGTGGAGCACGAGGGAGGCGATGATGACCAGCGACACTGCCGGCCACAGCGACCAGCCGTCCTCCTTGGGGAAGTACCCCATCGCGTAACAGAGGTAGAAGAGCGAACCCACGCCGCGGACGCCGAACACGGACACGACCATCCGCTCGTCACGGCGGAGTGTGCGGTCCCCGAGGAGCGAGGCCCAGGCGGCGAGTGGACGGACCACCAGCAGGACGCCGGCCGCCACCGCCACGTGGGTCCACTGCAGGCGGGGGAGCGCGTCGGAGACGAACGAGGCGCCGATCACCAGCAGGACCAGCAGCGTGAGCAGGTGCTCGGTGTACTCGACGAACTCGTGGAAGTGCTCGTGGCGCTCGTCGTCACGCTCGGACGCGCGGACCCCGAGCGCCGCGCAGAACACGGCGAGGAAGCCCCACCCGCCCAGCAGCTGGCCGACGCCGTAGGCCAACAGGAGCGTGGCCACGGCGGCGGCGGGTTCGGCGAATCCCACGAGCCGATGGTCCCCCACGCGCACGCGGTAGACCGCGCCGGCCCGCCCGTCCGCCAGCTAGCCAGCCCGGCCGTCCGCCAGCCCGCGGGGCCCACTCGACGAATGGTCTCATCTGATGGATTTCGTCACACCCCACCTGGGAGAACGTGAACGGGATCGACCGAGCGATGAATTGGCCGCAAGGCATCAGCCACCACGCGGCGGCAGAGTCCGCGCCGGTCGGGGATTGCCAGCGGGTGTGTGAGGGGCGGGGTTGTCGTCGTCGTTCTCCCCGGCCGCCGAGAGTGAGGGCCTCGATCGCTCCGCGCCGAACAACCGGCGTCACCGAGCCCGCCGGCGCACCCCGCCGAACCAGCGTCGCTACCGCGCCCTCCGGCGCACCCCGCCGTAGATCACCTGATGGGTGATGAGCCGTTGGAGCACCACATCGGACGCCGGTGCGGGGACACGGACACCCCGGCCGGGCGGGGTGAAGACGATGAGTCCGTCGCGCAGCGGACCGAGCACCGAGCCCCAACGGCGCCTCGGTGGCCGGTAGTCGCGCAGCGGTCTGCCCTCGAGATGCGCTCGGATGTTGCGTGCGACCAGGAGGTGTCCGCGGTTGCGTGCGGAGGTGCGTCGGTGGCGGCCACATCTCCGACTGCAAAGACGTCACTGTGTCCGGACACCCGTAGCGTCGGCTCCACGCGGACGAAGCCCCGGTCGTCGAGCACCTCCGGGGGCAGCCACTCTGTGTTGGGCGAGACGCGGCCGACCGCCCAGATCACTACATCTGCTGTGGTCGGTGGCTGACCCGTCGTCCAGCTCACGGTGGCGCTGGTGAGATGCTCGTCGTCGTCGTCATTAAGGCCGCCGTGGCCCGCATTCCCACCGTCACCGTCCCCACCCGGCAGCTCCGCGCGGTGACCGGGATGCAGGCCCACGCCCAGGGCCTCCAGTCGTGTGCGCACCCGGTTCCAGACGCGGTCATGGTGATGGGGAAGTGCGCGGTCGCCGGGGAAGTAGACGTTCACGGCCTTGGCCGGCCAGCGTTCGGCCACCTGCGCCGCCGAGCTCAGGGCCGCCGCGCCGCCGCCGATGATCGCCACCGTCTCTGATGCCGCGAGGCGCTGGTGGGGGAGGAGGATGTCGGCGTCGACGCCGCGGGTGTCCTGGAGCGTGGGGTGGCGCCAGAATCCGTTGGTCACCCCGGTGGCGACGACGACGACGTCGTACGGTTCCTCGACAACCGTGCCGTCCGCGAGCCGCACGCGCACGATCCGCTTATCGGTGTCGAGGGCGGTCGCGCTGCCGTGCACGATCCGGACGGGGTCGAGGCCCCGGAACCGGCTGTAGGCGATGCGGTAGTCGCGCGTCCACGCCTCCGGCCGGGCCAGCCGCAGGCCGAGCTCCTGGCCGCTGACGAACTCCGGCTTGGCGGTGATGCCCACGACGTCTGCGTGCGCGCGGAGCGCGATCGCGGTGAGGACGCCGGTGTCCCCGAGGCCCACAACGACGACTCGGGGGCGGCTCACGCGGAGGTCGTGGTCCGGTTCTTCTCGTGCGGGCTCTTCTTGGGCGGGCGGGGGATGAACAGCGACACCCGCTCCACCACGCGGGCGTACTCGGGTCGCCGCTCGAGGCTGCGCTGCTCCATCATCGGGATGCTCACGGCGAGGAACATCGCCAGCATGGCAAAGGTGCCCACGAACACCCACCACGCGCCGGGCCAGGCCGAGAGGCCGAACAGGCCCATGGAGAACCAGATCCCGCATTCGCCGAAGTAGTTCGGGTGCCGGGACCACGACCACACGCCGGTGTCCATGACCTGTCCGGGCGTCCGGGTGGCAATGAAGCGGTGCATCTGCAGGTCGGCGATCGTCTCCAGGGCCAGCGCGGCCAGGCCGACGCCGAACGCCACGAAGTCCAGCCAGCCGAGCGGCTCACCGGCCCTGGTCGCCACCACGTAGACGGGGACGAGTCCGGCGAAGACCTGCAGGGTCGGGAAGACGTGGATGCCCATCAGGTCGGCCACGAACTCGAAGCGGCCGGCGCGCTCGCGGACCATCGGGTAACGCCAGTCCTCGTGGTGCATGCCGGGGAAGGTGCGGATCCAGTTGATGGTCAGCCGCACCGCCCAGGCCAGCAGCACGATCATCATGAGCCACCAGCGGACGTCGTTCACGCCCGCGTCGGCGGCGATCCACCAGTAGAACGCCAGCAGCGGTGGGATGACCGACCAGAAGGCGTCGTAGAAGGTGGAGTTCCCGTAGAAGCGGCTGAACGCGAAGATCACGACGGTCGCGATGAGGTCGGCGATCAGGCCGTCCAGCCACAACTGGCCGCTGTCGAGCCCCCACAGCAGCCACGCCAACCCGGCGCCGATGGCGATGATGTAAGCGATGCCGATCCGCAGGAGTGACGCAGCTTGACTCATGTCAGGCAGGGTAATGACCGTTCTGCGCGCGGGCCTGCGGAACGGTGAGATGTGGTGGGGCTGTGGAGTGGTGTGGTCTTGAGCGCTACCCGCTGGGCAAGGCCGCGTCCGCTCACCCCGGGTGACCGGGGGAGGGCCCGCGCTGGGTGTGCCCACTCGTCGACCGGTCGCATATGACGGATTCCGGGAAAACCCACCTGGGGAAACGAGATCAGGTGTGACCCCGCGGCGGGTGGTGCCCGGTGGCGGTGACGTGGCGGGCGGCGTTCACCGACGGGCCGACCATGGCCGTGTGGTCAGCCCAGGCCGAAGAGCCTTCCTGCAAGTCCCAGTGCCATGACCAGGACGATCAGCACGATGATCCCCAACAGCACGTAGATCCCGATGCGGGACCCGGACTTGGTCGGGCTCTGCCCGGTGCGTGCGCTGTCGGAGGCCAGCGACGTGGAATCCGAGTCCGGCGTCTGCGGTCCCGTGGGCGAGCCGCCGGCGTCGAGGTCGGGGGACTCGCTGGGATCCGGGTCTGACGGGAGGGAGTTGGCCATGCCCCACTTTTGCACGAGCGTCGCTCGGCGTGCCCGCGGGTGTCCGGTGCGGGTAGGGCCGGCGGGGACTTGAGTAACGGCTGTGCCGCCGCTGGAGGGGCAGTCGGAGGTAATCGCGCTGGGGTTCCAGACCGTCCCCGAGTTTCGCTCACCGACCTGGCCCGACGGTCCGGTTCCGCCGCAACTGCATCCGGACTCCTTTGTGGATCGCCGACTCCGAGCCGGCCGGGGGCAGGGGGCGCGGCCGGCCGCGAGGTTGAGCCAATGCGCCCCGTGGTGGCGTCCCGCCCCGGCGCATGACTCTGTCCCGTTAGACGCGAGTGCGGCGAGTGGTCAGAGCCGTCGGATTTCGTCTCGCCGGACCACGGTGAATGTGAGCGGAAGTGCCCTGTCGACGATATGAGGCCGGGCGACCGAGGCGAGGCGCCGCGGGGCCGCTGGCGATCGCCTCGGTCTGCGAGCCTTCGCGTCTGACCGCGTCTGACCGCGAACGATCGCCTCGGCCTAAGAACGACCGCGTCGGGG
>NZ_BAAAQG010000003.1:129179-268337 GCF_039531545.1 Dietzia cercidiphylli
GCCGACCAGCGCGCACTTTTCCCAGGCTTGCGGTCTCTCCACAACGCAGCTCCGAACGGGCTGCTCGCCGGAGCAGGGACCGCCCGCGATACGCGACAGTCTCCGCATGGCATCACCACCGAACGGCCCGCGACGTCGCGGCGATCTGCTTGCGACCCAGGGGACGCACCGGGTCACGAACGGATACCGCAGAGCCCACCACGGCATATGGGAACCCGCGAATACCGTCACCACGCCGATCACGCGGCTGGCTGCGGCAACACTGGCCTGCCCGGGTGCGGTGGCCACCGGGTGGGTGGCTGCCGCGATCCACGGCCATCCGTGGGTTCCGGCCGAGTACTCGATCGAACTCGCAGTCGGCGGGAAGCGGGTGCGGCGGGAGGGGATCGTCGCGCGCCGGTACGAGATCCCGGAGGATCAGGTGGACACCATCCTCGACGCCGACGGCGCACCCCTTCGTCTCGCCAGCCCGGAATGGGCACTGTTCGACCTGGCGAGGCACGCGGAGAAGTCCGAGGCGGTGATCGCACTGGATGGCGCCTCGCGGATGGGGCCGGGTTACGACGTCAGACATTCGCTGCCGACGCTGCTCGCCAGGCATCCGGGGCTGCGGGGCCGCAGGATCGCTCTCGAGCGCTGCGCGATGGTGGAGCCGCTGACCGAATCGCCCATGGAGACGCGCCTGCGGCTGTTCCTGATCGACCTCGGGCTGACCGGGTTCCGAGTCCAGTACCGCACCCCGGGACTGCCGTACCGTCTGGACTTCGCCTTCCCGGAACGCAAGGTCGCGGTGGAGTACGACGGAGCAGGCCACCGGGACGCCGCGCAGCACGGAAACGACGTCCGCCGATTGAACCGCTTGCGCGCGGCCGGCTGGACGGTCATCACCGTGACGGCGACGCTCCTCTACCGTCGTCCCCATGAGCTCGCCGCCCTGTTGCGCGCCGCGCTGAGCTGAGAAGACCCCTCGACCTGGCATCCGGACTCAACTTGGCAACCGCGCCTCCGTCGAGTGGTCGAGAATGCGCGTTCCCGGGAAAAGTGACCTGGGAAAACGTGAGCGGGATCGACCCCTCGGCGGATCGGGCGGGTCGGGCGGGTCGGGCGGGTGCGGGCGGCTGCGCCCGGCGCCGAGCCGCTGTCCGCCGAACCGAGCCCGCCGAGCCGCCGCCGGCGCCGAGCCGCCTCCCGCCGAACCGAGCCCGCCGCGTGCCCGCTCGTCGAAAAGCGAAAACCTCAGTAGCGTCCCGCCGACACCAGTCGCTCCGGCTGTGCCTCCAGGTAGTCGAGCGCGTTGTCGTCGTAGGTGAGGACCAGGGCCACGGCGTTGGCGATGAGCAGCACCCAGGCCGACCACAGGGTCGGGTCGTACAGCACGGCCATCAGGGAGACGCTCGCGGCGGCCGTCAACAGGGCCCGGCTCCAGCGCGCGCCGTCACGGAGCTTCACGGCGGCCACCACCTGCACCACCATGGCGGCGAACAGTCCGGTCGCGAGGATCCAGCCGTACCAGCCGAGCGCCTCGGCCTCGCCAGCCTCGGCGCCGCCAAAGCCCGCCCCGCCGCGACCAGCTTCCTCGACACTGAACCCCGCGACCAGCGCCAGAATGTTGCTTCCGGTGACGAGGCTGGCGATGGTGACCGTGGTGAACACGCCACAGAACACCCAGATCCAGGATGCGATCGAGACGGAGAGCGGTCGGCTCACGTACGGGCCTCTCGGGTCGGCGGTCGCACCCTCGTGGAGCGACTCGGACAAGATGCGCCTATCGTCTGACGCAACAGACAGGTGTCGATAGAGTGCGGCACACCTGATTTTTGCTGCGGTGCAGTGACGCTCGGTTCCCGGGTTCTTCCCGTGGCGCAGTGCGCTCGTCGCGCCCTCACGCGGACGTGGTGCCCCTCAGTGCCCCGACGCGGCCGGACTGGAGGTGGATCTGGTGCCCACGTGGAGAAAGGCCCGGGCGGTGCTGCGTGCGGACACCGTGGCCCGCGCGGTCGCGCTGTGCGTCGACACCCGGCGCGGTGTGCTGGTGGTGGGGCCACCGGGCGCGGGTGCCAGCCGGTGCGCTGCCGACATCGCGGCCGGACTGCGCGCTGCCGGAATCCCGGTCTCCGTGTGGGATGACCTGGACAGAGCCGGTGCGCACCGAGCGCTGCCCGACGGCGCGGTGCTGGTGGCCTCGGCCAGGGTGGGCGCGGCCCTACTGTCCGGGTACCGCGAGGTGGTGAGCGCCCGCACCACTCGGCTTCCGCTGCGGAACCTCACGCGCGGTCAGTCGGAAGCCGCGGTCTCGGCGGCCGTCGGAGCGCCGCTCTCGGCGCGGCTGGTCGAGGCGCTGTGGGCCTGCTCCCACGGCAATCTCACCGCCCTGCGCGCCACCTACGACGACCTGGCGACCCGCGGGTTGACCCGACGCACGTGCGACCGGGTGGAGTTGACGGTGGATCCGGCCACGGCGATCGCGGGCGTGGCGGTGGACCCGCAGCTGTGGATCGGCGCCGGTGGCACCGGTCCCGGCGTCGTCGGTCCCGGAGGTCTCGATCCCGTGACCGATGCCCTTACCACCGTCGCGCTCGCCCGCCGCATCAGGATCCAGGACCTCGAGCGGCTCCACGGCTGCGAGGTGGCAAGCGACCTGGTGGCCCGGGCGCTCGTGGCGGAGGTCCAGCACGACGGCGCGCAGGTGCTCATCGTGCAACCGCCCGTTCTGGCCGCTGCGCTGCGGGCCGCCGCGGATCACCGTCGGCGCAGTGACGCCTACGACGCCGTGCTCGCTCTCCCGGGGATCGTCCCGCCGGACCCGACCATCGTGCTGTGGGCGCTGTCCGAGACACCCGCCACACATGCCGAACGAGTGGACGCCCCCGCCGCCCTGGCCGCGGCCCGCGCCGCGCTCGACGCCCACGACTACCGCACCGGCGTCGAGTTGTCCGAGGCCGCCCAGCGTGCGGGTCTGGAGATGACGCCGCTGCAGCAGGCCGAGCTCGCGCTGGTCGCGGGTTCCTGCCTGCGGCTGCTCGACAGGGTGCAGGAGGCGGCCGTCATGTTCGAGCGGTCGCTGGAGTGTCTGCGGGCAGCGGCCGGACCGCGTGGTGACGACGGCGAGCCGGGTGGGCACGACTTCACCCGGCTGCTGATCGACAACGTGACGGCCCGGGCGGACCTCGCGCACTACCGCGACCGGGGTCCGGAGAACTCGCTGCCCTTGATCGAGGCGGCCCGCGGATTCCTGACGCCGGGCCACCCCGCTCACTCGGTGCTGGACGCGCTGACCGTGGTGCACCTGTCCTACGCCGGGCGGTACCGGGAGGCGGCCCGGGCACACGCCGAACTCGGCGCGCCACAGACTGACGCCGCCCCCGGTCATCCCGCACCCCTGCACCCCGGACTACCGCACCCCGCGCCCCTGTCAGCCGAGTGGGAGCGGCGCCTCGAGGCGATCCACGCCCTGGCGCTGGACGCGCTCGGGCAGTCCGACGCCGCGTTGGCCGTCCTGCGGCGGCTGGCCCGCCAGTCGCGCACGGTGGACCACCACGCGTGGGCGTCGGAGGAGTACCTCGCGGCGCTGCTGTACGTGGTCCTGCACGGTTTCGGCGTCAATGCGCTGTTCGCGGAACTCGCGCCGTTCGTGGCGGTCGAGCAGGACGACTCCGTGCGCCTGGACCACGGCATGCGCCGGGTCGCCGACGCGGAGATCGCCCTGGCCGCCGGCGACCTGCCGTCGGCCGTGAGCGCCGCGTCCGATGCACTCGACACCATCGCGGTGGACGGCCCCGAGGACTTTCTCCCGCGTGCCATCTCCCTGTACGCGCTCGTCTCGGCCCTGTCCGGGCAGACCGCGACCGCGCAAGAGCAGCTGCGGCGCCTACGCGCCGTCCACGGGTATGCCAACTCGCCGGTCGGGCCGGAGATCCGCGGAGCCGAAGCGGGGGTGCTGTTCTGCCTCGGTCGGAGCGAGGAGGCGCTCGGCATCGTCCGCTCCCTCGTCGACGACGGACTGCTCGGCTCCGCTGTGCGCGCCGCCCTGGCCGGGGTGTTGATGGCCGATCCGGAGAGCTGCCGGATAGTGGCCGAGCTGGAGGTCAGTGGGGATGTACCGGTGCTGGTGCGCGACCTGGCCGCTGCCAACCTGGCCGACAACCCCCGGCGATTGATCGATGCGGCTCAGCGAGCCAGTGGACACGGTCTGCTCATGGTGGCCGCAGCGGCCGCAGACCGCGCCCGCACCCTCGCCACCCCGGGATCACAGCACCACACCCTGGCCGAGCGGATGCTCGCGACCACCGAGATCAGCGGGTCGCTGGCCGGCCTCACCGGACTGGGAGGTCCCGCCCGATGGGTCCCGCCCGGGGTCACGCTGACCCGCCGCGAGTCCCAGGTCGCCGAATTGGTGGGGCAGGGGTTGACCAACGCCGAGATCGCGGACGAACTCCACCTGTCCAAGCGGACCGTGGAGGGTCACCTCAACCGGATCTACACCAAGACCAGCACCCGACTGCGAGGGTGAACGGGCGACAGAGTCGAGGTGTGAGCATGCGTCAGTCACGGAGGAATCCAGCGCCGAGGAACCCAGCGCCGGCAAATCAAGCGCCGAGGAATCCGGCACCGAGCGATCCGGTCCAGGGCGATCCGGCCACCTTCTGCGCGGCGCCCGCGGCCTACATCGTGGAGACCTATTTCGTGCTCCGGATGGTCATCGCCGCTGGTGCGCTCATCCTCCCGGCGGCCCTCCTCCTGTGGGTGGCTCTCGACCCCGGTGTGACGATGATGGGCTCACTCAGCGCCTTCTACTACTCGCCGGCCCGGAGTCTCTTCGTGGGGATACTCGTGGCGATCGGCGTCGCGCTGGTGGCCTACCGCGGTTACACCCGCGGAGAGAACGCGCTGCTCAACGGAGCCGGCGTCCTATCCATCGTGGTGGCGCTGGTCCCGACGGGAGACTCGTCTCTGCCCGGGCTCACCGTGGCGGGTGCCGTTCACGCGGTGGCCGCGGTGGGGTTCTTCGTCCTGGCCGCGCTGTCGATCTTCTTCTACGGGCAGGAGACCCTCGGATCCCTTTCGGATCCGGACCAGCAGCGCAGGTATCGCGCGGTCTACCGGGTCCTGGCCGTACTGGTCGTTGCGTTCCCGGGCGCGGCGGTTCTCGTCGCCTGGGTGGTGGGGCCGTCTGTGGCCCTGTTCGCCGGGGAGGCGGCGGCGCTGTACGCGTTTGCCGCGTTCTGGCTGGTCAAGACCTATGAGCTCTCGCAATCCCATGCCGAGTTGAGGATCGTGTGAGCCAGCCGATGCGGCCCTTCACAGACACCGCGTCGCTCGCGGCCGTCGCGCGTAGGGTCGCGACATGACGAGTCTTGTCTTTCTCCCCGGCCTCCACGGCGACGCGCAGTCATGGGACCCGACCCTGCGCGCCCTGCCGGAGAGATGGAACACCACGGCCCTCGATCTGCCGGCCGAGCCCGACCTCGACGCGCTCGTCGACGAGGCCGCCCGACAGATCGCTACCGGCAGCGTCGTCGTCGGACATTCCCTCGGCGGCGTGGTGGCCATGCACCTCGCCGAGCGGCACCCGTCCCTGCTGGCCGGCCTCGTCCTGGTCACCGCGCCCGTGGGTGCCGAGGACCCGGACGCAGCCGCGGCGCGCGCCGCCCGCGCGGCGGATCTGAGTCCAGGGGAGTACGAGGAGATCGCCCTCGACGGCATGGAGGCGGTGTACTACGGCGACCGCGGCCACGACCCGCAGGTCAGGGCCGAGCGGCTGCGCGCGGCGCGCGGGTACGGGCCGGAGCGGTTCGCCGCGCACTCGGTGGCCCTGGGCGCACGGCCGGACCGCAGTACCTTCCCCGCGCAGGCGCCCTGCCCGGTCCTGATCGTGGGGGCATCACACGACCAGGTGGTGCCCACCGAGGAACAGCGCAGGTGGGCCGAGGCAAACGGTGCCGGGGGCGGTGGTGCGGGCGCCAGCAGCAAGGGCGCCCGGGCGGTGGCCTACGTGGAGATCCGGGAGACCGGGCACATGCTGCCGGTGGAGACGCCTGAAGAGTTGGCCACCGCGATCAGCGACTGGTGGCGCCGCACCGAGGCCTGATGCGGGACATTCTCGGGTCGCCGAGCGCAGCATCGTGCCGACACTGCTCCTCGCCGCAACCCCCCGGACGGTCTAGAGTTCTTCCCCAGAAGGCGGGGTGGTCGTCAATGACTTCTCGGAATCGACCGTTGTCCCAGAGATCCGTCGCGCCGGGGGACAGGGCGAATCGCGCGTTGAGGGAGCTCGACGACCAGGTCTTCTCGGACGTCGTCCTGCGGGAAGTGCATCGTCGCAGTGCGTTCGGCCGGGTCGCCGGGCAGATCGACAGGGCCGTGAAGACGGTCCGGGCGCCGGACGGTGACCTGCTCCGGGGACCCGCGGCACCGCGTGCCGGAGGTGGCGCTACTGCCGCTCGTCGTGCCCGTGCCGTTGCGGTCTCAGTCTCGCGGGGTGCCACATTGCAAGTGCCTGTGATGTGCTCGGTCGAAGCGGCTGAGGCCCTCGCGCGGCGCGGAGTGTTGTCCGAATCCACCGCCGCCGACGCACTTCGGACGTTCGCGCGAGACGGCCGCCTGATCGCGCTCCGCGGCGACCGGAGATGGGTCTACCCGCGATTCCAACTGGACTACTTCGATCCGCGCGACCCGAACAACATCATCTGCGCGATCAACCGGGTGCTGGACGCCGGTCGCTATCCGGAAGCTGCGACCTCCTGGTGGACCCTGCCGTCGGTCGCCCTGCCCGGCATGCGCCCACCCGTAAACCTGTTGGGAGGCGACCACGACGCACTGCGGCAGCTGGCGTCGGAGTACGCGTCCGGAGCTGATCGGTGACAGGTGCGCGGCGGCTGACTCAGCGGGGGAGTTGCCCGTCGTCGATCTTGATGACGGTCCCGGTGACCGCCTCTGACGCGTCCGAGACGAGGTAGAGCAGCGTGGAATCGAGCTGTTCGGGTACGCCGAGTCGCTTCCGCGGGAACCCGGGCGCGATGTCGCCGACCCGCTCGAGCATCCCGTCGGTCATCTCCGACTCGAAGACTCCCGGCGCGATGGCGTTGACGTTGATGAGATTGCGCGCCCACTCCACGGCGAGGGCCTCCGTCATCCGACTGAGTGCCGCTTTGGTCGTGGCATAGAGGGCGGCCCCGTTCCCGGCGTAGTGGTACGCGGCCATCGAGGAGATGTTGACGATCCGGCCCGGGGTTTCGGCCACGATCAACCGTCGGGCCACCCCGGTCGCCATGAGCCACGGGCCACGGATATTGGTGTCCAACACGGCGTGCACGAGCTCCAGTGGCATCTTGTGTGCGCGCTGCGCATCGGGGATGCCGGCGTTGTTAATCAGGATCCGGGGAGCGCCGAGACGCTCGGTCACCTCCGTGAGGCAGGACTCGACGGAGGCCGGATCGGCGACGTCCAGCCGAACGCCGTGCGCGCTGCCTCCGCGTCGGCTGATCGCGTCGACGACCTCCTCGATCCTCTCGGTACGCCGCCCGGTCACGACGACTGTCGCGCCCGCGTCCGCGAGCACATGGGCGAATCGGGCGCCGAGGCCGGCGGTCGATCCGGTGACGATCGCGACGCGACCGGTGAGGTCGACAGAAGTCATGGGGAGTCCTCTCCGAGGTGGGGGGTGGCGGTGGAACCGGTCAGATGATGCGGCGAGGCAGTGAGGGAAGTAGCTCAGGTGAGAAGAGGTCGGGCAGGCCGTCCGAGACGCGGTCCGGGAAGTCCGGCTCCTCCTTGGCCAGGAACGCGGAGACGCCGGCGCGGACGTCGGCGGACGTGCCGCGGGTGTAGATTCCGATGGACTCGGCGCGGTGGGCCACCTCGGGGTCGGGAGCGCCGAGCATCCGCCACATGAGCTGGCGGGTCAGCGCCGCCGACACCGGGGCAGTGCCGCGGGTCAGCTCGCGGGCGATCTCGATGGCGCGGGGGAGGACCTCGTCGGCGGGCAGCAGCTCACGCACCAGGCCGCGCTCCAGGGCCTCGCCGGCGAGGATGGTTCTGCCGCCGACAGTCCACTCGACCGCCGTGGAGATGCCCACGATGCGGGGCAGGAACCAGGTGGAGCACGCCTCCGGCACCAACCCTCGTCGCGTGAAGACGAACCCGAACTTGGCGTGGTCCGCGGCGATACGCACGTCGGTGGGCAGGGTCATGGTCACCCCGACGCCCGCGGCCGAGCCGTTGATCGCCGAGATAATCGGCTTGGTCATCCGGAAGATGCGTAGCGAGACCAGGCCGCCCGTGTCCGGCGGGGGGTTGCCGGTGTCCTGGCCGGGATCGACGGCGAAGGTGTCGCCCCCGCCCGAGATGTCGGCCCCCGCGCAGAACGCCCGCCCGGTGCCGGTGAGCACCACGGCCCGGATGTCGTCGTCGGCGTCGCAGGCGTCGAGGGCGGCGACGAGGTCGGTGAGGTTCCGCGTGGTCGCCGCGTTGAGCCGATCGGGGCTGTTGAGCCTGATCACGGCGACGTCGTCGTGGCGCTCGAGGACGACCTCTCGCTGGTCGGCTGCGGTCTCGGGTGCCTGGTCGGGCGAGGGCTGCATGGTGACGGACGCTACCCGCGGTGGCGGGTGGTGGGGCCGGGATCCGATACTGACCGGCTGCGCATACTCGCCGCCGGCTCGACGGGGGAGGATCCGGGTTCAGCGGTTCGGGTTGGTGGCCGCGCCATCGAGCCAGAGCATGTCGGTCGCGTCGGCGTGTGAACCGGTGGAGCCGACGTGCTTCGAGCTGATCTGAGGCCCCTTGGTGATCACGTGGACGAGCGCCATGCCGTGGCCGCGGCCGAGCCCGTAGTCGTTCTTCAACCACTCCAGAATCGGCCCGGCCTTGGTGCCGGGGCCGAAACCGCGTTCGGTCGCCTGATCCACGAGTTGCCGCGGCGTCAGCCCGGTCTTGGTTTCGATGATGTCGAGATACGCCTGGAAGGACATCGGATTCTCCTCTGATCGATAGGCGGCGGGGTGATGGGTTTCGGGTGATGAGCGAGTGGGTCCGGTCAGGCGTCCGCGGAGTCCGAGCGCAGGGCATAGGTCGCGACGATGTTGCCCGCCTGGGTCTGCGTCGAGTTCAACAGACGCAGGCGCGTCGTGGGGACGGACTCGTCGAAGAGCCTGCGGCCCTCACCGGAGATCACCGGGTGGATGGTCAGCGTGAGCTCGTCCACCAGGCCCGCCAGCACCAGCCTCCTGGTGGTCTCCACGCCACCCGCGATCGCGATGTCGCCGCCCGGTTCCTGCCGCAGCTGCCCGAGGTACCCGGCCGCATCACCGGTGGCGATAACGCTGTTCCACGGCAGCTCGCCCGTCAGGGTGGAGGTGAGCACGTGCTTGCGGACCGGGTTGACCCACTCGGCGAACGGGTCCTGCGCACCGGGCCAGTAACCGGACCACTCCTGCCAGAGCGTGCGGCCCAGCACCAGGTCCGTGGTCGCGGCAGTCATCTTCTGCATGAACTCCATCTCCTCGGGTCCGAAGGCGTCGAACTGCCAGTGCTCGGCATGCTCCGTCACGCCGTTGAGCGTGGAGAACATGTGGGCCGTGATCGTGCGGCTCATGATGATCCCTCCTGAGGGGACTCGGGGGCCCGGTCGAGCAGGTGCTCGGGGCCCGAAGGACCGTCCTCACAGGGGTAGACGGTGCGAGGCGCCGAAAGTGATCGGTGCGGCGGGGATTCTCCCTACGGCAGGTGGGCGGGCAGGCCGAACTCGGCGAAGTGGCCCGCGCCGATGAAGTGGGTGAGGGCCGAGAGGCGGCCGGCGCGGGACTCCAGGACGTGGATCGCGAACGGCTCCCATCGAGCCGCGCTGGAGTCGCGAACGCCGGCGTCGTTTCGGCTCTCGTCTCGACCGCCGCCGTCGTGATAGACCGCGACGGCCGGACGGCCGTTGGCGGAGGTGACGATGGTCCGCGAGTTGCGGCACACCTGCCCGGGGCCGCGCCACCAGCGCTCGATCTGCGCGGGGCCGCGGAGCCAGAGCTCGAACGGCGGCATGCTGAACTCCGCGTCCTCGGTGAGCAGGTCGACTAGGCGGTCGACGTCGTAGGCCTCGAAGGCGGCGACGTACTTCTCGAGAAGCCGGGTGTCGTAGGCGGGGGCGTCGTCCGCGGTGTCGGTTGGGAGAGTGGCCCCGTGCTGGGCCATGGTCTTGCGCGCCCGGGCGAGTGCGGAGTTGACCGAGGCCACGGACATGTCGAGGAGGTCCGCGCACTCCGCCGCCGAGAGCACCAGGACATCGCGGAGGATCAGCACGACCCGCTGCCGGGGTGGCAGGAACTGCAGCGCGGCGACAAAGGCGAGCCGGACCGATTCGCGGGCGAGGGCGGTGGCGGACGGGTCGACGCCGAGATGGGCGTCGCTCGCCGGGCCGATCCACATCTGCTCGGGCATGGTGGCCAGCGACGTGGGGTCGTCTGGGACGCGGCCGGGCTCGTTGAGGTCCACCGGAAGGCTGCGTCGCTGCGGCGCGCGAGCCATGTCCAGGCAGACGTGGGTGGCGATGGAATACAGCCACGTACGCAGCGACGAGCGGCCGCCGAATTCGGCGCCATCCCGCGCCCTCCACGCACGCAGCATCGTCTCCTGCGTTGCGTCTTCGGCCTCCGCGATACAGCCGAAGTAGCGGTAGCAGTAGCCGAGGATCTCGCGGCGGTAGGTCTCCGCCTCGGTCGTGTTCACGCGGTCATTGTCCGCCTGGGGTGCGGAATTGTGGTGTGGTTCGGCGGCCGGGCGACAGGTTCCGGGGGACAGTGTCCACCGCCGATGCAGCGGCCGGCCTTCTTGATCAAAACTTCACGCGACCTCTACCTGAACTGGTGCGTGCACGCGCGATGCTGATGTCACCAACCGAAGGACGGTGACGACCATGATGGGCTGGTCGGGTCAGCTGAGTGCCACCGGGTGGATCATCATGGCGGTGTGCATGCTCGTGTTTTGGGCGGCACTGCTGTCCATGCTGGCCATGATGTTCCGTAATGACCGTTCCGGGGGGCACGGACGCACCGCGCCGGAGGCCGATCCGCTTCGAGTGCTCGAAGTGCGTTTCGCCCGCGGAGAGATCGGCTCCGACGAGTTCGTGGCCCGCCGAGAGGAGCTGACGCGCTCCGGCAACTCCGTACCGACGAAACCCGAGCACGGGCGGCCCCGTGTCTGAGCTGACCCGCCGGTCCTTCCTCCTCGGTTCAGCCCTCGCCGGGGCCGGGGCGCTCGTCGCCTGTTCCGGAGCGGGCCCGCCGACCGGTACCCCCGTGCAGCCCTTGTCGGACGCTGTCCGTCGTGCCGAGCTGGCGCGCCGCAGCGCGGGCCAACGGGTGGTCTCAGCGCGGTTGACGCCGCGTCCGGTCGACGTGGATCTCGGTGGACGCGTCGTCTCCACCTGGGGCTACGACCCTAGCCTGCCCGGGCCGCTACTGCGTGCCCGTGTCGGGGATCTGCTCAAGGTGGAGGTGGACAACCAGCTGCCGGCGGAAACCAGCGTGCACTGGCACGGACTGGCACTGAGCAACGACATGGACGGGGCACCCGGCCTGACTCAGGACCCCATCGCCCCCGGCGGTCGGTTCGCTTACGAGTTCACCGTCCCGCACGCGGGCACGTACTTCTATCATTCGCACTCCGGGCTCCAACTCGACCGCGGACTCTACGGGCCCCTGATCGTCGACGACCCGAACGAGCCCGGTGACCATGAGCACGAGTGGATCGTGGTGCTCGACGACTGGCTCGACGGCACCGGTCGCACCCCCGACGATGTTGCCCGCGACCTGGGCATCGGTGACGCCGCAGGTATGGGCAGCGGATCTGGGATGGGAAGAATGGGCGCGATGGACCACGGCGGCATGAGAGGGATGGGCGCCACGGACACGGGTTCCGAGACGATGCTCTCGCCGATGCTCGGCGGCGCCGGGGACGTGAGCTATCCGCTCTACCTGGTCAGTGGGCGGGTCCCGGAGGACCCGATGGTGTTCAACGCGACACCCGGGGAGCGAGCGCGTATCCGCCTCATCAACGCCGGTGCTGATACCGCCTTCCGCGTGGCCCTGGGCGGGCACCGGATGACCATCACCCACACCGACGGCTTCCCGGTCGTGCCGCAGGATACCGATGCACTGATGGTCGGGATGGGCGAGCGGTTCGATGTGCTCGTCACCCTCGGCGACGGCGTCTTCCCGTTGTTCGCGCAGGCCGAGGGCAAGACCGGTCACGGGCAGGCACTGGTGCGCACCGCTGCGGGCGACCTGCCTACCCGGTCCCGACCCGACGAGCTGGACCGGCAGGTGCTGTTCGGCACCGATCTGGCGCCTCGCGCGGACGTCCGACTGGAAGAGAAGGGGCACGATGTTTACCACAGTCTGGACATGGGCGGGACCATGTCGCCGTACAGGTGGACCCTGAACGGCCGCGCTCACCCCGACATCACGTCGTTGGACGTCAACGAAGGGCAACGGGTTCGTATGCGGATGCGCAACATGTCGGACATGTTCCACCCCATGCACCTGCACGGACACACCTTCGCTCTGCCCGATACCGGGCTGCGCAAGGACACCGTCACGATCAGACCGATGCGCACCGTGGAGATCGAATTCGATGCCGACAACCCCGGCCAGTGGGCGCTTCACTGCCACAACGCCTATCACCAGGAGGCCGGGATGATGACCACCCTGTCCTACCTGGCCTAGTGAACACCCTGAAACACCCAAGACAGCCGAACCCCTGAGCCCCGCCACTCCCAGGAGGCTATTGATGTCGCATCCGGAACACGGACCCGCGCAACCGAACCCGGCGCCGACCAGACACGGCCACGGCGCCGAGGTTCACAGCCCGCCCCCCGCCGAGCACGGCGAGCACGTCGCCCATGTCGGGCCGGGCGGGCACGGCGAGGACGGGGGCCACGATCGACACGCTGGGCACGGGGCACACGGGGAGATGTTCCGCCGTCGCTTCTGGGCGTCGCTGGTGCTGGCGATCCCGGTGGTGTACTTCAGCCACATGGTCGCCGATCTGCTCGGCTACACCATGCCGAATTTCCCCGGCGCCATGTGGATCGCCCCGGTGCTGGGCACGGTGATCTTCCTCTACGGCGGCACCCCGTTCCTCACGGGCGGCTGGGCCGAACTCCGCTCGCGCCGCCCGGGGATGATGCTGCTGATCTCCATGGCGATCACTGTCGCCTTTGTCGCCTCCTGGATCACCACCTTGGGCCTCGGCGGGTTCGAGCTGGACTTCTGGTGGGAACTGGCGCTGCTTATCGTGATCATGCTGCTCGGGCACTGGCTCGAGATGCGCGCGCTCGGCTCGGCCTCGGGAGCCCTCGATGCGCTGGCGGCCATGCTGCCGGACTCGGCGGAGAAGATCACGGATTCCGGGACTGTCGCAGTTCCGCTTCCGGACCTCGAGTTGGGGGACCTGGTGCTCGTGCGCGCAGGAGCGCGGGTGCCCGCCGACGGCACGGTCACCGACGGCCGTGCCGAAGTCGATGAATCGATGATCACCGGCGAATCCAAGACGGTCACCAGAGAAGCCGGCGACACCGTGGTCGCCGGAAGCGTTGCGACGGACAGCGCGCTGAGGGTTCGGATCACCGCGGTGGGCGAGAGCACGGCTCTGGCCGGCATCCAGCGGATGGTCGCCGACGCCCAGGCCTCCTCGTCCCGAGCGCAAGCTCTGGCAGACAAGGCCGCGGCGTTCCTGTTCTATTTCGCCACGGTCGTGGGCATCCTCACGTTTGCGGTCTGGGCGTTGCTCGGCAACGTCGACGAGGCCGTGGTGCGCACGGTGACCGTGCTCGTGATCGCCTGTCCCCACGCGCTGGGGTTGGCTATTCCACTTGTGATCGCGATCTCCACCGAACGAGCGGCCAGGTCCGGGGTGTTGGTCAAGGACCGGCTCTCGCTCGAACGCATGCGCACCGTCGATGTGGTCCTGTTCGACAAGACCGGCACCTTGACCGAGGGCCAGCACCGGGTCACGGGAGTCACCGCCGCGCGCGGGGTCACCGGGGAGCGGGTGTTGGCGTTGGCGGCGGCGGTCGAGGCCGACAGTGAACACCCCGTCGCCCGGGCTATCGTCGCGGCGGCCGATGACCGGGTGCCGGCCGGCGAGCGGATCGCCGCCACCGATTTCCGGTCCCTGCCAGGCCGTGGGGTCCGCGCCCGTGTCGATGGCACCGAGGCCAGCGTCGGCGGTCCCGCCATGCTCAACGAACTGGGGTTGTCGATTCCCACCGACGTCGCGGAGGTGACCGAGCAGTGGGTGTCGCGCGGGGCGTCGGTGTTGCACGTCGCCGAAGGTGACCGGATCCTGGGGGCCGTCGCGCTCGAGGACGCCGTGCGGGAGGAGTCCCGGCAGGCGATCGACGCCCTGCACGCCCGTGGGGTCTCGGTCGCCATGATCACCGGCGACGCCCAGCAGGTCGCGGACGCCGTGGCCACGGACCTCGGGATTGACGAGGTGTTCGCCGAGGTGCTTCCCGAGCACAAGGACGCCAAGGTCACCGAGCTCCAGAAGCGCGGGCACAGGGTGGCGATGGTCGGCGACGGGGTCAATGACGCCCCCGCCTTGGCTCGCGCTGATGTGGGCGTGGCGATCGGTGCCGGGACCGATGTGGCCATCGAATCCGCCGGGGTGGTGCTCGCCGCGAACGACCCGCGGGCGGTCCTGTCTATCATCGACCTCTCCCATGCCAGCTACGGCAAAATGTGGCAGAACCTGGTGTGGGCAACGGGGTACAACGTCATCGCTGTGCCGTTGGCCGCCGGGGTTCTGGCCTTTGTCGGCGTGGCGATTTCCCCCGCGGTCGCGGCGATCCTCATGTCTGTCTCGACCATCGTGGTGGCGCTCAACGCCCAGCTGTTGCGCCGCCTCGACCTCGACCCGGCACGATTGGCCCGCACATGACCACGGTGTGACCGATCTGGTCGCTCATGTCGAGAACCCGGATCCGGTTCCGTCCCCCTAGTGCAGCGACCACACTGGGTCGCACAGTACGAGGAGGATCGCCATGGCCAAGTACCTGTTGCTCAAGCACTACCGGGGTGCCCCGGAGCCACCCAATAACGTGCCCATGACCGAGTGGGCGCCCGAGGAGGTGTCCGCCCACATCCAGTACATGAACGACTTCGCCGCTCGGCTGGAGGAGTCCGGCGAGTTCGTCGACGCCAACGCGTTGTCGGAGTCGGGGACGTGGGTGCGGTACGACGGCGAGGGCCGCCCGCCGCTGACCGACGGCCCGTTCCCCGAGACCAAGGACCTCATCGCCGGCTGGATGATCATCGAGACCGCCAGCTACGAGCGGGCCCTCGAGCTCGCGGGCGAGCTATCTGCGGCCCCGGGGGCGGGCGGGGAGCCGATCCACGAGTGGCTCGAGCTGCGGCCTTTCCTGGAGGCTCCCCCGGAGTTCGAGGGCTGACCCTGCCATGCACGGGCCTGCCAAGACCGGGCCAACCGCAGACGGGCAGGAACTGCGCGAGCTGACCCCGCGGGTGATCGGCGTGCTCGTGCGCCGTGGGGCGGACTTCGCGGCGGCCGAGGACGCCGTGCAGGACGCTCTGCTCGAGGCCGAGCGCACCTGGCCGGAGAGCCCGCCCCGCAATCCCCGCGGCTGGCTGATCGCCGTGGCGTGGCGCAGGTTCCTGGACGCCGCGCGCGCGGAGGCCGCCCGTCGGCGTCGCGAGGAACTGGCTGCGGCCGAGCAGGTGGTGAGCTCGTCGTCGTCGATCTCCTCCGGCGGTCCGGGCGCCGACCCGGCGGCAGGGTAGAGGCCGGAGCGCGACGTCGACGACACCCTGTGGCTGTACTTCCTGTGCGCCCACCCGTCGCTGCCCCTCGCGTCGGCGGTGGCGCTCACGCTGCGCGCGGTGGGCGGGCTGACCACCCGGCAGATCGCGCGGGCGTTCCTGGTCCCCGAGGCCACCATGGCGCAGCGCATCAGTCGCGCCAAACGCACGATCACCGGCGAGCGGCTGGACCGGCCCGGGGACGTGGCCACCGTGCTGCGGGTGCTGTACCTGGTGTTCAACGAGGGCTACACCGGCGAGGTGGACCTGGCGGAGGAGGCCCTGCGGCTGACCCGGCAACTGTCGGCGGCCATCGACCACCCCGAGGTGCGGGGACTGCTCGCGCTGATGCTGTTGCACCACGCCCGCCGGGCCGCGCGGAGAGACGACGACGGCGAACTGATCCCGCTGGCCCGGCAGGACCGCAGCCGATGGGACACCCGCGCGATCGCGGAGGGCGTGGCGATCCTGCAGGCGGCGCTGGCCCGCAACGAGGTGGGGGAGTACCAGGCGCAGGCCGCGATCGCCGCCCTCCACGCCGACGCGCCGTCCGCCGCCGCGACCGACTGGGTGCAGGTGGTCGAGTGGTACGACGAGCTGCTCGCGCTGAACGACAGTCCGGTCGCCCGACTGAACCGCGCGGTGGCGGTGGGGCACGCCGTGGGGCCGCGAGAGGGGTTGGCCGCGCTCGAACCGGTGCCGCGCTCGCTGCCCCGGCGCACCGCGGCCGAGGCCTACCTGCACGAGCTGGCGGGGGACCGGGCCGCGGCCGCCGAGCTCTACGGCCTGGCGGCGCAGGCGGCGACGTCGCTCCCCGAGCGTCGCTACCTGGGCCGGAGGGCGGGAGCGCTCAGGGGACCTGGCTGACCACCGCGGTGGAGGCGTTCCGGTCCGCGCCCGGCGAGGACTGACCGGATTCGCTCGACACCGCGAACAGGGTGACCCCCAGGACCGCCACCGCGGCGAGCGCTGCGCCGACCCCCAACTCGAGGGTCGTCAACTGCAACCGCTGCCCCAGTACCTGGGGCGGCATGGTGGAGGTGGCCATGGAACTCCTCTTCCGGCTCGACTGCGTATCCGCGTTGCTCGATATCCACGTTGCTCGACCGCGGATCCACGGAGGACGCGGATCGACGGTGGACGCGGATGACCATAGTCCCCCAACGCCCTCCGGGGTAGGGGGGCCACCTGTTCGCTCGTCGGGAGGTCGCGGCTCGCTCGTCGGGAGGTCGCGGCTCGCTCGTCGGGAGGTCGCGGCGGCGCCCGCGGTGGGGGTCCGGCGCCCCCATCCGTGTGGTGTAGGTCTCCGAATCAGGGGCAGACGCTGAAAGGAGAACGCACATGAGTTCTCTCCCCGGACCGCGCACCCGCCCCGGCCCCGGCCGAAGGCTCAGGCTCGCGGGCTTCGCGGTACTCGCCACCGGCGCGGTCGCCGTCGCCCTGGTACCCGGCATGGTCTCGCTCGGGGCGTCCATGGGCGGTGTCGTGTCGTCAGCGGAGATGGCGGCCGGCGCGGTGCTCCACGCCCGCAGCGGCTGGATGGCGCCCGCGGTGTTCACCGTGACGGTGTTCGCCCTCGTCGTGGTCGTGACCACGGTGCTCCTGTGGGCCCCGGTGTCACTGTCCGATGGCCGCGGTGCCCGGACTGCACACAGCGCCCGGCCCGGGCACAGTGCCCGGCCCCGCCGCGGCGCCCGAATCGGTCGACGGGGCCGCGCGGAGTTCGGACTGCGACAGCCCGAGCGTGCCCTGCGCGTGCGGATCGATCGTCTGCCGGGGATCACGGACTAGAGCCGCGACGGCTCGTCCACCCGGCACCAGGCCGCTGTGACCAGCAGGTTCACGGCCTGATCGAGGCCCCGGAGAACCTGATCGAGGCCCCGGAGAAAAAGTTCGAGATCTCTCGTGACGATCCGGCGACTCGTGACGTCTTAGTTGTGTAGTTGTTCATCGAAGGCCCGGCCCGGTGCCGGACCTTCCCGCGAGGAGGAATCATGTCGAACGCAATTCCCAAGACCGGCCGTGAGCAGTCGCGCGAGCAGCAGGCCGCCGAGGCCGCGCAGGCCGAGGCGCAGGAGAAGTCCGTCGAGAAGCAGCCCGCGCGCGGGCCGCTCCAGACGTCCCGCGGCGTGACCACCCTGGACGACGCCGTGGTGGCCAAGATCGCCGGGATGGCCGCGCGTGAGGTCCCCGGCGTCTACGACATGGGCAACGCCGCGCGACGCGCCTTCTCGGTCGTGACCGATCGCATCCCCAACGCCCAGACCAACGTCACGGGCGGCATCAGCGTCGAGAAGGGCGAGACCCAGACGGCGATCGACGTGACGGTGGTCGTGGAGTACGGCGCCTCGATCGTCGACGTGGGCAACGCCATCCGACGCAACATCATCGACCAGGTCGAGGGCACCACCGGACTCGAGGTCGTCGAGGTCAACGTCAACGTGGCCGACGTCCGCCTGCCCCAGGACGACGACGGCGACGACGTCCGCACCAGCTCCGAGAGCGGGCGCGGCGAGCTGCGCTGATCCGCGCCCACCCACCGACCACTGCTGCACCGCGGGGGCGGGTCGCCCGGCCCGCCCCCGCACCCCCTTGAGCGAGGAGTTCTCATGAAGACCACCCATCTCACACTTCTGGTGGGGTTGTTCCTCGGCGCCGTCGCCGCGTTCGGCTCCATCGGCCAGTTCCTCATCGTGCTGATCTTCGGCGTGATCGGTGTGGCCGTGGGCCTGGCCATGGAGGGACGCGTCGAGATCAAGGGCCTCACCGATCGCCGGAGGCGGTGACCCGTGACCGCCGCGCAGACTGACCAGACCGGTCGCCGGCCCGCCACGGATCCGGCCGCGGTCGAGGAGTCCGCACCGCAGGACCAGGCGCTCCGGCCGGCCGCCGAGCGCGGACTCACCACCATCCCCGCGTCCGTCGTCGGCCGCATCGCCGAGCAGGTCGCCTCCGAGTACACCCACGTGGGCGGCGCCGCCGGAGGTCTGCTGGGGGTGGGCGCCCGCCGGGACTTCGACTCGCGCCCGTCGGCCACCTGCGACCTCTACGGGACCGTCGCCGTGCTCACGCTGGACGTGGGCGTCGCGTTCCCCGTGAACCTGTCCGACACCTGCCGAGGCCTGCGCCGGTACGTGCGCGAGAGGGTCGGCGAGTTGACCGGCCTCCAGGTGGGCCGGTTGGACATCGAGATCTCGTGGCTCAACCCCGGGACCGCGACGAGAGGAGCACTGAGATGAGTGCACGGACCCGCGGAAGCGGACTGATCAGACGGCCACCGCGCGCCATCCCGGTGGGACTGCTCGCCGCAGCGCTCCTGGTCGCGGGCGGCCTGGGGAGCTGGCTGCTGGGGACCTACCTGGTCGACGGCACCTGGCCCTCGGCGGCGTCCGCCACGGTGGACTCGATCTCGGGCACCGGCATCGGATCGACGGAGATGCGCATCGCCGCCGTCGTCCTGGCTGTGGTGGGGCTCGCTCTGCTGCTGGCCGCCCTCGTGCCGGGACGCCCGTCGCGCGTCCTGGTCCTCGAGGACGACGTCCCGGGCGAGACCGCCATTTCCCGCCGTGACCTGGCCCGCCGCATCCAACGGCGGACCGAGAACGTCGACGGCGTGCACAGTACGAGCGTGGCCGTCCGCCGGCGCCGGATCGACGTGGCCGTGGCGACCGTGGTCGACGACCCCGCCCCGGTGACCAGGGGAGCGAAGGACGCCGTGGAACGGGCGCTGGCCGAACTGCGCCCGGCCGGCCCGTCACGACCCCGCGTGCGCACCCACCGCAGAAGCTGAGAGGACGACACATCATGCGTAGCCTGTCCGGAACCCGAAACCGCGTCGCGTTGACGGTGGCGGGTCTGCTGACCCTGGCCGTCGCGGCGTGGCTGGTCGCGGTGTCCTTCGCCCTCATCCCCGCGGGCTCGCCGCTCGCCGGCCTGACGGTGCCGGCCGACTCGACGGTGTCGACGCTGGTGCAGGAGCACCGTGGGTGGGCACTGCCGGCCGCCACCGCCGCCTCCGTCCTCGCCGTGCTCGCCGGGCTGGGTCTGCTGCTCGCGCAGATCCCCACCGCACCGGCGCACACCTCTCTGCGTCTGCACGACGACGACGGCACCGTCCTGGCCACCCTGGAACCCCAGGTGCTGGAACGTGCGCTCGCCGAGCGGGTGGAGGGCGTCCCCGGCGTCGAGGAGGCGTCCGTGCGGGTCTCCGGCTCCACGACCTCCCTGCGGATCCTGGCCGAGGTGACGATCGCCGAGGAGGCGCAGGTGGAATGGGCTGTCGAGGAGGCCCGCCGGGTGCTTGCCGCGGATCCGGAGACCGCCCTCGGCACCAGCCCTCGGTCGGTCGACCTGCTGGTCCGCGTGCACACCCCGCGGACCTCCCGATCCGACCGCGTGGCCGTGCGCCATCACGGTGCGGGCGGGGAACTGGTCTCCGAGGCGGCATGACCCCCGCGCCCTCCCCGCCGGGGGAGTACCCCGACCGCACCCTGGTGCTGCGCGCACAGGACGGTGACCCCGAGGCCTTCGACGTGTTGATCGACCGCCACCAGGGTCGCCTGTTCCGCATCGCCTACCTGGTGTTGGGGGACCGGCAGGACAGCGAGGACGTGGTCCAGGAGTCGCTGCTCACCGCGTGGAAGCGGCTGCATCTCCTGGACGACCCGGATGCGGTGCGGAGCTGGCTGTCCCAGATCTGCTCGCGTCGGGCGACCGACATCGCCCGCCGCCGGGCCCGCCGCTCCACCGACGCCCAGCCGCCCGAGCTCCTGAACGTCCACCGCGACGAGGGCCCCCGGTCCGACCCCGCGCAGACCACCGTGGTCAACGCGCAGATGCAGGCCCTGGCCCGGGTGCTCGGGACGATGGACCCGGATCTGCGGTCCTGCTGGACACTGCGCGAGATCGACGGCATGTCCTATCGGGAGGTCGCGTCCGCGCTCGACATCACCGAGTCCACCGCGCGGGGCCGCCTCGCGCGTGCCCGCACGCACGTGATCGAATATATGAAGGAATGGCGGTGAACACCATGGACGGATCCTCCGGACCCGGTGGACCCGACGACGCCGAGGCCACCCGGCACTACCTCGACCAGATCCGCGCCCTGCACCGCGACTGGGACGAGCTCGAGAGCCGGGGCGACGACTCCGTGCAGATGTCCGGTCGGGCGAGGTCGGCACTGGCGGAGGCCGTCCGCGCGGATGCCCGACACGGCGCGCGGGTGCAGATGCCTCCCACCGACATCGGCCCCTACTCGCTGACCGAACTCGCCCTGCGGACACTGATCCGCGACACCGTCGACGGCGTCCCGGGGGTGCTGAGTCTGCGGACCACCGTCGACCACGATCCGGTCGAGGGCTGGGGTACCCGCGGTCTGCCCCGCCGCATCGCGTGCCGCGTCTCGTTCGCGGCGTCGACCCCGGATCTGCCCGCCCTGGCGGACGCGGTCCGACAGGCGGTGCGTGGTGCGTGCGCCCGCGAATTCGACCTCGTCGACCTGGCGGTCGACGTCCACATCGAGGATCTTCATGAGAACTGAGCCGACGGCAGCGGAGTTGATCGACCTGGTGGTCGCCGTCCCCGGGGTCAACGGGATAGAACCCGGCATCGGCACCTCACTGCGGGCGCTCGATGCCCGCATACGGCGGGCCGGCCCCGTCCTGAGTCACTTCGGTCTCCACGTCGACCGCGACGGCAACAGGGTCACCGTCGAGGTGAGCCTGGACCCCTCCCGACCGGTCAGGCAGAGCGTGCGGGAGATCCAGTCGGTCCTGCGGGACGCCCTGGGCGCCTCGGTGCCGGTCGGTACCGAACTCGAGGTGCGGGTGCAGTCGCTCCACCGGGGCTGAGCCCGCGGCGCGTGCGTCCGGCGCGCACACCGTTGGCGATCACCAGGATCTCCGCGAGCTCGTGCACCAGCACGACCGCGGCCAGCCCCAGGACGCCGGCCAGCGCCAACGGCACCAGCCCGATGATGATCGCCAGCGAGAGCCCGATGTTCTGCAGCATGATCCGGCGGGAGCGGCGGGCGTGCTGCAGCGCCCGGGGCAGGTGCCGCAGGTCCTCGCCGAGGAGGGCCACGTCGGCCGTCTCGATCGCGACGTCGTTGCCCATCGCCCCCATCGCGATCCCCAGGTCCGCGGTCGCCAGGGCGGGGGCGTCGTTGACGCCGTCGCCGACCATCGCCGTCGCCCTCTCCGCGCGGAGCCGGGTGACGATGCGGGCCTTGTCCTCCGGCCGCAGGTCCGCGTGGACGTCGTCGAGCCCCACCTCGGCCGCCAGCGCGCGGGCGGTGCGGCCGTTGTCCCCGGTGAGCATCGCCACCCGGTAGCCGTCGCGGCGCAACGCGGCGACCACCTCCGCGGCCTCGGGCCGCGGCTCGTCGCGGACCGCGATGGCCCCCAGCACCTCGCCCTCCCGCTCGACCAGCACGGCCGTCGAGCCGTGGTGCTGCATCCGTTCGACATCCGACGCCAGGGGGCCGGGCCGGATCCATCCGGGCCGACCCAACCGGACCGACCGCCCGTCGAGCAGCCCGGTCAGGCCGGCGCCGGTGACGGCGGTGACCTCCCGGGACGCGGGGACCTCGTGGCCGGCCGCGTCCAGGATCGCCGCCGCCAACGGGTGTTCGCTGCGGGCCTCCAGAGCGGCGGCCACCGCGAGGACCTCCGCCCCGGAGACCCCGTCCGCGGTCGCGATCTCGACGACGGCAGGACGCCCACGGGTCAGGGTGCCGGTCTTGTCCAGGGCGATTCCGCGGATGCGGCCGAGGGCCTCCAGAGCGCCGCCACCCTTGACCAGCACACCGAACCGGCTTGCCGCACCCACGGCGGCGTACACGGTGACGGGCACCGAGATCGCCAGGGCGCAGGGCGAGGCCGCCACCAGGACGACGAGGGCCCGTTCGATCCACACCTGCGGGTCGCCGAGCAGGCTCCCCACCACCGCGATCAGCGCGGCGGCCACGAGGATGCCCGGGACCAGGGGCCTGGCGACGGTGTCGGCCAGCCGCTGGGCCTCGCCCTTGCGGGACTGTTCGGCCTCGACGATCCGGACGATCCTCGCCAGCGAGTTGTCCCGCGCCTCCGCGGTGACCGTGACCTCCAGGGCGCCGCTGCCGTTGATCGACCCCGCGTACACCTCGTCCCCCGGACCGGCCTCGACCGGGACCGATTCGCCGGTGATCGCCGAGTTGTCCAGGGCGGTCCGCCCGGCGCGGATGGTGCCGTCGGTGGCGATCCGCTCGCCCGGTCGGACGATCATCACCTCGCCCAGACGCAGGTCGTCGGGCTCCACCCGCAGCTCACGCCCGCCGCGGAGGACGGTGGCGGTCGACGGCACCAGCGACAACAGGGAGCGCAGGCCGCGGCGGGTGCGTGCGACCGAATACTCCTCGAGCCCCTCGCTGATGGCGAAGAGGAACGCCAGCATGGCGGCCTCCTCGATCTGTCCGAGGATCACCGCACCGGCGGCCGCGATGGTCATGAGCGTGCCCACGCCGATCCTGCCGCGCACGAGCCGCCTCAGGGTCGAGGGGACGAAGGTGTAACCGGCCACCAGCAGCGCGAGCACGGACAGCGCGGACCCGGCCGCGTGGGGGCCGGCCGTCCAGCCGAGGATCAGTCCCGCGAGCAGCAGGAGCCCGGCGATGGCCGCGGCCCGGATCTCGGTGACCTGCCACAGCTTCTCCGGACCGCGGTCCTCGTGCTCGCCGGCCAGCGGTTCGTCGGGGCCGCACCCGCACGCGTCGCTCACGAGACGTGGTCGGGGCACAGCGCGACCGCCGACCCGGTCGCGGAGAGGAGCGTCTCGGCGGAGGACAGCAGGTCCATCAGCTCGGGACGGGCGAGCGAATAGAACACCTGCCGGCCCTGCGGTCGCCCCTCCACGAGCCCGCAGTCCCGCAGGCACGCGACGTGGGCGGACACCGTGGACTGGGCCAGCCCGAGCTCGGCCACCAGGTCGGCGACCCGGGTCTCACCGCGGGCGAGCCGGCGGATGATCGCCAGCCGGGTCCCGTCGGACAGGCTGCGGAACAGCGCGGCAGCGGCATCGAGTCCGGGCCCTGACTCGGGGGCCGCTCCCGGCTCCGTCCGTGACCGGCACCCGGTGGTGTCCGCGCACGCAACCCCGGCATTGATCGTCATTCGACGATGATAACTGTGTTGAGCGATGTGTTCCAGGGTCGACGCCGGCGTCGACCCGGCCGCTAGGAATTGGCGATCGCGAGCACCGCCCACACCGGGAGCCACAGGCCGAAGGTGAGGATGGTCAGGATCAGGTGCAGCACGTGGTTGACGCGCCTGCCGCCGCCGTTGGCGACGAACACGGTCTGCTGCATCGGGTACGGCTGCGGCATGAAGGGCTGCGGCATGAAGGGCTGGGGAGGGTACTGCTGGGGCATGACGTGCTGCGGCATGAGGTGCTGCGGCAGGTACGGCCGGTACGGGCCGGGAACGAAGGGGTCGTTGTCGAACGCGGGTGGCGCTCCCAGATGCCGGGGGGCGAAGTCCTGGTCAGGGCGGTACGGCGCGGCGGGTGAGTTGCCGTAGGGCAGACCGCCCTCGTGCGCCAGGGGTTCGGCGGGCCCGGCGGCCGGGCGGGTCGGGAACTGCTCCGTCGGGAACCGTTCCGTCGGGAACTGCTCAGGGGGGAACCTCTGGATGGGGGCGAACTGGTCCGTGGGCGCCGGAAGGCGGTCCCGACCGGCGTCCGAGGACTCGTCGGGCCGGTAGGGGAACTGCTCGTTCATGGCGTCTCATTTCACGGTGCGGGAGAGGCGACTCGACTGACGTCGGGGTCACCCTAGCCGCGGCCGCGCGCCGCTCACCCGGGGCGGAACGGAAATCCGGGAGAAGATCGGGGGACCCCTGCAGCGCGCCCGGCCGGGTCGTCAGGGTCTACCCCTACGAGCCACCGCTCTCCCGGCGTCTGTGGACGAGTAACCAGACGAGCAGCACCGCGAGGAGGCTCACCAGTGCCACACCGGCCCCCAGGGGGCGGACCGTGGCGGAGGTGGCACCGGTCCACGCGTCCGGGGTGGGTCCGTCGTCAGGCGAGGGAAGGGTGAGGTCCTGCGCTCGCGTCTGCTTCTCGGCGCCGCTCGCCAGAGCGACGGTCGCGTTCCACTCGCCGGCGGGGACCGGCAGGTCCGCCGACAGCGGGAATCGGACCTCGGCCGTCTCGCCGGGAGCGATCGTGACGGGCTCCGCTGCGATCGGTGGGGTCGCCAACCCGCCGGGCCCGCCGGTGAGGTCGAGGGTGCCGGCCACGTCGATCGCCCGTCGTCCCGTGTTGGACACGGTCGCGAGGAAGGCGGCCACCCCGAGCGCGGTCCAGACCGGCCGGAGATCGACGATCTCGAAACCCGACCCGGGGTCGTCGCCCGCGCCGGTGGAGAGGTAGACGCGGACCCCGACGCGGGAGATCCGGTCGAGGCCGGCCTCGTGCGAGCCCGAACCGCCCCCGGAGGACCCGACCGACCCGAGCGATCCGGCCTCCGACCCCACCGACCCCGCTGAGCCCACCGACCCAGTACCCGATCCGGTCGCGCTCCCGCCCGGGGCCGCGGAGGTGTGGGACGCCCAGATCACCGCGTACTGCTCGGCATCCGGGGCCTCGGCGGGCACGGAGATCGTCGCGACCACCTCGGCCGACGCCCCGGGCTGCAGGTACAGAACCGGCCGGTCGACGCGGATCCACCGGGACAGGGCGCTCGATTGACCGGGCGCTGAGGGGAGGAAGCTCCCGTCCTGCAACGCGGCCGGCCCGGGATCTATTGCGTCAAATCCGGCGGCGTGTCGCGGGTGTGAACCGGATGGCGGGTCGCCCCATGGTGCAGCTGAGTCGGTGTGACGGGTGCGGCGCCTACGCCACCTGCATCGTGGTCAGACAGGTCAGGTCGTCTCCGCCGGTCGAGACCGGCGACGTCGTCGAGTCGCCGTCGTGCTCGATGGTCAGCGTGCCGGTGAGGTCGCGCGGGAGCCACAGGCCCACGAAGCCGTTGTCGTAGGTCGTGCGGGTCTCGTCGAGGACGGTCCGCCCGGTCGCCTCGTCCGTCACGGTCACCTGCACGGTCTCGCCGCCGAGCTCACCGAGGCACGTGGTGAGGCTGTGGAAGAAGCAGTCGTGCGTATAGGTCCGGTACGGGGCCACGGAGAGGTAGAACTCGTCGGCCGGCATCGGCAGCGCCGTCTCCTCGAACCCGCCGGTGGGATCGCTGAGCACCAGCTGGTCCGGCTCGACGGAGGCCCACAGGTCGTCGGGCCGCTCGGCCACGGGCATCGTGTCGAGTCGCTCGATCACCTGGCGGGCGTCCAGCCCCTCCAGATCGTGCTGCTCGACGAGGGTGGCCGCGGCCTGATCGGGCGTGGAGTCCGGCTCCGGCTCCGCCGAGGTACAGGCGGTCAGCGCCAGCGACCCCGCGACCACGGCCGCGAGCAGGGCGCGACGGCGCGCGGACGGGCGGGGCACAATCGACAGAACACTCACCACGGTCACAGGCCCGCGAGCATCTCACGCATCTGATCGATCTCCCGCTGCTGGGTGTCGATGATGGCCCGGGCCAGCTCGACCGCCTGCGGGTGGGTGCCGTTATCCACCTGGTCCTCGGCCATGTCGATCGCGCCCTCGTGGTGGACGATCATCTGCTCCAGGAACAACCGCGCGGCGTCGGTACCCTCGGCGTCGGCCAGCTCCCGCATCTCCTGCGGCGAGAGCATGCCGTCCATCATGCGCATCTCGCCGGCGTCACCCATGTGGTCGCCCATGTGATCGCCCATGTGGTCGCCATGATCGCCGCGGCCCATGCCGGGCTCGCCCCACTCCTCGAGCCACTCGTCGAGCTGCTCGATCTCCGGGCCCTGCGCGGCCTTGATCTCCTCGGCCAGCTCGCGGACGTCGTCGGGGACACCCTCCTTGGCCAGGATGATGTCGCTCATCTCGATGGCCTGCTCGTGGTGCGGGATCATCATCCGCGCGAACCGCACGTCGGCGGCGGAGTGCTCGGACGCGTCGCCCTCCTCGGTGGTCGCGGGAGCGCCGTCCTCGGCGGTGGTGGTCGTGGCCGGCGTCGTGGCCGTCGTGTCGTCGCCGTCGTCGGCACAGGCGGAGAGCGTGAGGACGGCCACGGCTGCGGCGGCGAGGAAGATCCTGCTGGTCATCGTCGAGGTCCTTTCGAACGGAGCGGCCGGGCGCCCGGACTGCTGGGAACCATCCTGCCCGTCGGGTCCGGCGCTCCGGATGGAGGTCGTGTGAAGGTTTGGTCAAGGCCGTCGCGGGGGCGGCGGAACCGCAGGAGGGGCGCGATGATGGGACCCATGACCCCCAGCCCTGGCGACCACGGACAGGCCGGTGCACCCGATCCCGTGCCGCGCCCGCCCACGGGGTTGCGGGCGATGGTCGTCGACGACGAGCAGTCCCTCGCGGACCTGGTCGCCTCGTATCTCCGTCGCGACGGATTCGAGGTCACCGTCACCGGCGACGGTGCCGAGGCGGTCACGTTGGCGCGGTCGGTGGACCCGGACGTGATCGTCCTGGACCTGGGGTTGCCGGGGCTGGACGGGGTCGAGGTGTGCCGGCGGATCAGGGCGCACTCCGACGCGTACGTAGTGATGCTCACCGCCCGGACCGACGAGGTCGACACACTGATCGGGCTGTCCGTCGGCGCGGATGACTACATGACCAAGCCGTTCAGCCCCCGCGAGCTCATGGCCAGGATCCAGGCGATGTTGCGCAGACCGCGGGGTCCCGTGACCGGGTACGACGACGAGGTGGCGGCCGCCGGGTCCGCGGGCACCACCCCGGTGGACGCGCGTCTGCGGAGGATCGGGGATCTGACCATCGACGTGGCCGGTCGCGAGGTGAGCGTCGACGGGCGGGCCGTCGCCCTGACCCGCACCGAGTTCGACGTGCTCGCCGCCCTGTCCCGCGACCCGGGTGTCGTGTTCACCCGATCCCAGTTGATCGAGAGGGTGTGGGGCCCGAACTGGGTGGGCGACGACCACCTGGTGGACGTCCACGTCGCGCACCTGCGCCGCAAGCTCGGTGACGAGGCCACGCGGGGTCGCTACGTCCGCACGGTCCGCGGCGTGGGCTACCGGATGGGACCCGGGCGGTGAGCGGCGGCGCCGTCGGTGAGGTGCGGCGCGGCCGGCTCGCAGGGGCGAGTTTCGGGACGCGTCTGTTGGTGGTCATGGCCGGGGTGGTGGTGGGCTGCGCGGGGAGCGCCTGGCTCGTCGCCTCGGTGCTGGCGCCCGAGATCTTCCACGACCACCTCGGGCAGGCCGGGATCGAGCACGACTCCGCGGAGGCCGCCCACGTCGAGGAGGCGTTCACGGATTCGATCGTCCTGGCGTGGGGGCTGGCGGTGGGCGTCGCGGTGCTCCTGGCGTTGCTGGCGAGCTGGTACCTCACCCGCAGGGTCCAGCGTTCGGTCGCGGTGGTGACCGCTTCCACCGCCGAGATCGCCGGCGGACGCTACGACACGCGCGTCGCGAGCCCCGAGCTGGGGCGGGAGTTCGACGACCTCGCGACGAGCGTCAACGAACTCGCCCGGAGACTCGACGCCACCGACACCACGCGACGCCGGATGCTCGCCGATCTCGGTCACGAGATGCGCACCCCGCTGGCCACGATCGACTCCTACCTCGAGGCCGTCGACGACGGTGTGCGGGACTACGACCACGACACCAGGGAGGTGCTGTGGACGGCCACCCGCCGACTCGAACGCCTGGCGTCGGACATCGTGGCCGTCTCGGCCGTCGAGGAGCACCTGACCCGCCTCCATCCGGTCCCCACCACCATCGCCGGGTTGGTGGGGACCGCCCTCGACGCCGCCCGGGAGCGGTTCGCGGACAAGGGGGTGGAGCTCACCGCCCGCGACCTCGTCGACGCCGAGGTCACCGTGGACGTCGACCGCATGGGCCAGGTACTGGGGAACCTGCTGGACAACGCACTTCGGCACACCCCTGCCGGTGGTTCCGTCACCGTCAGCACCAGCCTGCTCCCCGCGGACACCGGCACCAGGACGTCCGGCACCGACACGGTGGCTCTGAGGCGGGTGTCCGTCACTGTCACCGACACCGGCGAGGGAGTGGCCGCGCACCACCTGGATCACCTCTTCGACCGCTTCTACCGCGTGGACACCGCCCGCGGCCGACACGGCGGGGGAAGCGGCATCGGGCTGGCGATCACCCGGGCACTCGTGGAGGCCCACGGCGGTCGCGTCAGCGCGGCCAGCGACGGCCCCGGGCACGGCGCGCGCTTCAGCTTCACGATCCCCCGAACCGCGCGGTGGCCCTGATCACCCGATCGCGCTGAGCAACTCCGCGCACGCCGTCTCGCAGCGGCGGCAGGCCTCGGCGCAGATCGCGCAGTGGGCGTGCATGTCCGCGTGGGCCCCGCAGTCGTCAGCGCACGTCGCGCACGCGACGCGGCACGCGCTGAGCAACTCCTTGACCGCCCCCGAGATCGTCCCGGTCCGGCGACTCAATACCGACGCGGTGGCCGCGCACACGTCCGCGCAGTCGAGATCGGTGCGGATGCAGTCGCGCATCTCCGCGACCGACTCCTCGGCCAGGCACGCGTCCGCGCAGGCGGTGCAGATGCGCGCGCACGCGGACGCGGCGTCGATCGCCTCCGCCAGCAACTCGACGGGCAGACCGCCGGTCGGGTGGGGGTGGGACGTGATCATGTCGATGGTGCTCATGGTTCCTCCTGGGACTCGTTCTGGTGAGGGCGAGGCGGGGGTCATCGGGTGGCCAGGACGATCCGCTGCAGGTCGTGGCCCACGATCACGTCCCCGCCGTAGCCCTCCTGGGCCCAGTCGTGCCATTGCCGCACGTCCACGACGCCGGAGTAGTCGCCGAGGTGCGTGAGGACCAGTCGCTCGGCGCCGGCGCGCTCGGCGACCTGCCCCACCACCTGGACCTCGACGTGGGACTCCAGGTTGTGCTCGATCATGGCCGGCGGCAGGTTGCCGCCGCGAACGTTGATCGCCTCGTGCACGAGGGTGTCGGTGCCGAGCGCCAACCGGTCCAGGTTCACGCTGAGGCTGGTGTCCCCGGAGAACGTCACCGACCCGTGCGCGGTGTCGAAGCGGAAGGCGAACGCGGGGAAGACCGGCCCGTGCGGGACGAGGGTGGCGGTGACCCGGACGTTCTGGTCCTCCATGACGAGGAACGGGTCCATCGCCGGGGAGGTGTTGGTGTAGCTGGCGCCGACGTCCGGGATCACGATCTCGTGGACGTCGAACAGCGTGCGCGGGTCGGGCGGCCCACCGGTGGGGCCGTTGTCCCGGAGGAAGATGTTCGACGTGTAGGCGTAGGCCTCGTCCAGCCGCTGCGTCATCTCCGCCGTGCCCGGGGTCGGGCTCTGGGGGGCGACCACCGGGAAGTCCGGGTAGTCGACGTTGGGCGGTCGCAGTCCGCCCGCGGACCCCGGGCCGTGGACGCCGACGGGGGCCACGAGTTTGTCCCCGGCGGCGTTGGCGACCACCCCACCGATGAGCGCGAAGTTGTAGTAGTCCGCGATGTGGTCGGCGTGCAGGTGGGTGAGGAAGATGTCGCTGATCGCCGCCAGTTCCAGGCCCGTGAGCCCGTACTGCGTCACCGCGGACCGGCCGCAGTCGATCACGTAGGCGGCCCCGTTGACCACGAGGACCGACGCGATCCCCACCCGCGTCCTCTCCACCATCGGGCCGGCGAGTGTCCCCAGGAGCAGCAGCTCGAGTGGTTCACGCTGCGCCGAGGGGATGCCGTCCGGCGGGGTGCCGCCGGACGACCCGAGGGAGCCGGAGCCCAGGGAACCCGTGAGGCTCTGGGCTCCGGCGGAGCCGCTGCCGAAGCCCACGATTCCGGTCGCCGCGACCGCCCCGCCGAAGGCGGAGAGGACCGAGCGGCGGCTGAGGCGGGCGGTGGGCGGGGGCGGGGGGAGGGGTTCTGACGGGGGCATGGCGGCGTCCTTCTTCCGGGGTCGAGTCAGAGGCGGCGACGAGCCGGAGAAGTGCGCGCTACCAGCGCGTTGTGCCCGGAATGTAATCTACCTCACACTCGGTTGGATAAAAGCACATTCACGATCCGGGTCAGAACGGGACCTGGGTCCGGAGCAGTCCCTCCGCCGGGGCCCGGCCGCTGAGTGCTCGGCAGAACTCGAACGCGTCCATGGTGAGGTTCTCGCCCGCGCCCGAGTGCCCGCCGTGCTGCCAGCGCCCACCCGCCGGGCCGGTGAGCTCCAGATCGTAGGCCTGCCCGTGTCGGCCGGCCCACTCGGCGACCACGTCGGCGACGATCACCCCCTCGTGCTCCGCGGTCGCCGTCATGGGGGCTCCCGTCGCGGTGGCGATATCGATGCGGTGCATGAAGGGATCGCGCGTGAGGATCACGTCGAACAGGTAGCCCATGGACCACCACTCGCCGTTGTCCTCCATGGCCTGCTTCCGCATCACGCCCGGCGCGCGCCGCCGGTTTCTTGCGGCCTTCGGGGCGAGTCGGCGAACCTGGGCGATCAGGTCCTCCGTCGACAGTCCGGCGTTCTTCTCCACCTGCAGCGCGGTCATCGCGTCGATCGCGGGGCAGCCCTCGCGCTTGGCGCGCCTGCCGGACGCCACCTGCTGGCGGACCATCTCGGGCCAACTGGCGAGCATCTGGATCATGCCCAGCATGTGCCCGGCCATCGCGCGCACGTCCCACTCTGTGCAGTCGGTCTGGGCGTCCCACTGGTCGGGGGCGAGGCGGTCGAGCGTGTCTGCCACCCGGTCGTACTCGGTGGCGGCGAGGCGCGCGGCGACGTCCCGCTGTAGTTGCGGCATGCGGGGATCGGTCTTCGAGCGGTGGTGCCCGGTTGTCGTGGTCATGGCGGTGTGCCTTCCTGTGTGGTGGTGACCGGGACGTCGGTCGGGATGCCGACGTCGTGCAGGTACATGTCGACCGCGCGGTCGAACAGGCGGGCCCAGCGATCGCCGCCGGGGTCGTTGGCGAGTTGGGCGTCCGCCATGCCGCCCACCACGGCCACGTAGAGATCGATGTCCTCCTGGGCGGTGATCCCGATGGCCGCGAACCGCTGACGCAGACCGTCGAGCACGAGCACCGCGGGCGCGTAGGCCTCGGGGCTGGGTTCGAAGCCGGGGATGGTGCGCTGGTTCATCAGCTGGAACCGGGCGAGGTCGCTCACGCAGAAGTCGAAGTACGCCCGCGCGTACATCCGGACCGTCCCCCGGGCATCGGACGGGCGTCCCTCGTCCAGGGCCAGCATGATGTCGAGGCACTCGGTCCAGGCCTGGGCGAACATGGCGTCGTAGATGGCGTTCTTGGAGTCCACGTGGGAGTACAGCGACGGCGCCTTCATGCCGACGCGGGCCGCGACATCGCGGAGGGTCAGCTGGGCCAGGCCCTGTTCGCGGGCCACCTCCCACGCGGCGTCGATGATCTCCCGCCGTGTCGCCTCACGTCGTTCGGCTGACCTATCGCGATTCGGAGTGCCTAACATGGTTAGGATTGTGCGCCGGTGACCCGCCGGTGTCCAGAGGCGATCGGGTTGCGTTCGGGTCTCGGTGCCGTCACGGCGCGTGGGTCTCCAACTCCACAACCTCGTCGGCCCAACTCTCGGCCAACCGCAGATCGTGGGTGATCGCCAGGACGCCCAGGCCTCCGTCGGCCCGCCGGCGGAGGGTGCGGGCGATCGCGGTCGTGCTCAGCGGATCCAGATGGGCGGTGGCCTCGTCGGCGATCAGGTACCGGGGTTCCTGGGCCAGCGCGCGGGCCAGGCAGGCGCGCTGGAGTTGCCCGCCGGAGACCTCCGCCGGGCGGCGGTCCAGCAGCGCCGGGTCCAGGCCGACCTCGACCGCCAGCGCGTCCGGGTCCACGGGGACGCCGCGCACCGACGCCGACAGGGTGAGGGCACGGCGCAGCGTCAGGTGCGGGTCGGAGGCGGACACCGGATCCTGGTCCAGCAGGGCCGTGTGGCCGGGCAGCCGACCCCGACGACGACGCACATCCACGCCCCCCGCGGTCACCGAACCGGAGCCGGGGACGAGCAGGCCCGAGAGCAGGTGGGCCACCGTGGTCTTGCCACACCCGGAGGGCCCGACGAGCGCGGTGATCCGTCCGGGTCGCACGGTCAGGTCGGTCGGCGGGAGGACGAATCCGCCGTCGGGACGGCGGTAGGTGACCCGGTCGGCGACGAGGGTCATGACGACGACGACCCGACCGCCGCGTCGAGCTCCGGGCTGAAGTCGGGCACCGCCGGCACCGCCGCCGATCCGGGGTGCAGCGCGGCGGCCAGGAACTCACGGGTGTACGGGGTGTCGGGTGCGGCGAGCAACCGCGAGGCCGGGCCCACGTCACAGAGGTGGCCGGCCCGGAGCACGGCGACCTCGTCGGCGGCGTCCGAAGCGGTCAGCGTGGCCAGGTCGTGGGTGATCACCACGACGCCGATGCGGCGCTCGTCGGCCAGGCGGCGCAGCAGCCGGAGAGTGGCCAGGGCGGGCCCGGCGTCCAGGCCCGCGGTCGGTTCGTCGGCCACCAGCACCGACGGAGCGGTGGCCAGGGCGGCGCCGATCGCCGCACGCCGGAGTTGCCCACCGGACAGCTGGTGCGGATAGCGGTCGGCCAGCGCCGGGTCGAGACCCACCTCGAGGCACAGCTCGGCGACCGAGCGGCGGCCATCCCGCCTTCGCCCGGCCGCGGCGAGCGCTTCCGCGAGCTGCCCGCGCACATGCCGGCTGGGCGTGAACGCGGCGGCCGCCGACTGCGGCACGTGGCCCACCCGGGACCTGCGGGCCGTATCTCTGAGAAGCGTATCTCTGAGAAGCGTGTCCCCGAGGACCGTGATGCGCCCCCGGACGTGGGCCTGTTCCGGGAGCAGACCGCAGCACGCGTCCGCGAGCGTCGATTTGCCGGCGCCCGACTCGCCCACCACGGCCAGCACCCGGGCCGGCGGGACACGCAGCGTGACGCGGTCGAGGATCCGGACAGGGTGGCCCTCCGGGCCGGGCACCGACACCGTGAGCCCGGCGATGTCCAGCGCCGGGGTCGAGGCCACGGGTGTCGACGGAACGGGTGTCGACGGAACAGGTGGCGACGGCATCGGCTCGCCGGAGGGACCGGACCCGTTGTCGTCGTCGTCGATCTCGTGGATCGCGGGCGACGCCCCCCTGCGTCCCCGGCGCCGCCCCGCGGGGGCGAGCAGC
The DNA here is from genome assembly GCF_039531545.1 of Dietzia cercidiphylli. NCBI lineage: Bacteria > Bacillati > Actinomycetota > Actinomycetes > Mycobacteriales > Dietziaceae > Dietzia > Dietzia cercidiphylli. The sequence continues at coordinate 163,173 of NZ_BAAAQG010000003.1, forward strand.
GCCACGGCCACGGTCACCACGATCAGCGCCGCGGCGGGGAAGGCCAGCGCCCACCAGCGGCCCAGCAGCAGATCCGCCCGGGACAGGGCGACGAGCGTGCCGAGGCTCGCCTCCTCGGGCGGCAGTCCGATGCCCAGGAACGACAGCGTGGACTCGTGCCACACGGCGTGGGGGAGCATCACCACCACGGCCAGCCCCGCCTGTCCGGCGACGGCCGGGAGCACGTGGTGGCGCACCAACCCGGCGGGCGAGGCCCCGGCCACCCGCGAGGCGGCGACGTACCCCGAGGCCATGACCTTCTGCGTCTCGGCGCGCACTATCCTCGCCACCGGGGGCCAGTGGGTCAGCGCCAGAGCCAGGACCAGGGCGGTGATCGACCCCCGGAACAGGGCCACCACCACGACCGTCGCCAACAGGTGCGGCACCGCGGCCACGGCGTCGGTCAGGCGCATGAGCAGCGCGTCGACCCGCGCGCCGCCCGCGGAGGCGGCGGCGCCCACGGCCACCCCGATCGCCGTGGCCGCCACGGCCGAGCCGGCGGCCACCGCCAGGGAGACCTGCAGCGCCTGCGCCACGCGCACGGAGGTGTCGTGGCCCAGCGTGTCGGTGCCCATGAGGTGCGGCCAGCTCGGGGCCAACCCGGCGCGCAGATAGTCGGTGTCCGCCCACGCCGGCGGGGCGAGCAGCGGCCAGACGACCGCGTACGCCACGACGAGGGCAAGGAGCAGTATCGCGACGATGCGCCGGGGGGCTCGGCGGCGGGTGGTGTGGCGCCGGGTGCCGTGACGCTGGGGGGCCGGGTGGTCACGCATCGATCCGCACCCGAGGGTCGGCCAGCAGGAGCAGGCAATCGGCGAGCCAGGTGCCCACCAGAACGGTCGCCGAGGCGCCCAGGGTGACGGCGGCCAGCAGCGCGAAGTCGGCTTCGAGGGCGGCGTCCACGGTCGCTGCGGCGAGGCCGGGCCAGGCAAAGACGCTCTCCACCACCAGCGACCCCGCGATGAGTTCGGGCAGCCTCGCGCCCAGCAACGCGATGAGGGGCTTCCACGACACGGCCGCGATGTGCCCGGTGAGCACAGTGCGCTCGTTCAACCCCCGGGCGCGGGCCTCGGCCACAGGGGCGGAGGCCTCGGCGTCGAGGACCGCCCGGCGCAGGGCCAGCAGCATCCACGGGACCTGCCCGGCGGCCAGCGCCACCGCGGGCAACACCAGGTGGCGGGCGACGGTCGCGACCGTGGGGTCCTGCCCGGGCGGGGCCGCCCCGGTGACGGGCAGCCACCCCAGCGCCACCGCGAACACCGCGACCGAGGCCATCGCCAGCACGAACGGGGGCACCGCGCTGAGCGACACGGCCAGACCCGCCAGGGCCCGGTCGAGGGCGCCGTGCGGGCGGCGGGCGGCGGCGGCTCCGGCCACCAGGGTCACCGCCAGCGCCAGGGCGAGCGCGGTGGCGGAGAGCAGGATCGTCCACGGCAGCCGCTCCGTCAGAACCTCGAGCACCGGCTGCCGGTAAGCGTGAGAGAACCCCGCGTCACCGGCGGCCAGCCCGGCCACCCAACTCCACCACGCCTGCCACCACGCCAGGTCCGTCCCCAGTGCGGCGGCGGCCGCGGCCCGGTCGGCCCCGGTGGTGCGCTCGTACCCGGAGCCGAAGTGAGCGGCCAACGGGTTCAGAGGGGACGCCGCGGCCAGGATGAACGCGCCGAGGGTCACCGCGATCAGGACCAGCGGCGCCGCGGCGGCGCGGCGGGCCGTGAGGTGGAGGAGGTCGGCGCGGCGTTCGCGCAGGCGCCTGCTCACCGGCCGCTGGTCCAGGAGGCCAGCGACCACCATGGACCCCACGTCACCCCGTGCGCGTGCGGCTCGAGGATCGGGGCGGGCCGGGTGTGGCCGGTGTCGCGCAGGACGTAGGTGTGGTCGAGCGTGGCCAGGAAGACGTGACCGGGCGCGTCGGCGTAGGCCCTCTGCGCCTCGCGGTAGTATCCGGTCCGCTCCCCGGGGTCGGCGGTGGAGCGGGCCGCGTCCAGGGCGGCGTCCACCCGGGGATCACGGTAGTCACCGGGGTTGTCCAACGGGCCGGACGCCGAGGTGCGCGAGTGCAGGGTCCGGTAGGCCTGCGTGTCCACCGTGTAGGGGTTGTCGCCGCCACCCAACAGGATCGCCACCTCGTCGATGCGCTGCTCGATCTGGTCCCAGCTGCCGCCCCACACGGTCACCGCCACGCCGAGTTCGCGCATCTGGTCGGCGAACGCCGACGCGAGCTCCCGGCGGACCGGATCGGCGGCCGGGTAGGCCAGCGTGACCTCGGCGCGTGCTCCGTCCCGGGCCAGGACGCCGTCAGCGCCGGGCCGCCATCCCGCCTCCCGCAGCAGGTCGGCCGCCCGGACACCGGTGAGCGGCGGGGGTTCGTACTCCGGGTAGGCGTCGGTGATCGGGGACGCCACCGGGCGGCCGTGCCCGGACAGGACGCGGTCGATCAGGCCGTCCCGGTCCACGGCCAGGTTCAGCGCCCGCCGGGCCGCGGGATCCCCGGCGAAGGGATGCGACATGGGCAGCGCCACCGCGCGCCAGTCGGCCGACGCCACCGAGACCAGCTCGAGGCCGCCCCGTCCGGCCAGACCTTCGGCGAGCCGCGGTGGCAGTGCGGCGCCGTCGACCTCCCCGGCCATCAGCATCTGGGCCCGCGCGTCGGCGTCCGGCACCGACCGCAGGACCACCCTGGAGACCTCGGGCGGGCCGTCGCGGTAGTCGGGATCGGCCTCCAGCACGGCCTCGCCGGCGGTGAGGCGGGCCAGTCGGTAGGGGCCGGTGCCGACCGGGGCGGAGTTGAGCGACGACGCCGACGCCGGCCCCGGGGTCAGCGCCTCCGAGGGCGCGATGCCCAGCAGGAGCCGGGCCGGCATCCCCGGGTCGGGCGCGTGGAGGTGGAAGCGCACGGTGAGCGGGTCCGGGGTGTCCACGCGCGCGATCGGGGAGTAGTCCGAGGCGATGGGGGAGGCCGACCGCGGATCGACCACCGCGCGGTAGGTGGCGGCCACGTCGCCGGAGTCCAGGAGGGAGCCGTCGTGGAACCGCACCTGATCGCGCAGCCGGACGGTCCAGGTGAGCCCGTCCGCGCTGACCTCCGGCACCTGCGCGGCCAGGGCGGGTTCGAGCCGGGGCAGCGTGGAGTCGTCGACGGCGACCGGGCGCAGGAGCCCCTCGTACAGCGGGGAGACGCCGGTCGATCCGTACCCGGACACGGGATTGAACTCGCCGGGGTCGCCAGCGTCGGCCAACACGATCTGACCGGTGTTCTCCGACGCCGGGGCGGGGGTCGCGCAGCCCGACGCGGCGAGGGCCGACGCGAGTCCGACGCAGACGGCGGCGTACAACGGTCTCACAGACGCACTCCTGCCAGGGCTAGGGTAGGTGTCCGGCTGGACACATAGTTCGCAGAGCGTAGCGAGCGGATGTGTCGCTGCTGTTACACCGGAGAGCGTCTGAACACGCCTGGTGTTAAGCCTGATGCGTGGGGGAGCGATGGATCTGACCGACTGGGCCGAGCGCTTCGAGCTGCTCGGCGACCCCACCAGGCTGGGGCTCCTCGCACACATGCACCACGTGGGCCCCGGTGTCGCGACCGTCTCCGACCTGGCCGAGGCCGCCGGGATCACCCGCAACGCCGCCTCCCAGGCGCTGCGGATCCTCCGGGACAGGGGCTGGGTGCGCGCCGCCCGGGACGCCGACGACGGCAGGGTGGTCCGCTACTCGCTCGCCGACGACACCGTGCACCGCATCCTGCACCTCATGGGCGCCCGCCACCACTGAGCCCGTAACGGGCGGCGCGTTCCCGCGAAACACCGGCGCAATCTCGCCCCGCCACGATGTGCTCATGGAGACCGTCGCCGAGACCGTGAGCCGGTGGCGCGCCGAGGGGATCCCCTGCGCGCTCGCCCGTGTCGTGGCCACCGGGGGCTCGGCTCCGCTGGCCTCCGGCACCGCGATGGCCGTGTCCGCGACCGGTGAGGTGATCGGCGGCGTCTCCGGCGGCTGCGTGGACGGGGCGGTGTACACGCTGTGCCGGGAGGTCACGGCGGACGGGCGGCCGACCACCGCGGTCTTCGGCCCCGACGGCGACGAACTGCTGGCGGTCGGCCCGACCTGCGGCGGGAGCCTCGAGGTCCTCGTGGAGTACGTCCCGCCCCACGGCGGGCACCCCGTCGACCGCGTCACCGCCGCCCTGCGCGAGGGTCGGCCCGTGGTGGTGGCCACCGCCCTGGACGGCCCGCGCGCAGGGGAGTGGGCGGTATTGGTGGGGACGGCACTGGTGGGGAACGACGACGACGACGAGGACTCGCCGCACCCCGGTGAGCCACTCGGCGACCACCCCGGTGAGCCACTCGGCGACCACCCCGGTGAGCCACTCGGCGAGCTGCTCTGCGCCCGCGCCACCGACACGCTGGGCCGGCCGGGGACCGCGGTCCTGGACAGCCCCGCCGGGCGCGTGTTCGTGCAGTCCCTGGCCCCACCGCGGCTGCTGGTGTTCGGCGCCACCGCGTTCGCCGAGGCCCTGGTGCGGATCGGGGCTCTGCTCGGGTACTGGGTGACCGTCTGCGACGCCCGCCCCGTCTTCGTCGCGCCGGAGCGGTTCCCCGCCGCCGCCGAGGTGGTGCGGTGCTGGCCCCACGAGTTCCTGCGGCGGACCCGCGTGGGCCCGAGCACCGCGATCTGCGTCCTCACCCACGATCCCCGGTTCGACATCCCGCTGCTCACCGAGGCCCTGCGCACCGACGCCGGGTACATCGGCGCGATGGGCAGCAGGCGCACCCACACCGAGCGCCTGACGTCGCTCCGCGAGGCGGGCGTGGGGGAGTCCGAGCTGCGGCGCCTCCGCTCGCCGATCGGACTGGACCTGGGTGCCCGCACCGCCGCCGAGACCGCCGTCTCGATCGCCGCGGAGCTGGTCGCCCACCACCGCGGCGGAACGGGCGCGCCCCTGACCGGCCTCGAGATGGCCATCCACCGGTGACCGACGTGTCGGGAGCCGCAGACGGTGCGCGACCCGCGCCGGTGGGGCTCGTGTTGGCGGCCGGAGCGGGGCGGCGCTTCGGCGGGCCCAAGGCGCTGGTCGAGTACCGGGGAGTGCGCCTGGTCGATCGCGCGGTGAGGCTGCTGCGTGACGGCGGGTGTGGGCTCGTCGTCGTTGTCACCGGGGCCGCCCCTCTCGAGGTGGCCTGCGCGCGGGTGGTGCACAACGAGGGGTGGGACACGGGCATGGGGTCCTCGCTGCGGGTGGGGCTGGAGGCGGCGGCCGGGCGGGACGTGGTGGTGGTGCCCGTGGACATGCCGTGGCTCGGCCCGGGCGCGGTGCGGCGGGTGTGCGAGGCGGGACCGGGCGACATCGACGGCGACATCGACGGCGACAACGCCGGGACTGCCCTGGCGGTGGCCACCTACGGCGGGCGGTGGGGCCACCCGGTGCTGCTCGGCGGGCGGCACCACCCCGGGGTGATCGCGTCGGCGGTCGGTGACGTGGGTGCCCGCCGACACCTGCGCGCGCACGCGGCATCGGTGGTCGAGGTGCCGTGCGACGACACCGGGTCCCCGCTCGATGTGGACGTGCCCGGGGATCTCGACACCGCACCCGTAACACCGGCGACACACGGGGTATCCGGCCGGTAATCGCGCGCGGATAGAACAAGGTCATCGGCTCGGCCACCCCTCGCGGACAGGCCGCGCCCCGGTACCCCGGCCCCCGTCACCTCGGCCGGCACCCCAGCCCCGGGAGCGGACATGACCACACAACCACCGAGCAGCGCGCCGACCGGCTTCAGCGTCCCGGTGATCGACCTGAGCCCCTACACCGCCGGCGACGACCCCGCCCGAGACGACCCCGCCCGCGAGCGCGTCGCGCGCGAGATCGACGCCGCGTGCTCCTCCGTCGGGTTCATGCAGATCGTCGGGCACGGCATCGACGACGCGGTGATCGAGGGGCTGGCGGGCGCGATCGACGATTTCTTCGCCCTGCCGCCCGAGACCAAGAACGGCTACCGCGTGGCCGGCGCCAACCGCGGGTACAGCCCGCCGAAGAGCGAGACGCTCAGCCTGAGCCTGGGGGTCGAGTCCGCGGGAAGGATGAACGACTTCTTCGAGGCGTTCAACGTGGGCGTCGAGGCGCGCTCCTTCCCGGACCTGGCGCTGGACGAGGCCGACTACGGGATCAACCTGTGGCCGTACCTCCCCGACTTCCGGCCCCGGATCGACGCCTACTTCGCCGAGGCCTCGCGGGTCGCGCGGACTCTCACCCGGGCGTTCGCCGACGCGCTCGGGGTGCCGCCCGAGGTGTTCACCGGGATGACCGGGCACTCGATCGACGTGCTGCGGCTCAACAACTACGCCCTGCCCCCGGGACCGGTCACCCTCGACGGCGAGCTCACCGGCATGGGCGAGCACACGGACTTCGGCCTGGTCACCGTGCTCTGGGCCGACCGCGTGGCGGGCCTGCAGGTCCTGTCCGCCGACGGGGTGTGGCACGACGTCCACCCGGTCGAGGGCGGGCTGCTGGTCAACCTCGGGGATCTCACCGCGCGACTGACCGGTGACCGCTGGATGTCCACGCTCCACCGGGTCAGGCCGCCGATCGTCGACGGCGGGATCGTGCGCCGACGCTCGGCCGCGTTCTTCCACGACGGCGACGTGGACGCGATCGTGGCCACCCTGCCGGACCTGCCCGGCGCGGACCTGTCCGCGTACGACCCGATCACCGTGCGCGACCACATCGCCGCCAAGCTCGCCGGCTCCCGCCAGGGTCGGGCCAACACCGGGGCGGTCCGCGAGGCCGCGCGTGTCCTGGCGGCAGCGCAGCAGGAAAGCCGGTGAGCGCAGGATTCTCGGGGTCGCCCGGCGCCCTGTCCGGCGCCCTGTCCGGCGCCCCGTCCGGTGCACTGGCTGATGCACTGGCGGCCTCCCTGACCGTCGCCCTGGACGCCGATCTCGCCGCGGCCGACGCCGACCTCGCCGAGCGGTACCCCGGCCCATCCGCCACCCGCCACCCCGTCCACACCCTGTACCTGCCCGCCGAGCGCGTCCACGCCGGCGTGGTGGCCGAGGTGGGCGCGGCCGCGCTCGACGCGTTCGACACCCACCTGCCGGACGCCGCCGCGCTGGTGAGAGTGTTCGGAGACGTGGTGGCAGGGGAACCCGGCACCGGGGGCGACGACGACGAGGCGCGCACCCACTCCGAGGCCGCATCCCTCCACGCGCTCGTGAGGAGCAAACTCGAGAGGGAACCCGTCGAGGACCTGCGCATCGACTTCGAGGACGGCTTCACCCAGCGCGGGGTGCCCGCCGGCGACCGCGACCGCGACGAGGACGCCCACGTGGACCGGGTGCTGGCCGAACTACTGGTTGGGCAGAGGGCGCGGTCGGAGCAGTCGGAGCAGTCGGCAGCTGCGGGGCAGGGGCCGACCTCGTCGTCGTCGCTGTCGTCGCCCCTGGTGGCACCGCTCCCCGCGTTCTGGGGGCTGCGGTTCGGGTCCCTCGACCCGCAGACCCGCCGACGGGGGATCCGCACCTTCTCCCGGTTCGTCAGCAGGCTCGCGGCGGAGGGTGGGCTGCCCCGCAGCCTGCCGAGCGGCTTCCGCCCGACCCTGCCCAAGGTCACCTCGGTGGACCAGGTCGACGCGATGGTCCGGATGTGCCGTGAGCTCGAGCAGGCCTGCGGACTGGCCGAGCGGAGCATCGGGTTCGAGATCCAGATCGAGACCCCGCAGTCGATCTGCGGGCCCGACGGCTCGGCAATGGTGGCGCGCCTGGTGCACGCGTCCGATCGACGCTGCATCGGGCTGCACTACGGCACCTACGACTACTCGGCCGCCTGCGGGATCGCCGCCGCGTACCAGGCGATGGACCACCCGGCCGCCGACCACGCCAAGGCCGTCATGCAGGTCGCCGCCGCCGGGACCGGGGTGGCCCTCTCCGACGGCTCCACCAACCGGCTGCCCGTGGGCGAGCCGGACGCGGTCCTCACCGCCTGGCAGCTGCACGCGCGTTTGGTCGACCGTTCCCTGCGCAGGGGCTTATACCAAGGCTGGGACCTGCACCCCGCGCAGCTGGTCTCCCGCTACGTGGCCACCTATGCCTTCTACCGCCGCTCGCTGCCCAGTGCCTGTGCCCGCTTGTCGGCCTACCTCGGCACCACTCCCGACGGCGCCCCGGTGTCGGCGGGATACCTCGACGAGCCGGCCACCGCCCGCGCACTGGCCGATTTCTGCGTCCGCGCGCTGGACTGCGGGGCCGCCACTGCCGGGGAGGTGGCCGAGCTTGCCGGTGTGGACAGGGCCACTCTCGACCGGCTGCGGCGCCCGGGCCTCGAGCAGCCCCACCCCGAGCACGCCCCCGACCAGGCGGAGACCACGACATGAGCGCACGCGGTGTCCCCGAGATCGTCTTCCGCGCGCACCGGGCAGTGGTCGGCTCCGAGATCGTGCCGGCCTCCGTGACGGTCTCCGGCGGGATCATCCTGGCCGTCGAGACCGGTCCCGCGGCCCCGACCTCTCCGACGCCGGCAGGCACGGACGTCGTGGACCTGGGTGACGACGTGGTGCTGCTGCCCGGACTGGTCGACACCCACGTCCACGTCAACGAGCCCGGCCGCACCGACTGGGAGGGATTCGCCAGCGCCACCCGCGCCGCCGCGTGCGGCGGGGTGACCACCCTGATCGACATGCCGCTCAATTCCAGCCCGGTGACCACCAGTCCCGCCGCGCTCGACGCCAAACTGGTCAGCACTACCGGGAAACTGCACGTGGACGCCGGATTCTGGGGTGGAGCCGTGCCGGAGAACCTCGGCCGGCTGCGCGAACTCTGGGACCGCGGGGTGTTCGGGTTCAAGTGTTTTCTGCTCCACTCCGGGATCGACGAATTCCCGCCTCTCGATGCCTCGCAGATGCTGGCGGCCATGGAGGAGATCGCCGGGTTCGGAGGGCTGCTCATCGTCCACGCCGAGGACGCCGGGACCATCGATGCACAGCCCCCACCGTCCGGGCCCGCCTACGCGGGATTCCTGGAGTCCCGACCGGTCTCCGCGGAGGTCCGCGCGGTGGCGCAGGTGATCGACGGTGTCCGCCGCACCAGGTGCCGGGCCCACATTCTGCACCTGTCGGCCGCCGACGCCCTGCCGCTGATCCGGGCGGCCAAGGCGGAGGGACTGCCTCTGACGGTGGAGACGTGCCCGCACTACCTGTCGCTGTTCTCCGAGGAGATCCAACCGGGCGCCACCCACTACAAGTGTTGCCCGCCGATCCGCGAGGCAGGCAACCGCGAACGGCTGTGGGAGGGGCTGCGCGACGGGACCATCGACCTGGTGGTCTCCGACCATTCGCCCTGCGTCCCCGAGCTCAAGCGGTTCGACAGCGGTGACTTCGGCCAGGCGTGGGGTGGTATCGCCTCAGTGCAGTTGGGCCTGCCGATCATCTGGTCCGAGGCGAGGCTGCGCGGACTGGGCCTGCCCGACGTCGTCCGGTGGATGTCGGCCGGCCCCGCCGAGTTCGCCGGGCTGGCCGACCGCGGCGCGATCCGCCCCGGCGCCCGCGCCGACCTGGTGGTCCTGGCTCCCGACGAGGCGTTCGTGGTCCTGCCCGAGCGGCTACAGCACAAGAACCCCGTCACCGCCTACGCTCAGCGGGCACTCGGCGGCGTGGTGCGCGAGGTCTACCTCGCCGGTCGACGTATCGACCTCACCGGCCCCGCCGCCGGCACCACAGTCTTCCGCCCGGCGTCCCCCGCCCCGCCCGCCCCGCCCGCTGACCCGCTCGCCCCGCCCGCTGACCTGCCCACTGCCGCGCCCGCCCGGACCGGCGCGCCATCGCTCTCACGAACGGAGCCCCTCGGATGACCGACCCCGAGTTCCTCGCCCTACCCGACCTCGCCTCCCGCGCGCTGGCCGGCAGTGTGGTGTACGCCGATGACGAGTTCTTCGCCGAGAAGGAGAACCTGATCCTGCCCTCCGAGCCGGTGTTCGACCCGGACCTGTTCGGACACAAAGGCAAGGTCTATGACGGCTGGGAGACCCGTCGGCGGCGCTCGCCCGGCCAGGACGCGGCGATCGTCCGCCTGGGCGTGCCGGGCGTGGTGCGCGGGGTCGTGGTGGACACCGCCTTCTTCCGCGGCAACTTCCCTCCGCAGGTCGCCGTGGACGGTGCCTGGATCGACGGCTACCCGGGCACCGATGAACTCCCGGGTGCCCACTGGCGGCCGTTGGTGCCTGCGGCGGCCGCGGAGGGGGACACCCGCAACCTCTTCGCGGTGTCTGACCCCGTGTCCGTGACCCACGTGCGCCTGCGGATGATCCCCGACGGAGGTGTCGCGCGGCTGCGGGTTCACGGCGAACCGACCCCTGACCCTGCGTTCCTTGGTGGAACCGTCGACCTCGCGGCCGCCGAGAACGGGGGCCGGGTGGTCGACTGCTCGGACCTGTTCTACTCCTCGCCGGCCAACATCATCGCCCCCGGCCGCTCCCGCATCATGGGTGAGGGCTGGGAGAACGCCCGGCGGCGCGACGGGGGCAACGACCACGTGACGGTGGCGCTCGCGGGCCAGGGAACGGTCGACCATGTGGAGATCGACACCTCCTATTACGTCGGTAATGCCCCGGGGTCGGCGTCGCTTCGTGGCATCGCTCGCGCGGAGGACCTCGAGCACCCTGACCGGTGGGTGGACCTCGTTCCACGAACGCCACTGCAACCGGACTGTCGGCACCGCTACCTGGTGGGGTCGGGGTCGGGAGCGGAGCCGGGTGCAGAACCGGGTGCGGCGGATCTGGTGCGGTTCGTCCGGCTCGACGTGTTCCCGGACGGCGGAATCGCCCGCCTGCGGGTCCACGGCAGGCTGAGTACCGAGGCACTCGATCTGCTCGCGGCGCGGGTCGCCCAAGCCCGGCACACCGGGCTCATGCGCTCGTAACACGGCCGAAAAACCGCGGTGCCAGACTCGGTCTGGACACCACGATGGTGCGGTCGGCCCCGCCGATCCGGCCGCCGCGTCCCGCGGCACGGCGGCCGAGTCATCAGTCAGGCATCGCCGTGGTGTCCGCCCGGGCACAGGACCCGGGTGGGCCCGCGACATCGACCCGGGCCCGCTGAACCCAGGAGATCCTCCGCCATGACCGCCGTGACCTCCGACGCCGCGACCTCCGACCCCGCGGCCCCCGACCCCGCGGCCGAGGCCGAGGCCGAGGCCGAGGCCCAGACCTCCCGCCGCCTGCCCGACGCGGACGCTCGCCTGGCGACACTCCGTGCCCGTGTGCACGAGGACATCGCCGCCACCAGCCATGCCCGTGACTGGATCCCCCGCGCTCCCGGGTCCACGGAACTCGACGTCCTGGTGATCGGCGGCGGGCAGGCCGGCCTGGGCACGGCGTTCGCACTGCAGCGCCAACGGATCGACCGCGTCCTGGTGGTGGACGACGGTCCGGAACACGAGGTGGGCTGCTGGGACCGCTATGCCCGCATGCACACCCTGCGCAGCCCCAAACATATGAGGGGCATCGAGTTCGACGTCCCCTCCCTCCACGTCCGGCGCTGGTTCGAGGCCGTCTACGGAGAGGCCGCCTGGGCCGCCGTCGAGCTCATTCCCCGCCTGGACTGGAACGACTACCTGCGCTGGTACCGGGAGGTCACGAGGATCAGCGTCCAGCATCGGACCCGGGTCACCGCGATTCACCGCCCCGCCACCCCGGACGGGCCGTTTTCCGTGGATCTGCGTGGTCCGGAGGGTCGGGAGACCACGCTGACCGCCCGGCGCATCGTCTGCGCACTCGGGCTCGCGGGCGGGGGCGGTGTGCGCGTGCCGGAGTTCATCTCCTCTCTGCCCCGCGAACGCTGGTTCCACACGGAGGACCCGATCGACTTCACCGCATTGCGGGGTCAGCGGGTGGCGGTGCTGGGCGGCGGCGCCTCCGGGTTCGACAACGCGGCCACCGCGCTGGACCACGGCGCCGTCCGGGCGCATGTGTTCGTGCGACGGGCGACGGTCCCGGCCTCCAACCCGCTGCGGTGGATGGAGTTCCCGGGCATGCAGGAGCGCTTCTACGACCTGGACGACCAGCGCAAGTGGGACTTCGGCGTGATGTCCGGAGGTCTTCCGCAGCCGCCCACGCAGCACGCGGTGTGGCGGTGCTTCACTCACTCCGGCTTCGCCTTGCACACCGGCTGTGGGTGGAACGCAGTCTCGATGGTCCACACCGGCACCGGTGGGCAGGAGATCGCGATCGACACCACCAGGGGGCGGTTCCACGCTGACGTCGTGCTGTCCGCGACCGGATACCAGGTGGACCTGCAGATGCGTCCGGAGCTCACCGAGTTCGTCGACGACATCGCGTTGTGGTCCGACCGCCACCCTCCCGCGGTCGATCACCCGGCCGGACGGAGTCCCTACCTGGGTCCGGGGTTCGAGTTCACCGAACGCGATCCGGGCACCGCCCCGTGGCTCACCCGGCTGCACCACTTCTCGACCGGTGCGCGGGCCTCCATGGGCGTCACCGGGAACCAGCTCTCCGGGATCTACGGCGGGATCGGGCGGATCGCCTCGGCGATCACCACTGCGATCACCCGCGAGAACTGGGACAGGCTCGCCGGTGACTTCGCGTCGTTCGAGCACATCGAGGTCCGATCCATCGGTCCCCACGACGCCTCCGACGGGTGGTATCCGACGAGCTCGCGCTTCTGACGTCGAGAGTCGCGCGCAGCCCATCAGAACGGGGGCTCCTCGTCCGACAGGGGAGTCGACGGCGTGGGCGGAGACACCGGACCGGTCTGTGGTGCCTGTCGCCAGAGTCGAGCCTGCGCACGGAGGTTGCGTCTCTCGACATCGCGACGGTGGCGCAGGTGGGGTCGCCGCCGCGACTCGGCCGATCCGGAGCCGGTCTCACCCGCTTCGGCTGCCTCCCGCTGTAGTCGGCTCGCCTCAGGGTGTCGTGGTGCGGCGTGGCCGGCGAAAGGCCCCGTGGGGAAGGTCGTGATGCGGGTTGCGGGGTCCCTGTTCGGGTGGTGGGGGCCGTGTATCCACACGTATGAACCGTCGGTCTCCCGGTAGTAGGCCCACACCCCGTCGGTCTTGAGTCTGTGGTGGAAGCGGCAGAGGGTGCCGAGGTCGTCGCACGTCGTGTGTCCGCCCTGGTCGGGGTGGTCATGGTCGAAGGGGACGATGTGGTCGAGGTCGGATTTCTCGGCGGAGGTCTGGCAGCCGGGGAAAACGCACGTACCGTCGCGCCCCCGACAGAAGCGGGCCAGGGCCTCGGACGGGGTGTGGCGCCGCGCAGCGGCGGTGTCCGGATCCGCGAGTTCGGAGAGTGCGTTGACCCGCCGCCTGGCGTCGCGCTGCAGTTCCTCGGCGGTGTGCCGGGTGATCGGCCCGTACCCGGCGAGGGTGATGCCGCGATTGTCCGGGGTGCCATCGTCGTATGCGTGGATGATGACCCGGCGAGCCGCAGACCGGGCTTCCGGGTCGGCGGGGTGTTCTCCTTGCGGGTCGGGCAGGCAGGCCCAGCCGCGGCTGAGCGCGAGCAATCCGGCGGCGCGGAGCTGGCCGAGGGGGCGCGGATCGTCGGCCGAGGCGGTGCGGGCGAGGGCCTCGATACGGTCCGCGATCTCCAGCGCGTCCTCGGCGGTGAGTGTGGCCGAGATGATCGCACGGTCGTCCCGGAGGGGCACCAGCTCCACGTCCTGGTCACGTCGCGCCTGCCGGGCGCGGGCATCGGCACCGAGTGGATCGCAGGCCGCGACGGTCTTGATGAGCATCTTGCGCAATGGGCCGAGCCTCGGCGGGTGGGTCCGGCGCCTGGTGGGAGCCAACCCGTCGCTGATCCGCCGATCGAGTTCGGGCATGAGGTGATCGGCCACAAGGGCTGTCTCCTCGGCGATGGTGTGCGCGGCGAGGATTCCTATCCACCCCGTCGCCAGTAGCGCCGCCGTTCGGGGGAGCCGTTCGGTCAGTTCGACCGCGGTGGTCACCAGACGGGATGCGCCGTGGCGTGAGAGCGCCATAGAGGCGCCGATCATCGTGGCGGCGGCGTCCCACGGATCACGATGGCGGTCGTGCTCGGTGGCGAAACGATCGGTGGCGGAACGGACACAGTCGTAGGCGTAGGCGAGCGTCCGACCCTCGGCCGCGCAGATCGTCCTCTGGGCGAGGTAGCCGCGTTGTTGGCCCGGGTCCCACCGGGCGAACGCCTCGGGGACCAGCACGGGGAGTGCGGGCCCCGTCCACGTGGTGAATCCGGGAGGCGGGATGAGCGCCTCGGGAGGCTCGACGTCGTCGGAAGCAGGGGGAGGTGTCGCGATCATGGTTCGATAGTATGTTCGAGATCTGACACGGTGTGGAGGCGTGGATTCCGTGGGCCTGACCTGCGATGCCCTGCACGCGGCGTGCAGGGCATCGCAGGTCAGCGGGGTGTGGGGCGACGGTCCGACGGGGTTCGGCGGAGTGCCGGCGGGAGAGTGTCCGTGGAGAAGAAGGGACTCCGGGCGGCGCGGGATGGCACGGGATGATTCGGTGCGGGTCCGGGTCCGGGTCCGGGTGCGGGTGCGGGTGCGGGTGCGGGTGCGGGTGCGGATCCGGTGGTCCCGACCTGGGGTGCCCTGCTCGGCCCCTGCAGGGCAACGCAGGTCGGAACCGTGTGGGGCGGTGACTCAGCCCGGTCGTGCCACGATCAGGCAGGCCTGCCCGCCCTCGGGCACGTACCAGCGGTGGGGGAGGGTGCCGTCGTACCTCGCGACATCCCCCGCCTGCAGTCGGCTGAGAGACTCGCCCACCTCGAGCAGGACCGTGCCCCTGGTGACGTACACCCATTCGCGGCCCGGGTGTTCGAAGAATCGGCCCGGCACGTGATTGGTTTCCACGAACTCGAGGAACTGCGTGTCGTTGGGCCCGCCCGGAAGTAGTCGGGTGTGCCCTCCGACGGTGCCCTCCGCGCGGGTGAGGACGGCGCCCTCGGAGGCGCGACGAATGTCCACGCGTCCGCCCGTCGCCGGTGGCGAGTCGCCTGCCGTCGACGGGTCGCCCGCCGGCGCGTCGGGGCCTCCGGGCGTCGGGGCGACGGCGTCGACCGCTTCGAGTAGGTGCGCCTGTGTGGTGCCCAATGCGTGGGCGAGCCCCTCGAGCGTCGACATGCTCGGGGCCGCCTTGCCACGCTCGATCTGGCTGAGGAACGGTTGCGAGATGCCGGCCTGGCCGGCCACCGCCACGAGGGTAAGGCCGAGTTGCTGACGGTGGTGCCGGATGCGTGCACCCAGGCGCGCGAGTCCGTCGCCACGTAACCCCGACACCGGTGTCTCCCATCGGCAGTGAGCGGTTACAGATCAGATCCGGCGGGGTAATCCGGGCGAAACACCGACCCGTGACACTGATCTGTATTGACGAGGTCAATATCCCGCGTCCTGGTCGAAAGCGCAAGGCACCACACCGACCCGGCCGGGGACGGTCCGGCAGAGCAGGAGAACCCAGTCAGTGGACACACTCACCCGCCAGCGTGGAGAAGGGTCCCCGGAGCCAGGCGCTGCCGCCCCGAGGCTGGACGGCGCAACCGCCAGGTCCGGCATCACCGCCCCGGAGCCGGACGGCACCGCCGGGAGGCAGGTCGACCGCATCGCCGGGGTGGGGCTGCTCGACGGCCGGGTGGTCGACGTGGACATCGCGGGCGGAGTGGTCGTGGCGGTCACCGACGCGGGAGTCGACACCACCGGGGGGTCGGGGCCTGTGGGGCCGGCGGTGATCGACGGTCGCGGCTACATGGCCCTCACGGCGCCCGCCGAACCGCACGCCCACCTGGACAAGGCCCTGAGCTGGGGTGCGACGCGCCCACCGGGCTGCGATCTGGGCGCCGCGATCGACGCGTGGCGGGCCTTTGCGGTCACCGTGGACGAGGACGAGATCCACGGACGGGCGCTGGCGGCGGCGCGGAGACTGGTGGCCAGCGGCACCACGGCGGTGCGCACCCATGTGGATCTGCACAGAGAGGGTGACCCGCTCCGCGGAGTCCGGGCCATGGTCCGGGTGCGCGACGAGCTCGCGGACGTGCTGGACCTGCAGATCGCGGTGATGGTCCGCGATGAGGACCCCGCCGAGCGGGCCCGCGACGCGATCGCGGCCGGGGCCGACCTCATCGGTGGCGCCCCGCACATCGCCCCCGACACCGCCGCGGAGACACACAGGTTGATCGACCTGGCCGAAGAGCTCGGGGTGGGCGTGGACCTGCACGTCGACGAGTTCCTCGACGGCGACCACGGCATGCTCACGGCCTTCACCGACCGGGTGGCCTCGTGGGAACCGGGCCGAATCCGGACGGCCGGTCACTGCTGCCGGATCGGCACGATGGACGCGTCCGGTCAGTCGGCCGCTGCCACCGCGCTGAGCGGCGCGGGTGTGGGAGTGGTGACACTGCCCGTCACCAACCTCTACCTCCAGGGGCGGGCGGAATGCACGTCCACGCCGCGCGGGCTGCCCCCCGTGCGGGCACTGCTGGACGGCGGCGTCACCGTGGGCGCGGGTGCGGACAACGTGCGCGACCCGTTCAACCCGGTCGGCCGCTCCGACGCGATCGAGACGGCGATGCTGCTGGTCATCGCTGCCCACCTCGACATGGACACCGCATGGCACCTGGTCACCGACGGCGCCCGCGACGTCATGGGATTGCCGCCCGCCGGTCCCGCTCCCGGCCGCCGCGCAGATCTGCTGCTCGTGCGCGCGAGCGGGCTCGACGACGTGATCGCCGACGCGCCCGTGGACCGGATCGTGCTTCGCGCGGGCCGCATGGTGTCCGCGAGGGCGTCCGTCCTCGTCGACCCCTTCCTCACACAGACCTCGACCCTCACACAGGCCTCGACCCACCCGCCCGATCTCCAGGAGGCACCATGACGACCCCAGCCCGCCCCGTCCTCCGGCCGGGTACCGAGATACTCGGTTTCTCCGACGTCGGGGTCACCTACCCCAACGGCACCCGCGCGCTCGAGGGCGTGGATCTCCGCGTGGGGGCCGGAGAGTTCGTCAGCGTGGTGGGACCCTCCGGGTGCGGCAAGTCCACACTGCTCGGGCTGGCCTCCGGCCTGGCGACCCATACCGACGGCTACTTGCAGACCGGCACCGACCGGGTGGGGTACGTCTTCCAGGACGCCACGCTGCTGCCGTGGCGCACCGTCGCCCAGAACGTCGAGATGCTCGCCGAGCTCGACGGGATCGGCAAGGCCGAGCGGCGGCAGCGGGCGCAGGAGGCAATCGACCTCGTGGGGCTGACCGGCTTCGAGCACTCCCTGCCGCGAGAACTGTCCGGCGGGATGAAGATGCGGGTGTCGCTGGCCCGGTCGCTGACGCTGGAGCCCGAGCTGTTCCTGTTCGACGAGCCGTTCGGGGCCCTCGACGAGATCACGCGGCAGCGACTCGGTGACGAGCTCCTGGAGCTGTTCGCGGCCAAACGGTTCGCCGGACTGTTCATCACCCACTCGGTCGCCGAGGCCGTGTACCTGTCCACCCGGGTCGTCGTCATGTCCGGGCGTCCCGGCCGCATCGTCCACACCATCGACGTCCCCTTCGACGTCCCCCGCGACCCCGAGGTCCGGTACTCGGCCGACTACATCAACCTCGTCGGCGAGGTTTCCCAGGCTCTGGAGGAGGCACACTGATGAACACCACCACCACCGCTGCCGGCAGCACCTCGGCCGGCAGCACCTCGGCCGAGCCCGACGCGGACCCCGGGTCCGACACCCCGGCCCCGGGCGGGGCGACCACGGTAACCGCGCCCACCTCGGCGGAGACCGGGCGGCGGCGCCGGATCTCCGCGGACGGGGCGCTCGTGCGGATCGGCGGCCCGCTGGTCGTCCTGGCCGCCTGCCTGGCCCTCTGGTACTTCGTCAGCTACGTCGTGCTCGAACCCGCCCGCCGTTTCCTGCTGCCCCCGCCGCACGTCGTGATCACCGACGGGTTCCTCGGGCCCAATTTTCCGGCCATGCTCGAGGCGTTGGGTCGCACGACGGTCGTCGCCCTGACCGGCCTGGCGATCGCGTTCGTGATCGGGGTGGTGTGGGCGATCCTGATGAGTCAGGAGACGTGGGCGGAGCGCTCGCTGTTCCCGTACGCCGTGGTGCTGCAGTGCATCCCGATCCTCGCGCTGGTGCCGCTGATCGGCTTCTGGTTCGGTTTCGGGTTCACCGCGCGGGTGTTCGTCTGCGTGCTGATCGCATTGTTCCCGATCGTGTCGAACACCCTGTTCGGCCTCAAGTCCGTGGACCCGGGTCTGCGGAGGCTCTTCCGGCTTCACCACGCCGGCCGACTGACCGTGCTTCGCAAACTCGAGGCACCGGCGGCGCTGCCCGCGCTGTTCGAGGGCCTGCGGGTGGCCGCAGGGCTCTCCGTGGTCGGGGCGATCGTCGGCGACTTCTTCTTCAAGCAGGGGGACCCGGGGATCGGCATCCTCATCGACACCTATCGGGCGCGGCTGCAGTCGCCGGAACTGTTCGCCTCCATCCTGCTCGCCTCGCTGCTCGGTGTGGCCGTGTTCCTGGCCTTCGGGTTACTCTCCCGCAAGGTGGTGGGGCGGTGGTACAACGCCGACGACCAGCGGTGATGGCGAGAGTCTCGCCCCGGCCGTAACCCACATCTGCCCGACCGGCAACACAACCGAAACGTAGCACCGCTTCACTATAGATATTGATCACGTCAATACGGGAGGCCTGATCCGGCCCCCGGGAGGAGACCCAGATGCGCCGCACCCACACCACCAGGACCGTGCTCTCCGTGGCCGCCCTGTGCACCCTCGGAGCCGCCACACTGACCGCCTGTGGTGGTTCCGATTCCGAGTCCGCCGAGGCGGCGTCCGGATACAGCGGTGAGATCGGGGCCGTCGACCTCAGCGAGAGCTGCCCCGCCACCGTGGTCGTCCAGACCGACTGGAACCCGGAGGCCGAGCACGGACACCTCTACGAGCTGCTGGGCCCGGAACCCACTATCGACGCGGGCGCCAAGGCCGTCTCGGGCCCGCTGTTCGCCTCGGGGGAGTACACCGGGGTGGACGTGGAGATCCGCACCGGTGGCCCGGCAATCGGTTTCCAGCAGGTCACCGCGCAGATGTACCAGGACACCGACATCATGCTCGGCTACGTGGACTCCGACCAGGCCGTGCAGAACTCGCTCAACAATCCGACGATCGGGGTGTTCGCGCCGCTGGACATCAACCCGCAGATGATCATGTGGGACCCGGAGACCTACCCCGACGTGGCGCGGATCGCCGACCTCAAGGACGAGGGGACCCGAGTCCTGTACTTCGAGGGCAACGCGTACATGGACTACCTCACCGGTGAGGGCATCCTGGACCCCGAGCAGGTCGACGGCAGCTACGACGGGTCGCCGTCCAACTTCGTGGCGGCCGGCGGGTCGGTCGCGCAACAGGGTTACGCCAGCGCCGAGCCGTTCATCTACGAGAACGAGGTCGCCGAGTGGGGTAAGCCCGTGGCCTACGAGCTGCTCCACGACACCGGGTACCCGATCTACAAGTCCATGATGGCGGTGCGCTCGGCCGAGCTCGAGGACAACTCCGCGTGCCTGGAGATGCTCGTTCCGGTCCTGCAGCAGGCCGAGGTCGAGTACTTCGCGGACCCGGATCGCACCAACGCGGTGATCGTCGACGCCGTCGAGCAGTTCAACACCGGCTGGGTCTACAGCTCCGAGCTGGCCGACTTCGCCGTCGAGGCCATGCTCGACCGGGAGATCGTCGGCAACGGTCCCGACTCGACGGTCGGCAACTTCGACGAGGAACGACTGGCCGACATCGTCGGGATGGTCACGGGCATCTACGAGGCCGCCGACGTCGCGATCGCCGAGGACGTTGCACCGGAGACCATCGCGACCAACCGGTTCATCGATCCGGCCATCGGGATGAACTGATCCCCCCAGTGACCACCCGATTCAGGAAGGCACCCCAGTGAGCGAGACCCAGACGGCGTCGCCGACGGCTCCCACGGCCCCGGACGTGGCCGGACTCGTCGAGGATCTGAGTGACCTGCTCGGCCCGGAGCTCGTCCTCACCGACGACCGCAGCCTCGACAAGGCCTCACAGGACGGCTCGTATCTCAGCCCGATCCTGCGTGCGCAGTGGCCGATCGGCCGCCCCGAGGTGGTGGTTCGGCCCACGAGTGTCGAGCAGGTCCCGCCGATCGTCCGCGCGGCGGTCCGCCGCGGGGTCCCCATCACCTCACGCGGAAAGGGCACCGGCAACTACGGGCAGGTGGTGCCGCTGCACGGTGGTCTCGTGCTGGACCTGACCGCCCTGAGGGGCATCGACGACGTGGACCCGGAGGCCGGGACGGTCACCGCCGAGGCAGGCGTCCGCATGATGAGCCTGGAGAAGCGGCTCGCACGCGACGACTCCCAGCTGTGGATGTATCCCTCGACCGTGCAGTCCACGCTGGGGGGCTTCCTGGCCGGGGGGTCCGCAGGGACCGGAACGATCGTGCACGGCCGCAACCACGAGGGGTTCGTCGAGGCGCTCGACGTGGTCTACGCCCACCCCGACGCCGAGATCGTGCACCTGACCGGGGAGGACGCCCAGCCGTTCGTGCACACCTACGGGGTCGCGGGGATCATCGTCCGCGCCACCGTGAGGATCGAACCCCTGCAGGACTGGCGCTGCCTCTACGCCAGCTTCGACGATCACCACGACGCCTTCTCCGTGGTCCCGCGCATCCACCGTCTCGACCCTGCGCCGCGGCTCTGCTCGGCCGATGGCGCCCACGTGGCCGGGTGCCTACCGCCCGACGAGGCCATCCCGCCCGGCCGCGCGAGTCTGCGCGCGATCGTCGAGGCCTCCGTCGTGGACGAGGTGAGCGCCCTGGTCACCGGTGCCGGGGGAGTGGTGGAAGCGGTGCGCAAGGGGGTCAACGAGTCCATCAAGGTCTCGACCCTGTCCTACAATCACCCCACCCACTGGTTGCAGAAAGCGGAGCCGGACACGTGGTTCCACATGGAATGCCAGGGTGACGCGCTGGTGGAGCGGTTGGACGAGGTCGAGGCCGTCTATCCGGGCGGAACCCTGCACCTCGAGGCCGGCCACGGCCGAATGTTCGGCATGCTCAACGGTCACTACACCGACCCGGAGGCCGCCTACGCGGGAGTGCCCGTCCTGGAGGAGCTGGGCGTGAGGGTGCACTCCCCGCACCAGTACCGGGTGGACCACGGAACCGAGGAGGTGCGGGCGTTGGCGGCCCGGACCGACCCCCACGGCCTGCTCAATCCCGGGCGGTGGGAGGAATGATCGGGCCCGCCCGGCGCTATGCGGACCTGAGCACCGTCGAGGCCGCGCGGGTGGGCCGGGGCGATCCCGTCGCCGTCATCCCCGCCGGTGCGATCGAACCCCACGGCCCCCACCTTCCCCTGGCCACCGACCTGATCGTGGCCGAGGAGGTGGCGGCCCGGGCGGTGGCCGCCGCCGCAGCCGGGGAAGGGGCGGGGGGCGAGGTCGACGCCTGGCTCATGCCCGCCCTCGGATACACCAAGAGCGACGAGCACTCCTCGTTCCCCGGGGCGATGTGGATCACCGCGGACACCCTGCTGTCCCAGGTCCGTGAGCTCGGATCCGCACTGAGCGCCAGCGGGTTCGGCCGCGTGCTCTTTGTCAACTGCCACGGCGGCAACTCCGCCCTGCTGGAGGTGGCGCTGCGGGAACTGCGCCGGCGCAGCGGCCTGCGGACCTTCCTGTACGCCGGTCGGGCCAACCCCGGCCCCACCGAACTCGGCATGGGGATCCACGCCGGGTGGGCCGAGACGTCGATGATGCTCCACCTGCGCACGGACCTCGTCGACATGTCCGTGGCCGAGGCCAGGATCCCCACCGGAGTGGCCGGGTGTCAGCACATCGGGTTCACCGGCCCCGTGAAGTTCGGCTGGCTGGCCGATGACCTGTCCGACACCGGGGTGATCGGCGACCCCACCGGCGCCGACCCCGACACCGGTGCACGACTGGTGGCCGATCACGTGGCCACCGTCGTCGGCGCGCTCGCGGAGATCGCGGTCTTCGACCCGGCGCGCGGAGTCCGGGGCGCCGACCTCTCCGCCGACCTCTCCGCCGACCTCTCCGCCGTCGCCGCAGGGGGAGGTCCGCGATGACGGCCGCCGAACTGCCCGGGGCCTGGGCGGGCGAGGCGGCCACAGCGGGGGTCACCGTGCCGGAGCCGGGTGACGATCCGCTGGCCGCGATGGTGGCCTGGCTCGCCGTCGACCCCCACGACCCGCCACTGGGCGTGCTGGCCACCGTCGACCCGGACGGGACGCCCCGGTGTCGGCACCTTCTGATCTCCGGTGCCACCCCCGAGGGCCCGACCTTCCACACGGACTCGCGATCCCAGAAGGTGGCGGACCTCGCGGCGAACCCCCGCGCCACCCTCGTGGTGCTCAGCGCCGACCGGACCCGCCAGCTCACCATGACCGGCCCCGCAGCACCCACGGACCGCGAGGAGCAACTGCTCACCTATCGCGACCGGACCCCGTATCTCAAGCTGCTGGCCTGGACCAACAGTCCCGCCACAGCGGCCCTGCCCCCGGCCGGACGACGGGAGGTGTGGGCGGAGACCGTCTCCCGGCACGGGCCCACCCCGCAGGACCCGCCCGACACCTGGACCGGGTACCGCCTGCGGCCCGAGGCGGTGACGTTCTGGCGGGGCGAGCCCGACGCGCCCTCACACCGCCGACGGTTCCACCTGCGTCCCGGCGGCTGGCTGGCCGAGGACCTCCCGGGCTGACACGCCGCGCCGACCGCGCGCGCCCAACCCTTGCCGCCGCCCCGAGAACGAGAGACCCCTCATGATCACCTTCACCGATGCGCTCGTCATCCCCGTGACGACGACCCCGGGAACGACTGCAGCCGACGCCCCGCCGTGGTTCCACGGCTGGGTCCACGTCGACGAGGACGGGCTGATCGCCGCGCTGGGTGCCGGTGATCCGCCGCCCGGACTGCCCGGCACCGTCCACGACCTGGGTGGGTCGATCCTGGCGCCCGGGTTCGTCTCCGCGCACAGCCACCTGTTCACCGCCGGGATGCGCGGCATCGCCCCCGACGACACGCTCTACGGGTGGGTCTCACGGATGGGCGAGATGATGGTCGGGGCCGAGGCCGAGGACCTGTACTGGTTCACCCTCGCCGGCTGCCTGGACTTCCTGCGCAACGGCGTGACCAGCGCCTACAACTTCACCCAGAGCCGGGTGGTGGCGGTGTTCGACCACGCCACCTCCACCCTGGTCGCCGAGCGGGTCCACGACGTCGAGTTCCTCACGCGACAGATCGACGCGCAGGCCGACTCGGGACTGCGGTGCGTCACCTCGACCCGGCTGGACGACGAGCAGCTGCCCGAGGCCGAGTGCTTCGAGGCGTTCGCCCACGTCACCGAGCACCGCCAGCGCACGGTCCCCCGGGACCTGGATCTGGGCGGATCGGTGTTCGGGTCGGTGCAGTGGTCGTCCTCGCCGGTCACCGCCGAACGCGAACGGCACGCCATGGCGACCCACCGTGTGGGCAACCAGGCGCACTTCGTGGAGACCGCCGAGCACCTGGAGGTGCAGCGGGCCAAGTTCGACTGGTACGACCACGCCGGGGTGTTGGGCCCCGCCTTCTCCTTCGGCCACTTCGTCCACCCCACCGAGCACATGGTGCGTCGGGTGGCCGACACCGACTCCGCGGTGATCTGGCAGGCCACCTCCAACGGCCGGCTGGGATCCGGTATCGCCGACGTCGCCGGGTACCGGGCCGCGGGGATCCGGGTGGGGATGGGGCTCGACGACCAGTCCTGCACCGACGTCTCCGACCCGTTCCAGAACATGCGCATCGGCCTCTACACCCAGCGGGCCGTCCACTCCGACGCCTCTGTCCTGGCCGCGCACGAGGTGCTGCGGATGCACACCCTGGGTGGCGCGGAGGCGCTCGGCCTGTCCGGCCGGATCGGCAGCATCGAGGTGGGCAAGCACGCCGACCTGCTGGTCGTGGATCCCACCGCCCCGGCCACCGGGCCGATCTGGGACCCGGTGGCCACGTACGTCCTGGCGTGTTCGCTGCGCAACCTCACGCACGTGTACGTGGGCGGGCGGCTGGTCGCCGAGGGGGCACGCTCACTGCACCCGCTGGCGGACGAGGCCGACGCCCAGCTCACCGAGCGGATGATCCGCTCGGCGCGGGCGCGCGGGTTCGCCCCGGCCTACACGCGGCCGGTGGGGGTGCGCTCGTGACGGCGGGGGGCGGCGGCGCGGTCCTGATCGAGAACTGTGCGGTCGCGACGATGGACGACCGTGCCGGCGCTGAGTACGCCAGCGGTCACGTGTTGCTCATCGGCGGCCGGATCGCCGCGGTGGGGGCGGGGCCGTGCGACCCCGCGCTCGTCCCGGAGGGCGCGGAGCGGGTCGACGGCACCGGCTGCCTGGCCACGCCGGGCCTGGTCAACACCCACCACCACCTGTACCAGTGGCTCACCCGCGGGCTGGCGGCCGACGCCACGCTCTTCGAGTGGCTCACCGCCTCCTATCCGGTGTGGGCCGGCATCGACGCCGACGACGTGCGTTCCGCGGCGCTCGGGGGACTCTCGCACCTCGCGTTGGGCGGCTGCACCACCACCACCGACCACCACTACGTGGTTCCCGCGGACGCCGGCGACGTCTTTGCCGCCGAGATCGAGGCCGCCGCCACGGTGGGGCTGCGGTTCCACCCGTGCCGCGGGTCGATGGACCTGGGCCGCAGCGCGGGCGGACTGCCGCCGGACTCGGTGGTGGAGGGCATCGACGCGATCCTGGCCGGCACCGCCGAGGTGATCGACCGGCACCACGACCCCGCGCCGGACTCGATGTGCCGGATCGCCGTGGCGCCGTGCTCCCCGTTCTCGGTGACCGGCGACCTGCTGCGCGCGAGTGCGGAGCTGGCGCGCGAGCGGGGCGTGCGCCTGCACACGCACCTGGCCGAGACCGACGACGAGGAGGTGTTCTGCCGCGAGAGGTTCGGCAGCACGCCCATGGAGTACATGGAGTCCGTCGGGTGGACCGGTGCCGACGTGTGGTTCGCCCACACCGTGCACCTGGACGACCCGGCGATCGCCGCGATGGCCGCCGGCGGGATGGCGGCCGCGCACTGCCCGGTCTCCAACGGTCGGCTCGGCGCCGGCATCGCCCGCGTCCCGGACATGCTGGCCGCGGGCGTGGCGGTGGGTCTGGGCGTCGACGGCGCCGCCAGCAACGAGTCGGGCGTCCTGTGGGAGGAGATGCACCAGGCGCTGCTGCTGGCCCGCGCCACCCGTGGCCCGCGGGCCATGGACGTGCGGACCGCGTTGCGGATGGCCACCGTGGAAGGCGCGCGGGCGTTGGGGCGTCAGGAGGAGATCGGCCGGCTCGCACCGGGCTACCTGGCCGACGTCGCGCTGTGGCGCCTGGACACCCCCGCGCACGCCGGCATCGACGACCCGGTGGCCGCGCTGGTCCTCGGCTCGCGTCCGCCGATGGCCGGGGTGTGGGTCCACGGCCGACGCGTGGTGGCCGACGGCCGGGTGCTCACCGTGGACACCGATGCCGTGGCCCGGGACGTCGTGGCCGCCCGTCGTCGCCTACTGGCCAAGGCCGGGTGAGCCTCGATGGACCTGGTCTCCGTCACCGAACTCCACCGCCCGCGTACCCGCGACGAGGCGCACGAGGCGCTGCTGGCCGGTGCGGTGCCCCTGGCCGGAGGGACCGCGCTGCACGGCGAGGCGTACCTCCATCCCGCCGGCGCCGCGGCGCCACCGGGGGAGGACACACCGCCGCTCACCGGGCTCGTGGACCTGCTCGACCTGGGCTGGCCCGACGTCGAGGCCCTGCCCGACGGCGGCCTGCGGGTGGCGGCGACCGCGTCGCTGCGGACCGTGCTCGACCACCCGCTCACCGCGGAGCTGCGCCCGTTCCTCCACGACGCCTTCTCCTGCCTGCTCGCCTCGTGGAAGATCTGGGCCCGCGCCACCTGGGGAGGCAACCTCTGCGCCGCTCTGCCGGCCGGAGCCGGCACCGCCGCGGCCTGCACCCTCGGGGCGACCGCCGAGATCTGGACCCCGGACGGTGGCACCCGCACGATCCCCGCCGCGGACGTGGTGACCGGACCGGGCCGGACCTCCCTGGCCCCGGGGGAGATCTTGCGAGCGCTGCGCATCCCCGCCGCGGCGGGTCGTGCGCGTTACGCCGTCCGGCGGCACTCGCTGGTACCCAGCGGCCGCTCGGGGTCGGTGGTCACGGGCCGTCTGGACCCCGACGGCCGCTGCACGCTGGTCGTCACCGCCGCGGTGCCGGCCCCGCACGTCCTGGAGTGGGATGCCGCGCCCCCGCCCGAAGTCGCCGCGGCGGCAGTCCGCGATCTGCCCCACTGGTACGACGACCCCCAGGGCCACCCGAGGTGGCGCCGACACGTCGCGGGGATCGCGGCCCTCGCCGTCGTCGTCGAACTGAGCGGCGGCCCCGGCACCCACTCCGGCACCAACCCCGGACAGGAGGAGCAGTCATGAAGATCTCGGTCGACGGGCGCGGATACGCGCCCACCCCGCGCCCCGGCCAGTGCCTGCGGACGCTGCTGCGAGAGCTCGGGCAGTTCGCGGTCAAGAAGGGGTGCGACACCGGTGACTGTGGCGCGTGCACGGTGCTGGTCGACGGCGTGCCCACGCACTCCTGTGTGCTCCCGGCCCACCGCGCGGAGGGGGCCGAGGTGAGGACGGCCGCCGGGGTGTCCGACGAGGTCCCGGCGGCGTTCGCCCGCGCCGCCGGGTTCCAGTGCGGGTTCTGCACGGCGGGGATGGTCACCACCGTCACCGGACTGGACCACGCACCGTGTTCCCGCGACGGGGGCCCGGCCGCTCGGACTGCCGCGATGAAGGGCAACCTGTGCCGCTGCACCGGTTACCGCGCGATCGAGGACGCGCTCGACGGCGCCGCGAACACCTGCCCGGCCGGGGGCATCGGCCGCCCGGTCGCCGCGCCCGCCACCGAGCGCGTGGTGCGCGGAGCCGAACCCTTCACCCTGGACACCGAGCTCACCGGCTGCGCCCATCTGGCGGTGTTGCGCTCCCCGCACGCGCACGCCCGGATCGTGGAGATCGACGCCACCCGCGCGCTCGCCATGGACGGCGTGGTGGCCGTCCTGACCCACCACGACGACCCCGACGTGCTGTTCTCCACCGCCCGCCACCAGCGGCGCACCGACGACCCCGACGACACCCGCGTGCTGGACCCGGTGGTGCGCTACCACGGTCAACGTGTGGCCGCCGTGGTGGCCGAGACCCCCCAGCTCGCCCGCCTGGCCTGCGAGGAGATCAGCGTCCGGTACGAGGTGCTGCCGTCGGTGCTCGACCCCGAGGCCGCGCGGCGACCCGGGGCGCCGACCATCCACGGGGACAAGAGCCCCGCGTCCCGGATCGCCGACCCCGCGCGCAACGTGGTGGCGAGGTGGCGCGGCGCGGTGGGGGACGTCGAGGCCGGGGTGGACCGCGCCGCGCACGTGGTCACGGGCACCTGGAGCACCTCGCGGGTGCAGCACACGCACCTGGAGACGCACGCGGTGATCGTCCGCCACGTCGACGGCGGGCCCCGGTGCGGGGGCGCGCTCGACATCCGCTCGTCCACGCAGGTGCCGTTCCTCGTCCGCGACGAGCTGGCGTGGATCTTCGGTCTGGAACGGGAGGATCTTCGCGTGCACGCCGCCCGCGTGGGCGGCGGGTTCGGGGCCAAGCAGGAGATGATCGTCGAGGACCTGGCCGTGCTGGCCGCCCTGCGGACCGGGCGCGACGTGGTGTGGGAGTACAGCCGCGCCGAGCAGTTCACCTCCGCCACCGTGCGCCACCCCTACCGGGTGACGGCGACGGTCGCGTGCGATGCCCGCGGCCGGCTCACCGCGCTGGACCTGGACGTGCTGTCCGACGCGGGCGCGTACGGCGGGCACTCGGCGGGCGTGATGTTCCACTCGATCACCGAGTCGGTGGAGCTGTACCGCTGCCCGGCCAAGCGCGTGTCGGCGGAGGCCGTCTACACCACCACCGTGCCGTCGGGGGCCTTCCGCGGGTACGGACTGGGGGAGGTGGGGTTCGCGCTCGAGAGCGCGCTGGACGAGCTCGCCGACGCCGCCGGGATCGACCCCCTCGAGCTGCGGCGGCGCAACGTGGTGCGCCCGGGTGACCGGTTGGTGAGTTCGGCGGGCGACGACGACGAGCTGGCCCTGTCCTCCTACGGACTCGACCACTGCCTGGACCTGGTCGCCGGGGCACTGGAGTCGGGGCGAGGGGACCCGGCCCCACCCGGATGGTCCGAGGGGACCGGCGTCGCGCTGTGCATGATCGCCACCAACCCGCCCGGGGGCCACCACGGCTCGGCCCGCGTGGAGATCGACGCCGACGGCATCGTGCACGCCTACGTGGGCACCGCGGAGTTCGGCAACGGCACCGCCACCGTGCACACGCAGATCGTGGCCGAGGTGCTGGCGGTGCCCTCCGACTCGGTGGTGCTGCACGCCTCGGACACCGCGCAGCTCACCCACGACACCGGCGCGTTCGGGTCCGCCGGGACCGTGGTGGGTGGGCGAGCACTGCACCGCGCCGCGACGCGGGTCGCCGACCTGCTCCGTGCCGGCGCCCACCTGCCCGTGTCCGCCGAGGGCTCCGCCGACGGGTTCGGCCGGCAGGCGGCGTTCACCGCCCAGGGGGTGCGCGTGGCCGTGTGCCCCGACACGGGGACGGTGAGGGTCCTGCACAGCGTCCACGCCGTCGACGCCGGGCGGGTCCTCAACCCGCAGCAGTTGCGAGGCCAGGTGGAGGGCGGCGTCGCGCAGGCACTGGGGGCGGCGCTATACGAGCAGGTGATGCTCGACGACACCGGTGCGGTGACCAACGCGACCCTGCGCCACTACCACCCGCCCCGCATGGGTGATGTGCCGCGCACCGAGGTCTTCTTTGCCGACACCGTGGAACCGCAGGGTGTGCTGGGCGCCAAGTCCATGTCCGAGGCGCCCTACTGTCCGGTCGCCGCGGCGGTGGGGATCGCGGTCCGGCGGGCCACCGGGGTGAGACAGGACTCGATCCCGCTGACGCCGGACCGGGTGTGGATGCGATCGTTCGCCCCCGACCCCGCCGGTGCCACTCCCACCGAGCCGGTCGGGGTCAGGTCATGAGCGCGCGAGTCCTGCGGATCACCGGCGCCAGCGCGGTGTGGTCGCCGGGGCTCGGGTTCGCCGACGCCGCCACGGTGGAGTGCGTGGACGGGCGGATCGCCGCTGGTCCCACTGCCGCTGGTCCCGTCGACACTGGCCTCGTCGACACTGGCCCCGTCGACACCCTGGACGCCGGGGGCGGCGTGGTCACCCCGGGCCTGGTCAACGCGCACCATCACCTGCTGCAGAGTGCGTTCCGGACGCTGCCCGGAACGCGCGGGGTGGAGATGTCGGTCTGGCTCGGGCGGATGCGCGAGGCCTATGTCGCCGCCCGCGTGGACCCGGATCTGGTGGGGCTCGCCGCCCGGGTGGCGCTGGCGGAGTCCCTGCTGTGCGGGGTCACGACCGTCGCTGATCACCTCCTGACCTGGCCACCCGGTGTGGACCCGGTGCAGGTCGCGGGGGCCGCCTTCGACGCCGCCCGCGACGTGGGTGCGCGGCTGGCCTTTGTCCGCGGCACCGCGGGCTGTGACCCGGACGCGGCCGCCTCGTCGGTGGCGGAGATCCACGCGACGCACCTGCCCGGTGCGCGGGGTGGGGTCACAGAGGACGGCATGCGTCAGTTGGCTGTGGGGCCGTCGGGACTCCACGCCGACGGGCCCGCCACGTTCGCCGCCCTCGGCGAGGTCGCGCGGACCCTCGGGCTGCGCCGGCGCACCCAGGCCAACGAGCAGGTCGACGTGGCCCGGGCCGCCGAACTGTACGGTCGCCGCCCTCTGGACCTGCTGGAGGAGTGGGGGTGGCTCGAGCCGGACGTCACCCTGGCGCACCTCTGCGACATCACCGACTCCGAGGTGGCACTGGTCGCGGGGAGCGGGGCCACCGTCACCCACGCCCCGGCCTGCGACCTGCCGATGGGGTGGGGAGTCGCCCCCGTGGCTCGACTGCTCGACCACGGGGTGCGCGTCGGACTGGGCACCTCGGGCGGCGGGAGCAACGACGCCGGGCACCTGCTCGCCGACGCCCGGTTGGCGATGCAGGTCGCCCCTCTGGCCGGGCGGCCGCTGGACGCACTGGAGGCGCTGACCATGGCCACCTCCGGCGGCGCGGACGGGCTGGGCCGGCCCGAACTGGGCCGCCTCACGCCGGGATCGGCTGCGGACCTGGTGGTGTGGGACGTCTCCGGGGTCGCCGACGCCGGCGTCGCGGACCCGGCCCGAGGGCTGCTGTGGGCCAATCCGGGCCGCCGGCCCCGCCACGTGGTGGTGGGCGGCCGCGTGGTGGTGCGGGACTTCGAGCTCGTCACCGCCGAGGAGCAGGTGCTGGCCGCGGAGCTGAGCGAGCAGTGCACCCGGCGGCGGATCGGCCGCTGACCTGGGGTGCCCTGCGAAGCCTGTGCAGGGCACCCCAGGTCAGAGCGATGACGAGGTCCGTGCCTCAGGACCCACGGTAAGTGCTGTAGCCGAACGGCGAGAGGATCAGCGGCACGTGGTGGTGGGCGGCCGGATCGGTGACCTCGAAGCACATCACCGCCTCCGGGTAGAAGCCGTGCAGCCCCTGCATGCGGTGGTAGGCCCCGGTATCGAAATGCAGCCGGTACACCCCGGCACCGACCTCGACCCCACCCAGTTCGGGCGCCCGTCCGTCGGCGTCGGTGGCACCGGCGGCGAGTTCCGCGCCGGCGGAGTCGGTGAGCCGGTAGGCCAACCCTGCCGCGGGTGTCCCGGTGGCCGTGTCCAGCGCGTGGGTGCTCAGGGACATCAGGTTCTCCTCACAGTGCGCCCGTGTCGAGCAGCCGGTCCAGCCGCAGCGCATTGATCCTCGCCAGGTGCTCGCGGGTGCACGCGAGCTCCTCGGCTGCGCCGAGTGCGATCCTCCGATCGAGTTCTCCCGCGATCTCCTGCGCCGACATCCCGGTGGCGCAGACGAGGAACGCGTGGCCGAAGTGCTCGGCGTGGCGACGCTGCCCCTCGGACAGGCGCCGGGCCAGCTCGGCGTCCGCGGTCGCTGCCGCGCTCTGCTCCCGGGCCGAGGCGTCGCCGACCGGTTCGGCGGCAGCGCCCGCACCCGCCCCGATCGGCGGGTGCGCGTCGACTGCAGCCAGCACCTCGGCGTCGCTCTGCTCGGCGAGCACCCGCCGGGCCGCGGCGTGCAGCGACTCGCGCGAGCGGTAGGGCCGACCCTCCAGCATCGCCTGTGCCCATCCGGCCGAGCCCGAGAGTTCCGTCAGGATCGGCAACAGATCGTCCGCGGGGACGGTATCGAACCCGCGCAGGGCGGGGGCGTCGGTCGCCGTGGTCGCGGTGGTGTTCTGGGGCATCGGCTCATCATGGCAGCGGGCAGGGCCCGGGTCACCGGTGACGCGGGAGTCGTAACGCGCCGTAACAATCGCTCCCCGGCAGAGTCGCGGCCGGCGGCTCCGCCCGGGGTGCGGTCCCGGGGTGCCGCCCGCGCAGCCGGGTGCGCTGACCTGCGGTGCCCTGCTCGCCCTCCGCAGGGCATCCCAGGTCAGTGCGGTGCGCTCGAGACCGGCACGGCAGACACGCGGCATCGTCAAGGGTCCGGCACGGCGAGCGTCGAGCACGAGGGTCGTAGCCTCGCCACCTTGACCGGTGCTCCGACCTTCGGTGCCCTGCGCGAACCCTGCAGGGCACCGCAGGTCAGAGGCGATGTCGGGCTAAGTAACACGGCCGACACACACACTCGCTAGCGTTCAGAACCGTCGACGCGCACGAGAGGACCTCAGAGGATGAAGCTCACCCCCCGCGAGCTGGACAAGCTCACCCTGTTCACCGCGGCGGAGGTCGCGAGGCGCAGGCTCGAGCGCGGGGTGCTGCTCAACGTCCCGGAGGCCACCGCGCTCATCTCGTGGGAGATCGTCGAGCACGCCCGCGACGGGCGGACGGTCGCCGAGTGCATGGACCTCGGCCGTCGGGTCCTCGACGCCGGCCAGGTCATGGCCGGGGTGGTGGAGCGGCTGCCGATGATCCAGGTGGAGGCCACCTTCCCGGACGGCTCCAAACTGGTCACGGTGCACGATCCCGTCGGCCCGGCGGGGCAGCAGGCGTGACCGCCCACTCACCGGTGCACGAGCACGCCCACCAGCACACAGACCCGGCCACCGCCAGGATCGTCGCGGCGCTGGGTCCGGAATCGGAGCAGATGCCCGACCTCGGCATCCCGTCGGCCGCGCCCGGGCGTGGACTGGCGGACCTGGTGGCGGCGGAGGGGGAGTCGGGTGACCTCGTCGTCGTCGTCCCCATGACGTTCGGCCGGGCACCCACGGTGATCGCCGACTGCGCCCGCACCCTCCGTGACGTCCGGGGCCGCGCCGGCGGCGCGTGGCTCGCGCTGGCCGCGCCGCTGGGCGATGCCACGATGCTGGTCACCCGCCTGCGCGCCGCGATCCGACGCCACGAGCTCGGAGACACCGCAGCCGACTCGGTGCTCGTGGTGAGTCCGGCGATCGACCCGTTCGCCGACGCCGAGCTCTTCCGCCTGGCCCGTCTCGCGCGGCAGTACGGCCGGCCCGGGTTGGTCGAGGTCGCGTTCCACGGCGGCACCGAGCCGGACCCGGACCTGGCCGGCGGTGTCGCGCGGCTCGATGCGCTCGGGTCGGGGCGTCCGATGGTCGTGAGCGCCACGTTAGCCCCGGCGCCGGTCACCGGCCGGGACCTGCCCGGCGAGGGCGAGTACCTCCTGGGTCCGGCGGTGTTGCGCAGCGTGATCGACACCCGCGTGCGCGAGGCGGTCCACCGGCTCGATCACGGACGGGACGGCATCGACGCGGCACTCGACGCCGAGGACGGCCACGGTTACGCCCATTCCCACGTGGCGGCCGACGGCAGCGTCTACACCCACTCGCACTAGCCCCCACTCCACCAGCCCACCACCACACCGACCCCGAGGAGCGCGATGTCCGGATCCGGGAAGTACCAGTACGGCGACGGCGACATCACGCTGGGCGCCGGGCGCGCGACCGTCGAACTCGCGGTGACCAACACCGGGGACCGCGCCGTCCAGGTGGGCTCGCACTACCACTTCTTCGAGGCCAACCGCGAGCTCCGGTTCGACCGGCCCGCCGCCTACGGGCGCCACCTGGCGATCGGCGCGGGCCTGGCGGTGCGGTTCGAACCCGGTCAGACCCGCACGGTGCGGCTGGTGGACTACGCCGGCGAGCGCGTCTGCCACGGCTTCTCCGGGCTGGTCGACGGCCCCCTCTACGATCCGGCCGTGCGTGAGCGCGCGCTGGGGCGCATGCGCGACGGCGGGTTCCTCTGCGACAGCGCGGACGTGGCCGATGACGACGACAACGAGGCCCGGCCGCCCACGGACGGTGTGCCCGTCGCCGAGGGCCCGCCGACCGTGCTCCCGCGCGCGACCTACACCGACATCTACGGACCCACGGTCGGGGACCGACTGACGTTGGCGGACACGGTGTTGACCGTCGAGATCACCACTGATCACAACGCCGTCACCACCGACGGGTCGTCCGGCTACGGCGAGGAGGCCGTCTACGGCGGCGGCAAGGCGATCCGGGACGGCATGGCGCAGGACCCGGCCGGCACGCGGGCCTCGGGCGCGCTCGACCTGGTGATCACCGGGGCCACGATCCTCGACGCCGTGATCGGGGTGGTCAAGGGCGACATCGGGATTCGCGACGGCCGGATCGTGGCCGTGGGCAAGGCCGGGAACCCGCACCTGCAGGACGGAGTGCACCCCGAGCTGGTGATCGGCCCCGGCACGGAGGTGGTGGCGGGCGAGCACAAGATCGTCACCGCCGGGGGAGTGGACACCCACATCCACTTCATCGCCCCACAGCAGGTGGACGAGGCCCTGTCCAACGGGGTGACCACCATGTTCGGCGGAGGGACCGGCCCGTCCGAGGGCACCAAGGGGACCACCTGCACGCCGGGCGCCTGGAACATCGGCCGGATGCTGCAGGCCGCCGACGGGCTGCCGGTGAACATCGGGATCCTGGGCAAGGGCAACACCTCCCAGCCCGAGTCGGCGGTCGAGCAGATCGTGGCCGGGGCGGCCGGGCTGAAGATCCACGAGGACTGGGGGACCACCCCGGCGACCATTCGCTGCGTGCAGGAGGTCGCCGACCAGTACGACGTGCAGGTCGCGATCCACACCGACACCCTCAACGAGTCCGGCTTCTACGAGGACACCCGCGCCGCGTTCGGCGACTCGACCATCCACACCTTCCACTCCGAGGGCGCCGGCGGCGGCCACGCGCCCGACATCCTGCGGGTGTGCGGCGAGCCCAACGTCCTGCCCGCCTCCACCAACCCGACGCTGCCGTACACGGTCAACTCGGTCGACGAGCTGCTCGACATGGTGATGGTCTGCCACCACCTGTCGCACGACATCCCCGAGGACGTCAGCTTCGCCGACTCCCGCGTGCGGGCCGAGACCATCGCCGCCGAGACCGTGCTGCACGACGAGGGCATCATCTCGATCTTCTCGTCCGACTCGCAGGCCATGGGACGGATCGGGGAGTCGTGGCAGCGGGCGTTCCAGACCGCGCACCACTGCCGGGTCGAGCGCGGGCCGCTGCCCGAGGACAGCGAGGGCAACGACAACGAGCGCGTGTTGCGCTACGTCGCCAAGATGACCATCAACCCCGCCATCGCCGCGGGCATCGCCGACCACCTGGGCTCGATCGAGCCAGGCAAGCTCGCGGACCTGGTGGTGTGGCCGGTGGACTCGTTCGCGGCCAAGCCGTCGCTGATCATCAAGGGCGGGATGATCGTGTGGGCGCCGATGGGCGATCCCAACGCGTCGCTGCCCACGCCGCAGCCGGTGATCTACCGGCCGATGTTCGGCGCGTACGGAGGGGCGTTGCAGTCCACGCGGGTGACGTTCCTGTCCTCCGCGGCGATCGAGGCCGGCGTGCCAGAGGAACTGGGCCTGACCTCGCCGTGCCTGCCCGTGCGCGGCTGCCGCGGGATCGGCAAGAAGGACATGGTCCGCAACGACCGCTGCCCGACCATCGAGGTGGATCCCGAGACCTACGTCGTCACCGTCGACGGCGAGCCCGCCACCATCGCCCCGGCCACCACGCTGCCGCTGGCCCAGCTGCACTACCTGGCATGAGCGGCTCCGACCTGTCGCGGCTGCTGCTCGCGTTGCAGTTTACCGACTCGTCCTTCCCCTCCGGGATGTACACCCTGTCCCACGGGCTCGAGGGGCTGGCCCAGCGCGGGGAGGTCGACGCCCGGCGCCTACCGGAGGTGCTGCACTCGATGCTGCGCCACGCCATCGGCCCGGCGGACTCGGTCGCGCTCGCGCTCGCGTGGGCGGCTACCCGCGAGCACGGGGGCCGTGACACGGACGCACTGCTGGACGCGGTGACCCGCATCGACCGGCGACTGCACGCCACCCGGCTGACGCGGGAACTGCGCGACGGCGCCACCCGCACGGGAAAGCAGGTCCTGGACCTGGCGGCCGAGCTGCTCAACGACCCGGTGGTCAGCGCCTGGAACGCGCACGTCAGAGCCCGCCGGTCGCCGGGGTCCCAGTCCGTGGTGATGGGGGTGGTCTACGCGCGCGGGGGGCTGGACCAGCGCGACGCCGTGGCCGCCGACCTCACCGCCGTGGTGATCAGCCTGGCCGGCGCCGCGCTGCGCCTGCGGTTGGCCGACCACCGCAGTGCCCAGGCGCTGGTCCGCGGTGCGGCACCCGTGGTCGAGGAGGTCGCCGACGCCGCCGTCAGCACTGTGTTGGAGGATCTGGGCGGGTTCGCCCCGGTGCTGGACCTGGCCAGTTGCCACCACGAGCACTCCGACGCCCGGCTCTTCGCGAGCTGACGCACACCCACACGCACGCCACCCACACGCACGCCATGACGGAAGGGACGCACATGACCGAGGGACAGAACGTGTTGCGCATCGGGATCGGCGGGCCCGTGGGCTCGGGCAAGACCGCGCTCATCGAGGCGCTGGTGCCCCTGCTCATCGAGCGCGGGCGGGCCCCCGCGGTGATCACCAACGACATCTACACCCAGGAGGACGCCGAGCACGTCCGCCGCACGCTGGCCGGCGTCCTCGACCCCGCCAAGGTGGTGGGCGTGGAGACCGGGTCGTGCCCCCACACCGCCGTCCGCGACGACCCCACCATGAACCTGGCCGTGGGCGCCGAGATGCTCGAGGCCCACCCGGACGTCGACACCCTGATCTTCGAGTCCGGCGGGGACAACCTCACCCTGACGTTCTCGCCCGCTCTGGTGGACCTGTTCCTCTTCGTCCTGGACACCGCCGAGGGCGAGAAGATGCCGCGCAAGCGGGGCCCCGGGATCACCGAGTGCGACCTTCTGGTGATCAACAAGATCGACATCGCCAAATACGTCCGCTGTGACCTGGGGGTGATGAGCTCCGATGCCGACCGCGTGCGCTCCGGCAAGCCGGTCGTGCTGACCGACTGCCTCAGCGGCACCGGGGTCGACGAGGTGTTGGACTACTTCGAGTCGCGTCGCGCGGACCTGCTGCCGAGCGCGTGACCGCACCCCTGTCCCGGGCCGATCGGTTGGCGCGCGCGGCCGACCCCGGCCACGTCTCGGCCGTCGTGGCGGCCGGTCCGGCCTATGCGGCCGGGTCGCTGCCCGTGGGATCGCCGGGGAAGGTCGGCGTCCTGGACCTCGACTACCGGGTCGACGTCGAGGGGCGCACCGTCCTGGCCGACCGCTACCAGAAGTCGCCTCTACAGGTGATGCGCCCGCTGTACGTCGACCCGGTGCTGCCCCACGTGCCGGTGACCTATCTCATGTCGACGGGCGGGGGCGTGGTGGGCGGCGACAGACTAGACATCGACGTCCGGCTGGCCGACCGGTCCCACGCGATGATCACCACCCAGGCCGCCACGCGTATCCACCGCATGGACGCCGGCTTCGCCACGCAGGACGTCACGCTGACGCTGGGGGCCGGCGCGGTGTGCGAGTGGGTTCCCGACCCCCTCATCCCGTACGCCGGGAGCCGGTTCCAGCAGCGGCTGCGGGCGACGGTCCCCGAGGACGCGGTGCTGGTGGTCTCCGACGTCCTCACCGCCGGCCGGGTGGCGCGCGGCGAGCGGTGGGCGGTGGACGCGCTGGTCTCCCAGGTGGAGATCACCCGTCCCGACGGTACCCCGGTGGTGGTGGACACCACGCGGATCATGGGCAGAGCGGGTGCCGGGGTCGGCGCCGGGGTCGGCGCCGGACAGACCGGGCCCGACGACGACATGGTCACCGGCGGGTCCGATGCCATCGGCACACTGTTCGTGCTGGCGCCGGGGCCGGCGGCGGACCTGGCGGCCTCGATGCGTGCGGCCATCGGCTCGAGCGTGGGCGTGCGCTGGGATGAAGTGCGCTGCGGGGTGAGCACCCTGCCCGAGGGGTGCGGGGCGTGGGCCCGGGTGGTGGGCGGCAGCCCGGAGGCGGTGGATGCCGCTGTTCGCGCGGTGTGGTCCGCCGCCCGGAAACACGTCCTGGGGGCGCCGGCGCCGGACCTGCGCAAGGGCTGAGAAACCCAGGGTTCACTGCAGGTGGATCGAGGCAACACAGACGAAACACTGTGGAACCGTGCGGCTCACATGAAACTCATAACTTTGCGTTCATCGAGCGTCGATCCCCGAGAAGCGGGGGCCATCGACAGCCCGCCCACGGCAAGGATGAACCCGCGTGAAATCCATCTCCAGACGCACTGCTGCCGCCGCCGCCCTCGTGGTCCTGGGGGCCGGAGCCCTCACCGCCTGCGGCAACCGCACCTCGGACACCGCCGCGGCTTCCGCGGAATCGTGCGTGGACACCTCAGGCGACACCATCAAGATCGGGTCGCTGCACTCGCTCTCGGGAACCATGGCGATCTCCGAGCGGACCGTGCGAGACTCCGTCGAGCTCGCCGTGGAGCAGATCAACGCCGACGGCGGAGTGATGGGCAAGCAGATCGAGACCGTGGTCGAGGACGGGGCCTCCGACCCGGCCGTGTTCGCGGAGAAGGCGCAGAAGCTCATTACCAGCGACTGCGTGGCCGCGATCTTCGGGGGATGGACCTCCTCCTCCCGCAAGGCCATGCTGCCGGTGGTCGAGGACAACAACGCGCTGCTCTACTACCCCGTCCAGTACGAGGGGCTCGAGGCGTCGGAGAACATCTTCTACACCGGCGCCACCACCAACCAGCAGATCGTCCCGGGGCTGGAGTACCTCAAGGAGCAGGGCGTCGAATCGATGTACCTCGTCGGTTCGGACTACGTCTTCCCGCAGACCGCCAACCGCGTGATCAAGGCGTGGGCGGAGGCCAACGACGTCGAGATCCTCGGTGAGGACTACACGCCGCTCGGGTCCACCGACTTCTCCACCATCGTCAACAAGGTGCGCACCGCCGACCCGGACGCCGTCTTCAACACCCTCAACGGCGACTCCAACGTGGCCTTCTTCCGCGAGTACACCAACGCCGGCCTCACCGCCGAGGACACCCCGGTGGTGAGCGTGTCGATCGCCGAGGAAGAGGTCCAGGGCATCGGCGCGGACAATATCGAGGGCCAGCTCACGTCGTGGAACTACTACCAGACCATCGAGAGTCCGGAGAACACGTCGTTCGTCGAGGCGTTCAAGGCCAAGTACGGCGAGAACAGGGTCACCTCCGACCCCATGGAGGCCGCGTACACCTCGCTGTTCCTGTGGAAGAACACGGTCGAGAAGGCGGGCAGCTTCGACGTCGCCGAGATCCAGGAGAACGCCGGCGGCGTGAGCTTCGACGCCCCGGAGGGCACCGTGACGATCAACGGGGACAACAACCACATCTCCAAGACCGCACTCGTCGGGGAGATCCGCCCCGACGGCCTGATCTACGAGGTGTGGAGCTCGGGCGAGCCCATCGAGCCGGACCCCTTCCTCGAGGGCTACGACTGGGCCGGCGACCTGTCCGGTAACTGACCTAGTCCGAGTCCACCGCCCCCCGCGGCGGTCCCGGTCACCGGGGCCGCCGCGGGCGGGCGCACGCAGGAGAAAGGAGCCGGTGTGGACGTCATCATCGGTCAACTCGCGACGGGACTGAGCATCGGCTCGATCCTGTTGCTCGCAGCGCTCGGCCTGTCCCTGACCTTCGGGCAGATGGGCGTCATCAACATGGCGCACGGCGAGTTCATCATGGCCGGCTGTTACACGGCCTACGTCATCCAACAGTTCGTCGCCGCCTCCGGTGCGGGGCTGGCGATCTCCCTCGTGGCGGGGTTCGTGGTGGGCGGGTTGCTCGGGGTGATCCTCGAGGTGCTGCTCATCAGACGGCTGTACGCCCGACCGCTCGACACACTGCTCGTCACCTTCGGCGTCGGGCTGGTGCTGCAACAGATCGCGCGCGACATCTGG
This sequence comes from Dietzia cercidiphylli, assembly GCF_039531545.1. Lineage (NCBI taxonomy): Bacteria > Bacillati > Actinomycetota > Actinomycetes > Mycobacteriales > Dietziaceae > Dietzia > Dietzia cercidiphylli. Next base: position 202,664 of record NZ_BAAAQG010000003.1, read on the forward strand.
GGAGCCCCCGCCGTCAACGTCGAGGTGCCCGCGTTCCTCCGCGGGAACCTGGTCCTGCTCGGGGCCTCCGTCCCGTACACGCGGGTCTTCATCTTCCTCCTGGCGGTGGCGTGTGTCGCCGCACTCATGGCGGCCATGCGGTTCACCCCGATGGGGCGGCGCATCCGGGCCGTCACCCTCAACCGCGACCTCGCCGAGAGCTCCGGCATCAACTCACGCCGCAGTGACCTGACCACGTTCTTCATCGGTTCCGGCCTCGCCGGGGTGGCGGGCGTGGCGCTGACCCTCATCGGTTCGACGAGCCCCACCATCGGGCAGTCCTACCTCATCGACGCCTTCCTCGTGGTGGTGGTCGGGGGCCTCGGTCAGCTGAGGGGCGCCGTCATCGCGGCCTTCGCGCTGGGGATCCTCAACTCGTTCTTCGAATACTCCACGACCGCCTCCGTGGCGAAGGTGCTCGTCTTTGTGACGATCATCGTCTTCCTCCAGATCCGCCCGCAGGGGCTGTTCGCCGTCAAGACCAGGAGCCTGGCATGACCGACACCGCCACCATCGGCACCACCACCCCGGACCCGGCCGAGCCGGCCGCGGGTCGTCGGGGACGGCCACCTCGTCTGCCCCTGCCCGGCGAGCTGACCACCGAGGGCGAACGACCCCGCTGGGTGTTCTGGGTGGCGCTCGCCGTCGCCGCGATCCTCATCTTCGGCGTCGCACCCGCCCTGTTGAGCGAGTTCCGGCTCAACCTGCTGGCCAAGTTCTTCTGCTTCGGCATCGTCGCCAGCGGGATCGGCCTGGCGTGGGGGCGGGGCGGCATGCTCACGCTGGGTCAGGGCGTGTACTTCGGCGTCGGCGCGTACGCCATGGCGATGTACCTCAAGCTCGCCGACGCCCGCGACCGCGGCGGTCCCGACGCCCTGCCGGACTTCATGCAGATCGCCGGGATGCGATCGCTTCCCGGGTACTGGGAGCCGTTCGCCTCGCCGGTGTTCACCCTCGTGGTGATCCTGCTCCTGCCGCCCCTGCTGGCCTTCGGGTTCGGATATCTGGTGTTCAACCGCAAGGTCAAGGGCGCCTACTTCGCGATCCTGTCCCAGGCTCTCGCGGCCGCCGCGGCGATCTTCCTGGTCAGCCGGCCCGAGCTCGGCGGCTCCAACGGGCTCAACCGGTTCACCGGGTTCTTCGGCTTCGCCCTGTCTGATCCGGCCAACCGCCAGATGCTGTACTTCATCACCGGTGGCGCCCTCATCGGTGTGGTCTTGCTGGTGCGCCAGTTCATGCAGTCGCGCTTCGGTGAGCTGCTCGTGGCCGTCCGCGACCAGGAGGAGCGGGTCCGCTTCCTGGGGTACGACCCGGCGCTGGTCAAGTCCCTGGCGTACGCGGTCGCCGCCTTCGCCGCCGGGATCGCCGGCGCGCTGTTCGTCCCGATCGTCGGGATCATCTCGCCCTCGGCGATCGGCATCGCCCCGTCGATCGCGTTCCTCATCGGCGTCGCGATCGGTGGCCGGGCCACGTTGCTCGGCCCGGTCCTGGGAGCGATCGGAGTGGCCTGGGCGCAGACGACCTTCTCCGAGGCCTACCCGTCGCAGTGGACCTACCTGCAGGGTGTGCTCTTCATCGTCGTCGTGGGCTTCCTGCCCGGCGGTCTGGCCAGCCTGTTCGTCATCCGCCGGCGCCGCAGGTCCACCGGGTCCGGCCCCGCGACCCCCGCCACCACCGGATCCACCGGATCCAACACGGAGGAGACCCCATGACCCCCACCGCTGTGGCCACCGATTCGACCGGGGCCGGAGGCGGCCGCGCCGGCGCCTCGACGGGACGGACCTACCTGGAGGTCCGCGGTCTGACCGTCTCGTTCGACGGGTTCCGTGCCGTCGACGGGGTGGACCTGACGCTGATCCAGGGTGATCTCAAGTTCCTCATCGGACCCAACGGCGCGGGCAAGACCACCGTCGTCGACGCGATCACGGGGCTCGTCCCGGCGACGGGGACGGTCGACAAGACCGGGCAACCGGTGCTGGGGATGAAGACACACAAGATCGCCCGCATGGGGATCGGCCGGACCTTCCAGACGGCCAGCATCTTCGAGGACCTCACGGTAGAGCAGAACCTGGACATCGCGGCCGGCTCCGGTCGGGGATGGATGACCCTGCTGCGGCGTCGCCGAGGCCGCGCGACCGTGGTCGCCGAGACGCTGGACACCATCGGTCTCGAGCACCTGGCCGGAACCAAGGCCGGGGTGTTGGCCCACGGTCAGAAGCAGTGGCTGGAGATCGGCATGCTGCTCGTCCAGGACTCCGACGTGATGCTCCTCGACGAACCCGTCGCCGGCATGGGGGCGGATGAGCGCAAGGCCACCGGCGAACTGCTCCAGCGCATCGCCGCCGACCGCACGGTGGTGGTGGTGGAGCACGACATGGACTTCATGCGCGACTTCGCCACCTCGGTCACCGTTCTCGCGGCCGGCAAGGTCCTCGCCGAGGGCACGGTCGCCGAGATCCAGGCCGACCCCAAGGTCCAGCAGGTGTATCTGGGCACCGCGGCCGCCACCGGCACCGAACTGGAAACCGGTACCGAGCCGGAAAGCGGTACCGAGCCGGAAAGCGGCACCGAACCCGAGATGGAGTCAGACGAATGAGCGCACTACTGCAGATGTCCGGCGTCCGCGCCGGGTACGGCGGGTCCGAGGTGCTCCACGGGGTGGACCTGGAGGTCCCCGCCGGGGGCGTGGCCGCGGTGCTCGGACACAACGGGGCGGGAAAGACGACCCTGCTGCGGGCCGCCGTCGGTCTGCTGCCGTGCAAGGCCGGCACGATCACCTTCGACGGCCAGGACATCACCGGACTCAAACCGCATGGCCGAGTGGCGCTGGGTATCGGCTACGTGCCCCAGGGTCAGCAGTCGTTCACCCAGCTCACGACCGCCGAGAACCTGCGGGTCGTGGCGGACGGGCGCAAGCGGGGGAAGGCGCTCATCGACGAGTCACTCGACCTGTTCCCGGCGCTCAAGGAGCTGCTGGATCGGAAGGCCGGGTTGCTCTCCGGTGGGCAGCGGCAGCAGCTGGCCATCGCCCGGGCGCTCATCACCGAGCCGCGGCTGCTGGTGCTGGACGAGCCGACCGAGGGGATCCAGCCCAATGTCGTGGCCGAGATCGAGCGGATCATCGTGGACCTGGCCTCGCGCGGCGACCTGTCCGTGCTGCTGGTCGAGCAGCATGTGGGGTTCTCCCTGAGGGCCTCGGACGTGTTCTACGTGGTGGAGTCGGGGCGGGTCACCCACTCGGGCGCCTCCGACGACACCGCCGCCCACGAGGTGACGTCGGCGCTGGCGATCTGAGCGAACCAGCCCCCTCGCCAAGAGCGTTCCGCACACATCGGCCGAGAGGCAGGTGTGCGGAACGCTCTTCTCGATGCCGCGGGCCGGACTGCGGGCCGGGCGGCGGGCCGGGCGGCGGGACCGGTCAGCGCGGCGCCGGACGGGCCAGTCCCCCCGCGAGCCAGTCCACGAGATCGGCCACGTACTCCCGGTGGGCCGGTCCGGCCTCCGGGGCGTCGCAGGCCCGCACCGCGAGCTCGGCGGTGAGCATCACGATGAGCTGCCGGACCCGGTGCCCGGCGAGCTCCCTGCCGCAGCGGGCGGTCGCGGCCGACACCAGCATCTCGAGCTGGTCCTGGAGAGCGGTGTCGGCGACCGGGCCGCCGGTGACCGTCCGGCCGACCTCGGCGAGCGCACCGACCTGGGCGATCACCCGGAGGGTGCAGCGGCCCTCGTCGTCGTCCAACAGGTCGGCCAACGGGGACACCACCGCCCGGACGATCTCCGCGAGGTCGGGGGTCGACGACGCCCACCGCTGCAGATCGGCCCGACGCTCGTCCTCCATGCGCAGGACCCCGCGGAGCAACACGTCCTCCAACAGGCCCAGGCGGCCGCCGAAGTGGTAGTTGATCGCCGAGTCGTTGCCCTGGCCGGCGTCGCCGACGATGTCGCGGATCCGCGCCGTCCGCCAGCCGTCGGAGGCGAAGCGCCGCAGTCCGGCCTGGTAGAGGGCCTCCCGGGTGGCGGTCGATCGGGACTGGCGTGAGATCGCGGTGGAGCGGGGCACCCGCCCGAGTGTAGATCGCCTCTTCCCAATTTCTAACAGCACGTGTTAAATGTGGCCATGACCCGCCCAGTTCTTCCCACCCGCGAGCCGGCCCCGACCGAGCCTGCCCCGACCGAGCCAGCCCCGACCACCACGGGCCCCGCCTTCGACCCCTTCGATCCCGCGCACCTGGCCGATCCCTATCCCGGCTACCGGCGGTTGCGCGAGACGGACCCGGTCCACTTCCACCGCGGGGACGGCACCGCGGCCCGCCCGGACTTCTGGGCGCTGTCCCGCTACGCCGATGTCGACGCGGCGGTCTGCGACCCGGAGGCGTTCTCCTCCGCCAGCGGTCTGACCTTCTACCGCGACGAGATCGAGAAGCTGGGGCTGGCGCCGACCATCGTCATGATGGACCCGCCGGAGCACACCGGGAAGCGGCGGCTGCTGGCCAAGGCGTTCTCCCCGAAGCGGGTCGCGGAGACCGAGCCGCAGATCCGCGACTTCGTCCGTGGGCGCCTGGCCGAGATGGCCGAGAGGGACGACGACGACGAGGTGGTCGATCTGCACCGGGACTTCAGCTCGCAGATCCCCACTTTCGTGCTGGCCCAGCTGTTCGACCTGCCGGCAGCGGACCGCCCCCGGTTCGGCCCGTGGGTCAGCGCGCTGACGACCCTGCAGGAGGAGGGATTCCGTCCGGCGGGCCTCGAGGGCGGAGCGGCGGCGGCGGTGGCGGAGATGTTCGCCTACTTCGGGGAGCTCATCGCCGAGCGGCGCACGAGCCCGGGAGAAGACCTCGTCTCCGCCCTGACGCAGGCCGAGATCGACGGCGAGAGGCTGGACGACTGGGACATCCTGGGGTTCTGCTTCGTGATCGTGGCGGGCGGCAACGACACCACCGGCAATCTCATCTCGCACACCGTCGCGCTGCTCGACGAGCACCCGCCGCAGCGGGAGCTGCTCGTGGCGGACCCGGGGCTGATCCCCGGCGCGCTCTCGGAGTGCCTGCGCTTCGAGTCCAGCGTGCAGGCGCTCGCGCGGACGACCATCCGTGAGGTGACGGTGGGCGGGGTGACGATCCCGGCGGGGGAGAAGGTGATGATGCTCTACGGCTCGGCCAACCGCGACGAGCGCGAGTTCGGTCCCACCGCCGAGGAGCTCGACATCACCCGGGAGATCACCGGGCACCTGGGGTTCGCCCGCGGCCCGCACTTCTGCATCGGCTCGCACTTCGCGCGTCTGCAGGCGCGGATCGCCCTGGAGGAACTCTACGCCGCGCACCCGGCCATCGGGGTCGACAGGGGCGCGGCCGTCCGGGCGCTCTCGCCGTTCACCCGCGGGTTCCACTCGCTGCCCGCGACGGGGTTCTCCGCGCCGCGGCCCTGACCCGCGCGCCGCGACCCGCACCGCTGCCCCTCTGTTCTCGCGGTCGACACGAGCGGGGCCTGCCTGATCGCCGCGATGTCATCCCGAGGGATGTGTGAGGCCTCCTCGCCCGCGCCCGGGACGAGCGCATCGGTCCGCGATTCGATGCGGCGCCGCCACGGCCGCTGTACCGGTCGGTATGTCAGGCCGAAGGCGCAGATCGCGGCGATGTCGCCGGGCGGGGATCACCACCGCGTCCGGGGCCGGGTCCGGGGCCGCGGGCGACCGGGGGTGAAGGGGGCCGATGGTGGGGTTGGAGCCGGGGCTGGAGACCCGAGTAAACGGGCGTCACACTGCCCGTATAAGAGTAACGTCACCTCATGTAGGCGGATGCGCCGTCCCTGGTGGATCCGCACCCCACTGCACAAGGACTCATCATGGCAACTCCACATGACACCCCGTCCGGGCCGTCCTCCACCTCGGTCCACCACTCTCCCCGGACCCGCCCGGTGAACTGGGTCATGCTCGTCGCGGGGGTCCTGCTGGCCGTGTTCGGCCTCGGGATGACCGCCACCGGCGCGGCTCTCATGGTGGCCGAGGCCTCCCAGCGCGACGGTCGCTACGCCTACACGGACACCGAGCGACTCCAGACCGTCGGCCACGCCATCACGACCGCGCCCCTCACGGTCCACGTCGACGAGGGCGCCACCGTCGGCACGTTCGGTCTCGACGACCTGATCAGTATCCAGCTCCGCGCGACCCCGGTGGTCCCCGATCAGGACGTGTTCATCGGCATCGCCGATGCGTCCGATGTCTCGGCCTATCTCAACGACGTCCCCCACGCGGTGTTCGGCGACGACCCGTGGGACACCGGGTACACCGTCGAGACCCCGTACACATGGGGCACGGGGTCCGACCCGGACACCGCGCTCGACGAGGTGCCCGGCACCCGCACCCCCGAACCGCCGACCGACCAGGACTTCTGGGCCCAGTCCGCGACGGGCGGCGAGCAGCAGACGATCACCGTCGACCTGCAGTCCGGCGACTGGGTGGTCGTGGTGATGAACGCCGACGGCACCCGCCCGGTGTGGGTCGACGTGCAGGTGGGCGCGCACACCGAGCTTTTCGGGCTCGCCAATCCCGGGGTTCTGGTCACCGGGATCGTGGCGCTGGTGCTGGGGCTGCCGCTGATCCTGCTGGGGACCGCCGGCCTCGGGCGCGACATCGACCGCTGGCCCGGTGCGGGCGTCCCCGCCGTGGGCGCGGGTCCCGATCCGCTGCGTCTGACCGGGCTCCCGGACCCGCAGGTCTCGCGCGCGATGTGGCTGATCAAGTGGCTGCTGGCGATCCCGCACTACATCGTCATCGCGCTGCTGTGGTTCGCGCTGGTGGTCACCACCATCGCCGCGGGCCTGGTCGTGCTGTTCACCGGTCGCTATCCGCGGTCGTGGTTCATGTACAGCGTCGGGGTGCTGCGGTGGAACTGGCGCGTGGGGTTCTACGCCTACTCCGTGCTCGGCACGGATCGGTACCCGCCCTTCTCGCTGGCGCCCGCCGACTACCCGGCCGAGTTGGACGTGGCCTACCCCGAGCGGCTCTCGCGCGGCCTGGTGTTGGTCAAGTGGTGGCTGCTCGTGATCCCGCACCTGCTCATCGTGGGCATCCTCACCGGCGGCGGGGCGGCTCTGACCAGCGCCTCGGAGTACGGGGGCGCCGAGTGGAACATCTCGCTGGTGGGCCTGCTCGTGCTGATCGCCGCGATCGGGTTGCTGTTCACCGGCCGCTACCTGCCCGGGCTCTTCGACCTGATCGTGGGTCTGAACCGCTGGGTGTACCGGGTCGGCTCGTACGTCCTGCTCCTGCGCGACGAGTACCCTCCGTTCCGCCTGGACCAGGGGCCGGAGGAGCCGGTCGGTCACGGGCCGGAGGTCCCGGCGGGTCACGGTCCGGAGACCCCGGTCGGCCAGGGGCCGGAAGGGCCGGTCGGTCACGGGCCGGAGGGGCCCACCGTCTAGTCCGTCCCGTCCCCGCCGTCGCGGTGGCCCGTCACCATGCGGGCGAGGAGATCGGCGAGCCGCTCGTCGATCTCCTCGCGCTGATCGGCCGGGATGTCGAGGGTGTCCAGAAGTGCGCCCCGCAGCACCGGCCAGGCGTAGACGGCGGTGAAGACCAGGAGCAGCTCGACGTCCCCGGCCGGCGGGGGAGAGGTCATGCGCCTCAGGGCGGCGGCCGGTCGTTCGGCCGGGTCGACCATCGGTGGGAACGCCGCCTCGCCGTCCAGGGCCAACCAGGCCAGGAGGCGGCTGATCTCCGGGTGTGCGGTGGCGCCGAGCAGCATCCCGCGCACGGCCTCGCCCGCGTCGTCGAGGTGCTCGAGCCGCGCGGCGCCGAGGCGCACCGCCTCCTGCATGACGGTGGTCAGCAGGGCGTCCTTCCGGCCGACATGCCGGTGGATCAGGCCGAGGTTGACGTCCGCGGCGTCCGCGATATCGCGCAACGGCACGTGCGGCCCGCGCTCGGACAGCAGCCGCCGGGCTTCGCGCAGGACGGCGGAACGGACCTCGTCGCGACCGGTCGGGCGGGGTCGCGGGGCGCCGTGCCCACGGGTGGGCGCGGAGTCGGGCGGGGTCGGTCCGGGGAGGCCGTCCTCGTCGTCGTCGGATCGGTTCTCACTTTCCATTCCCAAACTGTACACAATTGACTACAGTCGGGTTGACGGGTGTGGATTGACGCGCCCCGCCCCTCGTGCGAAAGGCCGACGATGACCACCACTGACCGCCGCGACGACATCGACGCGATCAAGTCCCTGAAGTACCGCTACCTGCGTTGTGTGGATCTGCGACTGTGGGACGAGCTCGCCGGGACACTCGCCCCCGAGGTCTCGGCCTCCTACGGCAAGCGCCTGTCCTACACCGGCCGCGACGAGGTGGTGGCCGGGTTGCGGGAGCAGATGACCGACGACGTCATCACCGAGCACCAGGCCCACCACCCGGAGATCGAGGTGGACGGCGACACCGCGACCGGCCGCTGGTACCTGCAGGACCGGGTGATCGTGCCCGCCTTCGACACGATGATCATCGGAAGCGCCTTCTACTCCGACACCTACGCGCGCCAGGACGGTCGCTGGGTCATCACGAGCACCGGCTACAAGCGCACCTACGAGGCGATGCTCAACCTCAAGGACATCCCGAGTTTCCAGCTCACGGACAACCACCTCGCCCCCACCGGCGGGCAGTGAGGGCGCGGGCGGACGGTGCGAGCTCTGCCCGGCGAGTCGGTGACGACGACTGTGACCGTGACGGTGACGCGTGGAGCTGATCGTCATCGCCGCGCTGTGCGTGGCGGCGGCCTCGGTCATCGGCGGCGCCACCGGGTTCGGCACGTCCCTGTTGGCCACCCCGTTGATGCTGATGGCGGGCATCGGACTGGCCGAGACGGTGGTGGTGAACCTGGTCGTGGCCCTGGTCACCAGGGTGGGCGTCACCGTGCAGTTGCGCGCTCACATCACCTGGCCGCGCGTCGCGGTGCTGGGACTGGCGAGTGTGCCGGGCGCCTGGTTGGGCGTTCAGACCATCGCGTTCCTGCCGGAGGAGCACCTCAAGCCGGCGGCAGGCGCGATCACGGTCCTGTGCGGGGTCGCCATGGCGCTGCCCGCGGCAAAAACACCCCGGCCGCCCTCGGCGATCGCGACCGCGGTCACCGGGGTGATCAGCGGGTACTTCTCCACCACCACCTCGCTCAACGGACCGCCTGTCGTCCTGCTGCTCAGCCGGGCCAGGCTGCCGCCGCTGGGCTTCATCGCCGACCTCGCCGGGTACTTCGTCATCACCAGCCTGGTCTCCCTCGCACTGTTGTGGTCGGGCACCGAGATCGACCTGCCCGCCCTGCTGCCCGTGGTGGTGGCCTGCACCGTCGTCGGGGTCCTGGCCAACCAGCTCGGAATCGGCATCGCCATGCGCCTGCCCACCCACGTGTTCCGCTCCGCCGTGATCTCCCTCGTGGTGATCGCCGGCCTCGTCACCTTCGCCACCGCGTGATCGCCGTGACGCCCCGTTCCCACTCCCACAGATTCCCGTACCGACCCCGGAGGACCCCATGACCGACAGCACCGCGCAGACCGACACGACCGCAGAGACTGACACGTCCACGCAGACCGACACGACCGCGCAGCACACCGAGAACGCCGGCACCGCACGGGAGAACCGTCTGGCCGGCAAGGTCGCCATCGTCACCGGCGGCGGGCAGGGGGTCGGGGAGGGCATCGCGCTCGGCCTCGCCGAGTCCGGTGCCGCGTTGTTGCTGGTCGGCCGCCGGATGCGCAAACTCGAGCGGGTCGCCGAGATCATCCGTGCGAACGGTGGGACGGCCGAGTGCCTGGCCGTGGACATCATCACCGACGGCGCCCCCGAGGCGATCATCGCGACCGCCGTGGAGAAGCTCGGCGGTGTCGACATCCTGGTCAACAACGCCAACATGGCCATGCCGCTGCCGCTGTCCGACTACCCGGACGACGAGTTCCGCAAGGCCTTCGAGGGCGGCCCCCGCGTGACCTTCACCCTGATGAAGCTGGCGCGGCCCGAGATGGCCAAGCGCGGAGGGGGAACGATCATCAACCTCGTGACCGCCGCCGCCGTCCGGTGGGACGCCGCCAACTACGGCATCTACTCCGCGGTCAAGGAGGCCATCCGCGCCCTGACCCGCGCCGCCGCCTACGAGTGGGCGGCCGAGGGAACCCGCGCCCTCAACGTGGCGCCGCACGCTCACAGCCCCGGGCTGGACTGGTGGATGGAGAACAACCCCGAGGAGGCCGAGGAGTTCGTGTCGAGCATCCCCGCCGGCCGCGTGGGCGACCCCCTCCCCGACATCGGTCGCCCGGTGGCCTGGCTGTGCTCGGCCGAGGCCTCGTACCTCAGCGGTGCCACCATCCCCCTCGACGGCGGCCAGTCCCGCTGGGGCTGACCCCGTCGTCGTCGCCCCGTACAACCCCTCTCCCCGGAAAGCCTCCGCCATGACCCCGACCACTGGTCCCACGAACACCGCCCCGACCAGCCGCGACGCGCTGGCCCTGGCCGCCGACATCCGCGCCGGCGCCACCACCGCCGCCGAGGTACTGGAGGAGGCCATTGCCCGCATTGAGCGGCTCGACCCCGGGCTGGGCGCCATGGTCTCCACGCGCATCGACGCCGCGCGTGCCGAGGTGGAGGCCGGCCTGCCCGACGGCCCACTGCGCGGGGTGCCGATCGTCATCAAGGCGCTCGGCACCGACGTCGCCGGGCTGCCCGCCGCCGACGGCTCCCGACTGCTCGCCGACGTCGTGGCGACCGTGGACAGCACCGTCGTGCAGCGCTACAAGGCCGCCGGGATGGTGGTGCTCGGTACGACCAACGTGCCCGAGATGGGCAAGTCCACCACCACCGAATCGCTGCTGCACGGCCCGTGCCACAACCCGTGGAACACGGCGTACTCGACGGGCGGGTCGAGTGGCGGATCGGCGGCGGCGGTCGCCTCGGGAATGGTGCCGGTCGCTCACGGCACCGACGGCGGCGGCTCCATCCGCATCCCCGCCGCGATGTGCGGACTGGTGGGCCTCAAGCCCAGCCGCGGGCGCGTTCCGACGTGGCCGCACCCCGACGCGCTCTCCTCGCCGTTGTCCTATCACCACGCGCTGACCACCACTGTCCGTGACAGCGCAGCGCTACTCGACGTGGTGGCCGGCCACCGCCCCGGCGACTCCTACGGTGCGCCCACGCCGTCGCGCCCGTTCCTCGACGAGGTCGGCGCCGACCCCGGCCGTCTTTGCGTCGGCATGCTGCGCGTCGCGCCGGGACCGTTCCCCACCGACGCCGCGTGCACCGCCGCCGTCGACCACACCGCCGCTCTGCTCGCCGGGCTCGGCCACGACGTTCATGAGGTGGAGCTGGACGTCGACGTGCTGGAGGGGATGTCGGCGGTCGGCGCCATCATGGGCGCCCAACTGCGGGCCACCATCGATGCGCGCCTCGCCGCGTTGGGAAGAGACCTCGACGACGACGACATCGAGCCCTGGACCCGGGTGATCCTGGACAACGCCATGACCCACTCCGCGCCCGACGTCGCCCGGGCCCTGCAGACCGCCACGCGGACCGGCTGGCGCGTGGCCGAACTGTTCGGACCCGACGGCGTGGACGTGCTGATGCTGCCGACGTTGCCCTCCACCACCCCTGAGCTGGGCTACCTCGACCCGACCGACCCGGAGGCGATGTGGACGCGGTCCTCGGCGTTCTCCGTGTGCACGAGCATGTTCAACCTCTCCGGGCAGCCGGCCATCTCCCTCCCGCTGGCCGCGGATGACCGGGGCCTGCCCGTGGGCGTGCAGCTGGTCGCCGACTACGCCCGCGAGGATGTGCTGCTGCGGCTGTCGGGGCAGCTCGAGGCGGCCGCGCCGTGGGCGACCGTGGCGCCGGGGTACGAGGGATGGTGACGCGCGGGCGTTGATCGTCCGGGCTCGGATGGCGGTGACCCGCGCGGCTCTTGACCCGCGAGGCTCTTGACCCGTGCGGCTCCTGACCTGCCTGGCTCTTGACCTGCCTGTCTCCTGCGCCGCCCTGCTCTTGACCTGCGAGGCTCCTGACCCGCCTGTCTCCTGCGCCGCCCGGTCCGCTGCGGCGGCTGGGCCGTGGCCCGTGCTCTCTGCGCCTCGCTCATCCGCTCCCGCGCCTGGCGTCTCGCTCGCGCGCCCGTACACGCTGACTGCAGCCGCTTCTGAACATGGCGTCTCGCCTGCGCATCGGTACACGCGGGACGCCAGGTTCGCGTGCGGCTGTGGCCGGGCACGAGCCGGGCACGAGCTGGGAGGGAGCCAGGCACGAGCCGGGCACGAGCTGGGCAGGAGCCGCGCCACTGTTCCTCGACTCGACCGGGACGCCACAGGGCCCCGGGCGGCCTCGCCGTGTGGCGGGAGCCCGGGGCCCGTGTGCGTGGGGGTCGGAGTGCAGCCGGTCGGTCAGGACCGGTGGGGATCACTCCTGAGCAGCGTCACTCTTGGAGCAGCGTCACTCATGGAGCACCGTCACTCCTGAGCAGAGTCACTCGGTCACGAACGCCCCGTCGTAGAGGACCGTCGAGGACAGGGTCGGGGTGAGTCCACCGACTGTGTCGGAGACCGTGACGTACTGCTCGGCGTTGGCCATCACGGTGAACGGCTGCACCTCGTTGAAGACCTCCTGCAGGCGGGTGAGCGCCTCCTTCTGGGCGTCGAGGTCGGCGGCGGCCTTGAGGTCGTTGATGGCGGCGGTGAGCTCCGGGTCGTCGATCCCGGTGATGTTGGTCGCCCCGGTCGGGAGCATGCCGCTGGCGAAGGCGGCCGCAGGATCGGCGTCCGAGGTGGCCAGTCCGCCGATCACGATCTCGAAGTCCCCGGTGAACTGGCGTGCCGTGACCTGGGAGACCGGCGCGTTGTCGATCACGACCGTGAACCCGGCCGCGTCCAGCAGCGCCTTGGCCACGACTCCGGCCTCGATGTTCTCGGGACCGTCGCCGATGAGCATGCGCAGGGTGCCGTCCCAGTCCGGGGTGTCGGCCTTGACCTCCTCCACCAGGGCCCGGGCCGCCTCCACGTCGTACGCAGGCCCTTCCTGGCCGTCGTAGAGCCGGGAGGAGTCGGCGACGAGTGCCGAGGTGGCCTGGCCCTCACCGTTGTAGAGGCGCTGGTTCCACAGGTCGCGGTCCAGCGCGGCGGCGACGGCCTGGCGGGCGCGGACGTCGGTCAGGACGCCGTCGTATCCGGCCTTGCCGGAGTTCATGTTGATCACCGAGCCGGAGCTGATGATCTCCTCGAAGCCGCGGACCTCGTCGTCCTGGGCCATGTTCACGAACTTGGCGCCGCGCAGGAACCCGACCTGGACCTCACCCGTCTGGAACGCGTCGTAGGTGCCCTGGGATCCGGGGATGCGGATGAACTTCAGGGTCGGGCAGACGGGACCGCCGTAGTAGTCGGGGTTGGGCTCGAGCACGGTCTCCTGGTCCGGCGTGAAGTCGGCGACGGTGAACGCTCCGGCGCCGATCGGGTTGCTGGCCCACTCCTGCGGGTCGGCGGCCTCGTAGGCGTCCCGGGGGATGACCTCCCCGACGGTCCCGGCGAGCGTGATGGGGAACCCGGCCCACGGGTCGGCGAGCGTGAACTCGACGGTGAGCGGGTCCACCACCCGAGCCTCGGTGATCTCCATGGCCTCGGTCATCGCGACCGACCGGGTGGCGGGGTCCTTGTGCAGGCCCACCGTGAACGCGACGTCCTCCGCGGTGAGCGGGTCGCCGTTGGAGAAGGTCACTCCGTCGCGGAGGGTGAGGGTCCACACGGTGTTGTCGTCGTTGGACTCCAGCGACTCGGCCAGCTTGGGCTCGAACTCCTCGGCCTCCGGGTTCCACACCATGAGTCGGTCGTAGACGGCCGCCGACTGGGCGCCGCCGCGGACGCCGTACTGGCCCTGGCCGGGCGCGAAGCTGGGGAGCATGGAGAACTCGCCCACGGTGATCGTGCCGCCGGCGCGGTCCTCGGTGCAGCGCTCGGACTGGTCCGGCGCGAGGCCCTCGCCGCCGGCCGCGGCGGTCGAGTCGTCCCCGCCCCCGCCACATGCGGTCAGGGTCAGGGTGGCCGCCGCTAGTACGGCCAGTGCGCTGGTGGTGCGCTTCATCGGTTCTCCTCGAGAGGGTGGTGGCACGCGACCTGGTGGCCGGGTGCGAGGACGGTCAGCTGTGGGCGTTCGGCTGCGCAGATCTCGGTGGCCCGGGGGCACCGGGTACGGAAGCGGCAACCGGACGGGGGGTCGAGCGGGGAGGGCAGCTCCGAACTCGTGGCGGTGATCGGCGACTCGCCGAGCGTGTCCGCGAGGGTGCCGCCGAGTGTGGGGGCCGACGAGATGAGCAGCATCGTGTACGGGTGGGCGGGCGCGCGGTAGAGGGAGGAGGTGTCGGCGACCTCGCACACCGTGCCGAGGTACATCACGGCCACCTGGTCGGCGATGTTGTGCACCACCGACAGGTCGTGGGAGATGAAGACCATCGTCAGCCGGTAGCGCTCCTTCATCTCCTCGAGCAGATTGAGGATCTGCGCCTGCACGGAGACGTCGAGCGCGGAGACCGGCTCGTCGCACACCAGCACCTCGGGCTCGAGCACCAGTGCCCGGGCCAGCGCGATGCGTTGGCACTGGCCGCCCGAGAACTCGGACGGGCGCCGGCCACCGGCGTGGTCGGGGTCCAGGCCCACCGCCTCGAGGGCCGCGTCGACCCGGCGCCGGATCTCCTCCCGGCCGCCGTCGACGCCCTGGATCTCCAGGCCCTCCGCCACGATGTCCCGGACCCTGCGGCGGGGATTGAGCGACGAGACGGGGTCCTGGAACACCATCTGGATCAGCTTCCGGGCCCGGGTGAGGGAGGCCCCGGAGAGCGAGCACAGGTCGGTCTCGTCGACCATCACCCGCCCGGAGGTGGGACGGGGGAGCTGGAGCAGCGCCCGGCCGAGGCTGGACTTGCCGCAGCCGGACTCGCCGACCAGAGCCAGCGTCCTGCCCTGGGGGACCTCGAGGGAGACGTCCGAGACGGCGTGGACCGTCCCCTTGCGGGTGTGGTACTCGACGGTCACGTGATCGACGACGAGCTTGGCGTCCCCGGGCCGTCCCGCGTCCGGCGGGGTGGGCGCGTCGGCGACGTGCTGACTGGAGCCGGTCATGAGGCCTCGCTGCTGGTGCGGTGGTGGACGGGGACGGTGGGGTGGAGACATCCGACGCGGTGGACGGTGGTCGCCGTGGGGTGGGAGGCGGAGGCCGTGGCGAGGTCCTCGAGAGGGGGGTCGACGACGAGGCAGTCGTCCGCCACCCGGGGGCATCTCGGGGCGAACCGGCATCCCGGCGGCATCTCCCGCAGGTTCGGCGGGCGCCCCTCGATCACGGTGAGCCGGGTGTGCGGAGGCAGGTCCGGCCGCGGGATCGAGTCCAGCAGTGCGCCGGTGTAGGGGTGCGCGGGTTCGTCGAGCAGCGCCCGGGTGTCGCCCACCTCGAGGAACCGACCGGCGTACATGACCCCGATCCGGTCGGTGTGCTGCGAGACCACGGCGAGGTCGTGGGAGACCAGGATCATCGCCATGTCCCCGTCGGCCTGCAGCCCGTGGAGGAGGTCCAGGATCTCGTGCTGCACCGTCACGTCGAGCGCGGTGGTGGGCTCGTCGGCAATGAGCAGCTTGGGCGAACAGGACAGGGCGATGGCGATCCCCACACGCTGGCGCATGCCGCCGGAGAGCTGGTGGGGGTACTCGGTGAGGCGGGCCCGGGGTGAGGGGATCCGGACCCGCTCGAGGAGTTCGACCGCGCGGTCGGCCGCCTCCCGGCGACCGAGCCCCAGATGGTGCCGCAGCGGGTCGATAATCTGCCGGCCGATGGTCCGGATGGGGTTGAGCGAGGTGAGCGGGTCCTGGAAGACCATCGCGATCTCGCGGCCCCAGAACTTCTGCGCCTCGCGCTGGGACAGGGCCAGGACGTCGCGGCCGTCGAAACGGACCGTCGAGGCGGGATCCACCCGGGCGGTGGTGGGGGCGATGCCCATGATCGAGCGGACGAGCATCGATTTGCCGGAGCCGGACTCGCCGACGATGCCGATCGTCTCGCCGCGGCGCAGGGAGATGTCGACCCCGTCGACGGGCGTGATGCGCCCGGAGGGGGTGTCGATGTGGGTGCGGAGATCCCGGACCTCGAGCAGCAGGTCGTCCCGGTCGTTCGACGACACGGGTCTGCGGGGTGGTGCGGCGGCGATGACGGCCTCCTCGGGGTGATGGTCCGGTCTAAGTCATCTACTTAATCCGTCTTGCTGTGACGAGTATCACGGCATATGGTGGCTACGTCAAGACGAGTAAGAAACCGCCTTAGGCGGTGTCTCAATCGAAGGGTCACTACGTGCTCAGGTTCATTGGCGAACGCGCTCTGCACGCGATCGTCGTCGTCGTACTCGCCGCGACCGGCGCGTTCTTCCTCATGGAGGCGGTCCCGGGCGACTCCGCGGCCTCGGCCGTCGGCCCGGGGGCCACCGCGGAGCAATATCAGTTGGCGAGGGAGGAACTGGGACTGGACGATCCCGTGTGGACCCGGTTCGCCGACTGGGTCGGGGGGCTGGCCTCCGGCGACCTCGGCAACTCGCTCATCCCGCCCAACCAGGCCGTGGGGGAGATGATCGGCAACGCCCTGCCGGTCACCATGCAACTCGCGTTCCTGTCGATCATCTTGTCCCTCGCGATAGCGGTGCCGGTCGCCGTGTGGTCGGCCTACCGCCGCGGTGGGGTCTTTGACCAGGTCGCCTCGATCGTCGCGTTCGCGTTCATCTCGGTGCCCAGCTTCGTGGCCGGCCTCCTGCTGATCTACCTGTTGGTCTTCAACCACTCGCTGGCGCAGCAGTTGATCCTCGGTGCGGCGGTGGTGATCGGCCTCGCGGTGGCGCTGTCCCCGCTCGGTCGGCGCGGCGGGCGCGGATCACCCGGGGTGATGTGGGGTCGGGCCCTGATCGGCGGCGTCGCCGTGGGTGCGGTGCTGGCGCTGGTGGCCCTGTTCCTCCCCGAGTTCCCGCGTCAGGGCTACGTGCCGCTGGCCGACGGACTGGGGGAGAACCTGCGGAGCATCGCCCTGCCGGCCATCACCCTCGCCCTGATGGAGGTCGCGATCTTCACCCGAGTCCTGCGGACCGACATGATCTCCACCCTCCAGCAGGACTTCGTCCTCTCGGCGCGCGCCAAGGGCATGCCCACCCGGCACGTCCTGGTCTCGGAGGCACTGCGACCGTCCACGGTCTCCATCATCACCTTGGCCGGGATCAGCCTGGGCCGGCTCATCGGCGGGACGGTGGTGGTCGAGCGCCTGTTCAACCTCCCCGGCATGGGCAGCATGATCGTCGACGCCGTCCAGAACGACAACCTGCCGGTCGTACTCGGCGGGGTGATCGTGATCGCCGTGTTCTACGTCCTGGTCAACATGACCGTCGACGTCACGTACGCACTCATCGACCCGAGGATCCGCCGTGGCTGACACCGACCCGACCCGCCCCGATTCCACCCGCCCCGATTCCACCCGCCCCGATCCCACCCGGGCTGCCTCCACCCCCGCTGCCTCCGGGCCCGTCGCGGGCCCCGCCGTCGTCGCCGATCCCACCGTGGCCGCCGCCACCCCGGCACGCCGCCGTCCGAGGATGCCCCGGTTGTCCGGACTCGGCACCGCGCTCGCCCTGGCCTGGACCGTCCTCATCGTCCTGGGCGCACTGTTCGTGGACTTCCTGCCGCTGGCCGAGGCGCGCGACCCGTCCCTCGCGCTGATGACGCCGTCGACCCTCGCCCCCGACCTGCTGTCCGACCATCCCCTCGGGACGGACGGACAGGGCCTGGACATCCTGGGAGGCCTGCTCTACGGCGCCCGGGTCTCCCTCGTCGTGGGTATCGGCGGAGTCCTGGTCGGGGCCCTCGTCGGTGGCGCGCTCGGGCTGGTGGCCGGCTACCGGGGTGGGTGGACCGATCGCATCGTCTCCATCATCACCGACACCCTGCTGGCGTTCCCGTCGCTCATCCTGCTCATCGCGATCGTCACCGTGCTCGACCCGACACTGCCCAACATCACCCTCGCCCTCGGGATCATGGTTGTCCCGGCCTACGCCCGGCTCGTCCGGGCCAACGCGATGAGCTTCGCCGGCCGGGAGTTCGTCACCGCGGCGAGGTCGCTCGGGGCGGGTGAACTGCGGATCATGCTGCGGGAGGTCACCCCGAACATCGTCCAACCGGTCTTCTCGTACAGCTTCATGCTCGTCGCCGTGTTGATCGTGGCCGAGGCGTCGCTGAGCTACCTGGGGCTGAGCATTCCCCGGCCGGAACCGACATGGGGCAACATGATCAGTGCCGGTCAGGCCGATTTCCAGCGATACCCGTATCTCGTCGGCGTCCCGGCGGTCGTACTATTCCTGACGGTGCTCAGTTTCAATCAGCTGGGCGAGGCGGCAGGTCGGAAGTGGAGTCCCGGTGCAGCGAAGATCTGATGAGACCTCAGCCGAGGGGAGCGCAGCCGACGTGGCCGAGATGCCCGAGGAGGCCGGCGATTCCCGCGACGCCAAGGACGCCAAGACGGCGATGATCGAGGTCGCCGAGAAGATGATCAGCGAGCGGGGGCTGGACGACGTCTCGATGCGCGACGTCGCGACGGCGGCCGGTCAACGCAACAACTCGGCCGTCCAGTACCACTTCGGCAGCCGCGACGGGTTGATCCTGCAGGTGTTGCGACGCCGGATCATCTCCCTGGACTCCGCCCGGAAGACGCGGCTGGCCGCGGCCGACGAGCAGGGTCTGGGCTACGACCTGCACACCCTCGTCGGGGTGCTGTTCGAACCGATCGTCGAGCTCCTGCGCGCCCACCCCGAGGCCACGCACTACGCGCGGTTCCTGCAGCGGGTCGGGCCGGTCATGGCGCCGGGCATCCCGGAGGCGGATCTGCGGACGGCGACCGACGACGTGGTGGTGCGGCTGATCGACGTGCTCTCCCCCCTGCCGCGGCGGGTGGCGTTCGAACGCATCGACCTGGCCACCCAGATGTTCACCGGGGCGCTGGCGGTCTACGAGGACCGCCGGGACGCCCGGAACACCGTGGTCAACGCGCGGTTCGAGGACGTCGTGGCGCACCTCTACGACATGATCGAGGCCGCACTGTGTGCCGGGGCGGGGTCCGGGGCCGGGTCCGGGTCCGGGGCCGGGACCGTGTCGCGGGACTGACCCGCCTTCAGACCCGCCCGCGGAGCAGCTTCCGGAAGTAGACCACCGGCTGCAGATACCGGTCGAACGCGTAGGTCGAGCGTCTGGGCACGGTCAGGTCGATCCCCCGCACCGACGGTGCGGGCCGACCGTCCCGGTCGTGCTCGACCAGCATCAGCCGGTCGCGGCTCACGGCGATCGGGATGATCGTGTAGCCGTCGTACCGCGTGCCGGGTCCGCCGTCCCGGGCCGCGCGCAGGTTGTCGGCGACCACCGCCACCTGCGGTCTCAGCGCCCCTCCGGACGGACGGGTGTCGACGGTCGCGGCGTCGCCCAGGCCCCAGACCGAGTCGAGGCGCGCGTGGCGCAGGGTCCGGGGGTCCACCTCGACCAGCCCGGCGACACCGCCGTCGGACAACCCGGCGTCGGCGATGAACTTCGGCGCGCGGCTCAGAGGGGTGACGTAGGCCAGGTCGACGTCCTCGATCGTGGTGGGGACCGGGCCGTCGAGTGTGACGGTGCGGGCGTGGTGATCCACGGCGGCGACCTCGGATCCCTCGTGGACGGTGATGCCGTACTCCCGGAGGTACGGCTGCACCCGCGAGTCGCACGGTTCGAGTCCGAGGAGTCCGCGGAACGGGGTCACCAGGTGCACGTCGATACGATCGAGCACCTTCTCGCGCCGCCAGCGGTCGCACGCCAGGAACATGGCCTTGAGCACGGTCCCGCCGCAGGAGGCGGGTTCGGGTGGCACCGAGAACACCACGGTCCCCTCGCGCAGGCGGACCAGCGCGGCGCACGCGCGACCCGCGTACTCGGGCACGTGGGCCGAGGCCGCCCATCCGGCGACGTAGGCCTTGTCCAGCCCGGGGATCGCGTCCCACCGCGGGGTCAGGCCGGGGCACACGACCAGGTCCTCGTAGGTGATCGTGGGACCCTCCTCGCGCGGACCGAGGGTGACGGTGTGGGCGTCCGTGTCGACCCGTCCGGCCAGGTGGGGGAGCAGGTGGACGCCGGCGGGGACGACGTCCGTCATCGCGCGTTCGTACCGCCTCATCGGTGCCAGGCCGGTGGCGGCGTAGTTGAGCATCGGCCGGTACCGGTGCACGGGACTCGGGTCGACCAGAGCGATGTTCTGCCGACCGTCCCGGCGCAGGCGGGCCGCCAGGGAGATCCCGGCGTTGCCCCCTCCGATGATCACGGTGTCGAACGCGGCGGACACGGGTCAGACCGTCACTGCGTAGCCCACGAGCCCGATGACCAGGAGGAGGACGACGACGACGATGACGACGATCGGGATGTACGCCCCCTTCTTGGACGGGGACGGGGTGGGGCTCTGCTGTTGCGTCGGGCTCTGCTTCTCCGTGGCGCTGTCCGACTGCATCGACGTGGAATCGGAGTCCGGTGTCTGCGGTCCGTCGGGTGAACCGCCGCTGTCGAGATCGGGGCTCTGACTCGGATCGGGGTCGGAGGGCCGTGCGTGGGTCATGGGACACCTTTCGTGGCGGCTGGTCCCTCCACGCTATGGCGTCACCCGCGCACCCTCCACCGGTCGGGCCGCAGCCACGACCACCACGCCGGGCCCGGCCCCGGCCCTGATCGAGGTGAGGACCCCGGCCACCGACCACGCCGTGATCGCCGAGGTGCGGCCACCGGAGTCCGGGTCCACCGCGTTCTCGAAACGCATGTCGTAGCGGCCCACCGGGGACTCCCACTCCACCACGTGTCGGGTGCGCTGCACCCCGGGGTCGGCCACCACGATCGCCTCCACGCGGTCCAGGCCGAGCGTCGCGAGCGCGAGCGCCACGGAGGCGTTGGAGGTGCGGGGGAACTCCAGCGCCGCCTCCCGCGCGGACCCGCGGAAGACCTCGAGGGGCGTGTCGAGGGTCTGCCGGATGCCCAGCGCGGCCGGGCTCTTGATGGTGACGTGGCGAAGCGCGGCCTCATCGGTGCCCGCCCGGGCCGCCGCCGCGAGGACGTCCAGTCCGCCCACCGCCCCGGCGGGAACGAGGACGCGGCCCGGGCCGTCCCCGATCAGGTCCTGCGGGTACTCGTGCCGCGCGAACACCCCGCACGAGCACACGATCACGTCCTTGCCGGCGCCCGTGACGCGCGGGATGAACTCCTCCGCGGCCTCGACCCCGGCGGCCTCGACCAGGACGTCGGCGGCATCGACGGCCGCGTCGACCTCGTCGCGCGTGCTGCCCGAGCGGAGCACCGCCACCAGACGCGCTCCGGGGACGTCGCCGTTCTCCAGTGCCTCCGCTACCGCGGTCCCGATCGCGCCGGCGCCGATCACGGCCACCGCCAACGGGGGGACGGATGCCCGGTCCGGCCGCGCAGAGGGGGAGTGGTGAGGGGTCATGGTGGCCTCACCGTACCCACGGCCCCTCCGCGGCCGCGCGTTCCCGGCGGTTACCCGGTGGAGCCCACGAGCATCGTCGGGGTGATCCCGAGGTTCGCCCCGTCCGCCACCAGTGCCCGGCCCTCGTCCGTCGCAAGCGCGGCTCCCATCGCCTCGGCGTCCGCGAAGAACAACTGAACCATCAGGTGGAACTCGGGTGCGGAGCCGTCCGGGCCGGGCAGGAAGCGTGTGACCTTGGCGTCGTCGAGGCCCGGAACCGCGCGGGCGAGGGGGATGTGGGTCCCGTCGTAGTACTCGTCGAACTTCTCGACGTCGTCGGGGGTTCCGTAGAGGACGGTGAGGGTGATCAAGGGGGTCCTTTCGAGGGGCGCTCCATCCGGTCGTCCGGAGGGTCGCGCACCGGGGATGATGCCGCAGTCGGTCGGGTGGGGAGACGGATTCGCCGGTTGTGGTCGGAGTCCGGGTCGGTCGGACCGGCTCCCGATGTGCCAGCATGGTCCCCAGAGTCCCGTGGACGGGTCTCCCGGACGAGGGGCGCCGTACCCGGAGCGCGACAAGACGGCCCGCCGGAGGCTGTCATGGCGTGGTTCGTACTCGTTCTGTCCGGGATCCTCGAGGCGGTGTGGGCCACCGCGTTGGGCAGATCCGAGGGCTTCACCCGGCTCATCCCGTCCGTGGTGTTCGGGGTCGCACTGGTCGTGAGCATGGCCGGGTTGGCCTACGCGATGAGAGGCCTCCCGGTGGGAACCGCCTACGCCGTGTGGGTCGGCATCGGCGCCTCCCTGACCGTGCTGTACGCCATGGCCACCGGCGCGGAACCGGTCTCGCCGGCCAAGGTGGTCTTCCTCCTGGTGATCATCGGCGGGGTGGTCGGACTCAAGACCGCTGCGTGACCGCCTCGTCAGCGCGGCGCCGGGGTCTACGGTGAGGTGATGAGATCGCGTGCGGCCGGACCACTGGTCGGCCTGGGACTCGTCTACGGGGCCGGGGCCGGCCTGATCATCGGGCTCGCGGTCGCCGGCCCGACCGGCCTGGCCCCGGGCCTGGTCATCGGCGCCGGCCTCGGTGCGGTCGCCGGGAACGTGGCGGAACTCGGGCGTACGGTGGTCCGGAGGCAGGCCCACCGACCCGAGACCCCTCGTGGTCTGCACCGTCATCGACGTCTCCCGAGAGGACCGGTCCACCCATGACCTCCATCACCACAGTCGACCGCGGACCGCGCGTCGTCGCCCGGCGCGTCACCGTCAACGCCCCCGCCGACGAGTTGTTCGCGCTGGTCAACGACCCCGCGAAGCACGGCCTCGTCGACGGATCGGGGACGGTCCGCGACAACGTCAAGGGCCCGTCCGCCCTGTCCGAGGGTGCGAAGTTCACCACGAGGATGCGGATGTACGGCGTCCCGTACCGCATCACCTCCACGGTGACCGAGCATGTCGACACCCCGGAGCTCAAGGTCGTCGAGTGGGCCCACCCCGCCGGGCACCGCTGGCGCTGGGAGTTCACCCCGACCGCCGACGGGCGGACCGAGGTCACCGAGAGCTTCGACAACCGTGAGTCGAAGATCGGGCGGGTCATGGAGCGCGTCGGGATGGCGGAGAAGAACGCCGCCGGGATCACCGAGACGCTCTCGCGCCTGGCCGCGAGGTACGAGTCGAACCGCTGACGATCCGGCCGCGCGCCGCGGGCCGGGCGCGGTCTAGGCGCGCGTGAGGAGCAGCGGAGCCGCGGCGATCCGGGACCACGGGCCACCGACGAAGGTCAACCCCAGGAGCCGGCGGTCGTCCAGCGCACGGAACTCGTCGCGGACCCAGCGCCACGGCACGGGCCCGTCCGAGCCGTACGAGCAGACGATCGTCGGCCGGCCGTCCGACCAGGACGACTCCACCGTGACCCGCATCGGCAGGGCCTCGCGCAGAGCTCCGCGGCCGTCGTCGAGCAGGTTGACCGCGGTACCGTCGGCGGCGATGCGTTTGCCGCGCCACCCGGGCATCCCGCCCAGGGCGATGGCCCGGGGCGCGACCGCCCTGAGCGGCCCCGGTCCGATGAAGCTGATGAGGTAGTCCCCCGGTTCGGGCGGCCCCGCCGGGGCGGGCGCCCGCGAGAACAGCCCGCGCAGTGCGCCGAGCGAGGCGGGCAGTGGTGAGTCGGGCAGGGGTGAGGCCGGCGCGGGTCCGGTCGGAGGGGGCTGGGTCATGAGGCTCCGATCGTCCGTGAGGACCCGGGCGACGGCGAGGTCGAGGTCGAGGACGGGGTCGCGGCGCGGCGGGCTGCGTGGCGGGCGGCGAAGCGCTCGGCCATCGCGGTGATGGTCAGGCTCGGGTTGACGCCCACGTTCGCGGGAACAGCCGAACCGTCCACCACGTACAGCCCGGCATGGCCGAAGACCCGGTGATCGGTGTCGATCACACCGTCCGCCGCCGACTCTCCCATCGACGCGCCACCGAGGACGTGCGCGGTGATCGACTTGCCGCCCACGCTCTCCAGAAGCAGGTTGAGCGGCCGCCCGCCCACCGACTCCGCGAACCGGCGCGCGACCTCGTTGGCCTGCGGCAGGTAGCTCGGGGCCCGGGTGCCGCCCACCACCCGCGATCTGAGCACCCGCCGCCACGGGCGGACCGGCGAGCGGTCGAAGACCAACCGGATCTCGTTCTCCACGTTCTGCATCACGGTGAACACGCTCAGGCGCGCGATGAAGTTGCGGGCGGCCATCAGCCGAATCTGCTGCCACGGCGCTCGCGCGAGCCGGGTCAGTGTCGCCCGCCGCCGCCTGGCCGGGTCCTCGCCGTCGACGAGTGGGCCCAGCTGGAAGCGCATGTGCCATCCCCCGACGTAGCGGTTCTGCGTCACGTGGGTCGCCGCGTCGGGGTAGAACTCGCTGGAGATGGTGGGGCCGCGGGTGAGATCGGTGCGGGGGTCGTCGGCCAGGACGGCGGTGATGGCCTCGGAATTGGTGCGCACGCGCTCGCCGAGCCGTGGCGAGACGCGGGGGAGGAGACCCTGCTCGCGGGAGCGGAACAGTAGTTCGACCGTGCCCAGGACACCGGCGGCCAGGACGACCTCCCCCGCGCGGAACCTCTCGCCGCCGGCCGCGCGCACCTCGTAGCCGCCGCCCGGGAGTTCCGCGATCGCCTCCACCCGCGTCTCGGGTCGGATACGGGCGCCGCGCTTCTCGGCCAGCCACAGGTAGTTGAGGTCCAGTGCGTTCTTGCTCCCGTAGGGGCAGCCGATCAGGCACGCCCCGCAGAGGCGACAGCCGGTGCGGTCGGGCCCCTCGCCGTCGAAGTACGGGTCCGGCACGGTCACCCCCTCCTCGCCGAACCAGATGGCCATGGGCGTGGGGCCGTACGTCCGGTCGGCCCCCATCGAGCGGGCGGTGGCCTGCAGGTGCAGATCCATCTGTCCGACGTGGCGGGTGGTCTCGCGGCCGAGCATGCGCGAGGCGGTCCGGTAGTGCCCGGCGAGCTCATCGCGCCAGCCGGCGGCGGACGCGGGCCAGGCGGGGTCGGTGAAGAACTCGTCCTTCGGCTCGAGCAACACCCCGGCCCACACGATGCTGCCGCCGCCCCACCCCCGCGCCGCCGATGATGCCGACATGACGCAGCACCCGCTGCCAGAAGAAGCCGCGCAGGCCCAGACCGGGCATCCAGAGGTACCTGCGCGGGTCCCTGCGGGCGGCCAGGAGGTCGTCGGGGGAATGACGACGACCCTGTTCGAGCACCAGGACCGTGAGCCCCTGCTCGGCCAGCCGGAGGGCGCTGACCGCGCCACCGAACCCGCTGCCGATCACGATCACGTCGGCGGCGTCCGCGTGCCGCTGTGGGCCTCGATCCATGGCGCCGAGTGTAGGACGGGTGTCCAGGATCCGGGCCCGATCGGCGGGGACCGGGGCAGGCACGGGAGGGTCGATCCGGGATTTTCCGGGAAATACTGGACGCGCGTCCAAGTTCGGCATACGGTGGTCGCACCTCCAGTTCGGCCTCGCAGAATCGATACCCAGATGAGCCCCACGCACAGACCTCTCGCGGAACACGTGCTCCGCCGCGTCATCCGCCTCATCGGGGCGGCACCGTCCCCGATCCAGCGACTGATCGCCGGGCCCCCGGTCCGGGTCGACGGGCAGCAGCTCGGCCTCGAAGCCCAGGTCGGCACCAGACTGTTGAACCTCGGGGTGTCCGAGACCTTCGAACGGATGCCGCTGGACCGGGGACGGGACCAGATCGCGGGCGAGGCCTTCGTCTTCGGTCACCAGACCCCCGTCGAGACCGTCCGTCCCCTCACCATCCCCGGTCCGAACGGCCCGATCCCGGCTCGCCTGTACCGGCCCGCGGGGATCGAGGGGCCGAGCGCCGCCCTGGTGTACCTCCACGGTGGCGGCTGGGTCCTGGGCGACCTCGACTCGGGAGACTCGGTGTCCCGCTTCCTCGCCGCCCACACCCCGCTGACCGTCATCTCGATCGACTACCGGCTGGCTCCGGAGCACCCGTTCCCCGCCGGCCTGGACGACGCCCTCGCGGCGTTCGGGCACGTCGTCGAGCACGCGGCGGAGTACGACCTCGACCCACGGGCGATCGCGATCGGGGGCGAGAGCGCGGGCGGGAACCTGGCCGCGGTGGTCGCCCTGCACCGCGCCCCCGGATGGACCCCACCGGCCATGCAGGTCCTGTTCAACCCGGTCACGGACCTGTCCACCAAGCACAAGTCGTACGAGTTGTTCGGACGAGGGTTCTTCCTCACCGAGGCGCAGATGGACTGGTACAAATCCCACTATCTCGCCGATCCCGAACAGGCCCTGGACCCGCGCGTCTCGCCACTGCTCGCCGGCGAGCTGGGCCACGCGCCCCCGGCCTACGTCGTGGTGGCCGGCTTCGACGTGCTCCGTGACGAGGGCGAACGCTACGCGGCCGCACTGGTCGAGGCGGGGGTCGACGTGACCCTCCGACGGCACAGCGGCCACGTGCACGGCCTGATCAACGCGACGGGAGTGGGACACGCCGCCCGGGACGCGCTGCTCGAGGCGGTCGGCGTCCTCCACACCAGGCTGGTCGCCCGGATCTCCCCCGCCACTGCCACTGCCACCGGCGCCGCCACTGCCACTGCCACCGGCTCCGCCACCGGCGCCGCCACCGACCCGGCTCCGGGCGACCGCCGGTGAGCACCACGGTCGACACCGTCGTGGTCGGTGCGGGACTGGCCGGGCTCACCGCCGCGCGGAGGCTCGTCGAGGCGGGTCGCACGGTCAGGGTGCTCGAGGCCCGGGACCGTGTCGGCGGACGCACGCTTAACCACGTGCTCGACGACGGGCAGGTGGTGGAGGCGGGAGGGCAGTTCGTCGGACCCACCCAGGACCACGTGCTGGGGCTCGCCGCGGAGCTCGGGGTGACGACGTTCCCCGCCCACACCGTCGGGGACACGGTCTACGTCCACGGTTCGCGCAGCCGGCGATTCCGCGGGGACATCCCGCCGGACCGCCTCGCCCTGCCCGACATCGCCCTGGCGACCACCCGCCTGGCCCGCGCGAGTGGCGAGGTCGACGTGGCCGCGCCGTGGGAGCATCCCGACGCGGGCCGGTTGGACGCCCAGAGCCTCGCCACCTGGCTGCGGCGCGGCGCGATCGGCGCCGGCGGGGTCGAGTTGATCGACACCCTCCTCGGCTCGGCGTTCGGGGCCGCGGCGTCCGAGGCCTCGGCGCTGTACGGCCTGGCGTATGTCGCGGGCGCGGGTGACGAGATCCACCCGGGCTCACTGGACCGGATGATCGGCGTGGCCGGCGGGGCCCAGGAATCCCGGGTCGTGGGCGGTTCGCAGGTGATCTCGCAACGCATGGCCGAGGAATTGGGCGACTCCGTCACCCTCGGCGCCCCCGTCCGGCGGATCGAACAC
Source organism: Dietzia cercidiphylli (assembly GCF_039531545.1). Taxonomy (NCBI): domain Bacteria; kingdom Bacillati; phylum Actinomycetota; class Actinomycetes; order Mycobacteriales; family Dietziaceae; genus Dietzia; species Dietzia cercidiphylli. Next base: position 230,090 of record NZ_BAAAQG010000003.1, read on the forward strand.
CGTGCCACGGGGGTCACCGTCACCACCGACGCGGGGTCCTTCGACGGCGAGGAGGTGATCGTGACCGCGCCACCCCACCTGGCCGCCGAGATCGAGTGGAGCCCGTCGCTGCCCGCCCACCAGGACGCCCTGTTCCGCAGGATGGCCTTCGGCACCCTCATGAAGTGTGAGGCGATCTACGAGCGCCCGTTCTGGCGGGAGGACGGACTCTCCGGCCAGGGCGTCTTCCGCGGGGGCGGTACCCCGGTGTGCTCGATGTTCGACAACACCCCGCCGAGCGGCTCACCCGGGATCCTCATGGGGTTCGTGGGGGGAGCGGGGTGGCGGAAGTGGGCGCCCCGTCCGGCCCGGGAGCGCGGCGGGGCGGTCCTGCAGAGCTTCGCCCGGGTGGTCGGGCCCGCGGCGCTGGCGCCTGTCGGATACTTCGAGAAGGACTGGACCGCGGAACGCTGGACCCGGGGTGGCCCGACCGCTGTCCTCGGCCCCGGCGTCCTGACCACGCTCGGTCAGTGGCGCGACCGGCCGCTCGGCCGCGTGCACTGGGCCGGTGCCGAACACTCCGACTACTGGAACGGCTACATGGACGGCGCGGTCCGCTCCGGGGAGGCCGCCGCCCGCGCCGTGATCGCACACTCAGGAGGACATCCGTGACACGTCTGACCGTTTCCGTACAGCAGCGACTCGCAGCCCCGGTCGAGGACATCTGGGCCGTGATCGACGACACCTCCCGGTACGCCGAGTGGGTCGACGGGGCCCTGGAGGTCACCGCCCACCACGGTGCGGCGACCGTGGGCGAGACCTATTCCGAGCGGAACCGGACGATCGGGCCGCTCACGACGCGGTCCGTGTGGACGGTGGGGAAGGTCGAGCCGCGGTCCCTCAGGGTCGACTCCGGGACCGGGTTCGCGCCGTTGCACGACATGGTCAACACCTTCCGCTTCGAGCCGCTGGGCGCCGAGGCCACCCTGATGACGTACCGGGTCGACTGCCGGGTCGGGCTCGGCCCCCTCGGCCGCCTCATCGCGCCGGTTCTCGAGAAGTCGCTCACCGGCCAGTTCCGCCGGTCCATGACGACGCTCGAGAGCGTCGTGCACGCCGAACGCGGCATCGATCAGGCCGGTGGGCTGTGACGACGGAGTCGTCGGGATCCCGTGGGCAGTCGTCGCGGGCCCGCGAGCACGTCGCCGCCACCGCCAGGCGACTGGCGGCCGAGGGACTGCTCATCGGCACCGCCGGAAACGTCTCGGCCCGGGTGGACGACGGGCGGATCGCCGTGACCGGCACCGGCGTGGTCCTGGCCGACTGCCGAGCCGAGGACGTCACCGTGGTCGGCGCGACGGGCGAGCACGTGGACGGCCGACTCGCGCCGACCTCCGAGCTCGGGCTGCATCTGGGGATCTACTCCGGTACTCAGGCGGGGGCCGTCGTCCACACCCACGCCCCGTTCTCCACCGCCGTCTCCTGCGTGACCGGGATGGACGCGCTGCCCGTACTGCACTACCAGCAGTTGCTGCTGGGCGGCGAGATCCGGGTGGCGCCCTACGCGACCTTCGGAACCCCCGAGCTCGCCGACCTCGTCGTGGACGGCCTGCGCGACCGGCAGGCGGTCCTGATGGCCAACCACGGCTCGGTGACGGTGGGATCCTCCCTCGACAAGGCCCTCGACAACGCGCTGTTGCTGGAGTGGCTGGCGGCCCTGCACGTCCGCGCGAGTGGGGTGGGCACACCACGACCCCTCACCGAGGCGCAGCAACACGACGCGGTCGTCCAGGCGATCACCCTCGAGTACGGAACCACCAAGGAGAGCCCGCAATGACCGACATCTCATCCATGACGATCGCGACGGTCGGAGTGCACGTCCTCGACGTCCACGCGATCGGGATCGAGTCCATCCCGGAGGGCTCTGCCGGGGCCCTCGTGGACACCATCGCCTTCTCCCCGGCCGGGACCGCGGGGGGCACCGCGGTGGTGCTCAGCCGCCTCGGGGCCGGGGTCCGCAGCATCGGTGCGGTCGGCGCCGACTCGATCGGGCGCACCCTGATGACCCTGTTGAGCGGGGAGGGGGTCGACACCGGCCGCCTGGTGACCAAGGCGGACGCACAGACGTCCGCCTCGGTGATCCCCGTGCGCCCCAACGGGGACCGGCCGGCGTGGCACTGCATCGGCGCGAACGGCGTGTTCACCCTGGACGACATCGACGACGACGCGCTCGAGGGGCTCACTCATCTGCACCTGGGTGGGCCGGAGTTCCTGGGCGGCCCGGCGGCCGGCGAGCTGCTCGCCCGTGCCCGTGGGAAGGGGATCACCACGTCGGTCGACATCCTGGCCGACGGCGACCCCGGAATGCTCGAGTGGATCGCGGACGCGCTACCGCACGTGGACTACCTGTTGCCCAACGACGACCAGGTCCGCGGCTTCACCGGCGCCGACATGCTGGCCGAGGGCGCGCGCATGCTGATCGAGCGCGGGGTCGCGTGCGTGGCCCTCACCGCGGGCGCCGACGGCGCGCTCGTCGTGACACCGGACGAGACCATCGCGGTACCCGCCTTCGCGATCGACGTCGTCGACACCACCGGCTGCGGGGACTCGTTCTCCGCCGGGTTCCTGGTGGGGCGTCATCTCGGTCGCGACCTGCGGGGCTCCGCCGTCCTCGGCTGCGCGGTCGCGGCCCAGGTGGCCCGGGGGCTCGGGACCACCGCCGGAAGCTACGACCTCGATTCGGTCGTCGAGTTCGCCCGATCGGCTCCGACCGGCTGACCGCGAGGGCCGGCCTCGAGGGGATCGCCACAACCACGACCGGCCGGCTCCCCCCGCATCGACGCGGTGGGGAGCCGGCCCGTCGGGGTCGGCTGCGTGGCCTGAGCAGCCCTGAGTCAGGTCAGGCGACGCCCGTGCCCTCGTCGGCCGCGGGGGAGGTGTTGGTGCCACCGTCGTTGATCTCGAAGCGGGTCCACTTACCGTCCATGTCGACCTCCATGGCGTAACCGAGAGCATCGTCGGGGACCTCGACCGTCTTGAACCAGTCGTAGGCCTTGGTGTCGTCGGCGAACTCCTTCTCATCGATGACGTTCTGCTCGGGGTCGATCACGCGGTAACGGGGCATGCCCACTCCTTCGGTTCGGGTGACGTGTGTCGTGTCCGCATTCTGGGGGATCGAGCGCCCACTCGCATCCGGTCGCCGGGGGCGTACGGTCGGGAGTCCAGACGACCAGGGAGGCATCCGTGACCACCGATCCGACAGTTCAGTCCTCTGACCAGCCCGGGCATTCCGTACTCGTCGACCCGACGACCAAGTACCAGATCGAGGTGCCGGTCCAGCAGCAACCGGTTCCGGGGTTGGCCTCCGAGATGGACCCTCCCGCCGACCACGGGGAGGACACCTACGTGGGTCACGGCCGGCTCACCGGGCGGCGTGCACTGATCACCGGCGGTGACTCCGGGATCGGCCGCGCCGTGGCCATCGCCTACGCACGCGAGGGCGCCGACGTGGCGATCGGCTACCTGCCCTCTGAGCAGTCCGACGCCGACGACGTGGCCGAGCTCGTGCGCGCGGCCGGCCGGACCTGCGTCCTGCTCCCCGGCGACGTCGGTGACGAGGCCGTCGCGCGCGGGATCGTCCGCGACGCCGTCGCGGGGCTCGGCGGTCTGGACGTGCTCGTGCTCAACGCCGCCCGGCAGACCTTCGTCGAGCACCTGGAGGACCTGTCCTCCGAGCAGTGGGCCGAGACGATGAACGTCAACATCTCGGCGCCGTTCTGGATGATGCAGGAGGCGCTCGCCCACCTGCAGCCCGGATCGAGCGTGATCTTCACGTCCTCGGTGCAGGCGTACACCCCGTCACCGGGGCTCGTGGACTACGCCACCTCGCGCGCGGCGGTCAACACCATGTCCAAGTCGCTCGCCCAGCAGCTCGCACCGCGCGGCATCCGCGTCAACGCCGTCGCGCCCGGTCCGTTCTGGACAGCGCTCCAGGTGAGCGGCGGCCAGAAGCCCGAGAAGCTGCCGATCTTCGGGCACAAGAATCCGCTGGGTCGGCCCGGACAACCGGTCGAGATGGCGGGCGCGTACGTGTACCTGGCCTCCGACGAGTCGTCCTACACCACCGGGAACACCCTCTCGGTGACCGGCGGCGCGCCCACTCCCTGAGCCGGCCCAACGCAGCCGCACGCCGGGATGGCGTCTCGCGTGAGCCGCGGTGCGGGCGAGACGCCATCCCGTCGTGCGGCTGTGCGCTGACCGGGCACGCGCTCGCGCGAGACGCCATCCGCGGGAGCGCCTGCCCGCCATTGCTTGGCCAACGACTGCGCGCGCCACCCCGGGATCGGGGCGGCGTGCGCAGTCGTCGGCCGCGCCGGTCGGGTGGCGACGGGTCAGGCGTCGTGGATGATCACGCCGCGCATGATCTTGCCGTCCTGCAGATCCCGGTAGCCCTCGTTGACCTGCTCGAGCGAGTAGGTGGTGGTGATGAGCTCGTCCAGCTTGAGCTTGCCCTCGTCGTACAGGCGCAGCAGCTTGACGATGTCGTACTGCGGGTTGGCCGAACCGAACAGGGTGCCCGTGATGGTCTTGCCGAACAGCGCCATCACGGTGCCGCTGACCTGGACGGTCTTGTCGGTCATGTTGCCCAGGCCGGTGATCACCACGGTGCCACCCTTGCCGATCACGTCGAAGGCGCTCGAGACGACCTGCTCGTCGACGGTGCCCACCAGGATGAGCGCCTGGTCCGCCATCTGGCCCCAGGTGAGCTTCTCCACCTCGGCGTGGGCCTCGGCGGCGTCGGCGAACGCGTGGGTGGCGCCGAACTTGAGGGCCTCGTCGCGCTTGAACTGGACGGGGTCCACCACCACGACGTGGCGGGCCCCCGAGTGGACGGCGCCCTGGACGGCGTTGATGCCGAGCCCGCCGATGCCGTAGATCACCACGGTGTCGCCCTGGCGCACGTTGCCCGCATAGGTGGCGGTGCCCCAGCCGGAGGGCACGCCGCAGCCCACCAGGACGGCCTTGTCGAGCGGCAGCCAGTCGTCGACCTTGACCACCGAGTGCTGGGAGATCACCGAGCGCTCGGAGAAGGTGCCGAGCATGCACATGGCACCGAACTCCTTGCCGCCCGAGCGGAAGCGGAAGGTGCCGTCGGGCATGTGCCCCTCGAGGATCGTGGCACCCATGTCACAGAGGTTCTGTCGCCCGGTCGAGCAGTACCGGCAGGTGCCGCAGTTGGGGATGAAGGAGCACACCACGTGGTCGCCCGGCTTGACCTTGGTGACGCCCACGCCCACGGCCTCGATGACGCCGGCGCCCTCGTGCCCGCCGACGATCGGGAAGCGCGGCGGGAGCGAGCCGTCGGACAGGTGCAGGTCGGAGTGGCACAGGCCTGCGGCCGTGTACTTGATCAGGACCTCGCCGGGGCCGGGATCGTCCAGGTCGAGCTCGATGATCTCGAACGGCTGGTGGAGGTCGAACAGTACTGCTGCCTTGGTCTTCACGGCGGTGTTCCTTTCGGGGGAGCGGGTGATCGGAAGTGGAGAGGGGGTGTGGACGGGGCGGGTGGGCAAGGGGTGTGGGACGTCAGGAGAGGTCGCAGAGAAGGGGAGTCGCCGGCGTCCCCGGACGAGTCACGGGGACGCCGGGTCCCGGTCCCGGGGGTCGGAGGGAGTCCGACCCGGACCAGGTCAGAGCTGGATGTTGACCGACCTGGTCTGCGTGTAGAGGTCCAGTGCACCCTGGCCCAGCTCGCGGCCCCAGCCGGACTGCTTGAACCCGCCGAACGGCATGGCGGTGTCGAAGCCGTTGTACTGGTTGACCCAGACCGAGCCCGCGTGGAGGCGGCTGGCGACCTTGTGGGCCTTGGAGATGTCCTTCGTCCACACCCCGGCGGCCAGGCCGTAGATCGAGTCGTTGGCCTGCCGGACCGCGTCGTCGACGTCGGTGAACCGCAGGGCCGAGACGACGGGGCCGAAGATCTCGTCCGTCACCACCCGGTGGTCGGGCTCGACGTCCACGAACACGGTCGGCTGGACGAAGTAGCCGGTGTCGCCGTGTCGGCCGCCGCCGGTGAGGGCCCGCCCGCCGTCCTCGATGCCGGCGCGGAGGTAGTAGGAGACCTTGTCGAACTGGTCCTGGTCGACCAGCGGGCCGAGCTCGGTGGCGGGGTCCAGGCCGTGTCCGATGGTGGCCTGGGCGGCGGCGTCGGCGACGGCCTGCGTGAACTTCTCGTAGATGGAGTCCTCGACGTACAGGCGGGTGCCGGCGGTGCAGGCCTGGCCGTGGTTGAACATCCACGCGGCCACGGATCCGGCGACGGCGGCGTCGAAGTCGCAGTCGGCAAAGACGATGTTGGCGCTCTTGCCGCCCAGCTCGAGGGAGACCTTCTTGAGGTTGCCCTTGGCGGCGTCGACGATCAGCTTGCCCACCTCGGTGGAGCCGGTGAAGGCCACCTTGTCCACGTCGTCGTGGGCGGAGATCGCGGCGCCGGCGTCGCCGAAGCCGGTGACGATGTTGACCACGCCGTCGGGCACGCCGGCCTCGGCGATGACCTCGCCCAGCAGCAGCGCGGTCAGCGGAGTCTGCTCGGCCGGCTTGAGGACCAGGGTGTTGCCGGTGGCCAGGGCGGGGGCGAGCTTCCACGCCGCCATGAGCAGCGGGAAGTTCCAGGGGATGATCTGGCCGCACACGCCCACGGGGACGCGCTGGGTGTAGGCGTGGAACTGCTTGTCGCCGGCGAACGGCATCGACACGTTGACCGTGGAGCCCTCGATCTTGGTGGACCAGCCGGCGTAGTAGCGGAACACGTCGGCCGCCCACGCCACGTCCACGGCGGTGGCGATCGCGACGGACTTGCCGTTGTCCAGGGCCTCGATCTGCCCGAAGAGCTCGGCCTTGGCGTCCAGCAGGTCGCCGATGCGCCACAGGATCTGCTCGCGCTGGTTGGGCTTCATGGTCGCCCACGCGCCGTCGTCGAAGGCGCGGCGCGCGGCGGCGACGGCCCGGTCGACGTCCTCGGGTCCGCCGTGCGCGACCTGGGTGATCTCGGCGCCGGTGGCGGGGTCGTAGGTGCCGAAGGTGCGGCCGTCCGCCGCGTCGACCCACTGCCCGTCGATGAAGAGCTGGTGCGGGCGGCCGAGGAAGTCGCGGGCCTCGGCGCCGAGTCGCTCGTCGCCCTGGGTGGTGGCGCCGGTGTCCCGGGAGAGTGTGCCGGTCATTGTGTCCTCCAAGAATCCCGACCGGCTCAGGTGTGAGGCCGGTCACAACCCATCATGGGGTCGTGGACGGGACCCGGAGTGTTCAGTTTCTGGACACCTTCTAGGACAGGCCGAATTCCCGCATCCGGGCGTAGAGGGTCGTCCGGCTGATGCCCAGCCGCTTGGCGGCGCGGGACCGGACGCCGTCGCAGTCCGCCAACGCGGCCACGATCGCGTCGTACTCGCCCCGTGCCAGCTCGCCGGCGCGCGGAGGCCGGACGGCACGGGCCCGGGAGGGCAGTGAGTCCACGTCGAGGACTCCCGACCCTCTCCTGGCGGTGTGGGTGAGGCAGTCGCCCAGGACGGACCGCAGTGACACCAGCCCGTTGGGCAGGTCCAGTGCGCAGACGGCGTCCACGAACCGGACCGTCACGGTCGGCGCCCCGACACCGCGCCCGGCGGCCAGCTCCGCGACCATCCGGCGCACGATCTCGCCACTCTCGGAACCGCGCTCGTGCAGCGGGCGCAGGACCGTCCGGGCGCCGCACGCGTCGAGCACCTCCGTCACCGCCGCGCGGGGGTCCTCGCGACTGGTGACGACGACGAGGGCCGCCCCCGCGGACCCCAGGCGGGCCGCCAGGCGGCGCAGGTCGGCGTCGTCGAGGAGGTCGATGTCGTCCAGGACCAGCGCATCGCCCCGGGCGCCGAGTCCGCGCAGGGCGGGCACCGCCAGGTCGCGCCAGGCCGCGTCCGCGCTGTCGGCCTCCGCGAGCCGGACGTGCGCGGCGTCCGGGCCGGCGAGCGCCGTCGCCGTCGTCGACCGTCCCGACCCGGACGGACCCACCACGGCGTGGGACCGGGCGGTGGCGCCCTCGGCACCGACACCGACGCCGGCACCGACACCGACGCCGGCACCGCCACCGACACCGACACCGACGCCGGCCCCCGGACCCGACGTGTCCGCCGGACCCGTGGACCCGGGCGGGGACGTCGTGCCCGGCGTGGAGGTGGAACCCGGGGCGGACGTCATGGCCCGCGTCGAGGTCGAGCCCGGGGTGGAGCCGGGGCCCGGGGAGGAGGTGCTCCGCAGCGTGGGCGCGGGGTGCTGGTCGGGGAACGTCAGGTCGAGCAGGTGGCCGCGGCGGCCGACCCGGCTGGACAGGACCCCGACCGTCCCCACCGAGAGTTCCACGACGTCGCCCACCTCGTCCTGCTCCACCAGCCGCCGGAGTCTTGCGATGTCCCGGGAGGCCAGACGTTCCAGGCTCGAGTGCGAGGCCAGCACCACCTCGTCGCCGAACGCGCAGGTGGCGGCGTCGGAGGATCGGGTGCGTTCGACGAAGCGGTGCCAGAGTTCGCGGTCGTCCGCGCGGGCGGTGTCGACGTAGCGGGCCTCGATGTCCGCGACGATCTTCCGCACGAACGGCGCGAACATGCGGGAGGCGTCGGCGCTCATCCCCGTCAGATCCACCGCCCCGACCAGGCGGCGGGTGAGCGGGTCGACGATCGGGTGCCCGTAACAGGCGAAGTCGCGCAGGACCTCCGCGAAGTGCTGCTCGCCGTGGATGAAGACCCCGGCGCGGGTCTCGAGCGCCGTGCCGATGCCGTTGTTGCCCACCGCGTCCTCGGTGAGGGTGGCACCGTCGTCGACTCCCCGCCGCAGGAGCATGCGGGAGATCCGGGCGTTGTCGCGCACCGAGCGGATGACCCGGCCCTCGCGGTCCGCGAGCAGGAGCATGGCTCCGGTGTCCTTGAGGACCTCGTCGAGGTCGTCCATCACCGGTCGGGCGGCCTCGGCGAGACGGTGGGACCGGGAGGCGTGCGGATCGGGGGCACCGGGGCGCGCGCTCTTCGGGGTCAGTCCGCACGAGGCGGACCGGCGCCAGGACAGGTCCACCGGGTCCTCGCCGGGCGCGACGGGGGAGTGGACTGTCTGGGTCACGGGGCACCTCCGGCCGGATGAGGGGTGTGACTCACACCATACGCAAGCGGGCGGCGGGGTGATCCCAGGGCTCGGGCGATCGGGATCCCGGGGCTCGGGCGGCGGCTCAGTGGCTCCGGGCCGCGTGGGCCGGGTGCACCAGATGCGCGGGGAGCCCGGGCGCGCGGGCGGGACGCGGATGGGCGGCGAGGCGGGAGGAGACCTCGCCCGCGCACCCGGTCACGGCGTCGACCGCGCGCGCGACGGCCCGGCCGGTCATGCGCCGCCCCGGGGTCACGGCCACCGAGCCGACGGCCCGGCCGTCGGCCCGCAGCACGGGGGCCGCCACCGAGGTCACCGCGAGGTCGGCGGCGGAGGAGAGTTCGGCGTCGGTCACGTCGATCTCGGACAGCTCCACGAAGAGCTCGGAGACGCGGTCGCGCACCAGGGCTCCCACGCCCGAGGACTCCAGTGAGTCGGCCATCCGCAGCAGCTCGCGGCGCGCGGGGGTGAGGCGCTCGATGGACCAGCCCCGCCGGGCGATCTGCGGCATCACCAGCTCCAGCCGCTCCCTCGCGGCCCCGGTCAGTCCGCCGGAGTCGGACAGCCACCGCCGCTGGTCGACCAGCGGCAGCCGGGCGACGAGTTCGCGGGCGAAGGGCGCGCGCACCGGGACGACGTGCCCGACGGCGATGTCCGGTCGCGAGGCGGTGCGCATGCCCGCCCCGACCGCGTCCACGACCTCGCTCATGCCGTCGCGGGTCTCGAAGACCACGGCGGCGATGCCGGTGGCGTCGACGAGTCGCTCCAGCGGCTGCCTGGCGGCCCGGGCCAGGTCGACCTCGGCGGACAGCGACGCGGCGACCGAGCGCATCCGGGGCCCGGCGCGCCACCCGCCCTCGAGCTTCTCGGCCCACTGCTCGGCCTGCATCTCGGCGAGCACGGCGTGCAGGGTCGAGCGACTGGCCCCGGTGGCCCGGGCGATCTCGGCGAGGGGCAACGGCGGGCCCTCAATCGACAGCGCCTCGATCACGGAGAGCACACGGTGGGTGGGTTCGTGTCGCATATCCGACAGCCTATGTCGACATGCGGACAATCTGCCCGGGATTGCCGTCTCCGAGATGTAAATCGGGCCGCTCGGGGAGCACGATGGTCTCCGAGCCGGACCGCAGACAGACCTGTCTGCGGTCTGCTGTCCGGTCACGCCGGACGAGCCCACGACATTGGAGGTCGCATGACAGCGAGGACGGCGGTGACGCTCTCGCACCTCGACGCACTCGAGGCCGAGTCCGTCCACATCTTCCGCGAGGTAGCCGCGCAGTTCGAACGCCCGGGGATGCTGTTCTCCGGCGGCAAGGACTCCGTGGTGATGTTCCACCTGGCGCGCAAGGCGTTCTGGCCCGCGCCCATGCCGTTCCCGCTCATGCACGTCGACACCGGTCACAACTTCGACGAGGTCATCGAGTACCGGGACCGGGTGGTCGAGGAGACCGGGGTCCAGCTGCTCGTGTCGTACGTCCAGGACGACATCGACGCCGGCCGCGTGGTCGAGGAGACGGGCGTCGGCACCAGCCGTAACCGACTCCAGACCGCCGCCCTGCTGCGCGGCATCCAGGAGAACCGCTTCGACGCCGTGTTCGGCGGCGCCCGCCGCGACGAGGAGAAGGCCCGCGCCAAGGAGCGCGTCTTCTCCTTCCGTGACGCGTTCGGCGCCTGGGACCCGCGCGCACAGCGCCCCGAGCTGTGGAAGCTGTACAACGGCAACCACCGCAAGGGCGAGCACATCCGGGTGTTCCCGCTGTCCAACTGGACCGAGCTGGACATCTGGCAGTACATCGAGCGGGAGGACATCGACCTGCCGCCGATCTACTACGCGCACCAGCGCGAGGTGATCGAGCGCGACGGGATGCTCCTGGCCAAGACGCGGTTCCTCGAGACCCTCCCGGGCGAGGAGGCGCGCACCGAGCTCGTCCGTTTCCGCACCGTCGGCGACGCCACCTGCACCGGGTGTGTGGAGTCCGACGCCGCCGACAACGCCGCCGTCGTGGCCGAGGTCGCGGGGACCCGCGTCACCGAGCGCGGCGCCACCCGTGCCGACGACCGGATCTCCGAGGCCGGCATGGAAGACCGCAAGAAGGAAGGCTACTTCTGATGAGCTCCGCCACCACGGCATCGTCCGCGACCAGCGGGCCGACGCTCGCCACCGCCTCGACTCTCACCCCGGAGCAGTTGAGCACCATGTCCGAGCACGCCCAGCTGCTGCGCATCGCCACCGCGGGGTCGGTCGACGACGGCAAGTCGACCCTCATCGGGCGCCTGCTCTACGACTCCAAGGGGATATTCGAGGACCAGCTCGCCTCGATCGAGGCCACCTCGGCCAAGCGCGGTGACGAGTACACCGACCTCGCGCTGCTCACCGACGGGCTGCGCTCCGAGCGCGAGCAGGGCATCACGATCGACGTGGCCTACCGCTACTTCTCGAGCCCGCGCCGCAAGTTCATCATCGCCGACACCCCGGGCCACGTGCAGTACACGCGCAACATGGTCACGGGCGCCTCGACGGCCGACGTGGCGATCATCCTGGTCGACGCCCGCAAGGGGGTGCTGGAGCAGACGCGCCGGCACGCGTTCCTCTCCGCGCTGCTGGGCATCCCGCGCCTGGTCGTGGCCGTCAACAAGATGGACCTGGTCGACTACGACGAGGCCACCTACGAGGCCATCCGCTCCGAGTTCACCGACTTCGCCGCCAAGCTCGAGGTCCACGACGTGACGTTCGTGCCGCTGTCCGCGCTCAAGGGCGACAACGTGGTCGACCGCAATGATTCGATGCCCTGGTACACGGGGCCGGCCCTGCTCGACCATCTCGAGAACGTGCACATCGCCTCGGACCGCAACCTGACCGACGTCCGGTTCCCGGTGCAGTACGTGATCCGCCCCCAGCGCGCCGACGGCCTGGACCACCGGTCCTTCGCCGGCACGGTCGCCGGGGGCATCATGAAGGTCGATGACGAGGTTGTGGTCATGCCGTCCGGTCGGCAGTCCACCATCAAGGCCATCTGGGGCCCGGGCGGCGCGGAACTGGACGAGGCGGCGGCACCGGCCGCGGTGACCATCGCACTCAACGACGAGATCGACATCGTCCGCGGTGAGATGATCGCCCGACCCGGCAACCGCCCGCACCAGGGCACGGAGCTGGAGGCCATGGTCTGCTGGTTCGCCGACGACTCCACGCTCACGCCCAACAAGCGGTACGTCGTCAAGCACACCACCCGCGACACCAAGGCGATCGTCACGGGCCTGGAGTACCGGCTCGACATCAACACCCTGCACCGCGACCCCGACTCCACCGAGCTGGGGCTCAACGAGATCGGCCGCATCGGCCTGCGCACGCAGACCCCGCTGATGTACGACCCGTACCGCCGTAACCGCGACACCGGCGCGTTCATCCTCGTGGACGAGCTCACCGGCAACACCGTGGGCGCGGGCATGATCATCGGCCCCGCCACCACCGGTTCCAACGTGGTGTGGCACGCCGGCGCCGTCCAGCGCGGAGACCGCGGGCAGGGTCGCACGCTCTGGCTCACGGGACTGTCGGGCTCGGGCAAGTCCACGGTCGCCTCCGAGGTGGAGCGGCTGCTCATCGAGTCCGGGCACCCCGCCTACATCCTCGACGGCGACAATCTGCGGCACGGCCTCAACGCCGACCTCGGGTTCTCGGCCTCCGACCGGGCGGAGAACATCCGCCGCACCGCGGAGGTGGCGGCGCTGTTCGCCGACGCCGGCGTCGTCGTCATCTGTTCCCTCATCTCCCCGATGCGCGCCGACCGCGACAAGGCGCGCAGCGTCCACGCCGCGGCCGACCTGCCCTTCACCGAGGTGTTCGTGGACACCCCGTTGGCCGAGTGCGAAGCACGTGACCCCAAGGGGCTCTACGCCAAGGCGCGGGCGGGAGAGATCCCCGAGTTCACCGGCGTGTCCGCGCCCTACGAGCCGCCGCTGACCCCCGACCTGCACATCCGGCCGGAGGACGGCACCGCGGAAGAGGTGGCTCAGCGGATCGTCAGCTCGATCCTCGGGGTCTGACCCGGTGCCGGAGGCGCTCTGGACCTACGACTCGCTGGGTCTGCTGGTCGTCAGCGCGGTGATCGGCGTGGTCATAGGTCTGACGGGGATGGGCGGCGGGGCGTTGATGACGCCCGCGCTCATCCTCGTGGGGATCCCGCCCACCGCCGCCGTGGCCAACGATCTGGTGGTCAACGCGGTGAACAAGGTCATCGGGGCCGGCGTGCACTGGAAGCACGGCAAACCCAACCTGAAGATCGCGTTCTGGCTGATCCTGGGTTCGGTCCCGACGGCCTATCTGGGGGCCTGGCTGGTGCACGCGGTGGGAGCCGACGACGTCCAGGGGCTGCTGAAGAAGGCGATCGGCGGCACGCTCATCGTGGCGTCCTCCGCCTATTTCCTGCGCGCGTTCTTCGAGATGGCCGGCAAGATCCGTACGGGCAGCGACCCGAACCCGCCCGTCAAGCCGCTGATCACCCTGCTGGTCGGAGTCATCGGCGGGCTGATGGTGGGCATCACCTCGGTGGGTTCCGGCACGGTCATCATGATGTGCATCATGCTGCTGTACCCGACCCTGGCCGCGCTGCGGCTGGTGGGCACCGACCTCGTGCAGGCGGTCCCGCTGGTGATCGCGGCGGCGATCGGCCACGTGATGGTGACCGGCGTCGACTGGAACCTTCTGGTGCCCCTGCTGATCGGCGGGGCGATCGGGACGTACGTCGGGTCGAAGTTCGCCGGACGGGTGCCGCAGGGACTGATCCGGCGGGGCATCACCATCGTGTTGGCGGTCACCGCCTCGGCGATGCTCGGGGCCTCGCCTGCACTGATCGGCGCCATCGCGCTGGTGCTGGTGACGGTCGGGCCGCTGGTGTGGCGGGCGCTGGTGCGCAGGTATTCGGTGCACCTCGACGAGCCGATCAGGCGGGCCCGGACCCGCGTCTGACCGGTCCCGCCCCTCACCTCGTCCGGCCGCGCGTACGGGCCACCAGTCCGGTCAGGTGGTCGTGACGAGTACCGGATCGGGCGTCCGCTCACGGCGGACGGCGCGGACGGCGTGGACCACCAGTGCGATCCATGCCAGGAACAGCGTCCCCAACACCGGCGCGATCACCAGTGCGGGGGCGCCGGTGGAACTCAGCAGGGTGAACGTGTTGGTGATGATGATGAGTCCGCCGGCGGCCGTACCCAGGACCCGCGGCGACAGGTGGCGCACCATCCAGGCGGCGAACGGCGCGGCGATCACGCCGCCGACCAGCAGCGCGGCCGCGAACGCCCAGTTGATGCCCGCGGCTCCGAGGCCGAAGAGGAAGCCGATGGAGGCGCTCACCGCCACCACGAACTCCGAGGCGCTGATCGAGCCGACCACCTTGCGCGGCTCCACTCGGCCCGACGAGAGCAGGGTGGTCGTTCCGACCGGGCCCCATCCGCCGCCGCCGAACGCGTCGAGGGTTCCGCCGACGAAGCCGAGGGGCACCAGGAGGCGCGCCGAGATGCGGCCGGAGAACTGGGGCCGCCTGCCGCCGAGCCGCAGGAAGCGGTAGAGGACGTAGAAGCCCAGGGCGAGCAGGAGCGCGGCGACGATGGGCTTGGCGACCGCGCTGGACAGCGAGGTGAGCGCCGTCGCGCCGATGAAGGCGCCCACCGCGCCCGGGCCGGCGAGGATCGCGACGATCCGCCAGTCCACGTTCCCGAATTTGTGGTGGGAGACCCCCGAGGCGAGTGTGGTGCCGATCTGGGCGAAGTGCACGGCCGCAGACGCGGCGGCGGGGGCGATCCCGGCGGCCACGAGGATGGTCGTCGAGGTGACGCCGTATCCCATGCCGAGCGAGCCGTCGACCAGCTGGGCCAGGAGTCCGGCGAAGCCGAGGACGATCAGGGTGGGCACGGGGGGATCCTCCGACGTCGGTCGATGACACTGTCACTCCCGGTGGCCGCCTGTCGGGCGGAGGGAGAGACCCTCCGGCCATTAAGGCATTAAACCGAGCTGTTCAGTAGACATTAACACCCGCCTGCGGGTGGGGGCCACCAGTGCGGGCAGCCGACCCGCGGGTCCGGGTGACGAGCGGGGGCCCGTACCCGGTGGGGTCTGGTGGGTCAGCGTGTTCGCGGCCCGGCGGTCAGCGGGGCTCCCAGGCGTCGTCGTCGAGGGTGAGTGCGTGGACATCGGGGGGCAGCCGGCCCTCGGCGAGGTCGGACAGGGAGACCGCGTCCATGACCCGCCGCAGGGAGGCCCTCGAGGCGATCCACACGTGCTGGAGGATCGAGGCGCGCTCGTTGTAGTCGACCGCCTCCGGGCGCACGTCGTAGACGCTGACGAGGGGACCGTCGACCGCGCGCAGGACATCCGCCACGGTGACGGCCCCCGCGTCCTGGGCGAGCGTCCATCCGCCGGTCTTGCCCCGTCGACTGGCCACGATGCCGGCCCGGCGCAGGTCCGACAGGATGGACTGCAGGAACCCGTGCGGTATGTCCTGCAGCCGCCCCAGTTCCTCGGCGCTGATCGGGTTCTCGCGGGGACCGTCGCCACCGTGATCCCGCTGCGCGTTCGCGAGTTCGACGAGCGCCCGCAGCGCGTAGTCCGATTTCGCGGTGACCCTCATGGGGACAGTCTCCCAGAGCGCCTCGCGCGCCGGGCGGGGGAGTGGCGAGGGGCGCCGGGCGGGCCCCCTATCCCCGCGCGGGCACGGGGTCGTGGGCCACGGCGGGCCCGGCCGGGGGATCGCGGGTCTCGTCGTCGTCACGGAGCGCCTTCTCCGCGCGCACGGCCCAGGCGATGAGGGCGATCCACACGGCGACCAGGGTCAGCAGGAGCGGCGTGGTGGTGGAGGACGGGACCTCGGCCCACACCAGAAGGGTGCGCGAGTTGGTCACCACGATCAGGCCTCCGGCCGCGGTGCCGAGCACGCGCGCGGGCAGGTGCTTGACCAGCCAGGCCGCCAGTGGTGCCACGATCACGCCGCCGACCAGCAGTGCCGCGGCGTAGCCCCAGTCGATGCCGGCCGCGCCCAGGCCGATGAGGAAGCCGAGGGAGCCACCCACGGCCACCACGAACTCGGAGGTGTCGATGGAGCCGACCACCTTGCGCGGCTCGACCCGGCCCGAGGACAGCAGCGAGGTGGTGCCGACCGGGCCCCACCCGCCGCCGCCGAGCGAGTCGAGGGTGCCGCCCACCAGTCCGAGGGGGACCAGGAACCCCGTCCGCACGCGGCCCTTGAACTCCGGACGACGCCCACCCAGTGCGAGGAAGCGGTACAGCACGTACAGGCCCAGCGTCAGGAGGATCGCCCCGACCACCGGCTTGGCCACGTCCGCCGGGAGGTTGGTGAGGATGGTGGCGCCGGCGAACGCCCCGATGGCGCCGGGGACCGCGAGGATGCGCACGATGCGCCAGTCCACGTTGCCCAGCTTGTGGTGGGAGATGCCTGAGGCCAGGGTGGTGCCGATCTCCGCGAAGTGCACGGACGCCGAGGCCGCGGCGGGCGCGATCCCGGCCGCGACCAGCAGCGTCGTGGACGTCACGCCGTAGGCCATCCCCAGGGAGCCGTCGATGAGCTGGGCGATGGCGCCGACGACGCCCAGGACGATCAGTGTCTTCACGAGTGCTCCGATTATCTTGTGTGTAGATTAAGTAGACCAACAAAGTAGACATTAAGTGAGCGTCAAGTCCAGACCGATCTGTCTACGCGGTGCTGACGTGATGAAGATGTCGTGTCAAGATGAGAATTTTGTGACACAATTGCGGAATTCGCACCGGCTCCGGGTCGGTGCTCTGCGCTGGGGGGCGGGATGGACGGGGTCGGCGAACGGTCGTGTTATGTCCAGGAGGCCGCCGACGGCGCGACCTGGGGGTGTCAGCGATGCGGGGCCACCAGCGGGGTGCCGCCCTCGCGAGGGGCGGCACGGGTCGCGGCCGACGCGCACCGCTGCCCGGATGAGCCGGCCCGCGTGGTCCGGGGCTACGGGACCGGCCGGCGCAGAGGCCTGCGCCTGCGTCGGCGATAGGCGTCTGCTGCTCGCCCTCGCGTCGGGCCTCCTAGGGTGGAGGGCATGACAGCCCCCACACGCTCCACGGATCAACAGCTCGCCGTCGACCTGGCCGCCGACGCCGGGCGACTGCTGGTGCAGCTGCGGTCCTCGGGCCCCACCAGGCGCGCGCTGGGCGACCTCGGCGACCGCCGCGCCAACGCCCTGCTCCTGGAACGGCTCGCCGCCGAGCGACCGGGGGACGCGGTGTTGTCGGAGGAGTCCAGCGACGACCTCGCCCGCGTCGACGCCGACCGGGTGTGGATCATCGACCCCGTCGACGGCACGCGGGAGTACGGACTCGGCGATCGGCCCGACTGGGCCGTCCACGTCGCGCTGTGGGAGCGGTCCGGGGATCCGGCGCGGGCGCGGCTCACGGCCGCCGCGGTCTCGCTGCCGGCGCTCGGGGTGGTGTTGGGGACCGGCGACGACGAGGTCTACGCGGCACCCGTGGGCAACGGCGGCGTGGACGGGGGAGGCCTCCTCCCGCCCCGCTCGGGCCCGCGACCGAGGATCGTGCTCTCGGCCTCCCGCCCGCCGGCGTTCGCCGAGGCGGTGGCCGAGTCCGTCGGCGGGGACCTGGTGCCACTCGGTTCGGCCGGGGCCAAGGCCGCGGCCGTGGTGCGCGGGGAGGCGGACGCCTACATCCACGCCGGTGGCCAGTACCAGTGGGACTCGGCCGCACCGGCCGGGGTGGCCCTGGCCAGGGGGTTCGTCGCGGTGCGCGTGGACGGTTCCCCGTTGGAGTACAACGTGGCCGAGACCTACCTGCCGGATCTTGTGGTGTGCCGCGCGGACCTGGCCGAGGCGATCCTGGAGGCCATCGCCTCGGCCTGAGGGGTCGGGCCCGGGGTGGCCGGTCAGGCCCCGGTGTCGGGGGCGCCGCTGCCCCCGGCGTGGGTCACCTGCTCGTGACCAGGGCTCCGGCAATGGCGGCCATGAACGCGTCCTTGGCCAGGCTCATGCCCTCCTGGGAGGGGCGGATGCCGTCGGACTCGGTCATCGAGGGGTTGCGGAAGTACATCGCCAGCAGGCCGGCGGAGAAGGTGCCGAGCGCGGCGCCCGCGAGGCGGGGCGAGACCACAGGCGTGAGCAATGCCGCGCCGATCCCGATCTCGGAGTAGGCGACGAACTTGCCGAACGTGTCCGGCTCCAGCTTGGTGACCTGCGGGACGCCGGTGGCGGCGAATCCCTGTAGGCCCTGGGCCGCCTCGGTGGGCAGGTTGCGCTTGGACAGTCCCGAGTTGAGGACGAACGCGCCGGTGACTCCGCGGAGGATGGCGTTGGACAGGCTCATGGGTGCTCCTGTGGGGGTCGGGGTCGCGAGTGCTGCGACACAGGTGAAGTGACTCTTTGGTGATGTGACACCCAGGAGGGTAACGCACATGATGCCTGATTCCGCCCCGGGGAGATCGACCCCACAGGATGCGCGAGCGGGCCTCCGGTGGGACAGTCATTTCCATGAGCCCGAACAGCAGCCGCGACATCACCGACAAGCCCGACCCGGACGCCGACCCGGATTCGGGGAAGCCCGACTCGCCGACCTCACTGAAGGCCGGGACCTGGAAGATCGGCCTCACGCGTGCCGCCGCCGAGTTCTCCAAGGACAAATGCACGGACCTGGCCGCCGCGCTGACGTACTTCGCGGTGCTCTCGATCTTCCCGGCGCTGCTGGCGGTGGTGTCCCTGCTCGGCGTGTTCGGTCAGGGCCAGGAGACCGTCAACGCCGTGATGGAGCTGTTCGAGGGTGCTGCCCCGGAGGAGACACTCGCGGCTCTGCGGGGGCCCATCGACTCGTTGGTCAACACCCCGGCCGCCGGACTCGCCCTCATCACAGGTCTGCTGGGCGCGCTGTGGACGGCGTCCGGCTACGTGGGCGCCTTCGGGCGGGCCATGAACCGCATCTACGAGGTCGAGGAGGGGCGCCCCTTCTGGAAGCTCAAGCCCGCCATGATCGTGCTGACCGCGGTCCTTCTGCTCCTGGTCTGCCTGGCCGGGCTCATGCTGGTCGTCAGCGGCCCGATCGCCGCCTGGGTGGGTGACCTCGTGGGCCTCGGCGAGACCGCCGTGACCGTGTGGGGCATCGCCAAGTGGCCGGTGCTGGTCCTCGTCGTCATCGTGATCCTGGCCGTGCTCTACGGGTTCTCGCCCAACATCAAGCAACCCAGGTTCCGGTGGATCTCCATGGGTGCGATCGTGGCGCTGCTGGTCTGGGCGGTCGCCACGGCCGCGTTCGTGTTCTACGTGTCGAACTTCGGCAGTTACAACGCCACCTACGGTTCGCTGGCCGGCGTCATCATGTTCCTGCTCTGGCTGTGGATCACCAACAACGCGTTGCTGTTCGGGGCCGAGGTCGACGCCGAGATGGAGCGGGCCCGCGAACTCCAGGCCGGGATGCACGCCGAGGAGACCATCCAGCTCCCGCCCCGTGACACCACCGCCAGCGACAAGGCCGAGGAGAAGCGGCAGAAGACCATCGACGACGCCGCCGACGTCCGCCGCGAGGCCCAGGCGGAGCAGGCCCGCAACCCCGACTGACAGCCGGGGCATTCGTCCCCGGATGCCGGCGGGATCAGGTCCCGGGATCAGAAACGGGGTCAGGTCCCGGGGTCTGTTTCCGGGGAGGCGACGTCGCGGTGGTAGACCACGCGCAGTGCGAGCTCCTGGTATCGGTGCACGATCTCCTCGACCAGGAGGTCGCCGCCCGGCTCGTACCAGTGGGCGATCGCGTTACACATGCCCAGGATCGACCGGTACGAGTCCTCCGGGAACGGTGTGCGGAATTCTCCGCTGGCGACGCCGTCCGCGAGCGCCTGTCGCAGCGGCTCGCTGGACTGCCGTTGCCGCTCGCGGTACGCGGAGAGGGATGCTGGTTCAAGGTTCCGGGTTTCAGTCTGGACCAGCTGGGACTGCTCCTGCTCGAGGGTGCGGAACCGGACCAGTGAGGCGACGTACCCCAGCAGTCGACCGGTGGGGGTCGGATCCTTCGCCTGGAACTCGTCGACCACCCGCTGCTCAAATGAGTCCATCCCGACATTGAGCATCGCCGCGAGCAGTTCCTGCTTGCTGGCGTAGTGGTAATACATCGCCGACAGGCTCACCCCGGTCTTCTGGGCGATCGAGCGGATGGACGCTCCGCCGTAACCGTGTTCCACGAACTCGCGGCGTGCGACAGCCAACAGGTCACTCTGCACCGTGCCGCTGGTCATCTTCGGTCTCCTCAGTTGCCCGTCCACCGGGGTCGGCGCTTCTCCTTGAATGCCAACGCTCCCTCGCGGGCGTCGTCGGAGGACCTCACCGGTAGGAATATCCCCCTCATCTTTCCGAATTCCTCCTCGGAGGTCCATTCGCGGGACCCGGTCATGATCTCCTTGGACGCCCGCACGGCGAGTGGGGCGTTGGCGGCGATCGCGGAGGCGAGCTCCACTGCCGCGTCGCGGGCGCCGCCTGCGGGGACTAGGCGATTGATCAGCCCGGCCGCGCGGGCGGTCCCGGCGTCGACGGGCTCGCCGGTCAACGCCATCTCCATGGCCAGTTGATACGGCACCCGCCGCGGCAGACGCATGAGTCCGCCGGCCCCCGCGAGCAGACCCCGTTTGACCTCGGGAAGTCCGAATCGCGCGGTCTCGGACGCGACCACGAGGTCGCAGGCCAGGACGATCTCGAACCCACCCCCGAGCGCCGGACCCTCGACCGCGGCGATGAGTGGCTTAGCCGGAGGTTGCTCCACGAACCCGGCGAAACCGCGGCCCGGTAGCGACACGTCCTCGCCGGCGAGGAACGCCTTGAGATCCATCCCGGCGCAGAACACCGGCCCGGCACCGGTGATGACGCCCGCGGAGAGGTCGTCCCGCCGGTCCAGCTCCTCCATCGCCGCGGCGACCGCCTCCGACGTCGCCCGGTTGATGGCGTTGCGGGCGTGCTGGCGGTCGAGCGTCACCACCATCACGCCGTTGATCTCCTCCACGTGCACACGGTCGGCCGTCTCGATGTTCACTTGGGCGCCATCCGGATCGCGCCGTCGATGCGGATGGTCTCGCCGTTGATCATGGCGTTGTCCACCACGTGCAGCGCGAGCTTGGCGTACTCGTCAGGCCGACCGAGCCGCGAGGGATGCGGGATCTGTGCGGCCAGGCCCTCGACCAGCTCGGCCGGATGGCGATCGAAGATCGGCGTCTCGAAGATGCCGGGGGCGATCGTGTTGACGCGGATCTGGCGGCGGGCCAGGTCCCGCGCGGCGACGATCGTCATCCCGACGATGCCGGCCTTGGACGCGGAGTAGGGCATCTGGCCGATCTGTCCCTCCCACGCGGCCACGGAGGCGGTCATGACGACCACGCCGCGCTCACCGTCGACGGGATCGTTCTCGGCCATCTCGGCCGCGGCGATCCGCAGGACGTTGAACGAACCCAGGAGGTTCACCCGCACGACCAGCTCGAAGTCCTCCAGCGAGCCCGGCTCGCCCTCGCGGTCCACCACCCGGACGGTCCGGCCGATGCCCGCACAGTGCACGACCGCGCGCAGGGGAGCGCGGTCCGCCGCAGCCCGGACAGCCGCGGTGATCTCCTCGGGATCGGCGACGTCGGCGGGGGCGAAGGTGACGAGGTCACCGAACTCCTCGGCAACCTGCTGCCCGTTCGAGGACGGCAGGTCCACCAGGACGGTGGGGACACCGGCGTCGACGAACCGGGCCACGGTCGCCCGACCCAGTCCGGAGGCGCCGCCGGTCACCAGTGCGCTGGCGTTTGTCAGATCCATGGATTGTGCCTTTCTGGAGGGGGATCTCTCGGACGAGAGAGGGGGTCAGAGGGCCTCTACTACGGTCGCGTTGGCCATCCCGCCGGCTTCGCACATCGTCTGGAGTCCGAAGCGGCCGCCGGTGCGGCGCAGGTGGTGGATCATCGTGGTCATGATGCGCACACCCGATGCGCCGAGCGGGTGGCCCAGAGCCACCGCGCCGCCGACGGGGTTGAGCTTGTCGTCGTCGGCGCCTATCTCGTCCCGCCAGGCCAGCGGCACGGACGCGAAGGCCTCGTTGACCTCGTAAGTGTCGAGGTCCGCGATGGTCATCCCGGCGCGGTCGAGGACCTTGCGGGTGGCGGGGATCGGGCCGGTGAGCATGAGGACCGGGTCGTCGGCGACGACGGCGGAGGCCACGATCCGCGCGATCGGCGTCAGGCCCAGTGAGCGCGCGACGTCCTCGTTCATGATGAGCATCGCCGCGGCGCCGTCGGTGATCTGCGAGGAGTTGCCGGCGGTGACCTTCCAGTCGATCTCTGGCCGCTCGGCCCGTGCGGCCTCGGTGTCGAACGCCGTACGCAGGTCGGCCAGCCTCTCGGCGGTGGTGCCCGGTCGGATCGACTCGTCGCGGTCCACGAGTCCCGCCGGGGTGGTCACGGGCACGATCTCTTCGTCGAACCATCCACTCGACCGTGCGGCGTCCGCGCGGTCGTGGGAGCGCGCCGAGTACTCGTCCAGCTGCTCACGGGACAGGTCCCACTTGCCGGCCACGAGTTCGGCGGCCACGCCCTGGTTGGTCAGGTTCGGGTAGCGGGCGTGGACGAGCGGTCCGTGGGGATCCTGGTCGAGCCGGTTGACGCCCATCGGGATGCGGCTCATGGACTCGAGGCCGGCGGCGATCACCACGTCGTAGGCACCGGCGACCACACCTTGGACGGCGAAGTCGACGGCCTGCTGGCTCGAGCCACACTTGCGTTCGACGGTGACGCCGGGCACGTGCTGGGGGAACCCCGCGGCGAGGGCGGCCTGGCGGCCGACTGTGCCGGATTGTTCGCCGACCTGGCTGACCACGCCGACGATGACGTCGTCGACCAGGGCGGTGTCGAGGCCGGTCCGGTCGACGAGTCCGGAGAGTAGCTGGGCGAGGAGGTCGACGGGGTGCAGGTCGGCGAGGGCACCGCCCGGCTTGCCTTTCCCCATGGGGGAGCGGACGGCGTCGATGATGACTGCGTTGTGCACGGATTCTCCGATTCGGGTGAGATGCGGGGCGGGTGGCGCGGTGGCGTCTGCTCTGGTGGGTCAGACCGAGGTGTCGAGTCGGCCCTTGACCAGCTTCCCCGTCTGAGTGCGGGGGATGACCTCGGTGAACGCCACGGTGCGGGGGCACTTGTAGCGTGCGATCCGGTCGAGGCAGTGCTGTTTGATCCGCTCGGCGGTCGCTTCGGACGGCTCGACGCCCGGGACGAGTTGGACCACCGCCTTAACGGACTGTCCCATCACCTCGTCCGGGACGCCGATCACCGCGACGTCGATGACGTCCGGGTGTACGGCGATGCAGTTCTCGATCTCCTGCGGGTAGATGTTGACCCCGCCCGAGATGATGGTGAACTTGGCCCGGTCGGTCAGGTACAGGTAGCCGTCCTCGTCGAGGTGACCGATGTCGCCGAGCGTGGTCCAGTTCTGGTGGTCGGGGTGCCTGGTCTCCGCGGTCTTCCCGGGATCGTTGTGGTACTCGAACGAGTAGTCGTCGCGCTCGAAGTAGATCCACCCGTCCTCACCGGCGGGCAGTTCCGCGCCCAACTCGTCGCAGATGTGGACGATGCCCGAGGAGCCCTGTCCGACACGTCCGACGCTGCCGGGTTTGCGCAGCCATTCGTCCGGGGAGATCGTGGTGGCGCCGTTGGACTCCGTGGACGAGTAGTACTCGTAGACCACCGGCCCCCACCAGTCGAGCATGGCCTTCTTGATCTCCACCGGGCACGGGGCGGCGGCGTGGATCGCGACCCGCATCGACGACACGTCGTAGGACTCGCGCACCGCCTGCGGCAGGCGGAGCATCCGGATGAAGTGGGTCGGGACCCACTGGCTGTGCGTGACCCCGTACTTCTCGATCCCGGCCAGGCAGTGTTCCGGGTCGAAGCGGTCCATGAGGATCACCGTGCCGCCGTGGGCCTGCGTTCCCGTGGCGTACCGCAGTGGAGCGGCGTGGTAGATCGGGGCCGGGGACATGTAGACGGTGTCGTCGTCGAACCCGTAGTTGCGCTTCATGCGCGCCACGAGTGACGGGCCCGGCTCGTCGCCCACCTGGGCACCGTCGAGCGCGGGTTTGATGCCCTTGGGGCGGCCGGTGGTGCCCGAGGAGTAGAGCATGTCCGCCCCGCGCGGCTGGTCCGCCGGCGGGGTGGTGGACATCTCCGCCATGGTGGTCGTGTAGTCGAGGTGGCCGGGGACCTCGCCGGCGAACGCGAGCCGGTGCTCGACGTGCGGCGTCTGGTCGACGATCGACTCACCGAGTTCGGCGAGGGCGCCCGAGACGAGAAGCACCCGGGCGCCGCTGTCCGCGACGATGTAGGCGACCTCGTCGGTGGCCAGGTGGGTGTTGACCATCGTGAAGTACAGGCCGCAGCGCATCGCGCCCCAGTACAGCTCGAATACCGTGGCGTCGTTGACAGAGAGCGCCGCGATGTGGTCGCCCGGCAGCAGCCCCCGGGCCAGGAGCCAGTTGGCGAACCGTACCGAACGGGCCTCGAGCTCGGAGTAGGTGACCACGCGGCCGGTGGCGTCCTCGATGACGGCCGGCTTGTCCGGGTGGGTGATGGCGAATCTTCCTGGATACACGTGAGAGTCCCCCTGACCGTCAGAGCCCGAGGCTCTTGGCGATGATCGTCTTCATGACCTCACTGGTGCCGCCGTAGATCCGGGAGACGCGGGTGTCCGTGTAGAGGCGGGCGATGGGGTATTCGGTGATGTAGCCGTACCCGCCGTGCAGCTGCAGGCACCGGTCGATCACGCGGGCGGCCATCTCGGTGGCGTGGAGCTTGGCCTTGGCGGCGTCCGCGACGGTGAGCTCGCCCCGGTCGAGCAGTTCCAGGCAGTGGTCCACGTACACGCGGGCCACCTCGACCTCTGTCGCGCACTCGGCCAGCACGAACTTGGTGTTCTGGAAGGAGGAGACGGGCTTGCCGAAGACGACTCGCTCACGCGTGTAGTCGGTGGCCAGTCGCAGCGCCGCCTCGGATTGGGCGACCGCGTTGAGCGCGATGCTCAGGCGTTCCTGCGGGAGGTTGTGGGTGAGGTAGGAGAACGCCGCGTCCTTCTCCCCGAGCAGGTTCTCCACGGGCACCTTGACGTCGTTGTACGACAGCTCGGCGGTGTCCTGCTGGCGCAGGCCGATCTTGTCGAGCTTGCGGCCCACGGAGAATCCCTCGGCGTCGGTGGGGACGCAGAGGATCGACAGGCCGTGACGGCGGTTGTCAGGGTCGAACGGTGAGGTGCGGCAGACCGTGAGGATCATGTCGGCGGTGACGCCGCCGGTGATGAACGTCTTGGAGCCGTTGACCACGTAGTGGGTGCCGTCGGTGCTGAGCTTGGCGGTCGTGGCGATGTTCGCCAGATCCGACCCGGTGCCGGGCTCGGTCATCGCGATGGCGGTCATCAACTCGCCGGAGGCGAAGACCGGCAGCCAGCGCCGTTTCTGCTCCGGGGTCCCGTACTCGAGGAGGTACGGCAGGATGAGGCAGCAGTGCACCGTATAGGAGCCGAAGGACACGCCGGCGCGGGCGACCTCCTCGAAGATGATCGCGCTGTACTTGAAGCTAGTCTCGCCGCCGCCGCCGAACTCCTCGGGGACCTGGATGCCGAGGATGCCGAGCTCTCCGAGCTTGTGGAAGAACTCGCGCGGTGGGCGTCCGTGCTCGTCCCACTCCTCACGGTGCGGGGCCACCTCCTTGGTGATGAAGTCGCGCACCAACTGGCGGAACTCGTCGTGCTCTCGGGTGAAGATGGTCCGCTGCATGGTGACTCCTGGGGTTTGCCTCGGTTTTGTCTCGGGTTTGTCTGGTGGTGGCTGCGTGGCTGGTGTAACCGGGCCGTGGCGGGTGGCCCGTGATCCGCTGGCAGTGACCTGGTCACTCCGCGGCGGAGGTCTCGGGCAACCAGAGCGCGATCTCGGGGAAGAAGATCAGAGCGACGAGGATGACAGCGCTGGTGACGACGAACCAGGACACGCCCTTGAACACGTCGGACAGACGGACCGTCATCCCTTCGTTGACCTCGGGGTTCGACGCGATCCGGTGGACTATGTAGCTGAGCATGCCGATCGGCGGGGTGACCAGCGCCAGCTCGACCAGGATCACCATGAAGACGCCGAACCACAGCAGGCTGATGTCGAAGGTGGCCAGCACCGGCATGAGGATCGGCACCGTGAGCAGGATCATCGCGAGGCCGTCCATGAACATGCCCAGGATGAGGAACACGAAGATCAGCCCGAGGAGGAACAGCGTCCGGCTCAACCCGAGCGAGGTGATGGTCTCGGTGATCCAGTCGGCGACCCCGGACAGGGCCACCACGCGGGTGAGCACATGTACTCCCATGAGGAGCAGGAAGATCGAGGCGACACCGGCCGCGGTCTCGCGCAGGGACGTCAGCACGGTCCGGACCAGGTGGCCGACGGAGCGGTCGTCACCGAACAGCCAGCCCAGCAGGATCGCGGCGATCGCACCGAATGCGCCGGCCTCGGTGGGCGTGAAGATGCCGGTGTACATGCCGCCGATGATGAGGATGAGGATGAGGGTCACCGGGGTGACGTCCACGAGGGAACGCAGCCGCTGGCCCCAGGTGTAGTGGGTGGTCGACCGGGGCCCGAGGGTCGGGTCGATGCTGCACCTGACGACGATGACGACGCCGTACGCCAGGGCCGTGAGCAGTCCCGGGATGAGCGCGGCGAGCAGCTGCGGCCCGACCGGCGTCTCGGCCACACCGGCGTAGATCACCAGGACCACGCTGGGCGGGATGAGCATCCCGAGGGTTCCGGACATCGCGACGACGCCCGTGGCCAGCGACGGCTTGTACCCGGCGCGCAGCATCTCGGGGATGGTCGTGCGCCCCAGTGCGTAGGAGATGGCGATGGAGCTGCCGCTCGAGGCGGCCAGTCCGGCGCCCGCGAAGTTGGTCGAGACCGCCAGTCCGCCGGGCAACCGGCCGAGCCAGGCCTGGGCGGAGGTGAACAGCTTGCCCGTCAGATTGAACCGACCCATCGCCACGCCCATGAGGATGAACAGGGGGATGACGGACAGGCTCCAGCTGGCGGCGGAGGTGAAGGGGACGTCCTCGAACGTCACGGCCACGGCGCTGGTGCCCGCGAGCTTCCACAGGCCCACCGCGCCGGCACCCATGATCGCGATACCCACGTGGATACCGGAGACCATCGCGACGATCGACAGGAGGATGGTCAGGACGCCGACAGCGGTGTCGG
This sequence comes from Dietzia cercidiphylli, assembly GCF_039531545.1. Lineage (NCBI taxonomy): Bacteria > Bacillati > Actinomycetota > Actinomycetes > Mycobacteriales > Dietziaceae > Dietzia > Dietzia cercidiphylli. Next base: position 257,487 of record NZ_BAAAQG010000003.1, read on the forward strand.
GGAGGTCCGGAGTGAACAGGATGACCGCGGCGATGATCAGTGAGAAGCCGAAGTTGCCCCAGTAGGCCCGGATGAAGTTGCGGTTCGGCGTGGGGACTGCGAGATCGTCGGTGCGGGCCACGCCGGTGTGGTCGGTGACGAGGGTGGTGTCAGACATCGGACTTCCTCGGACGGTCGTTGATCAGCAGGCTGATGATCGACATCAGGAGCTGGAGGGCGAACAGGGCGAATCCGATGGCCAGGACGATCTTCACCGGCCAGATCGGGATGGTGATCGCCCCGAGTGCGACCTGTTGGACCACGACGGCGAAGACCGCCGCGGTGATCGAGTAGTAGGTCAGCGCCGAGACGAACAGGAACATCAGACCCGAGACGATCAGGTCGGACCACCAGCGGGAGACGGGGTCGAGGTACTGGGTGAGGATGGTGGCGTTGATGTGCTCGCCGATCTGCTCCGCGTACCCCATCGCGAGCATCACGATGAGGACCATCGACCAGTTCTGGGTGATCTCCAGCGTGCCGGAGAGGGGGGTTCCGGTCAGGTTCCGGGAGCTGACGTCGGCGGCGATGTGCAGGGCCATGACCAGGGTGACGATCCCCGCGATCACGGCGCATGCGTACAGCACCCGGGCGAGGGCCCGCTGCCCCGGAACGCGCCGCTCCGCGTCGGTGGTGGTGGTGTCCATCAGGTTCTCCAACTGCTCGAGGGGGTCAGGGCGCGGTGCGGTCGAAGATCTCGGACCGGACGGACTGCTCGAAGGGGGCCAGATCGATCTGGACCGACTCCGGGTCCTCCGGGATCTCGGCGAGGGCCGGGTCGTCGTACCCCATGTCCTCGAGCCGCGTCTTCCAATCGGCCATGATCTGGCGGTAGCGCTCGACGGTGCCCTCGGGATCCTCGAGGTCGTCGGGGGCGCGCTCCGGCAGGGTGCGCAGTGCCTCCTCCTGGTACGTCTCGAGGGTGGCCTTGAGCTCGGGGTCGACGTCGTAGAAGCTCACGCTCTTGTCCGCGCCCTCGGCGAGGAGCCGCTGGTGCAGGACGATCCCCTCCTCGCGGAGGTAGCCGTCGAACCACGTCTGTCGGGCGTCGTCGATGATCTGCCGGGCGTCCTCGGGGAGCTCGTCCCAGACGTCCTTGTTCATGATCACGTACTGCGTGTAGCTCGAGAAGGGGATGTCGACGTAGTGTTTGGCGACCTCCCACAGACCGAGGGCGATCATGATCTTGCCGTTGGCCAGGGAACAGTCGATCACCCCGCGTTGCAGGCCCTCGTAGATCTCGCCGGTCGGCAGGGTCACGGGGACCATCCCCAGGGCCTCGATCTCGCCGTAGTTGAATGCGCCGCCACTTCGCACCCGTTTGCCCCGGGCTTCCTCGAGGCTGTTGACCGGGTCCTTGCACACGAGGTGGTAGTTGGTCGAGGGGGTCCAGGTGAAAAGGAGCTTGATGTCCTGGTCCGAGAACTGCTCCTCGATCAGCGGGTCGGTGAGCGCGAACTCGCTGCCACCGGCGAAGGCCTGCATCATGCCGAGCGGGTACTCCGGCTCCACGACACTGGCCATCTGGCTGGTCCAGTCGGTCATGGGGAACTCGGACGGGTAATAGCTGGGGGTGAACATCCCCATGTCCACGATCCCGCCGCGGACCCCCTGCGCCATGTCGGCGCCCTTGACCAGGCTGCCGCCCCAGTACTCGTCGAAGGTGATCTTGCCGCCGGTCTCCTCCTCGACCTGCTCGGCGAAGGCGCGGAAGGGGCCGGCGGAGGAGACGGTCGTGTAGTCGCCGTACCGGAGTGTGATCGGCTCCATGGTCTCGACGCTGTCGCCGGTGATTCGGTGGCCGCCGGAGCAGCCCGTGGCGGCGAGCGCTCCGATCATCGTCAGGGCGAGCGCCGCGCGTCGGGCCACGCGGTTTCGGTTGCTGCGGGACATCGGGGATCCTTCTGGTTCCGGACCGGTCGCGTGAAGGTGCGTCCGGGGTCCTGATGGATGGCCTGAGGGGGTGTGCGGCAGACCGCTCGATCCGCGCGCTGGTGTAATCCAGATCACGTTTCGAACGTTCGTTAAGTTAGTTGCGTCACGTCGGCTTGTCAAGAAATGATTGTCATAGATTCGGGGTCGGGCTCGGGATTGCGTGCCCACTGAGGCGGCCCGACGGGCGCGGCGCGCCACACGACTCACGCCCGAGCAGCCACAATCAGGGCATGACGACTTCCGGTGGCGCCGTGACGACCGTTCGGCGACGACTCCGGACCGTCAGACTGGTCCTCGCGAGATCCGTGGGGGAGTTCCTCCGCGATCGCGGCCCCGATCAGGCGGGCTCGCTCACCTTCTACGGGGTGCTCTCACTGTTCCCCGCGATCCTCGTCATGGTCTCGCTGCTCGGCGTGTTCGGGCAGGGGGCCAGGACGGTCGACGCCATCATGGCCATGCTCTCCGACATCGCCCCGCCGGAGGTGCTCGACCCGATCCGCGGTCCCGTCGAGGCCGTCGTTACCACGCAGGCCGCCGGGACGGCGCTGGTGGTGGGCGCGACCATCGCGCTGTGGACCGCGTCCCGCTATGTCTGGGCGCTCGGTCGCGCGATGAACCTCATACTCGGAGTGGAGGAGGGACGGCCGCCGTGGCGGCTGCTGCCCGTCGGCCTGCTGCTCACGGCGTTGCTCATCGTCCTCGTGGCCGTCGGGGGCCTGGCGCTGGTGTTCACCGGCCCCATCGCCGAGACCGTGGGTGGGTGGATCGGCCTCGGCGAGACCGCGTTGGCCGTGTGGAGTGTGGCCAAGTGGCCGGGGGCCCTGATCTCCGCCATCCTCGCGTTGGCGATCCTCTACCGGTTCGCTCCCAACGTGGCCGGACGCAAATTCCACTGGGTCTCGCTGGGTGCGGCGGCGGCCCTGCTCATCATCGGTGTCGCCACCGCCGGTTTCGGCTTCTTCGTCTCCAACTTCGGCAACTTCAACCGCTCGTACGGATCGCTGGCGGGGATCATCGTGTTCCTGTTGTGGTTGTGGTTGGTCAACATGGCCGTGCTCTACGGCGCGCGGCTGGACACCGAGGTGCTGCGTATCCGCCAACTCCGGGCCGGCATACCGGCCGAGGAGACGGTGCAGGTGACCCCGCGCGACACGACGGCCAGCGACTTCTTCGCGCGCCGGCGGGCCACGATGCTCGCCGACTACCGGGAACTGCGCCGGGATCCGGCCCCCGTCGACGACGACACCTCCGCTGATGACGTGGCGGCCGGTGACGCGGATGCCGAGGCCGGGAAGACGACCGAGGCGGCACCTCCACGGCGGTAGGGTTGGTCGCATGCGCCTCGTCGTCACCGGGGGAGCCGGGTTCATCGGCGCCAACTTCGTCCACACCGTGGTCCGTGAGCATCCGCACGCCCACGTCACCGTGCTGGACGCCATGACCTACGCCGCCAATCGCACGAGTCTGGCCGGACTCCCGTCGGATCGGGTCGCGTTGGTGGAAGGCGACTGCGCGGCCCCCGGTGTCACCGACCGGCTCGTCGCGCAGCTCACCGGACCGCAGGACGCGGTGGTGCACTTCGCCGCCGAGAGCCACAACGACAACTCGCTCGCCACCCCGTGGCCGTTCGTGCACTCCAACATCGTGGGCACCTACGCGGTGCTCGAGGCCTGCCGCAGCCACGACGTGCGCCTGCACCACGTCTCGACCGACGAGGTCTACGGCGACCTGCAGCTCGACGATCCGGGCAGGTTCACCCCGGCCACCGCCTACAACCCGTCGAGCCCCTACTCGGCCACCAAGGCCGGCGCGGACATGCTGGTGCGCGCGTGGGTCCGCAGCTTCGGTGTCCGCGCCACCATCAGCAACTGCTCCAACAATTACGGCCCGTACCAGCACGTCGAGAAGTTCATCCCGCGGCAGATCACCAACCTTCTCACCGGGCAGCGCCCCCGCCTCTACGGCAGTGGTGCCAACGTCCGGGACTGGATCCATGTCGACGACCACAACTCGGCCGTCCTTCGGATCCTGACAGCCGGTGAACTGGGGCGTACCTATCTCATCGGCGCCGACGGCGAGCACTCCAATCTGCAGGTCATGCAGATGATCTGCGAGCTCATGGGCGCCACCGGCACTGACGGGGACCCGGGTTTCGACCACGTGACCGACCGTCCCGGCCACGACCTGCGCTACGCGATCGACGCCACCGCCACCCGCGAGGAGCTGGGGTGGGAGCCGCAGCACACCGACCTGTGGGACGGGTTGCGTCGGACCATCGAGTGGTACCGCGAGAACCGCGACTGGTGGGAGCCGGTCAAGGAGAGCGTCGAGGCGAAGTACGCCCGGACGGAGAAGGTGCTGTGAAGGGCATCGTCCTGGCCGGCGGCAGCGGCACCCGTCTGCGCCCCCTCACTCTGGCCACCAGCAAGCAACTCATGCCGGTCTACGACAAGCCGATGATCTACTACCCGCTGTCCACGCTCATGCTGGCGGGCATCCGCGACATCCTGCTCATCACCACGCCCGAGGACGCGCCGCAGTTCCGGCGGCTCCTGGGCGACGGCAGCCAGTTCGGCATCACCCTGAGCTACGTCGAGCAGGCCGCCCCCGAGGGCCTGGCCCAGGCGTTCGTCCTGGGTGCGGACCACATCGGTGACGACCCGGTGGCGCTGATCCTGGGCGACAACATCTTCTACGGCCCCGGGATGGGAGCGCAGCTGCGACGGTTCGCCGACCTCGACGGCGGCGCCGTGTTCGCCTACCGCGTGTCCAACCCGGGCGACTACGGGGTGATCGACTTCGACGCCGCCGGCCGCGCGATCAGCCTCGAGGAGAAGCCCGAGAACCCGTCCTCCGACTTCGCCGTCCCGGGGCTCTACTTCTACAGCGCCGACGTGGTGGAGGTGGCGCGGAACCTCGAGAAGTCGCCGCGCGGGGAATACGAGATCACCGACGTCAACCGGCACTATCTCGAGGCCGGCCGCCTACAGGTCGAGGTGCTCCCGCGTGGAACCGCCTGGCTGGACACCGGCACCCACGACTCTCTGCTCGACGCGGGCAACTACGTCCGGACCATCGAGGACCGGCAGGGCCTGAAGATCGGCTGCCCGGAGGAGGTGGCGTGGCGGATGGGGTATCTCGACGACGACGAGCTCACCGACCGCGCCCACGACCTCAGGAAATCGGGGTACGGGGCCTACCTGCTCGACGTGCTCCGCCGCGAAAAGGGTCGGCAGTGGTGAGCGGCGGCCATCCGGACGATCAGCCTGCACAGCCGCTCCCCCCGATGCACGCACGCCTGAGCAGCGGTGCACGCGGGAGTGCAGAGGGGGGAGCGGCTGCAGAGGGGGCGGGCGAGCCCTTGCGCCCCGCCGGGCTGCCGCGGGTCCTCGTCACCGGCGGAGGCGGGCAGCTCGGGCACGCGCTCTCCGGGGTGGCCGACGCCCCGGGCCGTGACGAACTGGACATCACCGATCCTGCGTCGATGTCCGCCGCCCTGGACCGCTTCTCGCCGGAGGTGGTGATCAACGCGGCCGCGTACACCGATGTCGACGGCGCCGAAGCCGACGAGGCGGGGGCCCGGGCGATCAACACCGTCGGCGCCGAGGAGCTCGCCGCAGCGTGCCGGGAGCGCGGAATCCGGATGGTCCACATCAGTACTGACTACGTCTTCTCCGGCGAGATCCCCGGAGGAGGTGACCCGGCCACCGCTCCGGCGCTCGAGCCCACGGACCCGACCGCCCCCACCACGGCGTACGGGCGGACCAAGCTGGCGGGGGAGCGGGCTGTGCTGGCTTCGCACCCGGAAGCGACCGTCATCCGCACCGCGTGGCTCTACACCGGCCCGCAACGCGAGTCCCTCGGCCTGTCCGGCAGCGACTTCGTGGCCACCATGGTCCGACTGGAGCGCGAGCGAGACACGCTCAACGTGGTCGACGACCAGTGGGGCTCGCCCACCTATACGCAGGCCCTCGCCGGCGGTCTGCTGGAGATGCTGGCCGCCGAGAGGGCCGGTCGGGTCGACACCCGAGGGCTCACCCTGCACGGGGCCGGAGGCGGGCGCGCGACGTGGTGGGAGCTCGCCCGCGAGGTGTTCAGCCGGTACGGCGCCGATCCGGACCGGGTCCGTCCCTGCCGTTCGGACGAGTTCCCACGCCCGGCACCGAGGCCGGCGTTCTCCGTGCTGTCCGATACCTCGTGGCAGGCGGCGGGACTCTCACCGCTACCGGACTGGCGGGCCGACCTCACCAGCGCCATCGCCGAACACGCACGGGTCGCGCGCGGCGGAGGTGACCGGTGAGGCGACCGGCAACCCTGCGCGCATGACCCATCCGCGCTTCGGTCCACGCCTCCGCCGCGCGGCCCTCGCGGCAGGTGCGATCGGCATCACCACCGCCCTCGCCCTCACCGCCTGGGGCGTGTACCTGCTGCAGCCCCGCGGGGAGGATCCGGTCCGCGCCGACGCCGTGGTCATGCTCGCCGGCGCGGATGACGGACGGCACGCCTATGCCCGAGACCTGGTGGAGGCGGGGTACGCCGACACGCTGCTGGTGTCCAACCCGGGTGGCGACTCCGAGCGCAGGGCCCGCCGGCTGTGCACCGGCGCGGATCGCCCCGACGGGGCCGAGGTGGTGTGCTTCGCCCCCGAGCCACGGACGACGTGGGGGGAGGCCCACGCGGTCGCCGCGATCGCGCGGGCCCGGAGCTGGGAGCGCATTCTCGTCGTCACCAATCGTCCGCACACACTGCGGGCCGGTCGGTGGATGCGCGCCGCCACCGGAATGGAGGTGCGGATGACGCCGATCGAGCGCATCGACTGGCCCATGCTCCCGGTGCACCTGGTCTGGGAGATCGCGGGGTTCGCCAAGGGCCGGGTCAACGGTCACTGGTAGCGGCGACTGGTAGCGGCGACTGGTAGCGGTGACTGGTGGCGGCCGTTGTTGGCGGCCGTAGATGGCGCCAGTGCGCGGACCGGGTCGCGGGTCAGGCGGGTCGCGCTCGCATGGCGGACGGCGCGGCGATGGGTGCGCGGGTGGTGAGCATCGGAGCCCCCAGCCCCTCGTGGGCCCTCGAGATCCGGCCGAAGACGGCGGTGCGGTCCATGGGGCGGTGCGGCAGGTCGAGAGCCCGACGCACGTCGGAGGGGACGAGACTAGCGGCGGCGTGGACCACCGTGATGCACGAGCGGTGGGCCGTGACTGACGTTCCGACGAGCCCCTTGCACGCGCGAGCCGTCTCGCGGAGCCGGGTCGCGGCCCGCTGACCCGCGGAGGTCGCACGGGCGCGGTCCCGGGAGGAACGGAGCAGCTGCTCGAGTTCGCGGACGGTCGTGGGCGAGACGCGGCAGCCGTGCAGGTGCCCGATGCCGGCCGTCTGGCTGACGTATCGGTCGGACTCGGCCGGGGTGAGCGGCCGCGCCGCGAAGCGCTGGTACGCGGCGAGGAGTGCCCACGTGATGGCGGCGTGCGCCCACTCCATGAGCTCCGGATCCGAACCGTAGTAGTACCGGCCGTGCTCGGTGGTGCCGGAGAAGGTGGAGCGGTCGCGGTGTGAGTTCTCGATCGTCACCATGGCGTCGTCGACCGTGCCGAACGTGGTGATCTCGATGAGGTCGTGCAGGTAGCCGTCCGCGGACCAGGGGTTCTCGACCGCGTCAGCGGCGGTGAGCGCGGCCGCGAAGGCGGGGTTGGCGGCCAGCATGAGCAGTCCGGTGGTCACGCCGATCGGGGTGGCCGCGTCGCCGTGGACACGCCAGATCGGGTCGCCCGGGTGGAACCAGCGGGGCCCCGGGATGTCGAGGATCGAGCACACGGGGGTGTCCGCCGCACCGCGTGGATCAAGTGGTGACATGGGCACGCCCTGGGGTAGTTGCGCCGTGCGTGACGGCCGGTTGAGTCCTGACGACGACTGTAACTCCCGTCCCGCCCGTCGGCCGGTATTCCCTGGGGGCGGGCTGAGAAAATCCCGTGAACGTACGACGGGGACACGGCCTCTAGGCTGGCAGTGCACACCCGAGAGCCCCGAACCGCACCAGGAGACGACACGTGAGCCCTTCCCCCCTTCCCGCCCCCCGCACCGGCCCCGTCGTGCCCGACCGCTTCGCGGGCAGGACCGCTCTCGTCACCGGCGCCAGCCGTGGGATCGGTCTGGGGATCGCGCGGCGACTGCTGTCCGAGGGTGCGTCCGTGGTGATCACCGCCCGCGGGCAGGAGGGCCTCGACGAGGCGGTCGCCGAACTGGGTGCGCCGGACCGGGTGCTCGCGGTGGCGGGGAAGTCCGACGACGAGGATCACCAGCGCGAGGTGGTGGCCCGGGCCGAGGAGGCGTTCGGGCCGGTGGACCTGCTGGTCAACAACACCGGCATCAATCCCGTCTTCGGTCGGACGGTCGACGTGGACCTGGCGGCCGCCCGCAAGATCACCGAGGTCAACGCACTGGGCACCCTGGCGTGGACGCAGAAGGTCTATCACTCGGGTCTCGGTGAGCGCGGCGGGGCGGTGGTCAACGTGGCCTCGATCGCGGGACTGGCACCCTCGCCGGGCATCGGGTGGTACGGCGCCACCAAGGCACTGGTCATGCGCCTGACGCAGGAACTCGCGGTGGAGGTCGGCCCCGCCGTCCGCGTCAACGCGGTGGCGCCGGGGGTGGTCAAGACACGATTCGCCGAGGCCCTCTACTCCGGCCGCGAGGAGCAGATGTCCGCGGCACTGCCGGCGGGCCGGTTGGGGGTGCCGGACGACATCGCCGGCCCGGTGTCGTTCCTGCTCTCCGACGACGCCCACTGGATCACCGGGCAGACGCTCGTCGTGGACGGCGGGGCGCACATCGTCGGCGCGGGACTGCAGGGCTGACATGTCCTCCATCCAGGAGTTCTGCGCCTCGACCGGCCGCTCGCTCGAGGCGAGCCCCCCGATGGCGGTGGCCGCGCAACCGCTGACGTGGGTGGACAACCCGCCGTGGCAGCGGATCGAGTCGCCGGAGCCGTCGGCGGTGATCTACGTGGACCCGGGGGCCCACCGCGACGGCTTCTCGCCCAACGCCGTGGCCACCTGCGCCCGCGTGGCGCCCGCGATGTCCACCGACGACGCGGTGACCATGATCGTCGCCACCGCGGAGGTCCTGTCCGACTGGACGGTGCTGGAGGAGGTCGCGGGCGAGGGGGACGAGGACGCCGGCGCCGTACGCAGCATCTACCGCTACCTCCGCGGCACCTACACGGCCGAGCCCGGCGAGATGGCCACCTCGAGCCTGATCGTGGGATGGAGCGACGACGAGGCGACCTATGTCTTCCAGTTCGTCGTGACCGGGTGGCGCGAGGACGCGGCCCTGCACGACTCGGCGATGGACTGCCTGCTGATCGGGGAGTGGACGGCAGGCCAGATCGTCGGCGCCATGAGGGGTTGACGCACTCGGGCGGCCGCGGCGTGTCCCGCTAGGGTGGGCGGGATCGAAGTCAGTTGACCAGGAAGGCGGGACCGCCGGTGCAGCTACGCGAGCTGAGTGTGACGGGGGCGTGGGAGATCACCCCCCGCCGGATCTCGGACGACCGCGGGGTCTTCCACGAGGCGTTCACCGACCCGACCTTCCGCCGCCTGACCGGGCACCGTTTCGACCTCGCACAGGTCAACGTGTCGGTCTCGGGGGAGGGGGTCCTGCGCGGCCTGCACTACGCCGACGTGCCGCCCGGGCAGGCCAAGTACGTGATGTGCCCGTCCGGGACGGTGTTCGACGTCGTGGTGGACGTGCGGGTGGGGTCGCCCACGTTTGGTGAGTGGTCCGGGGTGGTCCTCGATTCGAGCGACCAGCGGTCGATCTACGTCCCCGAGGGCGTGGCGCACGGATTCCTCTCGCTGGAGCCGCAGTCCACGGTCATGTACCTGTGCTCGGAGGGGTGGCGACCGGGTGCCGAGCACGCGGTGGACGCGTTCGACTCCCACATCGCGATCGACTGGCCCTCCGTCGCGCTCGACGGCACCCCGGTCACGCACGTGATGAGCCAGAAGGACCGCGACGCCCCGAGTCTGCTCGACGTCGCGGCCGCGGGGCGCCTGCCGCGATGGGAGGACTGCGAGGCTCACGTGGAGCGTCTGCGCGAGGCCACCGCGCGGGTGGACGAGGAGTGGCGCCCGAACGCGGACTGACATACCCTAGGGGGTATCGAACGACGCCCTGTCGGGTCGAGAACCCCATGAAGGAGGACGCCATGTGTTATCCTGTCGCCTGTTCCGTCTGCGGCAAGACCACCTGGGACGGCTGTGGGCAGCACGTCGACCAGGTCAAGGCGGCCGTGCCCGCCGAGAAGTGGTGTGGAGGCGAGCACCCGGTCCCGGCTCGATAACCCCCGGCCCGGTAGTCCCGGCCCGGTAGTCCCGGCGAGGTGGCCCCGGGGCGCCGCGGTCCCGACCTCCATCGGGGGCGTCGGTCCCCACTCCCGCGCCACGGACCCGTCCGGCGGGGTAGAACCGGGGGACACGCACTCCCGTCCCTCCCGGAGGCCCCAGTGAGCACCCCGTACGTCCTCGTCGAGCGCAGCGGTCCGATCGCGCGCGTGACCCTCGACCGGCCCGAGCGCCGCAACCCCCTGTCGTTGCGGATGATGCGCGAGGCCACCGCCGCCATCCGCGACCTCGGTGACGACCCGTCGTGCGGCGTGGTGGTGGTGACGGGGTCGGGCCCGGCGCTGTCCGCCGGGCACGAGATCGGTGAGATGATCGACCGCACCCTCGACGAGGAGCGTGAGGTCTTCGACACCTGCGTCGAGCTCATGGAGTCGATCCAGGCCATCCGCCAGCCCGTGATCGCGGAGGTGCAGGGCCACGCCATCGCCGCCGGGTGTCAGCTCGTGGCGACCTGCGACCTCGCCGTGGCCGTCGACAC